>JBJDXJ010000046.1:0-95517 GCA_051866635.1 Clostridia bacterium | reverse complement strand
GCAAAAAGTGTGCAAGCTTTTTTCTAACTTACACACTTTATTTTACAATCTCGTGGAATACTTACAAGCATATGTATATGGTCAATACATGCTTCGGCTTCTATTATCTCCATTTTCTTTTGGTCACAAAGCTTTCTTAATATTTATCCTATATCTTTTCTCAACTGACCATATATTTCTTTTCTTCTGTATTTTGGTGCAAATACTATGTAGTATTGACACCTGTAACTTGAATGAGCTGTGCTTTTTATCTCATTTATCGTATCTTTTCCCATTGTGTAAAACCTCCATGATATTTTATTTAGTAACGCGGTCGCCAAACCATTTACTATTATATCATGGAGGTTTTCTTTTGCTAAAACTTTTTATCTTCCCCCAGTTGAACTGGGGGTTTATTTCCACGCCTAAAGACGCCAAAAATAAACCCCCGAAAACGGCTTGTTTTCGGGGTATAGTAGATAAAATTTATCTCTTTGAGAACTGAGGAGCACGACGAGCTGCCTTCAAACCGTACTTCTTTCTTTCCTTCATTCTGGGGTCTCTTGTTAAGAAACCAGCCTTCTTGAGGTCGGAACGGTATGCTTCTTCGTCTACTTTAAGGAGTGCACGAGCTACACCGTGACGGATAGCACCTGCCTGACCTGTAAAGCCGCCACCCTGAACATTACAAATTACATCGAACTTATCGAGTGTGTTTGTAAGTACGAGAGGCTGACGGATAATAACCTTAAGTGTTTCAAGACCAAAGTAATCATCAATGCTTCTCTTGTTGATTACGATATTACCTGTGCCGGGAACAAGACGTACTCTTGCAACGGACTTCTTTCTTCTACCTGTACCGAAATACTGTGTTACTGCCATTGTTAATTACCTCCCTTACTTAATTTCGCCGGACCATACTTCTGGCATCTGAGCTGCGTGTGTGTGTTCTGCACCCTTGTAAACTCTGAGACGAGTAAGTGCCTTAGCACCAAGTGTTGTCTTGGGGAGCATACCCTTTACTGCAAGGTACATAGCTCTGTCAGAATGCTTAGCCATCATATCCTTAGCGGATACTTCCTTAAGGCCGCCAACCCAACCTGTGTGGTGACGGTACATCTTCTGGCTAAGCTTGTTGCCTGTAAGTACAGCTGCATCACAGTTTACGATGATTACGTGGTCACCGCAATCTGCGTGAGGTGTAAATGTGGGCTTATTCTTACCGCGAAGGATGCTTGCAGCTTCTGCAGCAACGCGTCCTAAGCTTTTGCCTGTTGCATCGATTATATACCAGCTTCTTTTAACTGTGCCGGCATTTTCCATATAGCTTTTCATGTTGAAATCCTCCGTTCATATATTTGAAATTTAACCGTAATTTCACGGGTTTTTCTTTCAGCATGATGTATTCTAACCTATCAGAGAAAAAAAGTCAACACTTTTTTGTTAAAAAAATAAAAAGTTTGGTGTTTACTCTCGCTTTCTCTTGTTTTCTTTTATTTTCTCTTGTTTTCTCGAATGGCAATTTTAAAAAATATGTTGCAGAAACCTATGATTATGTGTATAATGAAGAAAAGTTGGTGATAAATATGAGAAAAGCGTTAAGTTATGTACGTAAAGCAGTTGAAGATTACAGCATGATAAACGAAGGTGACCACATTACTGTAGGCGTTTCAGGCGGTAAGGACAGTTTGATGCTTCTTACGGTTTTAAATGCATTGAAAAGGTTTTACCCCAAAAGGTTTACACTCTCTGCCATAAGCATTGATATGGGCTTTGATGGGATGGATTATTCCCCCATTGAAGAATTATGCGGAAATTTAGGTGTGCCTTATTATATAAAGAAGACAGACATACGTGAAATCATTTTTGATGTGCGGAAGGAGAAAAATCCTTGCTCTCTTTGTGCAAATATGCGTCGAGGTGCTCTTAACGAGGCGGCAAAATCAATAGGAAGCGACAAGGTCGCTTTGGGACATCATTATGACGATGTTATTGAAACATTTTGGATGAATCAGATTTTTGAAGGAAGACTTGGCTGTTTTTCCCCTGTTACATACCTTGACAGGAAAGAGGTCACTGTTATCCGTCCCATGATTTATATGCCCGAATGGTATGTAAAAAGTTTTGCGGAAAGGGAAAATCTTCCCATAGTTAAAAATAAATGCACTGCCGATGGTAATACCATGCGTGAAGAAATAAAAAAACTCATTTATGAAATGGAAGGCAAATACCCCGGCTTTAGACAAAGGCTGTTTACTGCACTTTGCAGTTCAGGTTTGTCAGGATGGAAAGAAATAAGTGCGGCGGCACAGAAAAATAAAAGGAAATAAACGAAAAAAACATAACCCCAATGCGCAGAATTTATCTTGCCTTTGGGGTTAATTATTATTTTAAAAATTTATCTATCAACTTGTTTGCTTCCGTATGCTTTAAAAATACAAAGTTAAAATCGTGTGTTATGGGGTTATTTTTTATGGTAAAGGTGGAAATACCGGCAGATGAGTCCGCAACGGCTTTATATGCAAAAGAAATGCCCGTGTTTTCCCTTACAAGAGAGCAAATCATTGTGAAATTGCTTATATAAACACATCGTTTGAAGTTTTCTTCACAATACCCTGAGTCAGTTAGTATATAATCAAGTATTGAGCGTGTGCCGCTGCCTTCTTCACGTAGTATAACGGTGTTGTCAAAAATGCTTTCAATTTCAATTTCCTTGCCTGAAAAAGGGTGGTCGGAGGAACATATGCCCACAAAAGGCTCACTCAAAAAGGTTTTATACCCGTAACGGTTTTTGTCAAAATTGCCTTCAACAAGAGCAAAGTCAATTTCATCGTTTTCAAGTTTTTGTAAAAGGTTTTTTGTGTTGTCAACAGTCAGCGACAGTGTGTTTGACGGATTTGAAAGGTAATTTGACACTTGTTCACATATCACATATTCACCGATTGTTTTTGTTGCACCGATGCGAAGGATTTTCGGCTTGTTTTCCTTTAAATCCTCCCGTAGCTTTTTGTCATTATAAAGCATACTTCTGGCGTAAAGTGCCAATTTGTCGGCACTTTCTGTTTTGTGGAGCTTTTTATGGTCATATACAAAAAGCTTGCAACCGTATTCATTTTCCAATGCCTGTATATGTTGCGTGACGGCAGGCTGGGTAAGGTTAAGTTTTTCCGCAGTTTCCCGATAGTTAAGGATTTCATAAAGCGTTAAAAATGTTTTTATACGATAGTTTAACATAATAATCTCCATTCCGCCGCCTTGCTTCGACACAAATAGTAATTAAATTAGTCTCTTATCAGCAAGGCAATGGAATGATAAGAGATTATTATGCACATTGCCGTTTCGCACTGTATGTGCGAAACTAAGGCAGTGCACAAAATCCGCCGGAGGCTATAACGTGAAAGGAACTTTCACGTTATAGCCTTGATAAATAAATATTATCAATCAATAATGACTGATAATTAATTATAGCATATAAATATGATATAATCAATAAGAAAAAGATATGAGGAGGATAATTATGAAACTTACAGCAGATGAAATTAAACAGGTTAAAGCAAAGGGTTGTTTGCAGGATAAAAGGTATGATGATATATTCAATGTGCGTGTGATTACACGTAACGGGAAGATAACAAGTGAGCAACAGAGAATTGTTGCCGAAGCGGCAGACAAGTTCGGCAGTGGCGAAATTACTATGACCGTGCGTCTTACCCAGGAAATTCAGGGAGTTAAATATGAGGATTTAGATGCATTGTTTGCATTTTTAAACGAAAGAGGTCTTGAAACAGGCGGTACAGGTGCAAAGGTGCGTCCTGTTGTTTCATGTAAGGGTACAACATGTCAGTACGGTTTAATTGACACTTTTGCCCTTTCCGAAAAGATGCATGAAGTGTTCTATAAGGGATACAGTGATGTGAAGCTTCCACATAAGTTTAAGATTGCTGTAGGCGGATGCCCCAACAACTGCGTAAAGCCCGACTTAAACGATGTTGGTATTGTTGGTCAGAAGGTGTCTAAAATAAATGAGGAAAAGTGCAGAGGCTGTTCTCTTTGTGCGAAGAATTGCCCCATTAAGGTTATTGATATGGTTGATAAAAAGGCAGTAAGAAGACAGGCTGAATGTAATAACTGCGGCAGATGTGTGCCTAAGTGCCCCTTTGGTGCAATAGAAGAAGAATTTGTAGGTTACAAGATGTATGTAGGCGGCAGATGGGGAAAGAAGATTGCACAGGGAAATGCTTTGAGCCGTATTCTTAAAAATGAAGAAGAAGTTATCAAGGCAACAGAAAATGCAATGTTTTTATTCCGTGACGAGGGAATTAAGGGCGAAAGATTTTCCGATACAATTGCAAGATTAGGCATGGATTATGTTGAAAAGAAAATCATAGAGGGTATTGAAGAATGAAAAAACTAATTTGTGTATTACTTGCTCTTTTAATGTTTTCGGGCTGTACAAGTGAAACGGCTAAGACGGAAGTTTATATGGAATTTACTGATGATACAGGTTACACGGTGAGTCTTGAGAAAAAGCCCGAAAAGGTGGCAATTTTGTTTTCATCATATGCAGAGGTATGGAGTTTGGCAGGAGGAGAGATAGATATAACCGTTTCTGAGGCTGTTGAAAGAGGCTTTGCCAAGGACGATGTAATATTGGTGGACGATAAGAGCGGACACACACATATCGACACTGAAATATTGATTGCAAATAAGCCTGATTTTGTTATTGCCACAGCAGATTACGATATTCAGCGTGAAACGGCAGACATTTGCCGTGAGGCGGGAATTCCCGTTGCACTTTTTAAGGTGGAGTGCTATAGCGACTATCTTAATATGCTTGATATTTGCACCCGTATTACAGGATGCCGGGGAAATTATGAAGTGTACGGCGAGGCTATAGAAAACGACATTATTGAACTTAAAGCACTTCTTGACGATATTGAAGATACGCAAAAAATCCTTTTTGTAAGGGCAGGCTCTGCCGCACGAAGCACAAAGGCAAAAACGAAGGATGATAATTTTGTCTGTCAGATGCTTTATGAATTGAACACGTACAATATTGCCGAAAATGCACCTGTGCTATTGGACGGATTAAGCATTGAGGAAATTATTAAAGAGGACCCGGAGCATATCTTTATTTCAACAATGGGTGACGAAGATGCGGCAAAGGAATATATGACAAGCCTTTTACAGGAGGATGGCTGGAGCCATCTTACTGCGGTAAAGACAGGAAATGTGCATTTTCTTCCCAAAGACTTGTTCCACTATAAACCAAACCAAAGATGGGCAGAAGCGTATAAATATCTTGCAAATATTCTTTATCCGGAGCGAATTCATGAATAAAAAGTATATTTCATACTATTTAATTGCGGCAATGGTCCTTTTAGGGGCGATTGCCCTTGCTCTTTGTACGGGCAGTGTAAAAATGAATATAAGGGATTTGGTAGAAGGGTTTACAAGAAAGGATGAAGCCCTCTACATAATTCTTACAAAGATACGCCTTCCTAGGGTACTGGGTGCCTCTCTTGCAGGTTGGGCACTTGCTGTTGCGGGATGTGTTTTGCAAGCGGTGACAAATAACCCTTTATGTGCCCCTAACATAATCGGGGTAAATTCAGGTGCGGGTTTTGCAGTTATATTAACTCTTTGCCTTTTCCCTTCTTTGTGGATGATTGTTCCCTTGGCGGCATTTGTAGGTGCACTTTTGTCAACAGGTGTTGTTATGGGCGTATCATTTGCAGGGGGAAGGAAAACAAGCACCGGCACCATTGTTCTGTCAGGTGTTGCAGTAAGCTCCATTTTAAGCGGAGGGATTTCATTTTTGTCCTTAAGATACCCTGATGTATTGACAAGCTACACTGCCTTTAGTGTGGGCGGTTTTTCGGATGTGGCTTTAAAGGATATTCTTTTGCCCTTTGTTATCGTGCTTTTAAGCACTGTTGTTCTTCAGATTATGGCGGCAAAAATAAACCTTTTGTGCCTTGGTGATGAAATTGCGAAAAACTTAGGCGTTAATGTAAAGAGGGTAAGGATTATATCTATTATATTTTCTGCGGCACTTTGTGCGGCGGCAGTGAGTTTTGCAGGGCTTTTAGGCTTTGTGGGACTTATTGTGCCCAACGCAGTGAGAAAAATATGCGGAAATGACAATAGGTATAACATTTTATTTTCAGCACTGGCAGGTGCAATTATTGTCATTTTTTCCGACTGGGCAGGACGGTTTTTCTTTGCACCTACAGAGTTGCCGGCAGGGATAATTATGTCATTTTTAGGTGCTCCATTCTTTTTGTATCTTCTTCTGAAGGGCAGGTTAAGCCATGATTGAATGTAGGAATATCAGTGTAAAAACAAAGAACAGAGCTTTACTGGATAACGTGTCCTTTACTGCAAATGAAGGGGAAATTACCGTAATTTTAGGCAAAAACGGTTCGGGAAAGACAACCGTTTTAAGGTGTATAACGTTAAACTGTTCCTATGAGGGTGATATTTATTTAGAAGGCGAAAATATAAAAAAGTTTTCGGGAAAACATATAGGCAAAAAAATTGCATCAATGGTACAAAACTTGCCAAAGCCCCAGGTGACGGTTGAAAAACTGGTGTCCTTTGGTCGTTTCCCTTATACGGGTGTGACGGGGATTTTGTCGGAAGAAGATAAGAAAATTACTTCTGAATGTATAAAAAAAGTGAAAATAGAAAACATTGCCGAAAGAAGGGTTGACAAAATATCAGGGGGAGAGAGGCGTAAGGCTTTTTTTGCAATGATGCTTTGCCAAGGTGCGTCTGTTATCCTTCTTGACGAGCCTACGGCAAATTTGGACAGCGAATATACAAAGCATTTAACAAATGTTCTTATTGAACGAAAAAATGCAAATGATACTGTAGTTATGGTGTTGCACGATATAAACCATGCCATAGAAATAGCGGACAAGATTATCGTTATGGATAAAGGCAGAAAAGTTTTTGAAGGTACAGCGAAAGATTTTGCAGAAAGCACAATCCCCAAGGATATTTTCTCACTGGAAAAATATATGTGTAAAAGTGTTGACGGACAGGAAAATATAATTTACAGATAAAACTGCAATTTTTAGCGTGTCTAAAAGAGACACGCGACCTCAAAGGCGGACTACGTCCTTGTGCACTTTGAGGTCTGTATATTTTGAGGTACAAAGTGGCGATTTCTCGTGCAAGGGGTCTTGACCCCCTAAAATCGCCACTTTCGGTGGGGTGAATGCGATTAACCCCACCGATTTTATTCGGGAAACCTTCTTTCCCGACCCCTTCGCGATTGTGCGAGGAATAAGTTTATACACAGCCTATAACTGCAATTTTTGCAGTTTTTTCTGTTTAAGTAAAGAAAATATCATTGAAAACAGCTTCGGTGTATGGTAAAATAAATAATAAATACATTTGTAGCAAAAAAATACTTTCAAGAAGGAGAGAAAGGTATGAAACTGGAAAAAGTAATTGCCCAAAGAGATAGGAAAATTATTTACCGTGACGGTAATAAAAAGGCAAAGATTTTTGATGAAAGCTTTTCCAAGGCTGATGTGTTAAACGAAGCCTTAAATCAGTCAAGGGTTGAAGAAACGGGGCTTAATATTCCAAAGATACTTTCCGTTGAACAATTTGATGGGAAGTGGGGTATTGTGTCGGAATATATCGAGGGAAAAACTATTGCACAGCTTATGGAGGAAAACCCCGATAAAACAAAAGAATACCTTGAAATGATGGTAGATTTACATATTGATGTTTTGGGAAAGCCTTGTAAAATTTTAAACAGATTAAACGACAAGCTCACAAGTAAGATTATGGCAAGTAAACTTGATGCGGTGACAAGGTTCAATCTTCACAGACGCATACTTGAAATGCCTTCCCGTTCAAAAATCTGTCACGGTGACTTTACCCCTGCAAATGTAGCAGTAGCAGAGGACGGCAAGTTATATATTATAGACTGGTCACATGCGGCACAGGGTAACGCTTCAGCGGATGTTGTAAAAACATGCCTCCTTCTCCGTTTGTCGGGAAATGAACAAATGGCAAAGGATTATCTTGATTTGTACGTTGAAAAAAGCGGTATTGAAAAGGATTACGTTGCAAAATGGTTCCCCATAGTTGCGGCGGCATTAAGCGTTGATGTATGTGAAGAAGATGGCGACAGGCTTATCGAATGGGTTAAAAACAGAGATTTTTAAATAACATATAAAAGGAGAAGAAAAATGAAGATAACAGTATGTGTAGGGTCTTCGTGCCATATTAAGGGGTCAAAACAGGTGGTTGACGAACTGCAAAAATTGATTTCGGAAAACGGTGTAAGTGACAAGGTGGAACTTGCAGGAACCTTTTGCATGGGAAAATGTCACGATGGTGTAAGTGTTTCCATAGGTGATAATTATTACTCTGTAACAAGTGACAGCGTTGAAGAATTTTTCCGAAAGGAAGTATTGAACGCATTATGAAAATAGTTCAGATTTGTGTGGGAAGTTCCTGCTATTTAAAAGGTTCTTATGAAATTGTGGAGCTTTTTAAGAAAGCAATTGCAGAAAAAAGGCTTGAAGATGATGTGACACTGGCAGGCAGTTTCTGTACAGGACAGTGTAACCGTGACGGCGTTACAATAATGGTTGACGACGAAGTTTTCACAGGCGTTACACCGGAAGGCTTTGAAATGTTTTTCGCAAAACATATTTTGAATGAATAAAAGGGGAGTTAATTATGGCAAGTTGTCTGACTTCTAAAAAATCAAACTGTAAAAACTGCTATAAATGTATACGTCATTGCCCTGTGAAAGCTATCCGTTTTTCGGGTAATCAGGCACACATTATCGGCAATGAATGTATTTTGTGCGGAAAGTGTTATGTGGTTTGTCCCCAGAATGCAAAAGAGGTTGTAAACGAGGTTGAAAAGGCGAAGGTGCTTATACAGGGAGGCTCTACTGTGGCAGTAAGCTTAGCACCCTCCTTTATTTCAAAATTTGAAAATACGGGCATAGAGGCAATGGGAGAAGCCCTTAAAAAGTTGGGATTTGCCTTTGCGGAAGAAACTGCAATCGGTGCAACTATAGTAAAAAAAGAATACGAAAGAATACTTCATGAAGGAAATAGGGACGTTGTTATCTCCTCCTGTTGTCATTCAATTAATTTACTTATACAAAAATATTTTCCCAAGGCACTTCCTTACTTAGCCGATGTTTTAAGCCCAATGCAGGCACACTGCAGAGATATTAAAAAAAGATACCCTGAAGCTAAGGTTGTGTTTATAGGGCCTTGTATTTCAAAAAAAGACGAAGCCGAACACTATGAAGGCTTTGCAGATGCAGTGCTTACCTTTGAAGAACTGGAAAACTGGCTTATGGAAGAAAAAATTGAAATTGAACATAAGAGGGACAGTGCGGTAGAATCAAAAGCAAGGTTTTTCCCCACTACAGGCGGTATATTGAAAACTATGGTCTGTGATGAGGAAGGTTATGAGTATGTAGCCTTGGACGGTGTGGAAAAATGCATGGAGGCATTAAAGGAAATTGAAAAAGGAAGCATACATAAATGCTTTATTGAAATGTCAGCCTGTGAAGGCAGTTGTATAGAAGGCCCTGCCATGGGCAATAAACAAAGGATGCCCGTTGCAGATTACTTAAAGGTTAAAAACTATGCCGGCGAGGAAGATTTTAAAGTAACACAGCCTCAGCCCATTGATTTGGCGAAGGTGTTTGAACCTATTGAAATCAGACTTAAAATGCCTGATGATATTGAAATAGAAAATGTATTAAGGCAAATGGGCAAGTTTAAGGCGGCAGATGAGCTTAACTGCGGTCTGTGCGGTTATACGACCTGCCGTGACAAGGCAGTTGCCGTATGCCAGGGAAAAGCGGAAATCAGCATGTGTCTGCCATTTTTAAAGGATAAGGCAGAAAGTTTTTCCGACACAATTGTAAAAAATACACCTAACGGTCTTATTGCACTTAATGAAAGTTTGGAGGTTCAGCAGATAAACGAAGCGGCAAGGAAGATTATGAATTTACGTAATGCTTCCGATGTTTTGGGTGAACCCATTGTGAGAATTTTGGACCCGAAGATATTCTTAAGTGTGCTCCAGACGGGAAAGGATGTTAAAAACAGCAGGATTTATCTGGCGGAATATAAGCGTTATGTTGACATGACTGTTGTCCACGATAAGGATTCCAGGATGCTTGTAGGTATACTTCGTGATGTAACCGATGAAGAGAGTGTTCGTGAAAGAAAGGAAAACATAAGCCGTCAGACAGTTGAGGTTGCTGACAAGGTTGTTGAAAAGCAGATGAGAATTGTTCAGGAAATTGCATCGCTCCTTGGTGAAACAGCGGCAGAAACTAAAATTGCTCTTACTAAATTAAAGGAGTCGATTGCTGATGAATGATTTGTGTGCTGAAATCGGATATAAAAGTATAAATCATTATGGCGAAGAACTCTGCGGTGACCATGTTGATGTTGTGGAACAGGATGAAAACTCTACTGTCATTGTTCTTGCGGACGGATTGGGAAGCGGCGTAAAGGCAAGTATTTTGTCAACCATTACATCAAAAATTATTTCAACCATGATGGCGGCAGGACTTAAGATAGAGGAATGTGTTGAAACTATTGCGGCAACACTTCCCGTTTGCTCTGTCCGTGGTGTTGCATATTCAACCTTTACAATTATCCATCTGTTAGATAACGAAAGTGCAGATATTATCCAGTATGATAATCCACAGGTTATTGTACTCAGAAACGGCAAAAATTACGATTATGCCAAAACAGAAATGAACATAGGCGGTAAAAAAATATATAAGTCCACAATAAAGCTTTGCGAGGATGACTTAATCATTGCGATGAGCGACGGTTGTCCCCATGCGGGAATAGGTATGGCATATAATTTCGGATGGAAACGGGAAGAAATTATAGAATTTATGGAAATGATGAGCGTGTGCGGTTACACGGCAAAAAATCTGTCTACTATTCTGGTGGATGAGTGCAATAAGCTTTACGGAAATAAGCCGGGGGACGATACAACCGCTTGCGTTGTAAGAGTAAGAAAACGTGAACCTATGAACCTTTTGTTTGGTCCGCCCTTTAACCGTGACGATTCGGGAAGGATGATGGCACTTTTCTTTTCAAAGGAAGGTAAGCATATTGTATGCGGCGGCACAACAAGCTCCATTGTTGCAAAATACTTAAATAAACCAATAAAGGCAAGTTTGAATTTTGAACAGTCCGACATTCCGCCAATTGCGGAAATTGAAGGTGTGGATCTTGTTACCGAAGGTGTTATAACCATAAACCGCGTTGTGGAATATGCAATAGATTATTTAGGCGAAAACAAGCTTTACGAACAGTGGAATTTCGGTCATGACGGAGCATCACTCATAAGCAGACTATTGTTTGAAGAAGCCACGGATATTAATTTCTATGTGGGCAGAGCTATTAACCCGGCTCACCAGAACCCGGATTTGCCTATTAATTTTAATATAAAAATGAATTTGGTTGAACAGCTTTCCAAAAGTTTAAGGCAGATGGGAAAACGGATTAAAGTTAGTTATTTTTAAGGAGACAAAGTATGAGAAAGTTTGATACAAAGGTACAGCATTTGAAATATAAGGTTCTCAGAGAGGTGGCAAGACAGGCATGGGACGACACCCTTCTTGAGAAGTTTTCTGAAATCCCCAAAATTATCGTGCCCGGTGAAGAAGCAACAATGCGTTGTTGTATTAACAAGGAAAGAGCAATTCTTTTTGAAAGAGTAAAGATGGCTATGGGCGGTGATATTGATAATCCCAACAATATTGAGGTTATTAAAAGTGCCTGTGATAAATGCCCTGCCAGCGGTTATGAAGTTGTTGCAGACAGTTGCCGTAACTGTCTGGCACATAGCTGTGAGGAGTCCTGTAAGTTTGGTGCAATTTATTTTGACCACAGCCATCACGCACATATTGACAAGGAAAAGTGCAAGAACTGTGGTATGTGTGCAAGTAATTGTTCATTCTCTGCAATAGTAAAGCGTGAAAGGCCTTGTGTTAAAGCATGCAAGGTTAAAGCCATTCAGGCAGAAGGCGGAAAGAGTGCGTCTATTGATAACAGTAAATGTGTACAGTGCGGTGCCTGTGTTTACAAGTGTCCTTTCGGTGCAATTACAGACAAAAGCTATATACTTAACGTAATTGATATGTTAAAAAAGAAGGAAAACAAGGTATATGCCATTGTTGCCCCTGCTATCTACAGCCAGTTTAAATATGCAAAGTTAGGTCAGGTTGTGACAGGTCTTAAAACTTTGGGCTTCCATACTGTTGTAGAGGTGGCATTAGGTGCCGATATGGTTGCTTTGAAGGAAAGTAGAGAGCTTAGCGAAAAAGGCTTTTTGACATCTTCATGCTGTCCTGCCTTTGTGTCATATATAAAATCCGCAGTTCCCGATATGGCAGAGCATATTTCACATAACTATTCTCCCATGGTTGAAATTTCAAAGTTTATTAAAGAAACAGACCCTTCTGCAAGAACGGTGTTTATCGGACCTTGTACTGCTAAAAAGGGCGAGGCAAAGCTTGAAAAGAGCAGACCTTATATTGACGAAGTCCTTACCTTTGAAGAATTACAGGCACTTTTTGACAGCCGTGATATTGAACTTGAAAATCTTGAAGAGGGCATTTTGGATAATGCATCATACTACGGCAGAATTTTTGCAAGAAGCGGCGGATTAAGCGAAGCGGCGACTCAGGCTATGCGTGAACAGAACATTGATTTTGAAGTTAAGGGCGTTGTCTGTGACGGTATTGAAGAATGTATGAAAACTTTGATGATGGCATCTAAAAAGCTTAAGGCGGGGCAGAAACCTGATTATAACTTCATTGAAGGTATGTGCTGTGTAGGCGGATGTATTAACGGTGCCGGATGTCTTACACACAGCGATGTGAAGAATAAGATGGAGGTTGACAAGTACGGAAGAGAAGCCATGGAAAAGTCAATCAAGGATGCTGTTGATGCAGTAACTATGTAAAATGAAAACGCACTATCTGAGTAAAATCAAATAGTGCGTGTTTTTTATCTTATAAAGTTTGTTTTTATTTTTTGTTCGCTTTCTGGAATATCAATGCCATTTTCTTTGCCCAGAGCAATACATTTTAAAAGCCATGCCATGTTTTTACCTAAGGTACGCATTGTCTGCACACCTTCTTCATCACGCAACACATCCTCGGCTGTTGCACCGTGAACCATGTTCCAATAACAGGAGGAAACAACGGGCATATTGGAAATTGTAAGGTGCTTGGAAAGCTGATCAAGCGTTGCCGTTGTACCGCCACGGCGTGCAGATGCAACTACGGCACCTACCTTATACCTAAGGTTTTTGCCACCGGCACAGAAAAGTCTGTCCATAAAGGAGGTTATTGCACCTGACGCAGATGCATAATGAACAGGTGAACCGAAAACAAAGCCGTCAAATTCGGGTAGTATTGCAAGAATTTCATTTACACAGTCAGAGTCGTTCACGCATTTGCCCATTTTTGCACAATAACCACAGCCCATGCAACCTCCTTTTGTGTTGCCCACATTTACAATTTCCGTTTCTACACCTTCTTTATTAAGAGCTTCTGCAACAACGGAAAGTGCCGTATATGTACAGCCTTCCTTATGGGGACTGCCGTTAACTAATAATACTTTCATAAAAAAACCGCCTTTCAAAAAATAAATCCTTTGGGAATATTATATTCCTAAAGGATTTTTAAATCAACTATTTTTTCGTATAATCTTTAAGAAGTGATAAGGGCTTATAGGACAATGGCAATAATGCCGTAAGGTTAAAAATTGTCATAAGGGCAATACCCACATCTGCAAGTGCCCATACCGAGTCAACCTTAGCTATACCGCCCACAAAAAGCATACACAGTGCAAATACTTTGTATAAGCTCTGACTTGTCCAGTTGTCACCGAAAATATATGCAATATTGCTCCTTGCGTAAAAAAGAATTCCAAGGAAAGTGGAAATGCAGAAAAGTGCAAGGATAACAGTTACAAACACCTGACCGAAATAGCCCATATGAATGTTCATGGCATTGTTAAGCATAATCATAGGGTCACTGTTTTGGGGGGGATTTGCTATTAAAATGAGCATTGCGGTGCAAGTACATATAACAATAGTGTCGATAAATACACCGAAAGATTGTAAAAGACCGCTTTTAACGGGGTTGTCCGTATCTGCTGCCGCCGCCGCACAGGGGGCAGAACCACTGCCTGCTTCGTTTGAAAATAAGCCTCGTTGTGCACCTTTTGATATTACAGCACCTAACGCACCGCCAGCCGCTTGTCTAAGACCAAAGGCCTCGGAAAAAATACGGTCGAATATGGCAGGAATTTGAGTAATATTAATTGCGATAATAACAATTGTTATTATAAAGTAAACAGCCGCCATAACGGGAACTATAACATCCAATACCTTTACTGTTGCATTTTTCCTCATAACTATAACTGCACAGATAAGAACCAAAGCTATAGTTGTGTACAAAGTGGGAATGTTAAACGTGGTAGAAAAGGAGGAGGACACGCTGTTACCTATGACCTGACTTACCCCGCCCCAACATATAAGTGCCGAAACTGCGAATAAAATTGCAATAACCGATTTTTTCCCTTTCTTGGAAAATAAACCGTGTATATAATATGCAGGACCGCCACGGAATCCACCGTAGAGTGGGTCTTTTTCTTTATAAAGCTGAGCTAAAACAGCTTCCACATAGGCTGTGGCAGAGCCTAAAATAGCCGTAACCCACATCCAGAAAACGGCACCGGCACCACCTGCACTGATTGCCGCCACAACGCCTACAAGATTGCCCATGCCAACCCTTGTTGCGGTGGAAACGATAAGTGCCTGAAGCCCTGAAAGACTGTTTTTATCACCCGATGCTTTTTTATCTATAGTTATACGGAGCATTTCGGGGAAATAACGTACAATGAGGCATTTTGTTTTAATTGTAAAATATATGCCCATGGGGATAAGGAGAAGTGCCAGTAGGGGTATGCCCATGGTGAAATTCCCAGGCAGAGTTAATGTTATAAACTTTTCATCCCAGAAAATGTAGTACAAAAAGTTTATAACTTCTGTAATAAAGTTCATTTTTCAATTTCCTTCCTGTTTATAATCCAAGGATTAGTATACACCACAAGTACACATAAGTCAATACAAGAAAGGGTATGCACCCATGTGATGCATACCCTTTAAGCGTTGCAATACTAATTATTTTTCAACTGCTGTAACTGTGAATACCTGATTTTTAGCACTGTCTTTCTTTTCCTGTGTAACAGTTCCGTCATCATTTACAGTAAGGTAAAGCTCGGAGTGAGCTGCCTTGAACATTACGCCGTCATCTACAGCTTCACGGACAAACATCTGATTGTCGGCACCTGTTGCACTCCAAAGAATTGCCGCCTTGCCTTCCTCTGTGGAAAGGTCTAATATGTCGATAAGGTTGCCTGTAGCGGAATATATAAGAGTATATACATCGTTGCCCATATCCTTAATCTTCCAACTTGCACCTTCTTTAGAAGCTGTTACTGTCATATACTTTTCGCCGTCAACTGCGTTAAGGAACATATCTGCGCCGTTAACCTTAATTATGTAGTCAAGGTTACTTGTGTTCTTTTCAACAGGTTCAAGAACCCATACAGCACCCATATTTTCAATACCTGAAACAACATTGTCACCCTTTTTAGCTATTGAAAGAGAATATCTTTCACTTTCAAAGGTGTAGCCGCCGTCTTTTTCATATACTGCAAAGCGTTCGTCAATTGCCCATGTACCGCCGTACTGGTTAACAGTTTTTGTGGGAAGACCTGAATCGTCAAGCTGAAGGGAAGATGCGGAATGTTTAGCAAAGAAACGGATTGTATCTGTGTACTTTTCAATTGCAAAAAGCTGGCTTGCGTTACCTTCTTCATAGTCTTTCAAAATAACGGGAACTTCGTTGTCCAGCGATGCATCTGTAACGGTCCATACTTTTCCTGTTTCAACATCCTTAACAACATAATACATAGAATCGTCGATTTCAGAAGCAATACTGCCTTCTGTTTTGTTGGCAATAATGTTTTCAATCTTTTCTATTGTACCAACATACTTTTCGTTTTCAGCGAAATAGTCCTTGTCGGCACGGTAGAGCATTTCTGACAATACTGCAAAACGGTTGGGGTAAATTTCTTCCAAGTGTTCAAATGCCTCTGTATCACGGCTCATAAAGTAGAGCTTGTTAAATTCTGCAAGGTCTTCTGCCTGGTTAGAAGCACCATAGCCTGAAATGGGAATAGCATCTATACTTTCTGCGTAGCTCCATACATCGTTGTTGGGGAGTACGTTGGAGTCAAGGATATGACCTAATTCATGGCAGAGCGTGCTTGTAATCTGCTGGCTTGTTTGAGGCTCATAATTAAGACGAATCCAGATAGAGTCGCCACCACCGTTAAAGCTGTTGGCACCATCGCCTGCCTTCCAGTAAAGGTTATGAACGTACTGGCGGATAGCGTAAGGTGTTCTTGCGATAGCTTCTATTGACCTCTCAACCATGGGAACATCTTCTTCGTTGGAAACAAATCTAAGCTTATGTACCTGACCTTCTACATCGCCTTCAATTTCAACTTCATAAATCCAGCAGGGGCACTTGTGACCACGCCAAATATCAAATGCTTCGTCGTATGTTTTGGAAATAATTTTATACTTTGCAACATAGTCGGACTGGAGTGTGCCGCCTACCTGATAGGATGATGTGTAGTTCAGGCAATCCTTAATAATATCTGCCTGTTCTTCGGCTGAAAGATTAAGAAAATCTGCCGCGGCAAATTTATTTTCAGCGTTGGACATTGCCTGCTTTGTAATCCAGATTTTATCTGTAAAATATTCGTCAGCGGCACGCCGGAGTCTTTCGTCAAGGATTTTATAGCCCTCTGTGTCCTTTATCTGGCTTACAAGAGAACCTGATACATATTCCAAAGTCCACTTAGATGCATCAGAGTCAATATCACTTGTTTGTACAACCATTCCGTCCTTTTCGGTCAATACAAGGTCACAGTGCATGGGGGAGATGGTGTAGTAACCGTCCTCAGTTTCCGTGAGAAGCATCTTCTGCTGTTTATTGGAATAGTATGTGTACTGAATAAGCTGTACACCTTCGTCTGTTTTAGCATCGGGAACGTCAAGAGAACATGCAGAAAGCATATTTACAAAGTAGCCGTATTCGCCGTCAATATATGCAAAACGGTAAATCTGGTTGCGGTTTCCTTCATCCTTAGGTTCTGTTACGATTTTTGCAAGAACTTCACTGCTGTAATCTTCTGCAACAATAACATTGCCTGTAGCCTTGTTGACA
Organism: Clostridia bacterium; assembly: GCA_051866635.1. GTDB lineage: Bacteria > Bacillota > Clostridia > UMGS1883 > UMGS1883 > RGIG1927. Next base: position 78,197 of record JBJDXJ010000046.1, on the reverse strand, counting down.
ATACGGTAGTATTTGTTAAAAAGAGTTTCTTGGGCTACGGGTGTGGAAACTAAAACAGTGTAGTTTTCCTGGTCCCAGTCAACTGTAAGACCCTTATCCTCGTAATACTTACGTACTGCAGTTTCTGTTGCCTCGTCACTTTCTTCAAGTTCATTTAACGCGGCGTAGGTAGTCCAGCCTTTAAGATAGGCATTTTCTGTAACGGTGTTACCGTCTAAAGTAACTGTTACCATAATGTTTTCCGCTAAAGCGGACACACTTGCAAGAGTTAACATCAAGCAAAGTGCAATTGAAATAAATTTCTTCATTTCACTCATCCTTTCATTTTTATATATTTTCTAAAAATTAGAAACACTTTAATGTGCGATAAACCGCCGATGCCGCTTCGGCACGTGTTGCGTTATCCCCGGGTTTAAAAAGGTTCATGTCCTTGCCTTTGAAAATGTTAAGGTTTGTAGTTGTTTTTACTGCATCATAGCTCCATGATTGTATCATGTATGCATCGTCATACCTTAAATCTAAATCATAGGGCATGGGACCTTCTGCAAGAAGATATGCACGGTATATAATTGTTGCCATTTCCTCACGTGTGATATATTCTTCAGGTGCAAAGAGGGTTTCGGAAACACCCTTTACAATGCCTCGTCTGTATGCCGCTTCAATATAACCTGCGGACCAATGGCTTTCGTCCACATCTTCAAACCTACCTGAATAAGGGATGGATACAAGATTGAAGGCACGGACAACCATAGCAGTAAATTCCGCCCTTGTAACGTAATGCTCGGGATAGAACTTTGTTTTTGTTTTACCTGAAACTATACCTGAAGCACAAAGTGATGAAATCATGTTTTCAGCCCAGTGTGATGTAATGTCTGTAAAGCTGTGAACGGTGGAGTTTTCAAGCTCGATAGGTGTCATGTCGGAAAGGGTTGTATCTGAAACATTATTGTCAGGGTCCTTTGTTCCCAGATGCACAGGAAGGGAACGGAGGCTTTCACCTACAAGACCGGTGTATGCACAGATTGGTGTCACTTCAAAAACAACATACTGACCTGCCATATCCTCGGTAAATTCCAGATAGTTTTGATTGGGAATACCTATAGGTTCATAATGACCATCATAGGAGGATGAAATATACCAGCGTGTGGTGCTTATATCAGAATCAGCTTCATTTGACATATTGTTTACATAATTGTAGGAGCCACGGAGAAATTCACCGTATTCACCGCCTGTAACAGAAATTTCCGTTGCGGAAAGCTCTGCGGGGACTATGGAAATATTATCAAAAATTAAACCTACGGTTGTGTCAGATTCGATATATAGAACAAGCCGTCCCATAACCGTTTCGTCAACCGTGAAGGGAATTATTGTTTCCTCTGTGGGGTCATACTGTGCAAATGGTACATATTCTCCTGTAACTGCATCTGCAATAAATGCCGTTACAATACCTTCACCAACGCCTGCCGATGCGTTATAAACATAATATTCATCTTCTATTAGCTCCATATAGGAGTTATTCACAACAAGACAGGAGGAATCAGGGGAGTAAACATGACCTGCTTTTTCGCCGTTGTAGTCAATAATTGAAAAGAAAGACCCGTCAGATGCTGTCCACCATTCGTTCGCCTGCTTCACTTCAAAGCTGCCGTCACCGATAAAGTCATTGCTTACTGAAATTTCAAGGGTGGATTCAATATTGCCGAAGGTTGCCTTAACGGTGTATATGTCACATTTGGCACCGCTTTCAACAACGATTTCGCCGTCAGAGAGGTAAACGCCATCTCTTTCGGGATAAATGGTAAGAGTTGCGTCATAGTCTTCCATTGTGTTGCCCATCTGGTCTAAAACAGATGCATAACAGGGAAGGTTGATTGCTTCTGTGGGAACGGCAATATTTCCCGGTGCGTGAATTGCAATGGAAGTGGGTGCTTCTTCTTCCGCACCTAAGTATACGTTGTCAACATATATAGGCCGTTCTGTGGGAGCATAAAGATTAATTGTAAGGTCATAAAGACCTGTATCTTCAATGTAAAATGCACTTGTAACCCTGCTCCATCCGCCGCCGATGCCCGTTATATTAATTTCAGCATAGCCTGAAGATGCGAAGGACAAATTGGAAATATATACAGAAGAGGGTGGATACTCATCATCGCTTCGTACATCTGCTTTGAATACGTACATTTTTCCTTCCATCAAAAATAATTGCTCTGTATATGTTATATCGGTATATTTGCCGTAATCGCCGTCATTTGAGGCATAAAGGGAAATTGAGCCGTCTGTATAATTGATAGAATCACTGCTTATCCAGTTTTCCTCGCCATTTTCAAAGTCCGAATCGGAAAGAAGATTTTTTGTAACGGTGATTTTCTTTTCGGAATTCTCAAGTGTTATACCTGCCGTGGCAGAAAAGGAAAGGGTAAATACTGCCTCGGGCAAAGCAGAGGAATGAACCCTTACAGTTCCGTCCTCACTGTTAAATTCAACACCCTCCGGGAGAATATCAACTCCGAAATTATAATCGCTTAACAATATATTTATGGGAGTATCTGTATTGTCATATGTTACAATGCTGTAACGGTAATCAACAAAGTCATTGTCGGGGATATACAAACTGTCAGGCCCTTCGATTACAGTGTATTTGGGAACACGTGTTTCAGGTGTAATTGAAATGCAGTCGATGAAAAACCCTATGTCAGCGTCACCGCCCGAAATGGAAATGATGGGAGTACAGTCAGTATCCTCCGTTGCCATAAATGATGCCGTAACATAAACCCAGTTTTCGCCCACATTGCCGATGTCGATAAAAAGTGCACGGTCACCTCTGCCTAAGTAGGCGGTAACTGAAGGCGTGTAATCATTAGATGCCATGGGGTTCATCACATATGCCGAAAAGGTGTAGAATTTATCCTTTTCAAGTGTGATTGTGCCGTTATATTCCAAAAAATGACCAAAAACAGGTGAGTTAATGTCACCGAAAGGATTTACAATCTGCATGCCGTATTCACCTTCATAGGCACACATGCTATCCCGTACACCACCCGACCAGTAATCGGCATAACCATCACTTTCAAAATCACCTGAATTAATAAGATTATCATTATCTTCACCAAAGGAAATTACGGGAAGAAATGAAAAGCTGTATATAAAAAATATAAAAAACGCCAAAGCTTTTTTATTGAAATTCATAACCATCTTCCTAAACATATTAATCTAAGATAATTATATCAGCAAATTGTACAAATGTCCATAGAAAACAGCATTTAAAATTGTTAAATTTCTGTCAAAAAAGGCGGTGCAGACATAAACTGCACCGCCTACTGTAAAATAGACAAATGAATATTGAACAATTGAGAATAATTGTTGATTATATTACTCAACTACTGTTGTCCAGCCGAATGTATCTTCGATAACACCTGACTGAATTCCTGTGATTGTGTCATAAAGCATCTGAGAAATTTCACCGATTGCACCGTTGTTGATTACCATTTTCTTGCCCTTGTGGCAAAGCTCACCTACAGGTGAGATAACAGCGGCTGTACCTGTGCCGAATACTTCCTCCAATGTACCTTTATCGTATGCTTCAATAATTTCATCAATGGAAATTCGTCTTTCGCTTACGGGAATATTTTTAGACTTAAGTACATTTATAACGCTGTCACGTGTAATACCGGGAAGAATACTGCCGTTTAAAGCAGGTGTTAAAACTTCACCGTTTATTTTAAAGAATATATTCATTGCGCCAACTTCTTCGATGTACTTTCTTTCGATACCGTCAAGCCAAAGAACCTGTGAATAACCCTTCTCGTCTGCCACTACCTGACCCTTTAAGCTTACTGCATAGTTGCCGGCAGCCTTTGCAAAGCCCATACCGCCACGAACGGCACGGACATATTCATCCTCTACGTAAATCTTTACAGGGTTTAAACCTTCTGCATAATAAGGACCTACGGGAGAAAGGATAACCATGAACTTATATGTATGAGAAGGATGAACACCTAAAAATACATCTGTTGCAAAAATGAAGGGACGGATGTAAAGAGAAGTGTTAGGAGCAGAGGGAACCCAGTCACGTTCAACATTTACAAGCTCGATAATAGCCTTTGTGAATTCTTCTTCATCAATCTGAGGAATACAAAGACGGTCGTTTGAAACATTAAGACGAGCCATGTTTCTGTCGGGACGGAACATTCTGATTTTACCGTCGGGGCAGTTGTAAGCCTTTAAACCTTCAAATACAGCCTGACCGTAATGAAGTGTTGTTGTTGCAGGGTCCATTTCAATGGGACCGTAGGGTACAATTCGTCCGTCATGCCAGCCGATGCCGTCTGTATAATCGATAATTAACATATGGTCGGTGAAGGTCTTGCCAAAAGGAAGATTTGATTCATCAACGGGTTTTGCTTTAGGTGCAGTTGTTTTTGTAATTTTCAGTTCCATTATGAACATCTCCTTAAAATTTCATATTGTAATACATTATGCTACTTTTTTTGAAAAAAATCCAGTACTTTTTTGAAAAAAGTGTAATTTTTTTTAAAAAATTATACAATCTTAGTTAAATGCATTGTATAAGTTGCAAAATCTCCGTGGGGGAAGTCAATAAATAATCCACGGTACATCAGCTCATCTGCGGAGTAAATTTTGCCTGTGTGTTCGTCCTTATACAAAGCGCCTTCTTCAAGTCCCCTGAGTTTTATTACGGGGAAATATACGTTTGACTTAAAAAGAATTCTTGCCCCACAGAAAAAGCTTTCTGTTTTATCTGAATTTACTATCTGCCAAGCAGCTATATTTCCTTCAAAGGGGTCTGATAAACGGTAAAAATCACCGTACTGAACAAGTGAGCGTATCTTTTTACATTCCTCAACTTGTAATTTTATTTGGTCCAAGTCCTCTTTGGGAAGTGTTGTAATATCAAGCTCATAACCGAAATTGCCTGAAAGTGCAATGTCGCCACGTGTTTTCATACTTGTTTTTCTTCCCGTGTAGTGGTTGGGAGATGCGGTAACATGGGAGCCCATTGTACTTGTCGGGTAGCCGAAGCTTGTACCATATTGGATAAAAATGCGTTCAACAGGGTCTGTATTGTCGCTTGTCCAGATTTGCGGCATATAGCAGAGTATGCCTGCATCAAATCTTCCGCCACCGCCACTGCAACCTTCAAATAAAACTTCGGGTACCGCCCGGGTTATTTCCTCTGTTACACGGTACATACCAAGTGTGTATGCATGGTTGTAGCCCAAATACGGCATATCTGTAATATAACGGTTATAGTCCCACTTTACATAGCTTATCTTTGCCCTTTTCAGTATAGAAACAACGCTTTCAATAACGTAGTCCTGTACATCCTTGCGTGACATATCCAAAACAAGCTGGTTTCGAGAAAGTGCAGGGGATATGCCCTCTGCATGTATTGCCCAGTCGGGGTGGGCACGGTATAAATCGCTGTCGGGGTTAACCATTTCAGGTTCAAACCACAATCCGAATTTAATACCCATGTCAGTAACCTTTTCGGCAATACCCTCAATGCCGGATGGAAGTTTTTCATAATTTACATACCAGTCCCCAAGGGAACAGTCATCGTTATTTCTTTTACCGAACCATCCGTCGTCAAGGACAAATAATTCAATACCCAAATCCTTGGCAAGGGAAGCGATGGAAAGAATTTTTTCCTCGTTAAAGTTCATGTATGTAGCTTCCCAGTTGTTTATCAAAATCGGTCTGGGCTTATCCTTCCAATAGCCACGGACTATGTTTTCCTTTATAAAATTGTGGATTGCTTGCGAGGCACCTGTGAATCCGCAGTGTGAAAAGGTTAAAAGTGATTCAGGTGATGTAAAGGTTTCATTTTCCTTTAATGTCCATTCAAAACCGAAGGGGTTAATGCCCTGAAGCACCCTTGTACGCATTCTTTGGTCGGTGTCTATTACTGTGGAGTGGTTGCCTGAATAAACAAGCATAAAGGAATATACATCTCCGCTTGTTTCTGTGGCATGGGGAGAATGGAGCATAACATAAGGGTTCATAAAATGCCCTGAGCCACCACGGGCGTTGTTTATGTCAAGTGTACCACGTACTACCTTTCCCGTAATCTTTTCACGCTCAAAGCCCCATCTGCCTGCAAAATGTGTTTCCGAAAAGTCGGAATACTCAAAGTCAAGACACATTGAATAGCATTGGTCAATTGTTAAATCCTTTTGTGCCTTATTTGTGATTTCCACATGGCGTGCAATAGTATTTTTTGTTTCAAATACTGTGTAAAAAAGCTTTACTTCAATATTTTGAACATCGTCGTAAAGTAAAACCTCCAATGTTTCGGCTTCTCCTTTTTCGTCAATAGATGAGGGCAGATTGTTAAGGGGCTTTTTCCCTTTGTATATTTCATGAGATTTGTATTTTAAAACAGAAATATCCCCTTTAAAGCTTACCATGGGTCTACGAAGGTCAGTGTGGCCGTAGGTGGGACACTCCTGTGGTATTTCGTCAAGTTTCACACCGTCCTCGCCCCATGAGTGCCAGCAGTAAAACCTTTCAGGTACAATATAGGTAGGGTGCATTTTTATTTTTTTCCCAAAGTAGCAGTTAACTAAATAACCTTGTGAGCTGATGCGGAATATGTAGCTAATATCTTTTCCTTCCAAAAAGAAGTAATTATCTTTAAAACAAATCATTTCATTGCCTCCTTTCGTAAAATTATAATACTAACATTTAATTTAGGCAATAGGAAAAATGAAAATATCACTGCAAGCACGTATTTTATATTTCTACATACAATGTTTAGCGGAATGAATTTAAAAAATGAAAGGAATTAAAATGATGGACAAAAATAAATATATTGTGCAATCACTGGAGCTGCATCTGTTTTTTGCAAGGATAATGAAGGAACATTCTCTGTTTTTGGAAGCAGGCTTTACCCCGCCAAACGCTTCCTTTGCAAAAAAGGCGGAATGGTTTAAACTGCAATTTGAAAAACTGCTGGCGGAAACGGTGCAGCTTGCTCAAAACACAGTGCGGCAGAAGGTTCTCGACTCAGGGGAAGTAATTACAGAATTTACCCTTAATGCCGAAAGACAGACGGCACAGTTTACAGGTATCGGAATTGACACCAATATTACCCGTAATACAGCCCGTCTCAAAGGAAGGAGAGATTTTCACAATCCAAATTCCCTGCTATACAGCCGTGTCAGCATGTTAAACCGCACTGCCATGAGGCTTTTAAACGCTCTTATTGAATTTAAGGAAAGTATACTGAAAAATGTACGCAGTTGTAATATGTTTACAATGAATTATCCTCTTCTGATTGAGCATATTTTACGTGAAGCAAAGCTGTACCGAAGCTTTGTAACCGAACTTGAAAACGGCACTTTTTGCGATACTTGCATGAAAGACACAGAACGCTTCTGGAACAGGATTATGATGGAACATGCAATGTTTATCCGCGGACTGTTAGACCCCTCTGAAAATGCACTTATCGACACTGCCGACAGCTTTGCCGAAGAATATGACTCTCTTTTAAAAAGTGCCCGGACACAGAATGATTTGACTTTGTCCGATTTGAAACAATCTTCCCTTGAGGAAACACTGCGGTTTAGGGATTTTAAGCAGGCGGGAGCTATGGGTATTCAAAACTGCAGTATAGAGTCTGTAATTTTGCCATTGCTTGCCGATCACGTTCTGCGTGAGGCAAATCATTATATCCGTTTGCTGGAAAGTGCAGACTAAATAATATATTAAGCTGTGACTGAGAAATTATACCTTGAAATCAGTAGGATTTTAAGGTATAATAATATAGATATAGTGTATACACGTGAAAAAACTACACAAGTAGGTGAAATAATGTATTTAAAGAGAATAGAGATGCAGGGCTTTAAGTCCTTTGCTGATAAAATTTCTATAGATGTGGGTAATGGTGTTACGGGCATTGTGGGACCTAACGGTTCAGGTAAAAGTAACATTTCCGATGCCCTTCGCTGGGTAATGGGCGAAATGAGTGCCAAAAGCCTTAGAAGCGGTAACATGCAGGATGTTATCTTCAACGGCACGCAAAAACGTAAGCCCATGTCCTTTGCGGAGGTTACCTTGGTTTTGGACAATGAAACGCACTTTTTCCAGTCTGACTACAATGAAATTGCCGTTACAAGGCGTGTGTTCAGAAGCGGTGAAAGTGAATATCTTATAAACGGTGCACAGGTAAGGTTAAAGGATATTCATGAGCTTTTTATGGATACAGGCTTGGGCAGAGAGGGTTACAGTGTTGTGGGACAGGGAAAAATTGATGAGCTTCTCAGTGCAAAGGCTGAAAACCGCCGTCAGGTATTTGAAGAAGCGGCAGGTATTTCAAAATACCGCCACCGTAAGGATGAGGCAGAAAGAAAGCTTGAAAAAACCGAAGAAAACCTTGTGAGGGTACGTGACGTATTGCAGGAATTGGAAAGCAGAGTAGGGCCACTGCAGCGGCAGAGCGAAAAGGCGAAAAAGTACCTTTCTTACCGTGAAGAGCTTAAAGGCATAGAGGTAAGTGCATCTGTTGATATTATTGACAAAAACCGTGAAGAGCTTCAAAAATTTGAAGAGCTTATTAAAACTGCCGCAGAAGATCTGGAAAGAGAAAAGAAAAATCTTGAAGAAGCCGAAAAGGAAAGCGATGCACTTTATGCACTCCTTAAGGAAAACGACGAAAAAACAAGCGAATTGCGAGAAATTCTTGACAGCACAAAGGAAAAGTTTTCCCAGGCTGAAAATGAAGTGAAGATTTTAAATAACAATATTGAAAACTATAAGAATAATATATTAACCTCAGAAGCGGAAATTAATGCAAACGAAAAACTTAAAAATGAAAGTCTTTTAAACCTTGAAAAAATAAAAAATGAGGGGGAAGAGCTTCGAATTAAACTTGAAAAGACACAAAAAGAGCTTAGTGAGATGGAACAGGAAGGAAGCGTTGCTTCCGATGATATGGCGAAAAAGGGCGTTATATTGGAAGAAGTGCGTACAAGGATACGTGCCTCCGAGCGTGCCATTATGGAGGGCGAAAACAAAACAAGCAGTCTTGATGCATTGAAGGAAGGCATTGAAACAAGGCGTTTTTCCATCGAGGTTGACATTACAAACAGCCGTGACAATGAAAAAAGGCTTTATGAGCAGTCCTCACTTTTGGAAAAGGATATTTTAGTTGCCCGTGAGGACAAAATTGAGTTGAATAAGTCCTTTTTAAAGTTGCAAAGTGATGCTGAAAATTTCTCAAAGCAAACGGAGGACAAAAAGGAAGAATTTAATCAGTTAAGTGCCCGTATAGGTGAAAAACAGGGCAGACTTAAAATGCTTGAAGAAATGGAAAGAGCCTTGGAAGGCTACCAAAGAAGCGTTAAGGACTTGATTAATGCACATAAGGACGGACGGTACAGAGGTAATATTACGGGTATTTTCTCAAAGCTTATTACTGTGCCTAAGGAATACAGCACCGCAATAGAGGTTGCCCTGGGCGGTGCTATGCAGAATGTGGTTGTGCCTGACGAGCAGGATGCAAAAGAGGCTGTAAACTACTTGAAGGAGCATAAGCTGGGCAGAGTTACGTTTCTTCCCTTATCAAGCCAGGAAAAAAGACGGCTTGACAACGAAACAAAGGTTTTGTCGGAGAGAGGCGTAATAGGAATTGCCGCTGATTTGGTTGAAAGGGAAAGCTATCTTGACAATACTGTTCAGTCACTTTTAGGCAGAGTTGTTGTAACGGACAATCAGGACAACGCAATCCGCCTTGCAAAGGCATACAAATACAAGTTTAAGATTGTAACACTGACAGGCGAAGTGTTTCAGGTTGGCGGTTCAATTACAGGCGGTAGCTTAAACCGTGCCGGCAGTGTGCTTGGCAGAGGTGAGGAAATAGAAGAGCTTAAAAAGGAAATTAAAAGACTTTCTCATTTGTCTGAAAAGGCGGAGGATGAAATTGATACACTTTCTGAAAAGACAAAAGATCTTATTTATGACAGGGAGGAATTAAGAAGAACCCTTTCCGAAAAGGATATTGTGCTTTCCCGTCTCCAGGCGGAAAAAAATGCGGTAGATGAAAGACTTAGAGAAGAAAGAGACCGCCTTGACCGTCTTGATAAAGAAAAAAGCGAAATTGCCTTTAAAATAATGAACAACGAAGAATTAAAGCGTAGTTACCTTCTTGAAATTGAGAGTGCAAAGGCAGAGCTTGAAAAGGCTGAAAGGGAATTAGACGAAAAGCAGAATTTATTATCTCTTGCAATGGAAAAAAAGGATGCTTTCTCCGCAAGAATTTTTGAAAAAAGGCTTGAAGTTACAACCATTACAAAGGATATTGACGTAAATGCCGAAAAGATGGAAAATACAATTTCAAGGATTAATGCCATAAACTTGGAAAACGAAGCAAAGGAAAAAGCAAAGAAAGCAATTGAGCAGAATATTGTAAATACTAAGGAAGTTATAACAGGCATTGAAAAAGATAAGGATGCTTTGAAACTTGAAATTGAAGATATTGAAGGAAAGCTTATTGCCTCGGCACAGGGTAAAACAGGTACCGATGAAAGAGTGGGCGAGTTAAGGGAAATTATAAGAAAACTTAACGACACCATATATGCCCTTCAGAATGAAAATGTAAGACTTGAAAGCGGGAAGAGCAAGATTGACTATAATATTGAAAATGCAGTCAACAGGCTGTGGGACGAATATGAACTGTCATACTCTGCCGCAAAGGAATGTTATGTACCTATTGAATCAATTCAGGAGGCACAGAAGAAGATTGCTTCATTAAAGGGCTACATAAGGGCACTGGGCAACGTAAACGTTGATGCTATTGAAGAATATAACTCAGTTAAGGAACGCTATGAATTTTTATCTTCTCAGGTGAAGGATTTGGAGGAAGGAAAAACTTCCCTTGAAAAGCTGATACGTGAAATCACTGTTGTCATGAAGGACATATTCCAAGAAAAGTTTGTTGTTATAAATAAGTATTTCGGAGAAATATTTATAGAGCTTTTCGGCGGCGGTAAGGCTTCTGTTTCACTTATGGACAAGGAAAACATACTGGAAAGCGGTATTGAAATAGACGTTCAGCCTCCGGGCAAGAAGCTTTTGTCAATAAACCTTTTGTCAGGTGGTGAAAGGGCACTTACTGCAATTGCACTGCTCTTTGCACTTATGAAGGTGTCACCGTCTCCCTTTGTTGTGCTTGACGAAATCGAAGCGGCGCTTGACGATATAAATGTTTACCGTTTTGCAAATTATATGCGTAATCGCACAGATACAACACAGTTTATCGTTATTACACATCGCCGAGGAACAATGGAATCTGCCGATTTGCTTTACGGTGTAACAATGCAGGAAAAGGGTGTAAGTAAACTTTTATCCATGTCACTTCAGGATGTAAAAGAATATGAGGAAGTTTAAGAAAGGATGATTCAGATGCTTTTTTGGAAGAAAAAGAAAGAAGAAGTACAAGAAGCTGTAGAAGAAATCAGGGAGACAGTAGAAGAAATTGAGGAGGAAATTGAAGAAGCTGTAGAAGAAATTAAGGAAGCGGCAGAAGAAAAAATTGAAGAAGTTATAGAAGAAATTAAAGAAACCGCAGAAGAAATTGAAGAAGAACCAAAAGAAAAGAAGGGCTTTTTTGCCCGTCTCCGCAGTGGCTTGGATAAGACAAGAGAATCAATTTCCGACAAGGTTAATGATGTTTTTAAATCATTCAAAAAAATTGACGATGAATTTTACGAAGAACTTGAAGAAGCCTTGATTTTAGCCGATATAGGTATGACAACAAGTATTGAAATTGTTGAAAGACTTCGCCAAAGAGTTAAGGAAAAGCACCTTCACGAGGAAGAAGAGGTTAAAAAAGAGCTTCGTGATATTGTTGCAGAAATACTTGAAAGTGACTCTTGTAAACTTATGCTTGACACAAAGCCCACTGTAATTTTGGTTATAGGCGTTAACGGTGTAGGTAAAACCACAACAATCGGCAAATTGGCATCAAAGCTTAAGGCTGAAGGCAAGGAGGTTGTACTTGCGGCGGCAGATACCTTCCGTGCGGCGGCGGCAGACCAGCTGGAGATTTGGGCAGAGAGAAACGATGTAAGGATAGTCCGCCTGCAGGAGGGAGCAGACCCTGCGGCAGTTATTTTTGACGGCTGTGTAAGTGCCAGACAAAAGGGTGCAGATGTCCTTATCTGCGATACGGCAGGAAGATTACACAACAAGAAAAACCTTATGGACGAACTTAAAAAGATTTACCGGGTTATTGAACGTGAGCTTCCCGGTGCAAGAAAGGAAGTTTTATTGGTTCTTGATGCCACAACGGGACAGAATGCTGTCATTCAGGCAGAGGAATTCAACAATGCGGCACAGATTACAGGTATAGTGCTTACAAAGCTGGACGGTACTGCAAAGGGCGGTATTGTAATTACAATACGTGAAAAGTTAGGAATACCCGTGAAGTTTGTAGGTGTTGGAGAAGGAATTGACGATTTGCAACCATTCAATGCACAGGAATTTGCAGACGCCTTGTTCTACTAAAATAAAGAGGGAGTGAACATAATGAAGAAAAAGCATTGGCTATTTAAACTTTTGAGTGTAGTTTTAGTTATTCTTATAGCTTCAATTGTGTTTTTGGGATTTTATTCGGAATATCTTGAGATTTTGGAAATCGGCAAAGAATATACAAAGGTGTTCTTTGTGGACATTTTTGCCCGTGTTGAAATGTTTATAATAATATTTGCCGTTGTCTATGGGGTAAGTGCAATTAACCTTCTTGTCATAAGGCGTAACGTTTTGTCTTTAAAGGATGAAACCATTCCATTTTTTAAAAGAAAGTGGATTTTTGCTCTGTCTCTTATCCCGGCAGTGATAGGTGCAGGAGCATTTGCCCAATCACTTTACGGTAAATACCTTCTTTTTAAAAACAGTGTTAACAGCACTATAAAAGACCCTGTGTTCAATCTTGATTTAAGCTATTACTTTTTCAAAAGGGAATTTCTCCAAAGTGCGGCAGATAATTTGATTACTGTCTTTGTCCTTGCTGTTATAATAAGCCTTATCATATATATTGTACTTCTTGCAAAAGGCGACAAGGCGGAAATAGGACAGGTGATTTCAAACAGCGGTGTATTTATCCATTTGGCAGTAAATGCCATAATCCTTTGTGTTGTAGTAGGCTTTACCTATTATTTCAAAGGTCAGGGCACTCTTTTGGACCAGTCCCACACATTTGCCGGGGCAGGATATGTGGATGTTAACATACGTTTGCCATTCTATACTATGGCACCTTATATACTTTTTGCACTTTCCCTTTTGGCATCCATTTTCCTTTTTGCAAAAAAGTTTAAACAGACTGTTGTGACAATTCTCATATTCCCCGTACTTCTTATAGGGATGAATATTGTGGCTGTATGTGTTGACGAGCTTCATGTATCACCTAACGAAACAACGCTTGAATCACCTTATATAAAAAACAGTATTGAGTACACAAAAATCGGCTTTAGGCTTGATAATGTTACTGAACGGACATTCCCGGCAGAGAATAATTTGACACGTGAAGTGTTAAACGAAAAAAGCGACATAATAAACAATATACGAATCACAGACCCACGTGCCACAGAGGATGTGTTAAACTCCACAAAGAGTATTCGTAATTATTACGTGTTTAACGATTCCGATATTGTGGAATATGAAGTAGACGGAAAAAATACAGCAGTCAATGTTGCGGTCCGTGAAATGGATGTGACAAAGCTTGACACAAATGCAAATAATTACATTAACCGAACCTTCAAATATACACACGGCTACGGTATTACCATGAATGCGGTAAACAGCGTGAACAGGGAAGGCCAGCCTGACTTTATAATAGGCGATATGCCTATTTCAAGTGTCTCGGGTGCACCAAATGTAACTCAGCCGAGAATTTATTACGGTGAAAAAACAAATAATTACTGTATAGTTAATACAGATATTGACGAGTTTGACTATGCACTTAATAACGAAAACGTGGAAGCAAACTATGAAGGCGAAAAGTCCGGCATTGAAATGAATATGTTCAACCGTTTGCTTTTTAGTGCAAAATACGCTGATTACACAATGCTTGTATCAGGTTATATAAACTCCTCCAGCAGACTTCTTACAAACAGAAATATACTTGAAAGAGTAAATAAGGCAGTTCCCTTTATGGCAATTGACTCTGACCCTTATATTCTTATAACAGATGAAGGCAAGCTTGTATGGGTTGTTGATTTGTACACATATTCACGAAATATGCCCTATTCTAAAAACTACGGTGGTGTAAATTATATCCGTAACAGTGCAAAGGCTGTTGTAGATGCATACGAAGGTACAGTCAAGGTTTATATAACTGATGAAACCGATTGTGTGGTTATGACATATGACAAGATATATCCCGGCGTATTTGAAAAGGGAGGACTTCCGAAAGATTTACAAAGTCATATCCGCTATCCCGAATATATATTTAACTTGCAAAGTGAAGTATACCTTCGCTATCATATGAACGACCCTGAAATATTCTACTCAAACTCCGATTTGTGGATGCGTGCAAAGGAAAAGTACCGTGGCGAAAATGCCGTTGATGTTCAGCCTTATTATAATCTTCTGTCAGTTGAAGATTTCGGCAGAGACGGTGCCCAGCTTGTGCTTATGATGCCTTTTGTGCCGGCAAATAAGGAAAATCTTGTGGGATGGCTTGCGGCAGACAGTTACGGCAACCTTATAAGCTATAAATTCCCCTCGGGAAGAACAGTTTACGGTACCCTTCATATTGAAAACCGTATTGATGCGGATGCTGATATTTCAAAGGAATTATCCCTTTGGAATCAGGGCGGAAGTCAGGTGTTAAGAGGAAATGTGCTTGTTATACCTATTGCAGATTCTATAATTTATGTTGAACCTGTATATATAACAACATCAAATAATGCGGCTGTACCAGAGGTTAAGCGTATAATAGTATCCTACGGCGACCAAATTGTAATGCGAGAAACTTTGGATGAATGTTTCAATGTGCTTTTCGGTTCTGATGCATCAGGTGAAGTTACGCCTCCTGTTACAAATACAGATGTGGAGATTGCACAATCTGCGGCAGAAAAGGTTATTGAAGCTTATGATAAAATGCAAAGTGCGTTTAAAAACGGCGATTGGTCAGCCTTTGGTGATGCCATGGGCGAAATGGACTTGGCAATTGGTGAAATGAGGTAATAGAGTGAAAAAATTTATATCTGTAATTCTTATGATGTGTTTGTGCCTTTCATTTGCATCTTGCGGTGTTAACTTAGACGAAAATGAAGAAATTATCGGCAATGGTACATGGCAGGTAACAAAAGGCGGCAGTGTATACACAATTGAAAACAACTATGTCACACGGGATAACGAAATTATCTGTGAATTTGACAACATTAAAAACTATAACCTTTTCGCACTTGGTGAATATTTGTATGTTAACACCACAGACGGTGCAATGCAGATTACTTTAGACGGTAAGAAAATTCATAAATTCGGCAACGGTGAAATTATTGGGGCAAAGGGCAGATGGATTTATTACCAAAGCGAAGACAATAAGGTCGGAAACATGATTACCTATAAGATTGATATGGTTGAAGGCAGACAGCTTAATCTGTTTCAAGACACTATTGTAGAGGTAGAACAGATTGAAAATGATGTGTTCTATTTCAAGGGCGAAAGCGGGAATGAATATATTAACGAATTAAATGATGATAACGGCTACTTCTACTACGACTGGTTGGGAGAAGACGTTACAGAGTAAAAGTAGTTAAAAAGCTGGTGAAAGTATTATGATTATTTCAATATTGAGAGTTTTTGCACTTATATGTACGGCAATAATATGTGGAAAACTTTCAGCTAAGCTGCATCTTCCGGCAATATTGGGATGGCTTGTTGCAGGTATAGTATTTGGACCATATTTGGCACAAGTCGTTACTTTGGATATTACTGATGCAGTATGGTACAAAATTGTAATTAAGTTTTTTGAGGCCATTGCAGGTGTTATGATAGGCAGGGAAATAATACTGAAAAAACTTGCATCCTCGGGAAAACAGATTATAGGGATAACCTTTATTCAGTCCATAGGAACATTCTTATTCGTAAGCCTTGTATTTTCTGTTGTGTTGGCAGTTTGTGGTTTGCCTGTGTATCTCGCTTTTATTTTTGGCGGCATTGCTCTGGCAACAGCTCCGGCACCGGCATTGTCCATTGTGAACGAGTACAAGACACGTGGAGCGGTAACAAACACTCTTATCCCTTTGGCGGCAATTGACGATGTTATCGGTGTGATTGTGTTCTTTACGGTGATTTCTATTGTGGAAGGAACAGGCGGAAATGCCAATACCTCGTTAGCTTCGGTTATAGGTATAGTAGTTATACCCTTTGTAATCGGTATTATAAGCGGTATAATTGCATCGTTTATAATTAATAGGATTAACAAAAAAATTCCCTGCTTTATGGTGTTTGTTTCCTTTTTGATTTTATCGGGAGCTATGGGACTTTTAATAGATTTAAAAGTTTACGGTTCATTTACCCTTAATTATTTGCTGATTGGTATGGCATACAGTGGAACTGCGGTTAATCTTATGCCGGAAGATAAAACCGAAAACATATTGTCTTTGTACAACCCTTTGCTTAGCCTTTCTTTAGTTGTGGTCATTGCCAACCTGGGTATGCCCTTGGACTACAGACTTATTGCCGGAGCAGGGGTGTTTACGGCAACGTATATTATTTCCCGTGCTTTAGGTAAAATAGGCGGTGCGTATCTGGGCGGAAAAATAACAAAAGCAGAACCCACGGTTACAAAATACCTTGGTTTGACACTTTTGCCTCATTCAGGTGTTTCCCTTGTTTTTACGGGAATAGCGGTAACAACCTTGAACAGAGTAGACCCTTCTTCAGCATCAGTTATATCGGGCACTATTGTTGCGGCGGCTATTATAAATGAAATCATTGCTGTGTTAATTGCGAAATATGCCTTTAAATGGGCAGGAGAAATAAGGGAATAATAAAGAACAAAGTGTCTCCTCGCTTTTGGCAATATTTGCCTCTAAAATGAACAGAGGAGAAAACACTTTGTTACGCCATGTGCGTTTTCCTCTTTGCGAGGAAATTCTCGTACGGCAATAAAATCAAAATTTTTTTACATTATGGGAAATCAAAAATTTCCTATAATGTAAAAAGAAAAACCTTTGCAGTTTTATCTGCAAAGGTTTTTTCTATTGTGCTTTATTTATGCAAGCTTGGATTTGATAACTTCTGCCATCTTGTCACACTTGCAGTTAGCGAAGAATAATTCTTGGAACTTTTCGCCTGCAATTGCACCCTTTAAAAGGTCCTGGTCAATGTTTTCAAGAATGTAGAACATATCCTGATGAGTAACCTTCTTAACTTCGTCAAGAATTTTCTTGTTTCTCTGTTCGGGAACTGCTCTTTCCTTAGGATAGCCACCGCCCCATTCTTCAACAAAGAGCTTTTCAAATACATACTGAAGGTTTAATTCGCAACCCCAGCCCCAACCCTTTGCAAAGGGAAGAGCAATAGCGTTGCCGTTGTTAACCTGTGTGAACTGATAAGCATCTGTGGGGTCAACAACATGACCGCAAAGAACACCGGGGAAGCTGTTGCAAGCAAGCATAGCACCTTCACCTGTACCGCAACCTGTGATTACAAGGTCAGCCGCACCGGAGTTAAGAAGGATAGCGGCAAGAATACCAATCTGAACATATGTAAGCTGTGCAGTATCTTCAGCGGAGTACATACCATAGTTGAAAACTTCGTGACCGAGAGGTTCAACAACCTTCTTAAGTGTAGCTTCGATAAGAGCGTTTTTAGCCGCCTGGCTGTTTTCGTTAATAAGTGCAATTTTCATGTTTAACAAGTCCTTTCTGTAATTTATGACTATATTTTATAATGAAATACGTCTTTTGTCAATCAGCTTATTTGCCAGTTGAACCAAAACCGCCTTCGCCACGTACAGTATCTGAAAGTTCATTAACTTCCACAAAGTTTGCAGTAAGGAAGGGGGCAATAACCATCTGTGCAATCCTTTCTCCGTGTTCTACAGTTTGCACTGTTGTGCCGTGGTTATGGAGTGCAACCATAACTTCGCCACGGTAATCAGAATCAACAACACCTACTTTGTTGGCAGGTGCAAGATTTCTCTTTGAAGCAAGTCCGCTTCTTGCATAAATAAGCCCTGCATAGCCTACAGGAACTTCCAAAGCAATACCTGTTTTTATAAGCACTGTTTCGTGAGGTAAGATTGTAACAGGCTCTGAAAGACATGCGTAAAGGTCACATCCTGCGGCATATTCACTTCCGTATGTGGGGATTATTGCGTTTGGGTTAAGTTTTTTAATATTCACGTTTGTCATGGTAAATCCTTTCTTATTCTCCGCAGGAGGGACAGTGGACAGTTTCCCCCGATACATCCTTGCGGTCAATATTACTTTCCCCATCCCAAAGAATGAGATGATCTTCCTCCAATGAACGCTGTACATCAATAATACGCTGATTTGACGAGCCTTTAAAGCGAAGGGATATATCCTTTAATGCTTCCACAAATTCACCGTCTACAAGAATATCAATGTTTTTGAGCATTTCATCTGTAACAGAGCTGTCTCCAAGTTTGCCTGTGAGCATATCTGTTTCAAAGTTGTAGCCTGAATAGCACCATATATCCTTATTGGGAAAAAGCTTTTTTACTTTTGTAAGAAAAGGTGCCAGAACTGCCTGGTTGTCAGGCTCAAAAGGTTCACCGCCCAAAAGTGAAAGCCCGGAAATGTAATCGTGAGATAAGGAATCAATGATTTCCGCCTCAACTGCCTTCGTAAATTCCTTTCCATAATTAAAATCCCATGTTTCGGGGTTAAAACAACCTTTGCAGTGATGAGTACAGCCTGATACAAAAAGGGAAACACGTACCCCGAGACCGTTTGCAATGTCATGTTTCTTTATTGTTGCATAATTCATATCATACCCTCCTAAAAGCATGGGCGGATAAAATCCGCCCTAGCGTGTCGAAAAGAGTCAACACGCGACCTCAAAGGCGGACTACGTCCTTCAGCACTTTGAGGTCTGTAATTTTAAGGAACAAAGTGGCAATTTCTCGTGCAAGGGGTCTAGACATGCTAAAATCACCACTTTCGGAGCCGAAAATGCGATTTCCGTCTCCTATTTTATTTGGGGAGCCTTACTCCCCAAACCCCTTGCGACTGAATAAAAATAAGTTTATCGACAGTCTGTAGGCGGATAAAATCCGCCCTGTAAGCTCTATTAAATTACAAGTGAAGAACACGGGACTTAATTTCTTTTGTTTTACCTACATTCCAGAAATTTTCACCCAAATATCCGCAAGTGCGGCGTGTTACATTCATCTTCTTCTGGTCTTTGTTGTGGCATGCGGGACATTCCCACTCAAGGTCATCGTTAATAAGTATTTCGCCGTCATAACCGCAAACATGGCAGTAGTCACTCTTTGTGTTAAATTCAGCGTACTGGATGTTTTCATAAATAAACTTTACAAGTGCCTCCAGTGCGGGAAGGTTGTGACGCATGTTGGGAATTTCAATATAGCTTATAGCACCACCGGAAGAAATCTTCTGGAACTGGCTTTCAAATTCAAACTTGGAAAATGCATCAATATTTTCACGGACATCAACATGGTAGGAATTTGTGTAATAACCCTTATCGGTAACATCTTTGATTGTACCGAAGCGTTCCTTATCAATGCGTGCGAAACGATAGCAAAGACTTTCGGCAGGTGTTCCGTACAGACCGAAACCGATACCTGTTTCCTTTTTCCATTCCTCACACTGTGCACGGAGACGTTTCATAAGGTTTAAGGCAAATTCCTTGCCTTCACCCTCCGTATGGCTTGTACCCTTCATAAGCTTTGTAACTTCATAAAGACCGATATAGCCTAAAGAAATGGTTGAATAACCGTCATGAAGGTATTTGTCAATGGTTTCTCCCTTTTCAAGCCTTGCAATTGCACCGTACTGCCAGTGAACGGGACTTGTATCGGAAATTGTGCCTTCCAATGCCTGATGGCGGCACATAAGTGCTTCAAAGCAAAGCTTTAACCTGTCGTTTAAGATTTCCCAGAATTTGTCCTCGTCTCCTTTGGCAAGAATACCAATCTGAGGAAGGTTAAGTGAAACAACGCCCTGGTTAAATCTGCCTTCAAATTTATAATTTCCGTCCTCGTCCTTCCAGGGAGAAAGGAAACTACGGCATCCCATAGGGG
Source organism: Clostridia bacterium (assembly GCA_051866635.1). Lineage (GTDB taxonomy): Bacteria > Bacillota > Clostridia > UMGS1883 > UMGS1883 > RGIG1927. Next base: position 57,937 of record JBJDXJ010000046.1, on the reverse strand, counting down.
AGAATACATTGTTTTCATAGTTTTCACGCATCTTCTTTGCGGAAATATAGTCGGGGTAAAGACGCTTTGCGGAACACTTTACCGCAAGCCGTGTAATATAGTCGTACTTACCGCCATTTAAGCAGTTGTATTCGTCCAAAACGTAAATAAGCTTGGGAAATGCAGGCGTTACATACACACCGCACTCGTTCTTTATACCCTCATATCTCTGACGGAGAATTTCTTCGATAATCATTGCGTTTTCTTCGATGTACTCATCGTCTGCCTTAAGGTTAAGGAAAAGAGTAACAAAGGGGGACTGACCGTTTGTAGTCATAAGGGTATTTATCTGGTACTGAATTGTCTGAACACCACTTTTAAGTTCATCACGAAGTCTTTGTTCAACAATCTTTTCAATGATTTCAGGAGAAAGAGTACCGCCAAACTCCTTTGTAAGCTGGGCAGAGAATTTGTCCTTACTCTTACGAAGGTACTTGCCTAAGTGTGATACATCAACGCTCTGTCCGCCGTACTGACCGCAGGCAACAGAAGCAATAATCTGTGTCATGATAGTACATGCAACCTGGAAGCTCTTGGGGCTTTCAATAAGCTTTCCGTTCATAACGGTGCCATTGTCAAGCATATCGCCTATGTTTATAAGGCAACAGTTGAATATGGGCTGAAGGAAATAATCGGCGTCATGGAAATGGATTGCACCTTCCTCGTGAGCTTTTGAAATATGATCGGGAAGAAGGAGCCTCTTTGTTAAATCCTTTGACACTTCACCTGCAATAAGGTCACGCTGAGTTGCCGCCATAATTGCATTTTTGTTTGAATTTTCCTCCATAAGGTCTTTGTTTGAGTTTTTAATCAATGTAAGAATAGATTCGTCTGTTGTGTTTGCCTTTCTTACTAAGGCACGGTTATAGCGGTAGATAATGTACGTTTTTGCCAAATCGTACTTACCTGCCTCCATAAGATGAGATTCCACCATATCTTGTATATCTTCAACCAGAACCCTCTGGCGGTGAATACTTTCAATGTGTGAAACAATTTCTTCTATTTTGTCTTCGGCGATGCGACTGGATTCTTCAACAGCGGCGTTGGCTTTTTTTATGGCAATAACTATTTTACTGCGGTCAAAGTCCACAGTAGAGCCATCTCTCTTTATAACTTTCATTTTCAATCCTCCAAAAGTTCATAATTTAGACAACATCATTATACACAAATATTGTAGCGATGTCAATAACAAAATACAATATATTGTATAGATTTTGTTGGCAATAAAAAAGATATGTCTAAATATCGGTTGTGCTTGACTTTGGAAGAAAAAAAAGATATACTTAGAATAAGATACAATAGATATGTAGTAACGGGAGGAGATAAAGTGACTTACGAAAAAGCCATGAATGAAGAAAATGAAAGCCGTATTGAAATAACTATACTTATAAAGTGTGTTCTTGAAAAATGGAAAAGTGTTGCAGCATGTGCACTTATATGTGCTTTGCTTGGCATTATTTTTGCGGCGGTTACTTATGTGCCGAGTTATACCTCCACAATAAGTTATGTAATTAATTCAAAAACTAATACAGACGGCAGTCTTACACAAAATGAATTCATTGTAGCCGAATACCTGGCAAATACATACTCTTATTTAATAAAGAGCCGTGACTTTGTGCAGAGGATAAAGGCTGAAACAGGTTACGAAGAGGATATTAACAGTTATATTTCTTCAAGTTTGGTGGAAAACTCCAACATTATGAGGATAACGGTACGAACACCTGATGCTGATGTGACTTACCGCATTGCAGAGGCGATTAACACTTATCTTCCTGAAAAAGCAAAGGAAACTGTACGTTCAGGCAGTCTGGAGGCGTTGGAAACACCAATAAAGGCTGTTATGCCCGATGCCAACAGAAACCTTATTAAGATGGGGCTTTTGGGCATTATAATAGGTGCTTTTCTTGCAGTGGCGGCTATTGTTGTAATACAGCTTATTAAAGAACCTGTTATGACACCTAACGCACTTACAAGTAAAATTGATATTAAGTATATCGGATCTGTTCCCCATGTTGAAATAAACAAAGGCAAGAAGGGTAAAAATGGCAAGAATGGCGGAAAAGATACTCATGAACCCATGCTTGTTACAAATAAGAAAACAGGCTTTGTTTTCAGCGAAACTTATAAGTCTATGAGAACAAAGATTGAAAGATATTCGAAGAAAAATAACGCTAAGACAATTCTGGTAACAAGTGCCCTTGAAAATGAAGGCAAAACTACTGTTGCGGCAAACATTGCACTTTCCTTGGCACAGAATAATAACAAGGTTATTATGATTGACTGTGACCTCAGAAAGCCTGCCGTAGCTAAAATTCTTGATGTAAAGGAAGAAGTAAAGTATTCTGTATTGGATGTAATTACAGGAAAGGCAAGCGTTGAACAAGCTATTGTAAAGACACCTAATTTAAAGGTTGACCTTATCTGCGGCGGTAAGCCTGTGGGCAATTCTTCGGAAGTGCTTTCAACCTCCGGTCTTAAAAAGACTATGGATGCATTAAGGGAAATCTACGATTACATTATTGTTGATACACCTCCCTCACAGCTATTTACAGATGCTGTTATTATAACGGAATATACGGATGCGGCAATTCTGGTTGTAAGACAAAACAGTGCGAATATAGAAGATGTCATTTCCGTTGCAAATGATGTGAGCCAGTCAAATGCTGAACTTATCGGTTTTGTATTCAACAATGTTACAGACACATCAATCCTGCCCGGCGGATACAGTAAGAAGTATAACTATTCTTATTATGGCTACGGCAGAGTTGAATAAATGCATTGTACAAAAATAAAGAAGAAGTATCAATTATCCTGATTGATACTTCTTTTTGAGTATAGAAGGTTAGTTTTATGAAAACTGTTTATGTAAAAGTAAACCCCTTATCCTTTGACGAAAGCGTTCTTAAGGAAGCGGCAGAGTGTATAAAAAAGGGGGGATTGGTGGCTTTTCCCACTGAAACTGTGTATGGCTTGGGGGCAGATACCTTTAACTCTCAGGCTGTGGGAAACATATACAAGGCAAAGGGCAGACCCTCTGACAATCCTTTGATTTCACATATTGCCGATATTGACTCTGTTAATATGCTGGCAAGGGAGGTGCCCAAAAAGGCAAAGAACCTTATGGAGGAGTATTGGGGCGGACCGTTGACAATCATATTAAAAAGAAAAGATAATGTTCCCGATATAGTATCTGCTAATTTGGATACCGTTTCTGTAAGGATGCCGTCACATCCCGTTGCAAATGCACTTATACGACTATCAGGCACCCCTATTGCGGCTCCTTCTGCCAATTTGTCGGGAAGCCCAAGTCCTACTACATTTTTACATTGCAAACAAGATATGGATGGAAGGGTAGACATGATAATTGACGGGGGCGAATGCACTATAGGGGTTGAGTCCACGGTGGTTGACATGACAGGTGAAGTGCCCGTTATTCTGCGTCCCGGTGCAATTACGAGGGAAGATATCGAAAATGTATGCGGTGATTGTATTTACGGGGGCGAATATTCGGATGCTCCCAAGTGTCCCGGCATGAAATATACCCATTACAGTCCTAAGGCAGATGTTGTTGCTGTTAATGATATTAAAAGCATCACAATTCCCGATGATGGGAAAACTGCTGTTATAACTTACGATATGTTTAAGAGCTATGCTAAAAACGCCCGCTTTTATTCCGCAGGTGCCACAGATAAGGACTATGCCGCAAGGCTTTTTTATCTCCTTCGGAAAGCAGATGATGAAGGCATAGAAAAAATCTACGCCACACTTCCCGAAAATAAGGGAATAGGTGTGGCGGTACGTAACAGGCTTTTAAAATCGGCAGGCGGAAAGGTAATATAAAAATAGTTGTGCCCTTCCGACAGAAATAGTCACAAAAAGTCCTCCTGTGATTTTGTGTCAAAAGGGTTTGGAGAACATAAATAAATATAAGAATTAATGGAAATAATTTAGCTAAAATAAGCATCCTTAACTTTGAACGGTTGAGGGTGTTTTTATTGTTATTGAGTGAAAGAATTGAGCTATTTTTGAATATTACTATTGACAGGTGTATAAACTTTGTATATACTTACATTAAAGGAGTTGATAGTATGAACGCAACAATACAAAAGTGGGGGAACTCACAAGGGATAAGAATTCCGAAAATAATCCTTGACCAGTTGAACTTTAAAGAGAATGACAAGGTTGAAGTGATAGCTTCCGAAGATTGCATAATACTGAGAAAGGCAGAAAAGCATAAGCATATCACTCTGCAAGACCGTCTTGAAGCATTTTACGGTAAGCCAATAGAACAAATCGGCTCAGTAGAGCAGCCAGAAGAGATTGACACAGGTAGTCCTGTGGGTGAAGAAGTATGGTAAATATATTTGAGCAAGGCGATATTGTGTATATTACACTAAACCCTCAAGCAGGGCATGAGCAAATGGGAAGAAGACCCGCTGTGGTTATAAGCAATAATACTTTTAACAGGTTAAGTGCTATGCTTATGCTGTGCCCGATAACTAGCACCAACAAAAGTCACCCCTTTCACGTTGAGTTAGACAACAGGACAAAGACAACAGGTGTTATATTGTGTGAACAAGCAAAAATGCTTGATGCAACGGCACGACAGGCAGCATTTATTGAAAAGCTGCCTGATGATAAACTTCTGGAAGTGGTTGATATGGTTTACTCATTTATTGAAATGATTTAAAAGCAAAAGCACCCAAAAAGGATTAAATTTCCTCCGTGGGTGCTTCTTTTTGTCTATACTAATTAAAAAAACCAGAAAAATATACCAAAATCTATATAGATTGGCAACTTAAATAATTTTAAATTAGGAGGTACAAATTGTGGATAAGGAGTATGGTAGGTAAACATAAACACCAAGAGTCAGTCGTTTGACCGGCTCTTTTGTTATGCTCTCTCCCCTATTAAAAATCGCTACTAAGTATAAGTATAACTGCAATGATTACACTTGAATGTTTGGTCACTTGGGCGGTTATTTCTTTTTGCTAAAAAAATAGGCACATCCACATTGTAATGGCGATATCGTTATGGAAAAAGAAAAAGGATAGTGATTAAAAGAAAAGACTTCGGAAAAATTCTCCGAAGTCTTTTATAATCCCTATCTATATTTACCATTTTTAATATTTCTTAAGTATTGACCCTTGCTCATTTTGATATACTCCCCTTAGAATAGTCTTGAAATCTTTTTGTTATTTCAAGTGTCTACTCTAATGGGAGTATATCATTGACAACTGCGGAATATAAATTTAAAGAAAAACAAAATAAATGTGGAAAAAATGCTTTATGTGTGATATTATACTGTTGTTGCACTAAAGCTTCTTTTTATGAAGGAAGAAGAAATTACGTGTAAAATTATGGGTTATACTTATAATAAAAGAAAGAGATTAAAGGAAGAAAATCCGATAAATAAGGGGTTTTGATAGACGTGAAAAGAGTTTTATTTGTATGCACAGGCAATACATGCCGCAGTCCTATGGCAGAAGGGATTTTTAACTTCTTCTCACAAGGTGCCGCATCCCGTGGTCTTATGGCAGAGGAGGGAAATCCTGCAAGTGAAAAGGCTGTTAAAGCCATGGAAAAAATGGGAATTGATATAACAGGTCATGTGTCAAGGCAACTGACAAAAGAAGATGTGGAAAGTGCTGATTTAATTCTTACCATGACAAAAAGCCATAAAGATGCAATTTTGTCCGCTGTAGCTGATGCAAATGTGTTTACAATCGGGGAATATGCAGACGGAGAGGATATTTCTGACCCATATGGCAAAAGTCAGGAAGTATATGACAAATGTGCAAAAGAGTTATACGGTTATATTGAAAAAATAGTTGAGAAATTGAAATGATAGTAAAAAGATGTACATCAGAAGATATTGATAAAATATATGATATAGAAGTTAAGTCTTTTTCGGACCCATTGAAAAAAGAAACCATGATAAGTGACCTTAAAAGGGAAAGCTACTATTGTTACGGGCTTTTTGATGGGGATTTTGTGGCGTTTTTATGCTATGAAAAGGTACTTGACGAAGGGCAGATTATTTCTGTGGCAGTTCATCCGGATTACAGACGAAAAGGTTACGGGAAAGAGCTTTTTGAAAGGGTTATTGAAATTGCAAAAAATGACTCAGTTAAGTTTTTTACCCTGGAAGTAAGAGCGAACAATTACCCTGCCATTGCCCTTTATGAATCGTTGGGGTTCAAAAAGGTGGGAATTCGAAAAAATTACTACAGTAACCCTGTTTGTGACGGGGTGCTTATGGATTTATGTTTTGGAAAGGATTGATAACATGGCATATATATTAGGTATAGAAACCTCCTGTGACGAAACGGCGGCATCGGTAACACGTGACGGGCGAGAAGTTTTAAGCAATGTTGTTTATTCGCAGATTGATATACATACGCTCTATGGTGGTGTGGTGCCTGAAATAGCATCAAGAAAGCATATAGATAAAATCATATGGGTTATTGATGAAGCTTTAAAAGAAGCAAAAATTACAAAAGAAGAGCTTGACGGAGTTGCGGTAACATATTCTCCCGGTCTTGTAGGTGCACTTTTGGTAGGTGTATCTGCGGCAAAGGCCTTTGCCTATGGCTTAGGCAAGCCCAATATTCCCGTTAATCACATACAAGGTCACATTGCGGCAAATTATATAGCACATAAGACTTTGGAACCGCCCTTTGTGTGCCTTGTGGCATCGGGGGGCCACAGTCACATACTTCACATGAAGGACTATCATGATTTTGAAATATTAGGTCAGACCCATGACGATGCGGCGGGGGAAGCCTTTGACAAGGTTGCAAGGGTTTTAGGCTTAGGATACCCCGGCGGACCTAAGGTTAATAAGTTAGCCGAAGAAGGAAATTGTGATGCGATTAAATTCCCCAGACCGAAAAGCGGTTTTGACTTTAGTTTTTCCGGTGTGAAAACAGCTGTTATAAACTATGTTCACAAGGAAGAACAGGCGGGCAGAGAAATAAATAAGGCAGATGTGGCGGCTTCTTTCCAAAGTGCAGTGTGCGATGTTTTGGTTGAGAACACCGTCGATGCGGCAAAAAGTGTAGGATGCAATAAAATTGCACTTGCAGGAGGCGTTGCCGCAAACACCTTTTTACGCAAACAAATGGAGGAGAGTGCAAAGAAAAACAAGATGGAATTTTATTGCCCTCCTATTGAATTATGTACTGACAACGGAGCCATGATTTCCTGTGCGGGATATCTTAATTATGTAAAGGGCGTACGTGGTGATTTATCACTTAACGCAGTTCCAAATCTCAGATTGGACTGAGGGTTAATTAAACTGAAAGGATGAAATGTATTATGACAACAAATGAAAAGGTTGCTCTTTTAAGAAACGAAATGGATAAAAATAATTTAAAGGGATATATCATACCTACAGGGGATCCTCATATTTCTGAATATGTGGCAGATTTTTACAGGTTCCGCAGATGGATTTCAGGCTTTACGGGAAGTGCCGGTACCTTCGCATTGACCGATAAAAAAAGCGGTCTGTGGACAGATGGAAGATATTACATTCAGGCAGAAATTGAGCTTTCAGGCAGTGAAATTGTACTATACCGTGCATATGAACCGAATGTTATAAGTTATATTGAATTTTTCTGCGAAGAACTTCGGGAAGGTGACCGTGTAGGTATAGACGGTAAACTTTTTTCTAAAAATGCAGTTACAAATATGCAGAAAAAGTTTAACGAAAAGGGTATTGAGCTTGTAGTTGACATGGATTTGTCTTATATATGGGAGAGAAGGGATTCACTTCCATATACAAAGCTCTTCTTGCATGATGAAAAATACACAGGCGAAAGTGCAGAAAGTAAGGTTAACAGGCTTCGTGAAAATATGCGTAAGGAAAAGGTTGACTACTATGCCACAGGCACATTAGATGCGGTAATGTGGCTTTACAATGTTCGTGCAAACGATGTTCATTGCTGTCCCTTTGCATTGAGCTACGCTTTAATAACAGAAAACGAAGCGATTTTTTACGTATCGGGAAAACAGATGACAGATGAGGTAAAAGCTTACCTTGATAAAAACGGCGTTACTGTTAAGGAGTATGACGAAATTTACAGTGACCTTGCCGCTTTAAACACAGGCAAGATTGCCTTAAACGGAGCCGATACAAATTACATGCTATTTAAGGCGGCAGGCTGTGAAGTTAAGGAAACCGCAAACTTTATTGAAAAAATGAAGGCTGTTAAAAACGAGGTTGAAAACGAGAATTTAAAAAATGCCTATATAAAAGACTGTGTTGCACTGGTGAAAGGTTTTTATAAAATTTATAATGCCGAAAGCGGAAGTATGAGAGAAAAGGATGTATGCGACATACTTTTGGAGGAAAGAGGAAAGCAGGAAGGAAACTTAGGTGCAAGTTTTGATACTATTGCGGCTTATAAATCTAATGCGGCAATGATGCACTATTCCCCCAATGAAAATAATAGTGCGGTTATAGAAAAAAGCGGTATGCTTTTAATTGACTCAGGCGGTCAGTATTATGACGGCACAACGGATATTACACGTACACTTATATTAGGCAAAATTTCAGATGAAGAAAAGAAGGCTTATACATTAACACTTAAAGGTAACATTGCCCTTTGTAGAGCAAAATTCTTGAAGGGTGCAACGGGAAGTTGTCTTGATGTTCTTGCCCGTCAGTTTTTGTGGAATGAAGGCATTGACTATAAGTGCGGAACAGGTCACGGTGTAGGCTATCTTTTAAATGTTCACGAAGGCCCTCAGGGCTTCGGACCGAGGATGAGATATACTGCACCTTTGGAATTAGGTATGAATGTTACCGTTGAACCCGGCGTTTACAAAGAGGGGAAATACGGTATAAGAATTGAAAACGATGTTATAGTTGTTCCTTTTACCCAAAATTCCGATGGTGAGTTTTATCAGTTTGAAATGATTTCATACTGTCCTATCGATACAAGGGCTGTTGATAAGAACCTTTTAACAGATGATGAAATTAAGTGGTTAAATGATTTTCATGAAAAGGTTTACGAAAAACTGTCGCCTTATTTGTCGGAAGATGAAAGAGCGTGGCTTTTAAATGAAACAAAGGCAATATAATTAACTGTTTATTAATTTGACATGGTTATTATTATGTGGTACAATATTATATAATGAGTTTTTGTATGCTCGGTAATAAATAGAAAATGGTGATACAGATGGGTCTTTTTTCAAAAATTTTTGGTGATTATTCAACTAAAGAAGTAAAAAAAATACAACCCTTGAAGGAAAAGGTCCTTTCCCTTGAGGAGGAATATTCGCAATTAAGTGAAGATGAGCTTAAGGGTAAAACGGAACAGTTCCGCCAGAGACTTAAAAAGGGTGAAACCTTGGACGACATACTTCCCGAGGCTTTTGCAACTGTCAGAGAAGCCAGCTGGAGAGTTTTGGGGATGAAGCATTTCCCCGTGCAGATTATAGGCGGTATTATCCTTCATCAGGGCAGAATTGCCGAAATGAAAACAGGTGAAGGTAAGACACTTGTTGCAACACTTCCTGCATACCTTAATGCTATTGAGGGTAATGGTGTGCATATTGTAACTGCCAACGAATATCTTGCAAAGCGTGACAGCGAATGGATGGGAAAGGTGTACCGTTACCTTGGTCTTACTGTAGGGCTTATTATCCCTCAGGGAACACAGGAAGAAAAGCATGTTGCATATGCCGCTGACATAACTTACGGTACAAACAGCGAATTTGCCTTTGACTATTTGTGGGATAACCTCAGAACAGAAAAATCCCAGGTTGTTCAGCGTAAGCACAATTATGCCATCGTGGATGAAGTTGACTCAATTTTAATTGACGAAGCGAGAACACCTCATATAATCAGCTGTCCCGATTCAGAGGCTGATGCCCTTTACATGGTGGCAGACAGATTTGTAAGAACATTAAAAATGTTAAAGGTTGAGTCCTTTGACAGCAAGGAAGAAAGTGTCAACCTTGACTGTGACTTTATTGTGGACGAAAAAGCGAAGAATGCCACACTTACAGAACGTGGTACAAAGAAAGCCGAACAGTTTTTCAATATTGAAAACCTTTCCGATCCCAATAACATGAGTATTGTTCATCACATTAACATTGCCCTTAAGGCTCACGGTGTTATGAAAAAGGACGATGACTATGTTGTAAAGGACGGGGAAGTTCTTATTGTTGACAGCTTTACAGGCCGTATTGCTGTGGGAAGAAGATATTCCAACGGTCTTCATCAGGCTATCGAAATGAAGGAAGGCTTAAAGGTAAAGAACGAAAGCAAAACTGTTGCTACAATTACAGTTCAGAACTATTTCAGAATGTACAAGAAGCTTTCCGGTATGACAGGTACAGCCTTAACTGAAGAGGACGAATTCAGGGGTACTTATGCCCTTGACGTTGTGGCAATACCTACAAATTCTCCCGTTATACGTGAGGATGCCAACGATGCTGTTTACATGACTCATAACGCTAAGATAAAAGCTATTGTAAACGAAATTAAGGCGGCACACGCTGTGGGCAGACCTGTGTTGGTAGGTACCGCAACTATTGACAGCAGTGAAGAATTATCCCGTGCTTTAAAGCGTGAAGGTGTAACACATAGAGTGCTTAACGCCAAGTATCACGAAGCAGAAGCACAGATTATTGCACAGGCAGGTAAAAAAGGTGCCGTTACAATTGCCACAAACATGGCAGGACGTGGTACGGATATCCTTTTGGGCGGTAATGCTGAATATATGGCAAAAAGCAGAATGCAGAAGGAAGGCTACAGTGAAGACTTGATTGTGGAAGCAACAGGCTATGCTGAAACAGAAGATCAGGAAATCATTGATGCAAGAGCAACATATGCAAAATATTATGAAGAATATAAGAAGGAAATTGAACCTGAAAGGGAAGAAGTTGTTAAGGCAGGCGGTTTGTATGTAATCGGTACGGAACGCCACGAATCAAGGCGAATTGACAACCAGCTCCAGGGTCGAAGCGGCAGACAGGGTGACCCCGGTAAGGCAAAGTTCTATGTTTCCTTTGAAGATGACCTTCTTCGTCTTTTCGGCGGTGACAGAGTTAAGAGACTTTTGTCCACAATGAAGATTGACGAGGACGATGTAATAGACGAAAAGATTTTATCGGGTGTAATTGAAAACGCCCAGAAGAATATTGAAGGCAGAAACTACGACATGCGTAAAAATGTGTTGCAGTTTGATGATGTTGTAAATACACAGCGTGAAATTATCTACAAGCAGAGACGACAGGTTTTAGACGGTGAAAATATTAAGCCTGCCATCGAAAAGATGATTGAAAAGCTTACTGATAACGCAATAACAAAATTCCTTAACGCAGATTATCCCGACTACTGGCTTATAGCTGAATTTGAAAGCTACTGCGAACAGATTTTCCACAAAAAGAACTTTATCGATATTTCTGCAATGGATATAAATAAGGTTACACGTGAAAAAATTCGCGATGAAGTAATTAAGAATGCTCAAATAAGGTATAAAGAGCAGGAAAATGTATTCGGCGAAGAAAGAATGAGGGAAATCGAAAGAAAGATTATGCTTAAATCTGTTGACAACCACTGGATTGAACATGTGGATGCAATGGATCAGCTTAAAAACGAAATCAGACTCCGTGCTTACGGTAACCACGACATAGTGAACGAATACAAGATGGTTGGTTTTGATATGTTCGAAGAAATGGTTGACCTTATGCAGGAGGATACTGTAAAATATGTAATGGGCGTTGTGCCTGCCATGAATGTAAGGGTGGCAGATGCGGTTGCCGAAAAGAACGCAAAAATGGGCGGCGAAAAAGCACCTTCATTAATGAAGGGCCCCGATTTGAAGAAAGCGGTAGCCTCCGGTGGCAGTGATGGCAGTGTGAAAAAACAGCCTGTAAGAAGATTGGAACCTAAGATTGGACGTAATGACCCTTGCCCCTGCGGAAGCGGTAAAAAATACAAGCAGTGCTGTGGATTGAATGAAAATCCCTGATAGGTTTTTAGTTGAACTAAATATATCTACAGCGAAAGGAATGTTGCAAAATGGTTGAATACGATCAGTATAAATTAAATCTTAACGCTCTTGCCGGGGAAATTGAGGAGCTTGGTAAGTCACTGGGCATTGAAGGCGTTAAAAAGCAGGCAGAAACTTTAGAGCAGGAAACAATGAACCCTGACTTTTATTCTGACATGGATAAAAGCCAGAAGGTTTTAAAACAGCTTAAACAGCTTAAGGGCAAGATTGAACACTTTGAAAAAATCAAAAGTGAACGTGAGGACCTTCTTACAATTATTGAGCTTGCGGAGGAAGAGGATGATTTAAGTTTCCTTGATGAAGTTAAAGCAGGCGTTGAAGGCTTAGTTAATAACATTGAAACCACAAAACTTGAAACACTTTTGTCAGGTCCCTACGACAAAAACGATGCAATTATAACTCTCCATGCCGGTGCAGGCGGAACAGAAGCTCAGGACTGGTGCAGTATGCTTCTTCGTATGTATCAGATGTGGGCTGAAAAACGTGGATTTTCCGTATCTACAATTGATTATCTTGACGGTGATGAAGCCGGCATAAAGGGTGCTACCATCCTTATTGAAGGGGATAACGCATACGGATATGCCAAGTGTGAAAAGGGTATCCACAGACTCGTTAGAATTTCTCCCTTTGACTCGGCAGGAAGAAGGCACACATCCTTTGCATCTGTTGAAGTAATGCCCGACATTGACGACACAATTGAGGTTAATATAAGACCTGAAGATATTAAGATGGACGTGTTCAGGGCAAGCGGTGCAGGCGGTCAGCACGTAAACAAAACATCTTCTGCGGTAAGACTTACACATATTCCCACAGGTGTTACTGTTGCATGCCAGAATGAAAGAAGCCAGTTCCAGAACAAGGATATGTGTATGAAGATGCTTAAGGCAAAACTTGCTGAAATTGCAGAAGCAGAACATAAGGAAAAGATTGAAGACATAAAGGGCGTTCAGAAGGAAATCGCATGGGGTAGTCAAATTCGTTCTTATGTGTTCCATCCCTACACCATGGTTAAGGACCACCGTACAAACTATGAAGTTGGTAATATCGGTGCAACTATGGACGGGGATATAGACGGTTTTATAAATGAATATTTGAGATATTCTTCTCAAAATAACGAATAATTAGGGGATGAGATAATGAAAAAGGTTGTAGCATTGTTACTTGTTATTTCGATGGCGTTTTCTGTTAGCATGGCAGTTTTTGCACAAAGTGAGCCTGATGAATGGGCAGCTGCTGAAGTTGATTATCAAGGGGCAAGATTTCTTAAAAGTGTAATTAAAAGTGAGATAGACTACAAAAAGGAAATCACCCGAGAAGAATTTGCCGTGATAGCACTTTATATTTATGCATCCATGTCTAATATGGAAATACCGAAAATGAGCGTTTCTAACCCATTTACAGACTGCAATAATCCTTTTGTTGTAACTGCATACGGTTTAGGCTTGGTAAAGGGTGTAAGCGAAACAGAGTTTGCCCCCGATTTATCTGTAACACGTGAGCAGATTTGTGTGATGCTTTACAGAATTGCTGATAAATTTATTCCCGAAGATGTTGATTTTTCATCGTATCTTCCTTCACTTTCTGAATTTGCAGACGGTAGTGAGGTAAGCGATTGGGCAGAGGACGCTGTAAAGTTTATGGTGATGGCAGAGCTTATAAAGGGTACTGACGAAAACAAGATTAACCCCTTAGGCAACTGCACAGTACAGGAAGCATTGATTATTGCAAAAAGAGCATTAAGTATTGAATTTTAAAATAAAGCAAACAAAAAGTGGCTCTGATATAACAAAAAGACCATTTCGGGACAGTCCCCCTTATGACAAATTGTTTCCCAATTTGCCATAAGGGGGACTGTCCCAAATGGTCTTAACTTATTTCTTTCGAGACTTTTTTACAGTCTCTTTTTTTGCCGGAAAAATGTATTTTTATCAGTGCATACTTGCAGATATGATTTCGATTACCTTATCGTAACAGCCACCGCAACCTGTGGAGCATTTTGTGGTGTTTTTAACATCGCCAAAAACTTTCATAAGGTCATCAAAGTTGTTATGTGACTGAACTGCATCTAAAATATCAAAATAGCTTACATTATTGCATTTACATACAATATAATCTTCGTTTGACTTTGTGTTAACGGGCTTAAGGTCGCAAACAGGTGCCGCTTCGGGAACATATTCCTTCATGGGTTCACCGCAGCACATTACAGGTACGCCTTTATCCTTAACTTTAATAATAATTTGTCCGCAATGTTCACAGATATAAAGCTTCTGTTCCATAGTGTTGTTCCTCCTTAGTAGTTTTAAATTATTTGCACAGCTCGTCAGCTAAGGCATTAAGCTGTTTTTTGCTTTCTTCATTCAAGCCTGACATGATTTTAACTTCATTTTCCGCATATGTTAAATTCTTGCTCTTTTCAAGCATAGATTTCATAACCTTTGCGGCAACAGGCGCCCATGTTCCGTTTTCAATAAAGGAAACGGTTTTATTTTGGAAATTACGCTCTGTAAGGTGATTGATAAACTCCTTCATAAAGGGGAAGATATCACCATTATAAGTTGTTGTTGCAAAAACTGTCTTGCTGTACTTAAATGTGTCTGCAACTGCCTGTGCCATATCACACCTTGCAAGGTCGTATACCTTAACATTTTTACATCCCTTTTCCAAAAGATGCTCTGAAAGGTACAAGGCTGCCTTCTTTGTGTTTCCGTAAACGGAAGTGTAGGCAATCACAACGCCATCCTCTTCGCTTCTGTAGCTTGACCATATATCATAAAGGTTAATATAATAGCCTAAGTTTTCGCTGAGCACAGGTCCGTGAAGAGGGCATATAATCTCAATATCAAGATTTGCCGCCTTTTTCAAAAGTGCCTGAACCTGCATACCGTATTTTCCTACAATGCCGATGTAATACCTTCTTGCCTCATCTGCCCAATCCTCCTTGGCATCAATATTGCCAAATTTGCCAAAGCCGTCAGCAGAGAAAAGAACCTTGTCAGTTTTGTCATATGTTACAATTACTTCAGGCCAGTGAACCATGGGTGCAGTTACAAAGGTAAGGTTGTGTTTTCCGAGGGAAAGACTGTCACCTTCGCCCACAACAACGCCTCTGTCCGAAAAGTCAGTTCCGAAAAATCCCTTCATCATTGCAAATGCTTTTTGAGATGACACAATTTTTGCATCGGGATAACGGTTTGCAAAGTTTAAAATATTTGCGGAATGGTCAGGCTCCATATGCTGTACTATAAGATAATCAGGTGCCTTGCCGCTTAAAAAAGAATCAATATTATTAAGCCATTCTTCGGTGAAATTAATGTCAACTGTGTCCATAACAGCTGTTTTTTCATCCAAGATAAGGTATGAATTGTAGCACATACCGTGAGGAACTTTATACTGCCCTTCAAAAAGGTCAATTTTATAATCATCTACGCCTACATATTTGATATCGTTTGTAATTGTGGTCATTGTTTTCAACTCCTAACATATTCTTTGTATATAATAACACAAAAAATAGCTTATTTCAACTATCTTTTATATCCGTAAACCATACGATCGTTATGTTGATAATCTTTTTTTACTTTAACATGGGAAAAATACCCCTCCATAAGCTCTTTTACCTCTTTACCCTGGTCATAACCTATTTCAAAGGCTAAAATACCGTTGGGGTTTAATGCTTTATAAGCCTTAGGTATCATTGTACGGTAAAAATCCAGCCCATCTACACCGCCCTTTAATGCAAGGTGAGGTTCAAATTTTGAAACCTCCAGAGTATCTACAATATCATTTGCAATATATGGGGGGTTTGAAACGATAATATCACTTTCGGGATAATCATCCTCTAAAACATTGCCGTAAGCTACTGTTACACGGCTTGTAAGATTGTTTCTTTTAATGTTTTTGTTTGCAATGTTAATTGCCCCTTCTGAAATATCCCACATTGTAACTGTGGCATCTTTTATATAGTGGGCAAGGGAAATTCCAATGCACCCACTGCCACAGCAAAGGTCCGTTATAACAGGGCTTTTGAAAGGGTTTTCTTCCATCAGCGTTTCAACTATTGTTTCAGTATCAGGCCGTGGGATTAAGGTGGATTCATCAACAAAAAAGGGGAGAGCCATAAATTCCTTCTCTCCTGTTATATAGGCAACGGGAATTCCGCTTTTGCGTTTTTCAATACAGTCAAGAATTTTCCCCTCTTCTTCCTCTGTAAGCTCACGCCATATAAGAAGTGGGTCTGCTTGAAGCACATATGACAAAAACGCCCTCGCATCCTGCAAGGGCGAATCAGAATAGCCTGACAATAATTTGTAGTATTTATTTACTAAACTCACCACTTATCATCCTCTTTATTGTCTGTAAGAACAGCTTTCATGGAGGCAATTGCAACTTCTAACTGTTTTTCATCGGGCTCGCGTGTTGTAATCTTCTGCATCCACATACCGGGCTTTGAGAGAAGTGCAACACATTCATTCTGACTTTTGCCTGCCCAGCGGATAACCTCGTAAGAAAGACCTGAAACAACAGGTAAAAGCAAAAGCCTGATGCCTAAGCCTACGAAGTAATTACCCCAGGAATAGCGTGACACAAGTGCGAAAAGAATAATGCTTATAACTATAACAAACACTAAAAAGCTGGTGCCGCAACGGGGATGAAGGCGTGAACACTTGGCGGCGTTTTCCGGTGTAAGCTCCATACCATGTTCATAACAGGCGATTGTTTTATGCTCTGCACCGTGGTACTGGAACACCCTTTTAATATCCTCCATCTGGGAAATAAGCAAAATGTATCCTAAGAAAATAATAATTTTAACAACGCTTTCAATTAAGGTAAGCACCATGGTGTTTTTTATAAAAATGCCTGCCAGCATGCCTAACGCATGGGGAAGAAGCATGAAAAGTCCGATTGAGAAAATAACAGCAATAACTACAGAAAAGTAAATTACCGCATCCTTCATTTTGTCACCTAACTTATTTGTAAGCCATTTTTCAAATTTCCCCATTTCATCCTCTTCGCCTTCCAAATCAACAAATTCAGCACTGAACATAAGTGCCTTCATTGAGGAAACCATAGAGTCAAAAAAGGCGAAAATACCACGTACAATGGGAATTTTATTAACGTGATATTTTGTAACAAGACTGCCTACGGGCTTTTTATCAATAATGATTTCACCGTCAGGCTTTCGTACTGCAGTAGCAATTTCCTTGGGTCCCTTCATCATAACGCCTTCCATAACGGCACTGCCGCCGATGGACGTTATATGACAGGATTTTTCACATTTATCTTTAGCCATATTTTTATCTCCTAACTTAATACACTAATAGTAATTTTAACAGAAATATATACAACCTGCAAGTTAAATATAATGAATTTTTTGTAAAAAAGTAAATTTTTTATATAAATCTAAGGAAAAAAACACCTCAAAGCGGAAAACTTTGAGGTGTTTGAATTATTAGTATTAGTTAGCTGTTATTGAATACTTATCCTTGTAATGTCTGTACTTTTCTGTAAAGAACTTGTCCTCATCGGAGTTAACAACAGTGTTAAGATAACCGTGTGCTTCCATACTGCCGCGGGCACTTTCCAAAAGGCAGACCGCAACATTTGAACAGTGGTCCGCAATACGGGAATAGTTGTTCAAAAGGTCGGAAAGGATAAGACCCATTTCAATGGAACATTTTCCTTCCTGAAGGCGTACAACATGATTTGTCTTAATCTTAACCTTTAACCTGTCAACAACCTGTCTCAAGGGTTCAACTTCTCTTGCTACTTCAAGGTCATTATTTAAAAGTGCATTGTGAGTATAACCTAAAAGCTCTGTTACTGCGGAAGCAATAGTCTTAAGCTCAAACATTGCAGAATCGGAAAACTTTAAGTGGTTTCTGTTAATTTCATCAATGTTTCCGGAAATAATAGCCGCATAGTCAGAAATACGCTCAATATCACTTATACATTGAAGAAGCTCTGTTGTTGTCTTACTGTCTTTTGAAGAAAGGTCAGATTTTGCGATTTTAACAAGATATGTGCTGATTTTATCTTCATAAACGTCGATAAGGTTTTCACTTTCGATAATTTTTTCAACACGTTCTTTTTCGTAATTCTCAATTAAACTTGTTGCATTGATAACGGCATCCTTTGCTTTGTTTGACATTTCGCAAACCATCTCACGACACTTTTCAACAGCGAAGGAGGGGATAGAAAGAAATCTATCATCCAGAATGCCAAACTCGGAAACTTCTTCAACCTTTCTGGATCTGATAGTCTTAATTGAAAGCATTTCAATAGGCTTACAGAAGAAGATAAGAATGAATGAAGAAATAACGTTGAAGGATGTGTGTATAACAGCGATACTTGCAATGGTAGCATTGCCTGACATAAAGGAAAAATCAAAAATACCGTTAAGGATACAGAACAATGTGTAAACAATGCCAACGCCTAAAATCTTTATGTAAAGACAGGCGGTTGCAACACGCTTTGACTCGGTATTACCTGTAATTGATGAAAGAATAGGCGTAATTGTTGTGCCTATGTTCTGACCTAAGATAATGGGAACGGCAACAGCAAAGGGTATATCACAGGAAAGTGCCAATGCCTGCAAAATACCGATAGATGCGGAAGATGACTGAATTACAGCAGTGAGCAAAGTACCGGCTAAAATTGCAAGAATGGGATTTTCAAATGTGATAAGAAGGTTACGGAAAGCCTCGCTGTCCTTTAAACCGCTCATTGCATCGCTCATCATTTCCATACCGAACATAAGAACGGAAAAACCTACTAAAATAGTTGCAATGTTTTTCTTTTTGTCGGACTTACAAGTCATAAGCATTATTACACCGATTACGATAAGTACAGGTGTAAATGAAGAAGGCTTTAAAAGCTGAAGCCATAAAGGACCTGAACCTCCAATACCTGACAAACTTAAAAGCCAGGATGTAACGGTAGTACCTACGTTGGCACCCATGATAACGGAAATAGTCTGCCCTAACTTCATAATACCTGAGTTTACAAAACCAACTAACATAACCGTTGTGGCAGAGGAAGACTGAATAACGGCAGTTACAAAAAAGCCCAGCAGGAAACCGATGAACCTGTTTGAAGTAAGCTTTGAAAGAATCAACTCAAGCTTACCGCCTGCTAACTTTTTCAGACTGTCTGTCATTACGTCCATACCGTACAAAAACAATGCCAGACCCCCGGCAAGTGTAAGTATTGAGAATATGTCCATAACAAACCTCCAATTTTAAAGAGTCAGATGTTTTTCTATATTTAAATGCAAAGTAATTATACTATAAAAGAATTAAAATGTAAATAAAAATTTTAAAAGAAAGAAATTGAGCTGCTACCGAGAATTATGAAATCTTCTCTGCAACAGCTCAGAATAATTACTTATTTACTTCTTTTAACATGTTATGTCTTCTCATCTTTACTTCTTCGCTCATGGGCTTAATATCACCTGCGGCTGTAAGTGCCATACGGGTCAACAAAGGACCGACAAGTTCATAAACAAGAACTGCAAAAAGTGTTATGTTACGAACAAGAGTACCATCTGCACCAAGTCCTTCTGCCGCCAATGTGCACATACCCAATGCCACACCTGCCTGGGGAAGAAGTGTAATACCTAAGTACTTGCATATATTAGGTTCACACTTTGTAAACTTTGCACTTACAAAAGAACCAAAATATTTACCCAAGGAACGGAATACAATATAAACAACGCCGATTAAAACAACGATTGCACTTGTAAATACACTAAGTTCCAATTCTGCACCGCTGATAACAAAGAAAAGTGCGGAAAGAGGAGATGTCCACTTATCGGATCTGCCCATTAAATCATGAGAAAGGGGACAGATGTTGCAGAAAATTGTACCGAGCATCATACATACAAGAAGTGAAGAAAATGCTATGTGTACAGGTCCTATATGAAACTCCAACTTGGAAAGTGCAACTGTCATCATAACAAAAGCAATTGTCATGTTAAGTCTGTTTGTGTTGGAGTTGAACATCTTTTCAAGCTGAGTAAGAAGCCAACCCATAACAGAACCTAAAAGGAGAGATGCAACAATTTCAACCAAGGGGTTAACAATGATAGAAACCATGTCAACAGTGCCTGAAATAAGTGTTTTTGCAATGCCGAAGGATACGGCAAATACTACAAGACCAACAGCATCGTCCAATGCAACGATGGGCAAAAGAAGGTTTGTCAAAGGACCCTTTGCCTTGTACTGTCTTACAACCATAAGTGTTGCCGCAGGTGCTGTTGCAGTAGCGATTGCACCTAAAGTCAAAAGCTGGGGAACAGTAATCGCACCCAGAATTAAAAGATACAGTACATAAAGAGCTAAATCAACTAAAATAGTTGCAGCTACAGCCTGAAAAATACCTATTACAACTGCCTGCTTACCTGTTTTCTTCAAATCATTTAATCTGAACTCACTACCGATTGAAAAGGCAATAAAGCCTAATGCAACTTCGGAGATAATACCTAAAGCTTCTACAGCCTCCATTGTGTTAAAGCCGATACCGGAAATACCGATTCTGCCTATGCAATAAGGTCCTATAAGGACACCGGCAATAAGATATGCCGTTACAGAAGGTAATTTCAAAGGCTTAAACGCACGAGTCATCAAAAGACCGCCCAAGAGGGCAATGGAAACAGATAATAAAATACTTGACATTTTGATCGCTTCCTTATAATAAAATATATGGTGTCCTACACCAAAAATGAATTATAACACCGACTGAAGCAAAAGTAAAGTTAAAGTTTGGTGAAAATTTAAAAAATTTACTAAAAAATTTAACATTTCCCCTTGACAAAATCTATTGATGGTATTATAATAAAAAAGCTGATTTAATAATATTCCTCTATAGCTCAGTCGGTAGAGCGCATGACTGTTAATCATGATGTCGCTGGTTCAAGTCCAGCTGGAGGAGCCAACGGATCTTTAGCTCAGTTGGTTAGAGCTACCGGCTCATAACCGGTCGGTCCGGGGTTCGAGTCCCTGAAGATCCACCAAAAAATGCCCTTTTGCATGCCAATGCAAAAGGGCATTTTTTGGTGAATCTTCCCTTCGGGCGGCTTCAAACATCGCAAAGAGTTGCTCGTTTTCAGCACGCAGGGACTTCGGACTAAAAACAGTCCACCGGACTGTTTTCTTAACGTACGAACTAAAGATCCACCAGAAAAAACGACTTGTTTCGACAAGTCATTTTTTTAACGAAATACGCCTTACGGCGTGTGAAATAATGCTAACGCATTGTGAAATAACTTCGTTGTGAAATATTTGCTTCGCAAATGTAAAAGGCATATTTCGCTAATGAAGATAAATTTATAGCATAATCTAATAAATAACACGGATAACTAAATTGTTTGGCTTTTACAAAAAAAACGACAACTTTATTTCGAAAGTTGTCGTTTTTTTCTACCATTCACTTTTATTCCCTGATAAAATCGTCATTAACGCTCTGAGTTTCGTTGTGAGGCTTAATGCTGTTGTAGAAGTTAAGATAAGCTGCATTCATATAGGGGACAAGCCAGATGTAAAGAATACCCAGTGTGAAAATACCTAAAATTATCCAACCTAAGAAAGAAAGCCGGAGAACGAAGAAATCCATCTTATGACCGTGCATCATTTTCTTGGAACGGCTAATTGCTTCAAGGGCACCCATGCCTTTATTTTCAGCTAAAATATACATAGACATGGAGTATGATATACCCTTAATTATACCGGGAATGAAGAAAAGAAGGCTCCACAAAAATGTAAAAAGTGTAATAAAAAAGCTAACCTTTATAGCAGACCACAAATCATAAAAGCCTGCGAAAACATCTGACACGGAAAATGCTTCCCCATTAACAAGCTTTAAATAAATTATTGCCTCGGAAAGAAAGAACGCAGGTGCAAAAACAAAGCTGTACACGATATTTCCCACCACAGGAATAAACGATAAAACTATCGAAAATCCCACTTGAATAAGCCCAATAAGGAACAAAAGTCCTATTTTGCCCTTAATCTGTTCCAACGCAGTTTTCTTCAATGTAACTCTGTCCATAAAATACCCTCCTGAATTTGTAATATTTTGTAATTTTATACTATCATATGCAGAAAAAGTTGTCAAGCATAATATAGTATAAATTCTATAAAAACATTTGCACTTACGTATATTATATGGTAGAATATAGTCCATGAGTAAAAGAAGGTGTTAACATGGATAAATTATACATAATTATTCCGGCATATAACGAAAGGGAAAATATAAAATCGGTTATTGCTGACTGGTACCCCATTGTGGAAAAATACAACTGTGGCGGGCAATCAAGGCTTGTTATAATAAACGATGGCAGTCGTGACGATACTTATGAGATAATGTGCGAATACGGGAAGGACAAGCCTCTTTTTTTGCCGCTTACAAAGGAAAACGGAGGGCATGGTGCAACCCTTTTGTACGGATATAATTACGCCCTTGAAAATGGGGCAGATTTTATTTTCCAGACAGATTCCGATGGGCAGACTTTATCTTCTGAATTTCATAAGTTCTGGGATTTAAGGTATGATTATGATTTGGTCATAGGTAACCGTAATAAGCGTGAGGACGGTTTGTCACGAAAAATGGTTACCTTTGTGTTAAAGGCAGTTTTAAAAATATGTTTTGGTGTAACAGTTACGGATGCAAACACTCCTTTTAGATTGATGAAGGCAGATACCCTTGGCAAATACATAAAATATATACCTGAGGGATTTAATCTGTCAAATGTGATTTTGTCTGTTATATATGTAAAAAAGAAGCTTAAGGTTAAGTTTATCCCCATAACATTCCGCCCCAGGCAAGGTGGGGTAAATTCCATTAATCTGCCCAAAATCTTCAAAATCGGGGAAAAAGCTGTGGTGGATTTTATTAAGATAAATAAAACACTTGACGATATTTAATGGGAGCAGACAAAAAATGATTAAAGAGTTACTGAAAAGGTATAAAGGTATAATTTTATATTTGGTTTTCGGAGTAATGACAACTGTTATAAACGTTATTTCCTACCACATTGCATATGACAAATTACATATAATTAATGTTGTAAGCACAGTCATTGCATGGGTTATTGCAGTTACCTTTGCTTTTGTAACAAATAAGCTGTTTGTGTTTGAAAGCAAAAAGAAAAATAAAGAAGCTTTAGGCGAAGCGGTAAACTTTTTTCTGTGCAGAATAGGCACAGGCGTCATAGAAGTGGGGATGATGTGGCTTTTGGTGGACATTTTTCATTTCAACGGAACTTATATGAAACTTTTTACAAATGTGATTGTAATTATAATAAATTATGTTTTAAGCAAGTTTATTGTGTTCAGAGGTGGAAAAAATGTGCAAAAATAAAAAGATAACATTATTAGAAGCAGGCTTTTCCTTAGTTGTGGCAATTTTATTTTTACTTGTATGCTCTAAAAGCTCACCATTGTACCCCATGAATGACTGGGTGGACACGGACTGTATTTTTACGGTAGGCAAATCAATGGGCGATGGTGCAGTTTTATACAAGGATATATTTGACCACAAGGGACCTTGGTTATATTTTATATTTATGCTTTCATCGTTTATATCCTCCACTTCATTTATTGGGGTATGGCTTTTTGAAATAATAAGCATTTCAGGGCTGTTGTTTTTCTCCATGCAAAGTGCAAAGCTTTTTATAAAAAACAAGTGGGTCATTTACACATTGATGCCAGTGCAAGCACTTATTATTTTAACGACAAAAGCATTTACACATGGCGGAAGCTGTGAGGAATTGGCACTATTGCCCTTAAGCTACAGCCTTTATTATTTTCTTCGCATAATGAAGGATGAGAAACTTTCAAAGACCGGACATATAATTGCAGGTGCATGCGTTGGTGTGGTTTTCTGGATGAAGTTCACAATGGTTGGCTTTTATATTGGTGCGTATCTGACTTGTATCATTTACAGGCTTTATAAGAAAGAAAAAGAACAGTGTGTTTTTGATATACTTTGGAATATTGCAGGTTTTCTTATTGTCAGTTTGCCTGTTTTTGTGTACTTCATGGTGAACGGTGCCTTAAAAGACTTGTGGGAAGTTTACTTTTACGACAATATTTTCCTTTACGGTGATGAAGCATCATTAGGCGAGAAACTCAAAAATGTACACACAAGGGTTTTGAACATGACATATTACAACAATGCCCTTGTTATTCCCATTTATGTGGCCGTTGCTGTGTACCTTTTTAAGGGCAAGGCAAAGGAAGCCTCTCTTATTTTAGCATCGTTTACAACTGCAGTCTTTGGTATATATTTTGGGGGCTACCTTTCATATTATGCTATGATAATAGCTGTATTCGCATTTTTAAGCATTGGCTTGACAGATGAGTGTTTGAACCTTTTTTATGTGCAAGAGAAAGAAGAAAAGCAAAAAGAAGATTATTCCATGTGTATATTACCTGTTATAAGTGTGGTTGTCTGTTTTGTTATGTGCTTTAATTTAAGCAGTAATGTGTATCTTATGGACTACAAAAAAGAGGATATGCCCCAGTATAAATTTGCGAAAATAATAAACTCGGTGGAAAATCCCACCCTTTTGAATTATCAGTTCTTAGATGGCGGTTTTTATTTTGCGGCAGATATAAAACCTATAAATAAATACTTCTACCGTTCAAATCTTCTTGTTCCCGGTATGGATGATGAACAGAAGAGCCTGATACGTGATAAAAAGGTTGACTTTGTTGTTAAGCGTCAGGACAAGCAAGATGATTTTGTAATAGGATGTGGGTACGAAGTGGTAGCACAGGAATCCTTCTATTTTGAAGGAAAGGACAGAACATATTTCTTATACGAAAGAAAAGATTTGCGGAATTAACGTAATATTTAAAAATTCTATTTACCATTTTTGAGAATTCATTGAAAATGGAAAGTATTTGTGATATAATACTGTACAGAGAGGTGAAGAATAATGAAACTTATTACTCGAAATCAGTATTTAGACAAACTAATCAGTGTAATCGGTACTCCGGATATCAAGGTCATTACCGGTGTTCGCCGTAGTGGAAAATCGAAGCTACTGGAAGCATATAGAAATTATGTTGAACAAAATGTACCCGATCACAATATTATTCAAATCAATTTTAACTTGCCGGAGTTTGACCATCTGCTTGAATACAGACCTTTGTACGACTATATAAATTCTCAGTATTCGGTAGGCAAAGAGAACTTTGTTTTGATGGACAATATTTCTAATCTGGCTTATTTGGAAAATTCTATTCAATACAAAAAAACGCCCTAAAATTCAGAATTTTAGAGCGTTTCTTTTTGTATTAAATTACTTTGAAGTTTTTTCTAATTCTTTTTCCTGCTGGGACTGAACATCTTCAAAGGCGGAGAGCATAGGCTTTACATCCTTATGCTTAACTTCTCTGTCGATATAGTTCTTTGTAATCTTATAAACAGTGCCTGAAAGAACAATTACACCGATAAGGTTGGGAATCATCATCAAACCGTTGAATGTATCGGATATATCCCAAGCAAGGGAGGATGTAAGGAGAGCACCGAACATAATAGTTACAAGGTGGATAACCTTATAAACGGGAACGGACTTTGTACCGAAAAGATATTCCCAAGCCTTAGAACCATAGTGGTCCCAACCGAGAACTGTTGTGAAGGCAAAGAGTGCAATTGCAATTGCAATAAACTTAGCACCGATACCGGCGTAGCTGAATACAGAGTTGAACGCCTGTGCAACAAGTGTAGCATCTGTAACGCCTTCAGCAAGAGTAAATGTATCAAGGCTGTAAAGACCTGATGTAAGAACAACGAGAGCTGTCATTGTACAAACTACCATTGTGTCGGCAAATACTTCGAATATACCCCACATACCCTGCTTAACAGGTTCTTTAATGTTGGAGTTGGAGTGTACCATAACGGAGGAACCTAAACCTGCTTCGTTACTGAATACGCCACGCTTGAAGCCCTGCTGAACAACCTTGGAAACTACAACACCTACAGTACCGCCGGCAACTGCATCAATACCCAAAGCTGTTGTGAAGATTGCCTTAAATGCAGGAATAATGGAGGCATAGTTAATACCGATTAATAAAATACTGCCTGTAACGAAAAGCACAACCATGAAGGGAACAACTTTTTCTGCGAAGGCGGCAATTCTCTTAAGACCACCAAGAGTGATAAGTGCGGCAATAATAACAAGAACTGCACCTAAAATTACGGAATATGCTGTTACGCCTTCATAAAGCTCAATATTGGAAAGTGCATTAATCTTAAACGCAGATTCGATATTTACAACGATTTTGTTAATCTGACCCATTGCACCTATACCGAAGGAAGCAAAGAGTGTAAAGATGGAGAAGAGAACTGCTAACACCTTACCGATTGTTTTGCAACCCTTCTTTGCACCGAGACCATCACGGAGGTAGTACATTGCACCGCCGGACCATTCGCCCTCTTTATTTCTGCGACGGTAGTAAATACCTAAAACGTTTTCGGAATAGTTTGTCATCATACCGAAAAATGCCGCAACCCACATCCAGAAAACGGCACCGGGACCACCGATAACGATAGCCGCCGCAACACCGGCAATGTTACCAACACCTATTGTAGCGGCAAGAGCTGTACAAAGTGCCTGGAAAGGAGAGATGGACTTTTTATCATTGGAATGACCGATAACGTCTTTATGGAAAAGACTGCCGATTGTGTGCTTCCACCAAAGATTAATGTGTGTAACCTGGAAGAACTTTGTGACTACAGTAGTGAGAATACCTGTACAGATTAAAAGCACAAGACCTAAAGTAGTCCACACGAATGTGTTAATTACATCGTTATACTGTGCGATAGTATTAAGTACATTCATTTTACTAAACCCCTTTACAAATAAAATAGAACAAAATAAGAGCCAAGCGATAAGCTTAGCTCTCAAAACAATAAAACAAAATAAACCCATTATAAATGAGTAAAATTCCGTCCTTTTGCCTGAGAGATTAAGCATTTCTGCATTTTGCACCTTCGGCACCCGTGTAAAAACGAGCTTCTCCGGATTGCTATCAGCACACAGTCCTCACCTTGCGGCACCTGAGAGTGTTACTCCTTCGGGGGCATATGCCATTTCCTGTGCACATCACTTAGCCTTTATTAAAATGTCCCCTCTATTATGACATTAAAAAGCGGATTTGTCAACAAAAAATTAACAAATCCGCTAAAAAATATTTACTTATTAATAATTCTTACGCTGATTACACCGTCAATTGCACTGATAGCATCCTTTATACTATCATCGGCAGTACCGTCAATGGTGATAAGTGTATAAGCGTTGTCGCCCTTATTTGCATTAACCATATGGTCAATATTAATGCCCTTTTCAGCAATGACACCTGTGATGGTGGCAATGGCGGCAGGAACATTTTTGTTAAGTACGCAAATTCTGTCCTTTCCGTTGTCGGGAAGTTGACAGTTGGGGAAGTTAACAGAGTTCTTTATGTTACCGTTTTCAATATAGTCCATAAGCTGAATTGTAGCCATTACAGCACAGTTATCTTCTGCTTCAGGAGTGGAAGCACCTAAGTGGGGAAGTGTAATAATATTTTCAACGCCTACAGTTTCTTCTGTGGGGAAGTCTGTAAGATATTTTTTAACCTTACCTGACAAAAGAGCTTCTTTAATCGCGGCAGAGTCAACAAGGTCCGCACGAGAAAGGTTCAATATCCTTACGCCCTCTTTGCACTTTGCAAGTGCCTGTGCATTAATCATGCCGCGTGTTGAATCGTTAAGCGGTACATGAACTGTAATATAGTCGCAATTTGCATAAATATCGTCAAGAGACTGAGTATATTTAACAGTTGTTTTAAGGCTCATGGCACCTGTGACAGAAAGGAAGGGGTCATAGCCGTAAACCTTCATGCCTAAATCAGTAGCTGTGTTTGCAACCAATACACCGATTGCACCAAGACCTATAACGCCTAATGTTTTGCCTGTAAGCTCGGGACCTACAAACTGACCCTTGCCCTTTTCAACTGCCGCCGCAACATTTTCTGTTAAAGTCTGTGCCCAGTTGTAACCGCCCACAATATCACGGGAGGAAAGGAACAACGATGCAATTACAAGCTCCTTAACAGCATTTGCGTTAGCACCGGGAGTGTTAAAAACAACAATACCCTTTTCACTGCACTTGTCAATGGGAATATTATTAACACCGGCACCGCAACGTGCAACTGCCAGAAGAGATGCGGGCAATTCCATATCGTGCATTTTAAAGCTCCTTAAAAGGATGCCTTCGGGATTTTCCATGTTGTCTGACACTTTGTAGTTATCTGTAAAGTTTGCAATACCTACAGGAGAAATCTTATTAAGAGTTAAAATGTTATACATTACCAAAACCTCTTTTACTTATTGTTCTGTTCAAATTTTGCCATAAAGTCTACAAGAGCCTTTACACCTTCCATAGGCATAGCGTTGTAAATACTTGCACGCATACCGCCTACTGTTCTGTGACCCTTAAGGTTAACAAAGCCTGCTTCTTTGGCTTCTGCTACAAACTTCTTGTCAAGCTCTTCGTTGCCTGTAACAAAGGGAACGTTCATAATGGAACGGTCTTCCTTTACAACTGTGCCCTTAAAGAGGGAAGAAGAATCCAAAAAGTCGTATAAAACAGCCGCCTTAGCACGGTTTACCTTTTCAAGCTCTTTTATACCGCCCATGCTCTGAACCCATTCAAAAACAAGCTTTGAAATGTAAATAGAGAAGCAGGGAGGTGTGTTGTACATGCTTCTTGCATCAGCATGAGTTTTGTAAGAAAGCATTGTCGGACAAATATCAAGCTCGTTACCGATAAGGTCCTTACGTACAATTGCAATTGTCAAGCCTGCGGGACCCACATTCTTCTGTGCACCTGCATAGAGAACACCGAACTTTGTAACGTCCAATTCTTCGCTCATAATATCGGAAGAAATATCGGCAACAAGGGGAATATCGCCAACCTCGGGAAGTGTATTCCACTTTGTGCCGTAAATTGTGTTGTTATGTGTAATGTGGAAGTAGTCAGCATCGGGAGAGAAAGCGGACTTGTCAAGCTTGGGAATGTAGGAGAAAGTTTTATCGGCACTGGATGCAACAACATTTGCAACACCAAACTTGCCTGCTTCCTGTGCGGCTTTTTTAGCCCACTGACCTGTTATAACAAAATCAGCCTTTTTGTTCTTAAACAGGTTCAAGGGAACCATTGCAAACTGTGTGGAAGCACCGCCCTGAAGGAACAGAACTTCATAGCTTTCAGGAATATTCATAATAGAACGGATAAGCTCTTCTGCTCCGTAAATTATTGCTTCATAATCCTTGGAACGGTGGCTCATTTCCATTACGGACATGCCTGTACCTTTGTAATTTACTAAATCCTTCTGTGCTTCTTCCAATACAGATAAAGGAAGCTGGGAAGGACCTGCGGAAAAGTTATACACTCTTTCCATCATTTAACACTACCTTTCAATTGTTTGAAATGCAAAATGCACCCCATAGACATGAGGTGCATTCGGCAAGACAAAAGTCTATTTACGTTATTATAGTATATGTTTTAAAA
Organism: Clostridia bacterium; assembly: GCA_051866635.1. GTDB lineage: Bacteria > Bacillota > Clostridia > UMGS1883 > UMGS1883 > RGIG1927. The sequence goes on along the minus strand of JBJDXJ010000046.1, from coordinate 28,312 downwards.
ATAGTCAATGTTATTTTTAGATATTTTATCTAAAAAAGATAAAATTTTGTGGTTATTATTAGTTGTATTGACTATTATTTAAAGTAGTTAACGCCTGATACAAAAATCTTCTGGTCTTTTTGGAAGGGGATGTTCTTGGAAACGGCATCGCCCATACGTTCACTGTGTGCCATCTTACCTAAAACGCGACCGTCAGGTGATGTAATACCTTCAATGGCATCAAAGGAGCCGTTGGGGTTAAAGTGAATGTCATGTGTGGGATTTCCGTTTAAATCAACATATCTTGTTGCAACCTGACCTTGTTCAATCATCTTTTTAAGAACCGCTTCAGGTGCCACAAATCTGCCTTCACCGTGGGAAATGGGCACAGCGTGGATATCGCCTACTTCTGATTCACTGAACCAGGGTGAAAGTGTACTTACAACCTTGGTGTAGCTCATACAGGAAGCATGACGGCCTATGTTGTTGAATGTAAGTGTAGGTGAATTGTCGTCCATATCCCTGATTTCACCGTAAGGTACAAGACCCAATTTTATAATAGCCTGGAAACCGTTACAGATACCTAAAATAAGACCGTCACGGTTCTTAAGAAGGTTCATTGTAGCTTCTTTTACAAGCTGATTTCTGAAAGCTGTTGCAATGAACTTGCCACTTCCGTCAGGTTCGTCACCGCCTGAGAAACCGCCGGGGAACATAATTATCTGGCTTTGGTCAATTCTCTTTGCAAATTCACGAAGTGACTCGGTAACGCAGTTCATAGTAAGGTTACGGAAAACGCACACATCAACTTCTGCACCGGCATTGATAAAGGCACGTGCGGAATCGTATTCACAGTTTGTGCCGGGGAATACTGGAATAAATACCATGGGCTTTGCAACCTTATTCTTTGCGACGTGGATATTTCTCTTTGTGTAAGCATAGTCAACAATAGGTGTTGTTTCTTCCTTTGCCTTTGTGGGGAATGTTTTTTCAAGTGTCTTTGTCCAAGAAGAAAGAATTTCGGAAATTGACATTTCAACACCGTTTGCAACAATAGTTTCTTCTTTTGTTGTTTCACCGATTACAATGTTTGAAACGCCTTCAAATACAGATGCATCTGTTGTTTCAACCAAAATTGCACCGGGAAGAAGGGAGAAGAGAAGGGAATTGTCACATTCAAGATGGGCACCAATCATATTGCCGAATGACATCTTACTTACTGCTTCACATACGCCCCCTGCCTTGATTACAGATGCGGAAAGAACCTTCTTGTCAACAATTGCACGGTGAACAAGAGAATATGTTTCGTGGAGCTTGTCAAAGTCACAAACACCGTCAGAATTAATTGTAAGTGGCAGAAGAACAAGCTTATTGCCCGGGTTTTTGAATTCGGGAGAAATAATATTATCTGTATGTTCTACCGTTACAGCGAAGGATACAAGTGTGGGAGGAACGTCCAATTCATCGAAGGAACCACTCATTGAGTCCTTGCCACCGATTGCACCTAAGCCTAATTTCATCTGTGCCGTATATGCACCTAAAAGTGCACTGAAGGGCTTGCCCCAACGTGTAGCATCATCACGAAGTCTTTCAAAGTATTCCTGGAATGTAAGGTAAACAGTCTTGTGATCACCGCCTAATGCAACAATTTTTGCAACGGATTCAACTACTGCATAAAGGGCACCGTGATAAGGTGACTTGGAAGAAAGAATGGGGTTAAAGCCATATGCCATCAGGGATGCTGTAGTTGTTTTGCCACTCATTACGGGAAGTTTTGCCGCCATACCGTCTACAGGTGTGAGCTGAGTCTTGCCACCGTAGGGCATAAGAACTGTTGCACCGCCGATAGAGGAGTCAAAGCGTTCCACAAGACCCTTCTGGCTACATACGTTCAAATCGGAAACAGTTTTTAACCATTCGGATTTAATATCACTTACTTCTTTCTTTTCAAAAAGGTTACCCTGAGGCTTTACAACCTTTACATCGGCATGTTTTTCGGCACCGTTTGTGTTCAAAAAGTCACGGCTGATGGAAACGATTGTTTTACCACGCCAGTTCATTGTAAGGCGGTTATCACTTGTAACTGTTGCAACACAGGTTGATTCAAGGTTTTCTTCAGATGCAAACGCCATGAACTTTTCAACATTTTCGGGGGAAACTACAACTGCCATTCTTTCCTGGCTTTCACTTATGGCAAGCTCTGTACCGTCAAGACCGTCGTACTTTTTGGGAACAGCGTCAAGGTTAATTACCAAGCCGTCACTGAGCTCACCGATTGCAACTGATACACCGCCTGCACCAAAGTCGTTACAACGCTTAATCATGCGTGTCAATTCACTGTTGCGGAAAAGACGCTGAATTTTTCGCTCCTCCGGGGGATTACCCTTCTGAACTTCTGCACCGCATGTTTCAATACTGGATTCTGTATGAGCTTTACTGCTTCCTGTTGCACCGCCACAGCCGTCTCTTCCTGTTTTACCGCCTAAAAGGATGATAACATCCCCTTCTTTGGGTACTTCACGAACAACGTTTGACTTGGGTGTGGCACCTATAACTGCACCGATTTCCATTCTCTTTGCAACATAACCGGGATGGTAAACTTCGTTTACCTGACCTGTTGCAAGACCAATCTGGTTACCGTAGGAGGAATAGCCTGCGGCAGCAGTACGTGTAAGTTTTTTCTGAGGAAGCTTACCGGGAAGTGTTTCACTTACGGGAACATTGGGGTCAGATGCACCTGTTACACGCATTGCCTGATATACGTAGCTTCTGCCTGAAAGGGGGTCACGGATAGCACCGCCAAGACATGTTGCCGCACCACCGAAGGGTTCAATTTCGGTGGGGTGGTTATGTGTTTCGTTCTTGAACATAAGAAGCCAATCTTCTTTTTTCCCGTCAACGTCAGCTTCAACTACAATAGAACATGCGTTGATTTCTTCGGATTCGTCAATTTCCTTTAACATACCGCGGCTCTTAAGGTCTTTAACTGCAATAGTTGCCATATCCATAAGACAGAGGTTTTTCTTCTTATTTACATAAAGCTTTTCCCTGGATGCGATATATGCATCAAAGGAGTCCTTAAGTGCTGTAAAACCGTCTTCGATTTCAACATTGTCAATAATTGTGGAGAATGTTGTGTGACGGCAGTGGTCGGACCAATATGTATCAATTACACGCATTTCTGTGTAAGAGGGGTCACGCTTTTCTTCGTCCCGGAAGTAAGCCTGACAGAACTTCAAATCGCCCATATCCATGGCAAAGCCCATTTCCTTTGCCAGTGCGGAAAGTGCATCATCGTCAGCATTTATAAAGCCTGTAACTGTCTTAACATCATCGGGAACAGCCGCTTCTTCAATTAAGGAAGCGGGCTTTTCAAGTTTTGCAACACGTGAATCAACAGGGTTTACATAGTACTTTGTAACCTTTTCCTTATCATTTTCTGTAAGGTCACCCTTTAAGATAACCAGTTTTGCAACCCTTACAGTGGGCTTAACGCCCTGAGTGAGAATCTGTATACAAACTGCCGCAGAGTCTGCTCTCTGGTCATACTGACCGGGGAGAAATTCTGTTGCAATAACAGTTTCGTCATCGGATACAGTAAGGTGTTCATCGTAGGCAAAATCTACGGGAGGTTCGGAAAAAACCAAAGGCTTTGCCGCCCTGTATTCCTCATCAGAAATTCCTTCAATGTCGTAACGGTTTACAATGCGGACATTTTTAAGGTTGTCCATTGCCAGGTTTTCACGAAGGTCGCTGAGCAAACCACGGGCTTCAACATCGTAACCGGGCTTCTTTTCTACAAAAATACGAAGCATATTTGTTTCCTCCTAAGTTTTTATATATAGTTAATTATAATTCTAAAAGCTTTGCTATAATATGTGCCGCCTGTGCACGTGTGGCATTTCCCAGGGGTTCAAAGGTTACCTCTGTCATACCGTTGATAATTCCCATCTGTTTCATGGAATATACTGCCTCAAGGGCGTAATCCTTAATCATATCATGGTCGTCAAATACCTTGAAATCAGGTGAGAGAGGCAATGATTTTCCGTACAGTGATATTGTCCTGTGTGCAAAAACAGCCATATCCTGTCTTGTAACAAGGCTTGAAGGATTGAAATTGCCCTCCGTGTCGCCTGTTGTAATACCGTTGTCAAATGCCGCCATTACATAAGTGAAATACCAGTCGTCTCCTTCTACATCATTAAAGGGTGATGTTGTGGTTTTGCAAGGTAAGTTAAATGCCTTGTAAAGCATTGTTACAAACTGTGCACGTGTAACAAAATCGTCAGGAGCAAATGTATCTTCATCCATACCGTTGATAATGTTCTTTTGGTACAAAGTAAGGATGCTTTCCTTAGCCCAGTGATTTTCAATGTCGTTAAAGGGGTTTACAACCTCTGTGGTTTCTTCTGTTGGCTCCTCTGTTGGCTCCTCTGTGGGGGCTTCTGTAGGAGTATCTGTAGGTTCTTCTGTGGGGACTTCACTTTCCGTAACCGTTACGTTAATGGAGGCGTAATTTCCGCCTGATTTTACCCAAATCTGGCTTGTGCCGCGTTTTAGTCCTGTAATTGTCAATGTCTTTCCCGAAAGCGAAGCTGATACAACATCCTTATTTTCAACTTCCAGTGTTAAAGAGGAGGTTGACGTGATATTTACCTTTTCTGTATCGGAAACAGAAAGTGTAACAGAGGTTTTATCGGGAACAATGGAAGTAACCGTTGCACCATTTCCGCCTGAAGGCTTTGTTGATGGCTTTGAATTGCCGCCATCTGAACTGCCGGGGTTGTCAGGTTCTTCTGTTTTGTCATCATCGGGTTCTTCTGTTCTGTCAGCAAATTCCGTAAGATAAAATTCCAAATATTCTATAGCTTCGCCTGACTGAACAGTTATTGTCCAAAGTCCTTCGGGCCAAAGGGGTGTGTTTTCACCAAGCTGTATTTCAATGCCTTCACGAAGCTCCTCGGGAGAATAGGTCATTATATATTTTGCCTCACCTCCGAATTCTTCGGGGTAGTAAAGGCTTACAACAACATACACGTTTGAATTGCCGTAAATACAAACGGTTTCCTCATACATATATTCGTCATATTCAAGGCTGTCAACGCTGATGTAAGTTTCCGCAAATGCAGGCATAGCAGAAAGGCATATACATAGTGCTATAAGTATTGATAGTATTTTTTTCATTTTTATAACCCTCCCTTAATCTATTGAGTTGTGCAGTTTAGCTGCTTTAATTGTGTTTTTCATAAGCATTGCGATTGTCATGGGTCCCACACCACCGGGAACGGGGGTGATTGCGGAAGCAACAGTGGAAACCTTTTCAAAGTCAACATCACCGCAAAGTTTTCCGTCAACACGGTTCATTCCTACGTCAATTACAACGGCACCCTCCTTAACCATATCTGCCGTAACAAATTTTGCCTTGCCTACTGCGGCTACTAAAATATCGGCACGACGGGTAACAGCTGCCAAATCCTTTGTTTTTGAATGGCATACCGTAACGGTGCCGTTTTTGTGCAATAAAAGCATTGACATGGGCTTGCCAACGATGTTACTTCTGCCGATAACAACACATTCCTTGCCTGAAACTTCTATCCCCGTAAGGTTAATAAGCTCCATAACACCTGCAGGTGTACAAGGGAGAAAGTCAAAATTACCTATCATGATTTTGCCGACATTTACAGGATGAAATGCGTCCACATCCTTTGTGTAATCAATGGAAAGCAAAACCTTTTCCTCGTCAATGTGAGAGGGAAGAGGAAGCTGACAAAGGATGCCGTCAATATCACTTCTGCTATTAAGTGTTGAAATTAAATCTAAAAGCTCCTTTTCTGTTGTATCTTCACTAAGTGCATATTCTTCAGATATAAAGCCACATTCTTCACAGGCTTTTTTCTTATTATTTACGTATACCCTGCTTGCGGGATTGTCCCCCACGATTATTACTGCCAGAGCCGGTGTTACGCCCTTTTCTTTGAGTGTTGCTGCTTCCTCTTTGATTTGCTGTTTTATTTTGGCGGACAACGCTTTTCCGTCCAGTATCATTGCCATTTTTAAAATCTCTCCTTTCGGGTTTTATAAGACAGTCGGGACCGAAACCTATAAGGTCACGTCTGCCTGCCTCTATAAGTGCTTTTTTCACAAGCTGATAGTTTTCAGGTCTGGATGCTTGTAAAAGTGCACGTTGCATTGCCTTTTCTTCGTATGTTCTGGGAACATATACACTTTTCATTGTCCTTGGGTCAAGCCCTGTGTAAAACATTGCAGTTGAAAGTGTTCCCGGTGTGGGGTAAAAATCCTGTACCTGTTGTGGGCGGATATTATTCCGCTTTAAATATAGTGCAAGCTCAATTGCTTCATTTAATGTACTTCCCGGATGGGAGGACATAAGGTAGGGAACAAGATACTGCTCCTTGCCGATTTCTTTGTTTATTTTGTCGAATTTATCACAGAACTTCTGATAAACATTAAGCCCGGGCTTACCCATATAGGATAAAACCTTACTTGAAACATGCTCCGGTGCAACTTTTAACTGCCCCGATACATGGTGCTTGCAAAGCTCATAGAAAAATTCGTCGTTTTCATCCTTTATTAAATAGTCATAACGTATACCGCTTCTTACAAATACCTTTTTAACCTTGTCCACAGCACGTATTTTTCTTAGTAGTGCCAAGTAGTCACTGTGGTCAACCTTGGCGTTTTTGCAAACATCCGGATAAAGGCATTGCTTTTCCTTACATGTACCCACTTTCATCTGCTTACTGCATGAAGGAAAGCGAAAATTTGCGGTAGGACCGCCAACATCGTGGATGTAGCCTTTGAAATCGGGCATCCATGTCATGTTTTCTACTTCATTTAAAATAGATGCGTGACTTCTTGCCTGAACAATTCTGCCCTGATGAAATGTTATTGCACAGAAGGAGCAGCTACCGAAACAGCCACGTGAAGAAGTTACCGAAAATTTAACTTCCTCTATTGCGGGGATTCCCCCGTCCTTTTCATAAGAGGGATGATACTCCCTTGTGTAGGGAAGAGCGTAAACCCTGTCCATTTCAGCCTCTGTAAGGGGCAAACTCATGGGCATCTGTACAATATATTTGTCACCGTGCTTTTGTGCAAGAATTTTACCACGGTAAGGGTCCTGTTCTTCATATTCAATTTTAGTGGCTAATGCGTAAGCCTTTTTATCTTCTTTAACTTCTTCAAAGGAAGGCAATTCCACTGCACCCTTGGGAAGTTGGTCCGAAACATAGCAAACGCCCCTTGGTATATTGCCCTGATGGGGAGAAACATCCTCCGCAAGCATATTTGCCAGCTCAATAATGCTTCTTTCGCCCATGCCATAAGAAATAAAGTCTGCCTGTGAGTCAAAAATAATACTTCGTCTGACAGAGTCTGACCAATAGTCATAGTGGGCAAAACGCCTGAGGCTTGCCTCCGTACCGCCGATAATCATGGGTATTTTACCAAAGGCTTCACGGACACGGTTCGCGTAAACAATAGTTGCCCTGTCAGGACGGAACCCGGATTTGCCCCCGGGGGAGTACACATCCTCACTGCGGCGTTTTTTAGCGGCGGTGTAGTGGTTTACCATGGAGTCAATAACGCCGCCTGAAATCAAAACACCTAATCTGGGTCTGCCGAACTTTAAAAAGTCCTTTGTGGATTTATAGTCGGGCTGGGGAAGTATGCACACCCTGTAGCCCTCTTTTTCAAGTAACCTTGATAATATGGCAACACCAAAAGAGGGGTGGTCAACATAGGCATCTGCACTTATGAATAGAAAGTCATAATAGTCCCACCCTAAATTATTCATATCTTCTTTTGTAATAGGTAAAAATCTGTTTGCCATTTTCTGCTCCTGTTATTCTGATTGCATTGTCATTTCCGCATATTCTGCACGGCTGATTAAAACCGAACGGGGCTTTGCACCTTCATGAGGACCTATAATTCCCCTTTCCTCAAGCTGGTCTATAAGCCTGCCTGCACGGCTGTAGCCTACCTTTAATCTTCTTTGAAGAAGGGAAGCGGAGGCCTGTCCTGCTTCAACAACGATTTCGATTGCACTGGGCAAAAGCTCGTCGGCATCACCGCCGTCAGGTGCTTTTTCACCTGAAACACCGTTTTCTATTTTTTCCATAACGTCTTCATCGTACTTAACATCTTCCTGTTTAACAAAGTCTACAACCTTTTCGACTTCCTTATCGGTAATAAAAGCACCTTGAATACGTGTGGGCTTTGATGCACCCATGGGCAAAAACAGCATATCGCCCTTGCCTAAGAGCTTTTCTGCACCACCCATATCTAAAATTGTTCTTGAGTCAATCTGGCTGGATACTGCAAAGGCAATACGTGAAGGTATGTTAGCCTTGATAACACCTGTGATAACGTCAACAGAAGGACGCTGTGTTGCAACAACAAGGTGCATACCTGCGGCTCTCGCCATCTGTGCCAATCGGCAAATGGCATCTTCCACATCACGGGGTGCAACCATCATTAAATCTGCAAGTTCATCTACTATAATAATAATTTGTTCAAGCTGTTTTTCGCCTTGAAGAAGGGCAAGCTCGTTATAGCCTTTAATATCTCTCACGTTATTGTCAGCAAACATTTTATAACGCTTTGTCATTTCCTGTACTGCCCAGTTAAGTGCACCTGCAGCTTTTCTCGGGTCTGTAACAACAGGGATTAAAAGGTGGGGAATACCGTTGTACACCTTAAGCTCAACCACCTTGGGGTCAATCATGATAAATTTGACTTCTCGGGGGTCCGCCTTGTAAATAATACTTGTAATAAGGGAATTTATGCACACACTTTTACCTGAACCCGTAGCACCTGCAATAAGCACGTGAGGCATTTTTGCAATGTCGGTTACAATGGGCGTACCCGTTATGTTTTTGCCTAAAGCAAATGCTGTTTTGGCATTAAAGGACTTAAATTCCTCAGAGTCGATAACTTCCCTTAATCTTACCAAAGCACCGCCTGCATTTGGTATTTCAATACCTACAGCGGCCTTTCCGGGGATAGGAGCTTCAATACGCACTGACAGAGCCGCAAGGTTTAATGCAATGTCGTCAGCTAAGTTTACAATTTTACTTACCTTTACGCCTGTTGCAGGCTGGAGTTCAAAACGTGTTACCGTAGGACCTTTATTAACCTCCAGAATTTTTGCTTCAACACCAAAGCTTTTTAATGTTTCAATAAGGACCCTTGCCTGTTCCCTTAAATCGCCTCCTTTGCCTGAAGGGGCACGTTCCGTATTTTTTTCAAGAAGGTTTATGGGCGGAAATACATAGGGCTTTACAGGCTCGATAAATTCATCCTCGCTCAATCCGATTGCAGTGTTAGGTTCGCTTTTTAAAACAGGTGCTGAAGGTTCAACCGTAACTGTCAAATCCTCTTTTATATTTTCTGAAGGCTTTGGAAGATTAACTTCTGCCTGTTTTTCTTCTTCTTCCGTATTTTCTGAAGGGAGGAAAATATTGATGCTGGCATTTTCCAATGGGTCCTTATCAGCCTTTTTTTCTTCCAACGGCTTACTTTTTACTGTGGGTAAGGCAAATGATTTCTTGGAATCAGGGTTCTTTTCTTCATCTTCCTTTGCCTTTTCAAAGTCAAGCTCCATCTGCTTGTTCTTTTCTTTTACCTTTACCTCACGGACCTTTTTAGGCTTTATGTCATTTCCCTCTTCGTATTCAGCTTCGTCTTCCTCAATTTCGGAAGAAACCTCCCTGAATTTTTCTTGTAATAATACAATATTGTCACGTATTAAATTAATAACCCAGATAATGGGGATAAACTTCGTAATTGCGGCAACCAAAAAAACTATTCCGAAAACAATCAGAAGCCTTGCACCGAAAGGACTGCAAAGTGCCATAAGGGGTATACCCAATGCACCTAAAAGTCCGCCATCGGTAGTTGTTATGCCGTTATTTATACACTGAACAACACTGTCGAAAACGCTTGTTGTCACAAGGTATTCTGTGTCCCCTGTAGAGGCGTTTATAGTTGCCATAAAGCTTAAAAGAAGCATCACGCCCAAGGCATAGATATATGTGACACGATATGGCTTCACAGAGCCCTTGATTGATTTATGCAATATAAATATGCCGATAAAAACAGGCAATGCGTAAGCCGGATAGCCAAAAAACGCAAGACCGACTTTCCTTACAAAGTTGCCTACCGCTCCGAAAAGGGGAGTGTAGTAGGACAAAAATAGAACAAGTGTAACAAATGATGATATAAATATCTTTATTTCACGCCGCATGGGAGTGCGTACAGCCTTGCTTTTTGCCGTACTTTTCTTTTCGGTCGCTCTCTTTCTGCCTGTTGAAGTTGTTTTTGATATTCTTTTTCTCTGTTGTGTTGCCATAAATACCGTTGCCTTTCTGAAAGGAAGTAGTGTTAGAAATATAAGGTATGCCAAAGTGACACACTATCTATCATATAATAACATATGTAAAGAAAAAATTCTACATAAAATTTAAAATATTTGAAAAAATATTGCTTTTCAAAAAAATAGTTGGTATACTAATAATTGGATTAAAAGGGGGGATGGTCTTGGTAAAAGGTTTTTCTGAACTTGATAATACAATATTGTCAGTAATCGCATCTTACGGGCTCGATAATCCTGTGGCAACAATATGTTGCGATATGGATTCTGATTTGCATTACGGCACTGTATGGCTTTTGGCATATGAAGATAAGCTTCGTGTCATAGATGTAAAGACAAAAGCTATGTCAACTTATGATTATGACTCTTTTGAAGAAATTCATAACGAAGGCTTTATAAATACGGGACAGTTTGTAATTAAAAGAGATGGGGAATGTTATCCAATTGCCTTTTATTCAAACTCTTTAAACCGTACCGCAGGACGCTTCAGTATGGTTGTGATGAAGCTTAAGGATAAAAAAGTACCTGCCGATGAGGATTTTGAAACTATGGGTGACGATAACGTATGCCCCACCTGCGGCAGAGTGTACCGTGACCCAAGGAGAAAAATATGCCCTAAATGCATGAACAGAAAAGCTATTATAATAAGGCTTTTGGGGTATCTGCCCAAATACAAGTTCCACATTGCCGCTATGGGTGTTCTGATGGTGCTTACCTCCCTTGTAGGTGTTCTCCGTCCTTATGTAAGCGGTACAACCTTTTATGATGAGGTATTAACAGAAGGCGGTAAATATTTCGGAATGGTACTGCCTGTTGTCTTTGCCCTTATTTTGCTGGAAGTGGTAAAGCTTTTTCTTGGCATTTTCAAGGAACGTATTGCGGCAGTTGTGTCGGCAAATATTGTGTTTGACATAAAATCACAGGTGTTTTCCGCTATGCAGCATCTTTCAATGAGCTTTTTTAATTCACAGCACACAGGCAGTCTTATGAACAGGGTCAATAACGATGCGGAAGAGATTTGTACTACTATTTTGTACAGAATACCCGATTTTGTTATAAATGTTTTAACACTTATAGGTACGGTTGTTGTAATGTTTGGTATGAACCCTCTTTTAAGCGTAATTGTGTTCATTCCCGTACCTTTCACCGTTTATATGATGAAGGTGTCCTTCCCAAAATTCAGAAAGGTGAAAAATGCCTCCTGGCAGAAAAGGAGCAAACTTAATTCCGTAATTAACGATGCACTTTCAGGCATAAGAGTTGTAAAGGCATTCGGTAATGAAGAAAGTGAAATTGACCGCTTTGACAAAGCATCGGGTGAGCTTTACGATGCCAGCATAAAAGAGGGGATACGGGGTGCAAAAACCTTCCCTGTAATGGGCTACATAACACAGCTGGGCGGTCTTTTTGTATGGGCAGTGGGTGGTGCTCAGGTTATGGAGGGAACAAATATGACCTTTGGTATGCTTATGACCTTTGTAGGGTACATGAGCATGGTTTTAGGACCTATTGATTCCATCGTAAACAGCATTGACTGGCTGACGGAATGTTTAAACTGTGCACACAGACTTTTTGAAATAATAGACCGTAAAAGCGAAGTTATGCCTTCAAAAAATCCTGTAAGGATGAAAAATATCGAAGGAAACATTTCACTTAAAAACGTAACCTTCTCCTATGAACCCAATAAGCCCGTTCTTAAAAATATTAATCTTGATATTAAAAAGGGCGAAATGATAGGGCTTGTGGGTCATTCAGGTGCCGGCAAAAGTACAATTACAAATATAATCACCCGTCTTTACGATGTTGAAGAAGGTGAAATTACAATTGACAATGTGAATATTAAGGACATTTATCCTGATGATTTACACAGGCGTATAGGTATGGTTTTACAGGAAACACATCTTTTTTCGGGCACAATAATGGAAAATATCGCTTACGCAAGACCCGATGCCACAATGGAAGAGATTATTTGTGCGGCACGCCTTGCAAATGCCCATGACTTTATTATGAAGCTTCCCGACGGCTATGAAACGGAATTGGGCAAGCGTTCCACAAACCTCTCAGGTGGCGAAAGGCAGAGAATTAATATTGCAAGGGCAATCCTTCTTGACCCTGCTATATTAATACTTGATGAAGCGACCGCATCTGTTGATACGGAAACGGAGCTTCAGATACAGCAGGCAATTGATACCCTTACAAAAGGCAGAACAACCATTGCCATAGCACACAGATTGTCAACATTAAAAAATGCGGACAGACTTGTTGTAATCGAACAGGGCGAAATTGCAGAACAGGGCACCCATGAGGAACTTGAAAAAATGGGTGGAATATATGCCGACATGTTAGGCAAGCAGAAGGAAGCTTTGAAATTGCGAGGTGCGGAAGATGAAAAATGAATTCAGAGAAGCGGCACAGATAAGGTATCTTACAAAAAATGATATAAAGTTTTACGAAACAAAAGGCGGACTTTTAGGTGCCGTAATTGACGGTAATGATGTGGGAAGGGTTGATTTATTAAGGCTTTTCCCCCTTCATATGAAGGATAAATATATCTCGGTCAGGCGAATGAGTGAAGGTCACCGTGACAGAAATACGGAAATGGGCATAATTGAAGAAATTGCACCATTTGATAAGGACCAGAAGGAACTTATCAATCATGAGCTTGACAGGCGTTACTTCGTTCCCGAAATAGAGAAGGTTAATAATGTTAAAGAGGAATTCGGTCATACATACTGGGAGGTTCAGACAAATTGCGGCGAAAGAAGTTTTACCACCTTTGATATGGCTTCAAGTCTTGTAAGAATAAGTGAAAATTCCCTGATGCTTATTGATGTTGACGGGTCAAGATATCTTATTCCGGACTTAAAAAAGGCAGATGACAAGGCAATGAAAATTCTTGATATATGGCTGTAAGGAGGGAAGTTTATGATTTTGAAATGCCCTTTGGATGCAGGGGTTGAAGAAAAAATTGAAAGTGCCTCCTTAGGTGAAATTATATATGCCGTTCCTTTTGATATTTCCCCAAAAGGAAATTTTATAAAAGGGTATTTTATAATTACCAAAACAAATTTAATTTCCGTAATTGATAATTCCATTGAACAGGTGTTTTTAAAAAATAAAGTAACCCAAGTGAAAAACAGTGAAATGGTAGGATGCGGCAGATTGGAGGTTAAGGTTGACGGAATATGGCACGTTATGTCAAATTTTACAGCGGAATTTATGCCTCAGTTTGCCATGATGGAAAGGATAGTTTGTGAATTTATTGACGGGGAAGAAAGATTTCATGAAAGTTATGACGAATCCCGTAAGTGTCCGAAATGCGGAAGAAATTATTTGAGAAATACAAGAATTTGCCCTGAATGTTCGGACAAACTGGGTATGTTCAAACGCCTTTTCCATCTTGCATCAAATTGCAAAAACTTGTACATAGGTATTTTAGTTTTATTCTGGCTTAATTCGGCTGTAATGCTTATAACCCCCGAAATTCAGAAAAGAATGATTAACGATGCCATCACAAACCCCAACGGAACAATTAAGGTTTTACTTATATTTGTTTTACTTACGGCACTTTGTAACATGATTGCAACGGCAATTACAATTGCAAGACGTATTTTTTCCGTAAAGGCAAGCAGTCTTTTGGTGAAAGATTTAAGGCGTGAGGTTTATTCAAAACTTCAAAGCATGGGCATCGGCAAACTTGAAAGCAAAAAAACAGGGGACATGATGCAACGAATAAACCGTGATACCAGACGGATTGGTAATTTCATTCAGAACATTGCAATTATGGCATTGAACGAAATAATTTTGTTTATATGCGTTGCAGTGGTGCTTTTTGCCTATAACTGGAAAATGGCAATACTTATTCTGGTGCCTATTCCCCATGTCCTTGTAATCGTGAACAAAGTAAAGCATCAGGTGGGAAGAAGGTATCACATCCAATGGCGTAAGACCGATAAAATGACAAGTAAACTAAACGACATTTTAAACGGCATGCGTGTTGTAAAGGCATTTGGCCGTGAAGAAGCCGCAATAGGGGCATTTAACGATGTGGCAATTGAAGTTAGGGAACAGACAATCGATAACGATAAGTTCTCGGGTACAATATGGCCCCTCATATGGTTTTTAATTGGCTTCGGCAGTTATTTTGTGCTTTTGTACGGCGGAAGCCTTGTTGTGAAAAGCTCTCTTACATTGGGTGAACTGATGCAGTTTTCAACCTATGCGTCTTACCTTTATAACCGTCTTGACTGGTTCAGCATGCTTCCAAGGCACTTAAGCGAAGTGGCAGTGAGTGCTCAGCGTGTGTTTGAAGTTTTGGACGAAGAGTCGGATTTGGAAACAGAGGTAGAAACTGTTACACCGGATCTTACAGGGGATATTGAATTTAAAAATGTAACCTTCGGCTATAAAAGCTACCAAAGTGTAATAAAGGACTTTTCATTCCATGTTAAATCAGGGGAAATGATTGGTCTTGTAGGTCATTCAGGTGCAGGTAAAAGTACCCTTATTAACCTTCTTATGCGTCTTTATGATGTGGACGAGGGAAAAATTGAAATAGGCGGTGTGGATATTTCACATATTGACAAAACGTACTACAAGCACAACCTTGGTGTAGTTTTGCAGGAAAGCTACCTTTTCTCAGGAAGTATTCTGTCAAACATCTGCTATGCAAAGCCCGATGCAACTGTTGACGACGTTATACGTGCGGCAAAGATTGCAAACGCCCACGATTTTATCATGCGACTTCCCAACGGCTATGACACCTATGTAGGCGAAAAGGGTTACAGACTGTCAGGTGGCGAAAGACAGCGTATTGCCATAGCCCGTGCGGTAATAACCGACCCGAAGATACTTATACTTGATGAAGCAACGGCTTCCGTTGATACTGAAACGGAAGCACAGATTCAACAGGCTTTAAAAAGGCTTATAAAGGGAAGAACAACCTTTGCTATAGCACACAGGCTGTCCACCCTAAAAAATGCAGACAGGCTCATTGTTTTAGAGGAGGGCAGAATAGCCGAAACAGGTACCCATGACTTCCTTATGGAAAGGGACGGCATTTATGCAGGACTTGTAAAAGCACAGCGTACAATGAACGCAATGAACTTTAATGCAGATGAAGGTCGCGGTGGCGGCGGCAGAGGCAGAGGACCGGGCGGACCTCCCGGCCCTCCGCCTCCGAGAAGGTAAAAAAATTAAAATATAAATTATAAAAAGAAAGGACTAAAAACATGAAATTCGGTATTGAACATCTTGCAATTATTGCAAAGGACACAAAATCACTTACAGATTGGTACAGAAAGGTATTTGACACAGAAGTCGTTTATGACAACGGCAAGGGTACAATTTTCCTTGCATTTTCGGATAAAAGCATGATTGAATTTATCCCCTGCGACGAAAACGAAAGGGAAGACTTGTCACCCAAGCGTCAGGGCATACGCCATATTGCAATATCCGTTGACGATTTTGATGCGTCTGTTGAAAGACTTATGGCAGAAAATGTTGAAGTTGTAACAGAGCCTGCAACAAGTGCAAAGGGTATTTCCACATTCTTCTTCCGTGATATTGAAGGCAATATCCTCCACCTTATTTATAGACCCGAACCTCTCGTTTGATAAATAATAAGTCTGTCGATAAACCTATTTTTATTCAGTCGCAAGGGGTTTGGGGAGTAAGACTCCCCAAATGAAATCGGAGCCGGAAATCACATTTTCGGCTCCGAAAGTGGCTATTTTAGGGGGTCGTAGACCCCTTGCACGAGAAATTGCCACTTTGTTCCTTAAAAATATTAGACCTCAAAGTGCCCAACGACGTAGTCCGCCTTTGAGGTCACGTGTCGACATTTCGACACGCTAAAGCCGTCTGTGAAAGTTTATGCTTCCACAGACGGCTTTTTATTGGTTTTTGTAAAAAAGTACAGGGCAATATCTTCCTCTGAAATTTCCCTTTCATCTGTAAGATAGTTTATTGCCGTATTTAAAAGTGCCCCTATGTACATGTAAAGTTGGTATTTTTCAATGGAATCACGGGGCATATCCCCTTCGATACTAACATGAAAATTATTCAATTCCTCCAGCAAAACGGATGTATAACCGCAACGCTGTAAATTAAGTATATAGCTTTGGTACTTCCTGAAATACTGAAAGCATCTTAAAACATTTTCATAATCGTAAATGCTTTTATTCTCAAGGTCACTTCCTTCACGGTAATCGTCTAAAATGTCACGTATAAGGGTAATAATAATATCATCCTTGGAAGAATAGTTTCTGTAAAAGGAGGCTCGGGCAACATGGGCTTTTTCCACAAGCTCGGTAATGTGAATGTCGTTAATGCTCTTTTTTTCCATAAGAGAAAACAGTGCATCTGTAATACTGCTTTTTACCCTGATGTTTTCTTTTTTTCGTTTATCCATACTTATCCTTTCTGAAAATGAAACATAATTTGAGATATTGTTTCATTAACTGTGGTTGAATTAACCCGCATAACATGATACAATTGTATCATATCACAGATTTTAAATTAGTCAACAAAAGGAGCCGTATAAAAATGAACATAGCTATAGCAACAGATTCAAACAGCGGTATATTGAAGGATGAAAATAAAGATATTCACGTGCTTCCGATGCCTGTAATCATTGACGGTGAAATGTACTTAGAGGGTGAAAATATAACAAACAGTGAGCTTTATGAAGCTATGAAAGAGCATAAAGATATTTCTACATCTCAGCCTTCACCGGGACAGCTTATGGAGTTTTGGGAGGAGCTTTTAAACTCAGGCTATGATGAAATTGTCTACATCCCCATGTCAAGCGGATTAAGCGGTTCCTGTCAAAATGCAATACTCTTTGCAAGCGATCTTGACGGTAAAGTTTGTGTGGTGGACAATCACAGAATTTCCGTAACACAAAAGGAGTCTGTCTATGCGGCTTTATCACTTGCAAAGAGGGGATACACTGCTAAAGAAATCAAATCATACTTAGAAGAACGTGCATATAATGCAAGCATATTCGTAACGGTAGATTCTTTGGAATATTTGAAAAAAGGCGGCAGAATTACTCCCGCTGTGGCAGCCTTTGCAACGGTACTCAATATAAAGCCTGTTCTTACAATTCAAGGTGATAAATTGGACACTCATGCCAAGGTGAGAGGCTTAAATCAGGCGGAAAGAGAAATGATAAAGGCAATAAAAAAGGACAGGGAGGAACGTTTTAACGATAAAGAGAATTCACAGCTTGAAATTGATACAGCGGGAACTTTTGAAAGCGAAGAAAAAGCGGAAAAGTGGCTTAAAATGGTGCAGGAGGAGTTCCCCGAATTTTCTGTGGGCTACTGGCAATTGCCCTGCAGTATTGCATGCCATGTGGGCATGAATGCGGCAGGTATTGCAATTATCGAAAAAGAAGTGGAATAGTTAAAACCAAGGCGTGGGAAATGACAATTTCCCATGCCTTTTTGTCCATTAAAAGGGCAAATTTTTTTGAAAAGAAAAAAATAAGAAAATTATTGCAATTAAGTAATAATGTGTGTTATAATAAAGCCATATGAAAATATATTATGAGGTGATAGCAATGTTAAACAAGAAAACACTTGAAGATGTTGAAGTAAAAGGCAAAAAAGTCCTTGTAAGATGTGACTTCAACGTTCCCCTTGATGCAGATGGAAATATCACAGACGAAAACAGAATTGTAGGTGCTATGCCCACAATCAACTACCTTGTAGAAAATGGTGCAAAGGTTATCCTTTGTTCTCACATGGGCAAGCCCAAGGGTGAACCCGTTCCTTCCATGAGTCTTGCACCTGTTGCAAAGAGACTTTCCGAAAAGCTCGGTAAGGAAGTTATCTTCGCCGCAGACGACTGCGTTGTAGGCGAAAACGCAAAGAAAGCAGTTGCCGAAATGAAAGACGGCGATGTAGTTTTACTTGAAAACACACGTTACAGAAAAGAAGAAACAAAGAACGTTGACGAATTCAGCAAGGAACTTGCATCCTTGGCAGATGTATTCGTAAACGATGCTTTCGGTACAGCTCACCGTGCACATTGCTCTAACGTAGGTGTTGCACAGTATATCCCTGCTGTAGGCGGTTACCTTATTAATAAGGAAATTGAATATCTCGGAAACGCTGTAAATAACCCCAACCGTCCATTGGTTGCTATTTTGGGCGGCAGTAAGGTTTCAAGTAAGATTTCCGTTATCGAAAACCTCTTGAAGAAGGTAGACAAGCTCATTATCGGCGGCGGTATGGCTTATACATTTATGGCTGCTTTGGGTAAAGAAACAGGCAATTCTCTTCTTGAAAAGGATTATATCGAATACGCAAAGAAGATGCTTGATGAAGCAGGCGACAAGATCGTTCTTCCCGTTGATACAGTAGTTGCTAAGGAATTTAACAACGATGCTGAATCTAAGGTTGTTGAAGGCGATATTCCCGAAGGTTGGGAAGGTTTGGATATCGGTCCTAAGTCTGTTGCACTCTTTAAGGAAACACTTAAGGACGCAAAAACTGTTGTTTGGAACGGTCCTATGGGCGTATTTGAAATGCCTAACTTTGCAAAGGGTACTAACGAAATCGCTAACATGCTTGCTGAATTGGACGCTGTTACTGTTATCGGCGGCGGCGACAGTGTTGCGGCTGTTAACCAGGCAGGTCTTGGCGATAAGATGAGCCACATTTCCACAGGCGGCGGTGCTTCTCTTGAATTCCTTGAAGGTAAGGAACTTCCCGGTATCGTTGCACTTTTAGACAAATGATTTCGGCGCAGACCGTTTAAAAGCAAAAAAAGACTGTGAGTGCGGTCGGTTTAATCGCTGGGCAATTTTAGAAAGTAGAAATCCGCACCTATGAGTGCGGATTTCGTTGATATGATTGCTTTTAAACTACGAACAAAATTCACCACTCGACGTACCAAAGTACGCCGTCGGGCAGAGGTCGGATGCAAATCTTGCATCCTCCTGAATTTTGTCCGTTCTACATCCAAACTCATTAGTCTAAACACGATATATTAAACATTTGAAAGGATGAATTTATTATGGCAAGAAAGATTTTAGCGGCAGGCAACTGGAAAATGAATATGACTCCCTCCGAAGCAAAACAGCTTATAGGTGAACTTGTTGAAAAGTGTAAGGGTGCAAAGAACGATGTCCTTGTATGCCCTCCTCTTGTAGACCTTCCCGTAGTATTAGAGGCTACAAAGGGTACAAATATTAAAGTTGGTGCACAGAACTTCTACTACATGGACAAGGGCGCTTACACAGGTGAAGTAAGTGCTGATATGTTAAAGGATTTGGGCGTTGAATACGTAATTATCGGTCACAGCGAAAGACGTGAATATTTCTGCGAAACAGATGAAATCATCAACAAAAAGGTTACAAAGGCTCTTGAAAAAGGTCTTATCCCCGTTCTTTGCTGTGGTGAAAGCCTCCAGCAGAGAGAAGACAACGTAACATTTGACTTTATCCGTACACAGATTAAGATTGCTCTCCGTGGTGTGTCCAAGGAAGACATGAGAAAGATTGTTATTGCTTACGAACCTATCTGGGCTATCGGTACAGGTAAGGTTGCAACAAGTGAACAGGCAAACGAAGTTTGTGCTGACATCCGTAAGTGCCTTGCATCTGTTTATGATGAAGAAACTGCCGAAAACACAACAATCCTTTACGGCGGCAGTGTTAATAAGGACTGTGCGGCAGAACTCTTTGCAATGAGCGATATTGACGGCGGTCTTGTAGGCGGTGCTAGCCTTAAGAGTGCAGACTTTTCTATTATAGCTAACGCTTAAAAGCCTTTTGTGTTTAAAAGTTTTACAGAAAGGATAGTTTACTATGAGTAAGAAACCTGTTGCACTTATCATCATGGACGGTTACGGTCTTAACCCAAGCCATGAAGGTAATGCTATTTACGAAGCAAATACTCCCAATCTTGACAAGTATTTTAAAGAATGCCCAAACACCGCAATTGCGGCAAGCGGTCTTGATGTTGGTCTTCCCGACGGTCAGATGGGTAACAGCGAAGTGGGACACACAAATATCGGTGCCGGCAGAGTTGTTTATCAAATGCTTGTTAAGATTACAAAAGATATTCAGGACGGTACAATTTTAAAGAACAAGGTTCTTTGTGACGCTATGGAAAACGCAAAGGGAAAGGCTCTTCACCTTATGGGGCTTCTTTCTCCCGGCGGTGTACACAGCCACAACACACATCTTTACGGTCTTATTGAAATGGCGAAAAAAATGGGTGTTGAAAAGGTTTATGTTCACACATTCTTAGACGGCAGAGATGTGCCTCCTTCTTCTGCGGCAGAATATATGGAAGAATTACAGAAGAAAATTGACGAAATAGGTCTTGGCTCTATTGCAACTGTTGCAGGCAGATTTTATGCAATGGACCGTGACAACGCTTGGGACAGAGTTGAAAAGGCATATGCGGCACTTGTTTACGGCGAAGGCGTAGAAGAAACAGATGCTGTGGAGGCTGTTAAAAATTCCTATGCAAATGGCGTAACAGACGAATTTATGCTTCCCACTGTTGTTGACAAAAACGGTCAGATTAAGGAGGGCGACAGCGTTATCTTCTTCAATTTCCGCCCCGACCGTGCACGCCAGCTTACAAGAACATTTGTTGATGAGTCTTTTACAGGCTTTGAAAGACGTAAGGGTTACTTCCCCCTTCACTTTGTGTGCATGGCACAGTACGATGCTGAAATGCCCAACGTAACAGTTGCATATCCTCCGGAAGAACTCACTATGACACTTGGCGAATACCTTTCAAAGAAGGGTCTTACACAGCTGAGAATTGCCGAGACACAGAAGTATGCTCACGTAACATTCTTCTTCAACGGCGGTGAAGAAAAGCAGTTTGGTGGGGAAGACAGAATACTTATTAAGTCTCCCGATGTGGCAACATTTGATATGAAGCCCGAAATGAGTGCTTATGAAGTATGTGACGCTGTTTTGGAAGCAATTAACGGCGATAAGTTTGATGTTATAATTCTTAACTACGCTAACTGCGACATGGTTGGTCACACGGGTATCATCCCTGCGGCAGTAGCGGCTGTTGAAGCTGTTGACGAATGTGTAGGCAAGATGGTTGATGCCATAATGGCAAAGGGCGGTGTAGCATGTATCACCGCTGACCACGGCAATGCGGACCAGATGATTGACCCTGATACAAAGGGCCCCTTTACTGCACACACTACAAATCCTGTACCCTTTATTGTTGTAGGTCAGGATTGTCAGCTTAAAGAAGGCGGTCGTCTGGCAGACATCGCACCTACAATGCTTGATATATTAGGCTTGGAAAAGCCCGCGGAAATGACAGGCGAAAGTTTAATTAAATAAATTTAATGTAAATAAAGGGGTACGGCAACGTATCCCTTTAATATTAGGTGAACGTATGAAATTTGAAGTTGACTGTAGTCGTATATTTTTTGATAAATACTCTCTTTCTGAAAGAGAAAAAGAAGATAATGCAAAATATATAGTGGAAAAAGTCTTGAATGAAATCGGTATAGATTTTACAAATGACAATTTGGTTTTTACCGTGGCAGATAATGATTTTGAAAAAGGCATGAAAGTTATTAAGGAAGTTAAAACACTAAAGGAAGAATTTTTCATTATTATCAAGACAAAAAGCGACAACGAGGAAATTAACCCTGTGCCAAGTAGTGAAGAAACACGTGATGAGGCAGAGGATTACATATATAAAAACTACCAGTACGATTATTTGTCACCACAGTATGTTTGTGATGCTCTTAATTTGAACAGGAAAAGAACAGATGCTTTGTTTTTGAAAAAGCACAATGTTACAATGCGTGAATTCATCTTAAGGGTAAGGGTTGAAAAGGCGAAGAAAATGCTTTTAGAGGGGTTAAATAACGAACAGTGTGCCGAATGTGCAGGCTTTGGCAGTGTAAAAACAATGCAACGTGCCTTTAAAAATATATGCGGACAAACACCTATGGAGTACAAGGCAAGTTGTATTGACAGTAAGAAGGTAAAATGATATAATTATTTTGTGTAATTATGCTTTGGCGGTGAGGTTTTGGATAAGGATTTTCTTAAAGGTGAAGAGCGATGCGGATTTTTCGTTGACGAAACAATGAAAAAAGTATGGCTTTGTGATATGAACCTCCTTTCTGTTATGGAGGAAATATGTAAAAAGTATAATATAAGGTGGTTTGCAGACGGTGGGACCCTCTTAGGTGCAGTAAGGCACAAGGGCTTTATACCATGGGATGATGATATTGATATTCAGATGCTCAGGGAAGATTATGACAGGTTTATTGAAGTTTGCAAAACTGAGCTGAAGGAGCCTTATTTTTTGCAGTGGTCAGGCAGTGAAAAGGGTTTTCAGCCTTGGCACGCAAAACTTCGTGACGACTCTACCACAGGAAGTACACGTTTTGAAAGCGAGTGTTTTCCCGCTTGGCACAGAGGCATATTTATTGACATATTCCCTCTTGATAATATCCCCGATGGAAAAATCAGCTATTTTTTACATACAACATATCTTAAAATTTTCAGGCTTTTGCTCCTTGGCTACGAAGTACCCCACTCGCCCCGTGCAAAGAAAATTTCAAAGGTTTTTGCACATGTAGTAATAGGCTTTTTAAGTATTTTTACAACACATGAAAAACTTTCTGTGAAGTACTTAAAAAAAGTTAAAAGCGTAAAAGGTAACACGAAAAAAGTTGGTGTTACCGCCTTTCGCCCGGGTGTAAAAATTTATGAGTGGGACAGAACACTTTTTGATAAAACAGTTGAACTGCCTTTTGAGTGGCGTACTGTTACATGCCCCGAAAATTACCACGAAAGGCTTTCTGTTCAGTACGGTGATGATTATATGGTATTTAAAAAAGGCACTGCCCAGCACACTACCATATATTTTGACCCGGATAAGAGCTACAGGGATTTATAGTTTTAATCATATTGTGAAAGAGGTTAACTAAATGGCGAAAAGTGCGTCAAGGCTTAAAAACTCAATACGTAATTCTGCTTTTGGACTTTTTGCCGAAGTAACCACCCTTATATTAGGCTTTGTTGTAAGAAGTGTGTTTGTACATACTCTTGCAGAGGACTATTTAGGTGTTAACGGACTGTTTACCAATATTCTTCAGGTGCTTTCCTTTGCGGAATTGGGCATAGGTAATGCCATTGTGTTCAGTCTTTATAAGCCTATAAGGGATAAGGATACGGACAAAATCCGTCAGTATGTATATTTTTACAAATCAGCATACAGGATAATCGGTTTTATAGTTGCTGTCTTCGGGCTTCTTATGGTTCCCCTTTTAGATGTAATTATTGTTGATAAGCCAAACATTCCCGATAACCTTACTGTAATTTACCTTCTTTATCTGGCAAATACGGTAATTTCATATTTCTGCGTATGGAAACGCACCTTTATGACGGCAAATCAGGAAAGGTATATAGGCACTGTAGTTGAGCAGATTTTTACCATTATTCAGGTTCTGGTACAGATAGTTCTTCTTTACACCACACATAACTTTATACTTTATCTTGCAACTATGATTGTGTGTAATCAGGTGCGTAATGTTATTATTGCACATATTTGCTCTATGCGTTACCCTGTGGTAAATGAAAAACCGCAATTTAATCTTGCAAAGGAAGAAAAAAAGAGCATTTTTGACAATGTGAAGGCTCTTTTGGTATATAAGCTGTCAGGGGTGGCACTTGGCAGTACAGACAGCATTTTAATCCAGGCGATTATTGATTTTGCAAGTTTGAACCGTTATTCAAACTTTTCAATGATTATAGTGAATTTCAGACTGCTTGCCAATCAGCTTTTAAACGGAATTACCGCAAGCGTTGGTGATTTGAATGCAGGAGAGGACAATAAAAGCAAGGAAAATGTGTTTTTCAAGCTTTTATTTGTTTCCCTTTGGCTTTACGGGCTTCTTTCCGTTGGATTTTTCACCGTGTCAGACAGCCTTATCAGCATATGGCTTGGCAAAAACCTTATCCTTGACAAATGGTCAATCGGTGCAATGGCACTTTCATTTTACGTGGAAGGTATGCAGTTTGCAGGATATACATACCGTACAACAATGGGGCTTTTCCGTGAAAGCATTTTGGCACCATTAGTTTCGGCAATTTTAAATATTGTCCTTTCCATTGTTTTAGGCAATCTTATAGGACTTTCGGGTATTTTTATGGCAACGGCAATTTCCCGACTTGCCACAACAACATGGGTTGACGGGTACCTTGTTTTCAAAAACAGGCTTAATAAATCACCAATGAAGTTTTTCGGAACATATGCTTTGTATTTCGTTTTTGCCCTTTTTTGTGGTGTAGTTATAAACTGCGTGTTGGGATATGTGGCATTTGAAGGCATTTTGGGACTTGTTTTAAAGATAGGATTATGTTTCCTTTTATACAACCTTTTGTTCCTTATTTGTTTTTGTAAAACAAAGGTGTTTAAGAGCGTTATAAATATGTTTATGAGGGGGAAAAAAGCATGACAAAAATAGCAGTAATAGGTGCAGGTACATGGGGTATGGCGTTGGCAAGATTGCTTGCTTTGAAAAACTACAGCGTTTATGTATGGTCTGCAATTGAAAGCGAAATTGATTATTTAACGGAAAATTGGAAGCACCCCATTTTAAAGGATATGGTTATTCCGAAAAACATTGTATTTACTAAAAACTTACCTTTGGCACTTGATGAAAGTCAGGTTATTCTTTTGGCAGTGCCCTCTGTATTTGTCCGTTCTACGGCGGAAAAGATAAAGCCATATTACAAACATAGTCAAGTGATTGTGGATGTGGCAAAGGGGATGGAATCTGAAAGCCTTTTCACAATGAGTGAAATTATAACAGATGTTTTAGGAAATGCACAGGTTGTTGCTCTGACAGGCCCTACCCATGCCGAAGAGGTTGCTTTTGATTTGCCCACAACAATTGTTGCCGCATCTAATGACGAAAAATTGGCAAAGTATGTTCAGGAAATTTTTATGACAGACTTTTTCCGTGTGTATACAAATACGGACATAAAGGGTGTTGAATTTGCAGGCAGTATAAAAAATGTTATGGCACTGGGCGTGGGTATTTCCCGTGGACTGGGCTTTGGGGATAATACAACTGCTGCACTTATAACACGTGGTCTTGCGGAAATCGTAAGGCTGGGAACTGAAATGGGCTGTAACCGTGAAACCTTTTACGGTTTGGCAGGCGTTGGCGATTTGATTGTTACATGCACCAGCGTACATAGTCGAAACCATAAAGCAGGAAGACTTATCGGCGAAGGTATGAGCGTTGAGGAAGCAAAAAAGGAAGTGGGCATGGTTGTGGAAGGCATAAATATGCTTCCTGCGGCAATGAAGCTTGTGGAAAAATACAATGTTGAGATGCCCATCGTGGAAGCTGTAAACTCTGTACTGAACTGTGGTATGAACCCCAGGGAGGCTGTTGCAAGTTTGATGGGAAGAGACAGAAAGGGTGAATAATTGTGAAAGGTAAAGTAAGAATTATAACAGCTTTGGCAATTGTTGTCCTTTTAATACTTGCCGCCCTTTCCGTGTTTTTTATGCAAAACCGCTATGATATAGCCGAAAGCATTGATGATGTGAAAAGTCAGGCGGAAGCTTTGTATGCTCAAGGAAACTTAGAGGATGCAATTGTCAATTTAAGCACTTATTGCCAGTATTGTGTAACAGATATTGATGCAAAGACAACTTTAGGCGACTGGTATATGGAAAACGGAGAAGATGAAAAGGCGTATGAATGTTATAACTCTGCGGCGTATAATAAAAAAGCCGAGGATGCACAGATTTCTCCCTTGACCATTAAAAACACCCAGGAAGTTTTATTAAAAAGCATGGACGAATACGGGATTGAAATTACACCCGATGTAAGAATTACCAAGGATATGACCCTTACTATAACAGGTTATAATCTTGCACCTGACAGTTATGAACAGGGAAGCATTTACGAATATGAATATCCCCTTACAGATGAGGAAGGGTATAAGACAACTACCTGGTTTAATGTGAACCCTGAAGGCAGTTACCTTACTTTAAGCGGCGGCTTTAACTGTGCCATATGGCAGTTTATGGATAAAGACGGCATTATAACAAATTACGCTCAAAGCGGAAACACTTACAGGAAAAAGGACTCAAATTCGGTAAGTGTTTATCAGATGGCACGTGTAATTATTCCCGAAAAGACTGTAAAATGCCGTGTAACTTATTATGATGAAAGTCTTCATGAATCTACTGCATCCCCTGAAGAAAGGCTTACTGTTGTGTACGGCAGATTGCCAGGAGAAAGCAGAAGTACAAACAGCGTAACGTACAAAATACCCGACCTTAAAGAAGGGGAGAAAATAACATATAAAAACGGTGTATGGAAAATGTCAGATGAAAATGGCGAAACAGTCTTGTCCGACTGGGCAACGCCTTCTCTTGAAAAGGGCAGTTGCGTTATAATAAACGGCACTGTTTTAGGCAGAGTAACTTTTGATACCTCTGATTTGCCCAAATTTGACAAAGACGGCATATACACCGTAAGGTTTGATAAAAACAACCCTTCAAATACCGGTGAAAGATTGGACGATGCTAAAAACTTGTCCTTTAACGGTGCTGTAGGGGAAGGATTTTTGTCCGAAGGCGAAAACGATTTTGACAATATTTATCCTTGGAGTGAAATCAAACTTTGTGCCATTAAGGACGGAAATATTATTTATAAGGGTGAAGAAGGCTTTTCCGATACAGGGGAAGCCGGTGATGTGTTCGTTGAAATTCCCAAATTTTACACAAGACGTGTTGTAGACGAAAATTACGACACCATTTCAATATCGGGCTACTGCCATGATGGATTTTCTGTGGACGAAGCCTTTATCACAGGAAACGGGGAAGCCGATAAAATCTATATAGGTGCTTATATAACATCTGTGGACGATAACGGCAATATGAGAAGCACAAGCGGTTCATCTCCTGTGTTATATATGTCGCCTAATGATATGAAGGCAAAAATACAGGAAAAGGGAGAGGGCTATAAAGCCTTTGACTATGCGGCATTGTCGGCAGTACAAAAGCTTTTCATGGTTGAAACAGGTGTAAGAAATTCACAGTGCTTGTATATGGGCGTATGCGGATTTTCTATCGCATCACTATCTGAGGACGAAAGCGGCTATTCTGTTTCGGTAAAGTCCAACACCAAAACAAACTGCATTGATGTAAACGGTGATTATACATATAACCAGGGCGATAATATAGTTTTGTTCAACACCTTAAACTATGACGAAAGCTATATGTCAGGTATCAATGACATAAGAGTGGTTAAAGCAGTTATAGAAAACAGTGACAATACGGTTTCTGTATTCTTCACAGGTGAACCTGTAGATGTTAAAGAAAATGTAACAGCAATTGCACATATCGCAAAAGATAACGGCGGTGCTGACGGCATAGGCTACCATACAGGTGCAAGGGCAACAACACGAGGAACATTGTCCTTTAAGTATCGCTATATGGAAAATATATGGGGCAATACACATATCTACGTTGACAATATCCGTGTAAGAAACGGTGTGGCAACTTTAATTGACAGATATGGTGAAACATACACCCTTTCTTACAAATTACCTACAGATAGCTATTCTAAAAGCGTGGATACAATGATTAAGACCATGGGCTATGACGAAAATCATCCGGGGGTAATGCTCCCTTCTGTTGTGGGGGACGGTGCCACAAGCTCCACATATTACGGTGACAGCTACCTTCACAATGACGATAATGAAGAATATACCCTTCATTACGGTGGAGGATGGAATTCGGCAGAAGGTGCCGGATTGTTCTCCTATGCGGCACTTGAAAATGAAACAGAGGGCAGTATGAACGCCTCTTGCAGAATGATTTATTTTAAATAAGAGACTTTAAAAAAAGTCAACACTGATATAACAAAAAGACCATTTCGGGACTGTCCCAACAA
>JBJDXJ010000045.1:0-6340 GCA_051866635.1 Clostridia bacterium | reverse complement strand
GTTTCTTGTCAATTCAATTTTAACAGATTTTTGCTAAATATGCTCTACTTTTTTTTAGATTCTATTTAGTTGACACCACAACATTTATTATAGAACCGAAATTTTGATGGATGTTGACAGATATTGGTGGAGAAGATATAATTAAAATGTAGTAATTGTGGAAAAGTGTAACAAAAAGTGACACAGCCTGCCGTCACCAATCTGTTTCCAAGCTGTTGGTTGCTCTTTAGAAAAAATATGTCATACAAGCATTTAGGTGAAAAACTATAGCATGTAAGGAAGCATTTACTAAAGAACTTGAAAAATATAAAAATAATGATATAATAAATATGAGATTATAGTATAATAAGAAAGATGGGAGTGGAATTGAATGCTAAGTATAGAACAAATAAAAAACGCTGTTGAAATAGTGGCAGATGAATTTAACATAAAGCGTATTTGTCTTTTTGGTTCTTATGCAGAGAACAGGAATACAGAAAAAAGCGATGTGGATTTGCTTGTTGAATTTTTCATTCCTACTGTATCATTATTTACTCTTGTTGATGTTAAAAATCGATTGCAAGATATTTTGAAGGCTGAAATTGACATTATACATGCACCATTGCCTGAGAATGCTTTAATTTCTCCTGAAAAGGTGGTAGAGTTATATGCAGCATAGGGATAAAACAATTCTTTTGAAAATATTGAGCGAACTCAATGTTGCACTTGAAATGATTAAAGAAAAGAGCTTTGAGGAATTTGATGAAAGCGAACTGTTAAAGCGGGCAATGTGTATGACGGTTATCAATATTGGTGAACTTGTAAAAGCACTTACAGAAGATTTTAAATTGGAAAACAATTACATTCCATGGAAAAGTATTGCCGGCTTTCGTGATATTGCAGCACATAAATATCAGACTTTGCATATGGAAGACGTTTATTATACTGTAACAACAGATTTTCCGCAGTTGAAAGATAGTATTTCTGAAATCTTTAACAAGGAACAGTAAGAGGATTATAAATTTGATAAAGTTATGTCCCTAAATGGACTTGACAAATCCCCGATTACAAAATAGAGCCATAGAATTTAAGTCAGACTGTGTCAAAACTCCCACAAATTTGGATTAATTTATTGATAAAACCCCTGTTTTGTGATATAATTAAAACATAGAAATTGTATTGAAAGCAGGGGTTAAAATGGGTACAACTGCGAATATGCCACTTTTTGCACTGTTTACATTCCTCCTCATTTCCTGAGGGTAGGAAGCCGATTGGTGATCATCTTAAGAGGAAAGCATCCACTTTATTAGGTGAAGTATCATTAAATAAATTATATATGCTGCAAAAATACGAAAGGGATGTATTGATTGGTGTACTCTGGAATAATGGCATTACTATATGGCAACTTGAAAGATTTAGATATCCCGCAGAATTGTTTGGAGGCATGTCTTTAATATGGTGAAGGGCAAATAAACGGTCGTGATATTTAGAAACATTTTATATTGAAATTTAAGTTTTTTGCATTACGCCTAAATTTTCATTGACAAATTGATATTTTTAGAATATAATGAAGTAAATTAATATTAAACCTGTGATTGAGAGTAGTAGTCGTAACAGTTCTTTCAGCGAGTTGCGGACGGTGTGAGCGTGACAGTAAACATTACGGTGAATGGACTCATGAGGGCGGAGCGAAAAGTTTTCTTAGTAGTATCCGACGGTGACGGGATCCGTTATCAAGCCCGGCTGTATGTATGTACAGGTAAAGTGGGCTTTTTGCCAATTTGGGTGGTACCGCAGGATGTTAAGTCTTGTCCCAGAAGATGGGATAAGGCTTTTTTATTTAAATAAAAGGAATGATAATATGTTTATTTTAAAACGGCGATGGCGAAGCTGATTTTTTAAAATTAAAATCTGCTAATTAAAACATAAAGGAGAAATTTACAATGAAAAAAATATTTAGTTTTATCTTATCAACAATTTTGGTTATGTGTGTGTTATCCGGATGCGGAGGCGAAAAGGCTCAGACAGAACCCACAGATGTTTTAGAACCTGCTCTTATAGGCATATCCCAGTTTGGCGAACATGCTTCTCTTGACAATTGCCGCGAAGGCTTTATTGAAGGCTTGAGAGAGTCCGGACTTGTAGAAGGTGAAGATTTTACAATCGATTACCAGAATGCCGGCTTTGACAATGCAAAAACAAGCCAGATTGCACAGAATTTTTCTGCAAAGAATGCAAAAATTATGTGCGGTATTGCAACTCCCTCTGCAATTGCTTGCTATGCGGCAGCCGAGGATAAAAACATTCCCGTAATATTTACAGCTATAACAGATCCTGTTGAAGCAAACCTGGATACAGGCAATGTTACAGGTACAAGCGATAAGCTCCCTGTAACAGCACAGATGGAGCTTATAAGAAAGCTTCAGCCCGAAGCTAAGACTATCGGTATTATATACACCTCCAGCGAACCTAACTCAGTATCTGCAATCAGAGAATATGAAGAAAATGCCGAAAAGTATGGATTCACTATCGAAACTGTTGCCATAACACAGCAGTCGCAGGTAGTTCAGGCTGCCGATACATTGATAGCAAAAAATGTTGACTGCTTATCAAACCTTACAGATAATACTGTTGTAGGTGTTCTGGCATCTATCCTTGAAAAGACAAGCGAGGCTGAAATTCCTGTATACGGAAGCGAAATAGAACAGGTAAAGCTCGGCTGTGTTGCGTCCGCAGGTATTGATTACTTTGAACTTGGTATTGAAACAGGCAAAATGGCGGCAAGAGTTCTTGGCGGCGAAAGTGCAGAGAATATTCCTTACCAGACGATTTCTCAGTACCACACATATATAAATTCCGATGCTTTGGCTGCAATGAGTATTACTGTTTCGGAAGATGTGCTTGCGGAATGTGAAGATGTAGTGGCAGAATAAATAGGAGCAATTTATGTTTTTTGATATAATAATCAGTATTTTAACACAGGGGCTTATATACGGATTTATAGCTTACGGTGTTTATATAACATATAAAATATTGGATTTTCCGGATTTAACAGTTGACGGCAGCTTCCCTTTGGGAGCTGCTGTTACTGCGGTATTGATTTTAAAAGGTGTAAATCCGTTTTTAACTGTAGGTGCGGCGTTTTTGTGCGGCTGTTTGGCAGGCTTGGCAACGGGTATAATACATGTAAAATTTAACGTCAGAGACCTTCTTGCAGGTATTATAACAATGACGGGTCTGTTTTCCATAAATCTTAAAATTGCCGGTTCAAATCTTCCTGTACCTCGCACATTTCATACCGTATATACAATGTTTGATATGAATTCTTCACCTCTTCTTATAAAAAAGCTCGTGATATCGATTCTGTTTGTTATAGTCTTTAAAATCATACTTGATTTGTATTTTAAAACTAAGAGCGGATTGCTTCTTCGAGCTGTGGGTGATAATAAAAATTTGGTAACAACCCTTGCAAAGGACAGCGGGACCGTAAAAATTTTAGGACTTGTTATTTCTAACGGACTTGTTGCCGTTGCAGGCTCTTTGGTGGCACAGGAGCAACGT
The DNA here is from genome assembly GCA_051866635.1 of Clostridia bacterium. Classification (GTDB taxonomy): domain Bacteria; phylum Bacillota; class Clostridia; order UMGS1883; family UMGS1883; genus RGIG1927. Next base: position 2,800 of record JBJDXJ010000045.1, on the reverse strand, counting down.
GCGTTTTCGGCAACAATGGGCACAGGTCAGGTGGTTTTCGGCTTGGCAGCCGTTATTATAGGAACTACAATATTTAAAAAGTTCGATTTTGTAAAAGGTACTACTGCCGCAATAGTAGGAAGTATTTTATATAAGGCATGTATTCAGATAACTATACTTATGGGTCTTGACGCAAATCTTTTAAATCTTATAACAGCACTTTTATTCCTTGTAATACTTATAGTAGGCAATGCGAAGAAGGGAGGCGGGGAAAATGCTTGAGCTTAAGCATATAACAAAAATCTATAATCCCGGCTCCATTACCGAAGCTACTGTTTTTAATGACTTTAATTTAAATGTTGAAAAAGGCGAATTTGTTTCAATAGTAGGAAGCAATGGCAGTGGCAAGACAACGCTTCTTAATATAATATGTGGAAGCATACCCATTGAAAAGGGTGACATTTTAATCGGCGGTAAATCCATCAAAAAAATGAAAGACTATAACAGATACAAATCCATTGGCAGGGTGTATCAAAACCCTGCAATGGGAACATGCCCTAACCTTACAATACTTGAAAATATGTCTCTTGCCGATAATAAGGGGAAAATATTCGGTTTGGGATTTGGAGTTAACAAATCAAGAATAGGTTATTACAAAGAGCAAATATCTATGCTCAATCTTGGTCTTGAAGATAAAATGAATGTAAAGGTAGGGTCTCTTTCGGGCGGTCAAAGACAGGCAATTTCCCTTATTATGGCAACGCTCACGCCTATTGATTTTCTTATATTGGATGAGCATACGGCGGCACTTGACCCTAAAACAGCGGAAATCATTATGGAGTTAACGGATAAGGTTGTAAAGGCAAAGAAGCTTACGGCTATGATGGTTACGCATAATTTAAGGTATGCTGTACAGTACGGTTCAAGGCTTATTATGTTGGATAAAGGAATTGCTGTTTGTGATGTTTCAGGTTCCGAAAAGGAAAAAATCACTACAGATGATGTTCTTGATCTCTTTAACAAAATCAGCATTGAATGTGGAAACTGATAATAAACTTTTATAAACAAAAAAATAAGTATAAGAGCAGACTGCCGAGCCATTTTAAGTTTATAGAGAAAACTTAAAGGAATTTACAAAGAAGGCGAGGATAAGGAAGAGTGAGTAAAATAGAACTGATACATGGTTCATGTGCCGACCAGACTGTCGATGTGGTGGTAAATGCTGCCAATAGCGGATTATGGGCAGGCGGCGGAATTTGCGGAGTTATATTTGAAAAAGCAGGGATGTCCGAATTGACAAAGGCGTGCAGTGAATACAACACCCCGCTTAATGACGGTGATGCAGTTATAACACAGGCATTTAATATGAAAAATGCAAAAGCAATCATCCATGCTGTGGGACCTAACTTTGGAAATACGCCAACGGCTTTTAAGGAACTGTTTAATGCATATTATAATTCATTGCAAACCTTAATGAATAATGGATATCATAGTATTTCTTTCCCACTTATAAGTGCAGGTATTTTTGGCGGTTCTTTAGATAATCCGGTTGCAGAGTCTACTAAGCAATGTTGTAGAGCTTATAAAAAGTTTACCATGGATTATCCTATGTATGCCGTTGATGTGAGGTTGTGTGCTTTTTCACCAAATGATATGATAGAGGCAAAAAAGGAATTTGATAAGCATATTTTGAGAGCCGATTAGGAATGCCATTTTATGCTATCTTTTTAATTCCACCTCCATTTAGAATATTAAGCTTTGTAGTGCCTATGATACTTGGCGGGAAGCTGCCCGGGAAAGCCTCTCTACCGGAACAAATGAAAGGGGCTGTTGCAAGTGAACTTAAAATTTGTTCACTTGCAACAGCCCCTTTTTGCGTGCAAAAAATTAACAAAATCGGTAAAACTTGACGGATAAGGCTTAAGATGTTATACTGAGCATAAAGGGAATTTGTGGGGAATGAGGCGAAAAACAAAATAGTGCCACAGTCTGCCGTCCCCAGATGTCCTGCGTGGGGTTATACACAAAAGTTGACGAATAATGTACCTCCCCATTCGTCGTTTGGTTATGGATTCATACCTGATAAATACAGGCAAAGTTTCGAGATTAGGCTATCGAACAAACAAGATTCATTTTATAGTATAGTCGAGCAAGTAAGAGGATATCCAGCTGATAGAGGATGGATAAAACCTAAAGGACAAGTCGCATATAGTAATGGATTTAAAGGTATGCCGCAGCATATTTCGGCAAAATAAGAGGAGTGTATTTGTATGGATAAGAAGGCAAATTTAATTATATTGTTTTTGATTTGCATATTTGTGTTGCTTTTCATTTGCTTTGTATTTCAACAAAATAAGCCTACCTATACTGATTATTATGAACGGCTGGGAATTCGGGCTTTAATAGTCAAACCATCTGTTCCATTAGATGAAAGAACGGTAGGTGATTATATTTATAGATATTATGATGATATTTCTTTAGTGTTTAACTCATCTAATGCTTTTATTAGAGCTGAAATAACAGGTGACAAGTATAAATTGGACGAAGGGATTTCTGTAGGTAGTAAAAGAGATTCCATTGAAAAAGTTTTTTTGAAAAAAATAAGATAACAGATCTTGGAGAAAATCAGTTTGGATTCTATGAAGAATATATTTGGGTTCATTTTTATTTTGATAGTTCAAACAGAGTCGAAAAAATACTTATTTATTCGGGACCTTGATGAGCCACTGACGTCCCATTCGTCCCGTCCCCATTCGTACATTCGTCATTATACAAAATCAAGTTTATGATACATATACTATTACTGATGGCTATATGGAAT
>JBJDXJ010000044.1:0-6408 GCA_051866635.1 Clostridia bacterium | reverse complement strand
GTAGCGGTATCTTCTGCAATATCGTTTTGAGCTAACTGGTTAAAATATTCACGGAAACTCCTTTACATCCGGAAAGTAAAGTTATCCCCGTCATTACAATTATCAAAATATTTCTCACTCTCATATGCCGTCCCCAATTACACCTTCTCGTTAATAGAAAAAATTCCTTTCGTTTGTGGTAGAATAAGCTATCACAGACGAAAGGAATAATCAACTTATTTTACCAAAACTCTTGCTTCGGTTATGCTTACCCATTTCTTGTTATACGTATTTGAATATCCGTACATTCTCACATACCTTGCACTTTTGTTTATATCAAAATACTGGAGCTCATTTGTGTCGGGGTTTGAACCACGCTTTGGTATAACCGTTTCGTAGTTAACTCCGTCTTCGCTCACCCGAATATCAAAATATGTTGTGCGGGTAGTGGCATCTCGGAACGCAAGGGCAATTTGTTGAACCTGTTTTACTTCGCCTAAGTCAAATTCCATATACTCGGGTCTCTCCTCGTCCTTGACATAAAGCACACAGTAGCTTATGTAATTTTCGTCGAACATGTTGGAAGGACCATTCTGTGGTTCTGAAAGTATTGACACACTTACATTCATTCCGTCCTGCTCAATGGTTTTAGCCGGTTCAACCCATTCCTCCACAGGCTTTTTGTCTTCTTCCTTATCTTCTTCAACCTCTTTTTTCAAAGGCTTAATAACACAATTAACTTCGCCTGTTTCTAAATTTGCCGTTATTATGTATGTTCCCTCATCCCACAAAACTCTTCCGGGAAAATCCGGTGACTGTGAAAATATTTCCTTTTCCTTGTTTTCGGGATAGGTTATTGTAATTATTTTTCCATCTTCGCTCAGTTCAATTTTTTCCCACCTTGCCTTACTCCAAGTATTATGAGAAGGTGCATCATTTGTGATGTTTACGGTTGTACCGTCCCATTTTACAAATTTAAGTACATTTGCAAAGCTGTGCATTACCCCACCTGTATAAATTTCCACAACAGAGCCGTAAGGTGTTTCAATAGTTCCTGCAATACGATAAAGGTTACTATTGAAGCTATTAATAACGCTCTTGTATTTCTCGCTCTTTCTCAAATCCTTCCCAAGAACACTTTCAAGTGCCTTTTCCGGGATTTTTATATAGCTTTGGTCTTCATAAAGACTTTCTGTTACCATTACACCGTTATCCATATAGTAAACAGTATCGCCCATAATAACAAGGCTTCTGTCGTCCTTCTGCACAGCAATATTGCCGTCTGAAATATTTACCGTACCACCCATGCTTTCCGCAATTTTTGTTATACGTTCCACAAAACGAAAACGTAATACTATACCGCCGTGAATGCCTTGAATAGTAGGTTCAACTTCAATACTGTTATTCTCCGTAAGGACAAATTCAAGTCCCAACTTTTTTGCATATTCTTCTGCCTTGTCCTCTGAGGAATATATCGTCACAGTATGAGGCATTTTATTAATGTAAATATCGCCGTTAGAATTATCAAAACTGAGTGTTGCAAATTCCCACGATGCTAAACAATCCTGATAATTTTCAATTGTAAAGCTCTTTACATTGTTACAATTAAGTAAAAGCGAGGGGAAAGGTTCGCCTGTTGTATTGGAAGGGAATCTTACCGTCACTTTTTCAAGACTGTTACAACCTGTAAAAGGAGTTCCCAGATAATACGCTTTTATTCCGTAATAAAGGTCCATTCCACCATGCCGTAAAGGTATCTGCTTTCTATAATATTTACCATCACTATTAACCTGCTCGTCTTTTATACCGTCCCAGCTTTCAATACTCTCCAGCACAACCTCTGTTAAACCACAACCGCCAAATGCTTCTCTTCCCAAATGCTTAACGCTTCTCAAATCAATTTCGGAAAGATTGGTGCAGCCTGCAAATGCCAATACGTCTATATACTCTAATTTTCCGTTATGAGTTACCTTTTTCAACTTGTAGCAGGAATGAAATGTATCTTCCCCTATCTTTTTTACGTTCTTTAAGTCAATTTCTTCTAGTTCCCATCCTCCATAAAAACAACTTCCGCCAATCTCTTCTAAACTTTCGGGCAGATTAACGGTTTTGATTTTGTTTCCAATGGGGAAAAGCCCATAGGGCAACACTTCTATGCCCTCTCCTATTGTCACTTCCACAAGATTCTGGAACTTATAATTTCCAAATGCTTCTTTTTGTAAAACAACCTTTTTGCCGTTAATTTCGCCGGGGATATAGAGCTTTGTAATACTTGTATCATTACAGCCTTTGACAATTACGGTATCATCAGTTTCTTCAATTATGAAGTTCTCGTATGTGCCATCCTCTTGTGCAAAGCAAGGCACATAGGATAAACACAGCATTATTGCCAAAACCAAACCTAAAACCTTTTTCATATTATCGCTCCTTTCTGCCTTCCCATAAGTGGGAAGGTGTCACCGTCATGTAAACGGGGACGTTATACCGTTTCTATGCTCATTGTATTTGTACCGTTCTTACTTTCAATATCATTGTCAAACAAAATAACAACAGTGTCGCCTTTTTTTACAAGACCTGAATTTATTGCCTTTTCCTTTGCCTGTCTTATAATATCTCTGGCTCTGTCCTTGGATTCACCCATAAGAGGTGTAACGCCGTAGTATATTGACAAGCTCTTATAAACCGCTTCGCTTGTTACGATTGCCACAATGGGAATTTCAGGTCTGAATCGGCTTAATTCACGTATTGTACTGCCACCGTTTGAAACTGCAATAATTGCACTTGCGTTAATTTCGGGAACTATGCTTTGAACAGCATGGCATATAACAGACATATACGGGTACTTTTTGTCACGCTCTTGAAATTCGTACTTATCTTTATACTGTGTATTTTTTTCAGCTTCACGGCAGATACTGCTAAGTGCCATAACGCTTTCCACAGGGTACATACCTGCCGCACTTTCACCTGAGAGCATAACACAGGTGGTGTTGTCATAAACTGCATTTGCAACGTCGCTTATTTCTGCTCTTGTGGGACGTGCATGTGTAAGCATGGATTCCAACATCTGTGTGGCAGTTACAACAAATTTACCTCTTTCCGCACATTTACGGATAATGGTTTTCTGTATTGCAGGGAGCTTAACGTAAGGAATTTCAACGCCCATATCACCACGGGCAACCATAATACCGTCAGAAACTGCAATGATTTCATCAAGGTTGTCAACGCCCTGCTGGTTTTCAATCTTTGCAATAATTTCAACGCCTGTATACCCAAGCCTTGACACAAACTTTCTTACGTCCTTTACATCTTCCGCACATCTTACAAAGGAGGCGGCAATATATTGTATGCCTTCAGAAAGCCCGAATTTTATATCGTCCTCGTCACGGAGTGACAAATACATCATATCAATATCGTAATCGGGGAAATTAAGGCTCTTGCGGTTAGAAAGCACCCCGGCCCTTTCTGCTCGGCAGAGGATATATTCCTTGCCTATTTCAAGAACGGAAAACTCCATATTACCGTCATCTGCCAAAATTACGTGAGGGTTATTGCCCTCGCTTCTTCTTTTAACCTCGTCACTTGTAACGTACCATTCGTCAATAAGACGTGGATATGAAATATTTATCTTTTTTTCACAAGGTGCTTCCGTGTCCTGTTCCTTTGTAAAAGCAAACAAGTCGCCCTTTTCAATATGCATCTTCCCGTCGGGGAATACTCCAACTCTTACTTCGGGACCTTTTGTGTCAAGGAGCAGACCTACCGCCTTGTTCTTTTCCTTTGCTGTTTCCTTTACCAAATCCATTAAAACTTTTTGTTCTTCATGTGATGAATGTGAAAAGTTAAACCTTGCAACATTCATCCCTGCATCAATCATTTTGCCGATAACTTCCTTTGAACTGCTGGCTGGACCTATTGTACAGATAATTTTCGTCTTTCTCATTCAGTCTAATCCTCCAAAATTTTTACAATTGCCTCTTGTTCTCCGCCGGTTACTTCAACCTTACCGTCAGAATGTATATAAACATCAGTTTCCGTTCTTACGCCAAAATCACCAAGATAAATACCCGGCTCTATTGAAAAGCCTGTACTTGGCAAAAGCTTTCTTTCGTCATGTGTTTCAAAGTTGTCAATATTTGCACCCATGGCGTGTACCGTAGCACCGGGGCCTATGGAATGACCTGTTCTGTGCAAGAAGTAATCTCCGTAGCCCTTTTCCTTAATCACATTTCTGCAGGCATCGTCAACCATGTAGCCTGAAAGCTCCCTGCCTTCCTTCTCGGCTTTATACAATGCGTCGCAGGCACTTAATCGTCCATTCTTTGCCACATTGAACACGTTTACATATTTCTCGGGGATATTTCCTCCGCAGTAGCCCATCCACGTAATATCTGCATATACGCTTTCGTCAATTTTTTCCCTTGCCCAAAGGTCTATAAGTACCAAATCACCTTTTTTAATTTCACGACTGCATTTTTCAGTAGGCTCGTAATGGGAATTTGAACTGTTTTCATTCACGCCCACAATAGCTCTGTCTGTAGCGTACATATTACGTCTGTCAAACTCCTGCATGATAAATTCCTGGACCATGTATTCGTTTACAAACTCACCGCTTTTAAGCTTTTCACCGATATACTTAAATGCTAAATCCTTAGTTTCTTGAACATTTTTCGCCGCATATTTGTGAGAGGTGTAATTTGCCTCGCTCCATATTGCAGTTAAAAGTGTAAACATGTCCATACTGGACACAACTTCTTTTCCAAGACTTCTCACATAGTCAACTATGCCGCCGTCTGCCCATGACACAATTGGGATGGCACACATAGGCGAATATTCCATCGCAACAACATTGTCATTTTTCATTAGTTTACTGAGATTTTCAAAAAGCTCTTGCCATGTTACATACATTATTCTTTCACAGGAAAGGTTTTCGTATGCATTGCGGTCAATTATATGATAAAGCACAACAGGCACACCGCTTTTTGGCACATATACATATGCCCTTCTTGTGGTGAACTTTTTGCCGATTATCTGCGTCATTGCAGGGTTACTTCCCCTAAAGTCACTTATAAGCCACGAATCTATATTGCTCTGAGTCATATACTCTTGTATTTTATTAAGATTACTGATCAATTATTATCACCTCAGAAAAATTATACAACTTTTTTGCCCGTTTTTCAATGTTATATTACAATCTTTTTTCAAATTGTATTGCCTGAAAGTTAAAACTGTGTTATAATGAGATGGACTTAGTGATTTTAGGAGGGATTTTTGTGTCCAATAATTCGAAAAAACCGATTACAGTCTCCTTGGTTGCAGCACTTATTGTATGTCTTTTAACATTTTTTATAGGCTTCTTTGCTTCTTCCTTTATTCTTCTTGATTCAAGATTGGAGGATGCACGCACCAAAATTAATGAACTTGAAAATACTGTCAACGAAAAAAATGTTGAAATTGATAACCTTAACGATGTTATAAATCAAAAAAATGAAAGTAACATAATTTTGGCAGAAACTATTACGGAACACCTTGAAACTATTGATACATTGAACAAACGTGTATCTTCGTTAGAAAACGACGTCAACTACGTTTCGGAAGTTGCCCTTCAAAGCGAAAACTACATGGGCGGAAATGGCGTTGTAACGGCTGTTTCTCTCCTTTCAACAAGTCAACAGCTTATTATGCTTGTTGTCCTGTTTGTAATTGTTTTATTTATTATCAGCGTTACCTGCGGCATAATGGCTACAAAGGGTAAGTCTAAAAGGTACCGTTCATCAGTTGAAGAGGAAAATACTCCTGAAGCTTTTCCAAGTGATACGGAAGAAAATACCTCTGAATCTTCTTTGGAAAGCGATAATCAAGAGGAGGTTGAATCTGCTCCTCAATTTGAAGATGCACCCACTCCAAACACTTTAGAAATCAAAGATACACCGGTTCACAAGGCAATTGAGCTTTTGTACTCAAACAACCTTGAGGACTGTATAACAGATTTGGGCGGCTACCGCTTCGGCATTACAAATTTCAATGATGTTCTTTCGGACAGTGCAAAGGGAAAATCCTTCGGCGTTGTTGACAACGGTGACTTTGTGGCATTTATGACTGATGATTCCCCCGTTAAGCGACTTTACATAATCCCCCGTTATATGGCACTTTCCGATTCAACAGTTGCTCTCCGTGGCGTAACTGACCTTTTCACTGTTACGGACGAAGACGGAAACAAAATTGACCACGGCACAGTTAAGATTAAAACTGTTGATTCTCCCGCAGTATTCTCCTTCGGTGAAAAGGGCTGGGCGATTGAATCAAAGGGTGTTATAACAGCTTACGGCAAAAGAAATTACGCACAGTAATATTGGTTTTATAATAAATAAGCGACAAATAAATATCCACCCGCAATAGCGGGTGGTATTTCATTTTCGGGTATAACCCTAA
>JBJDXJ010000043.1:0-31549 GCA_051866635.1 Clostridia bacterium | reverse complement strand
GCAAAAAGTGTGCAAGCTTTTTTCTAACTTACACACTTTATTTTACAATCTCGTGAATGTACTAAAAAGGGCTGTGGTAAAATGATTTTTAAATCGTTTTGATATAATCCCCTTAGAATAGTCTTGAAATATTTTTATTATTTCAAGTGTCTACTCTAAGGGGATTATATCAAGTCCCGAAATGGTCTTTTTGTTATCTCAGTGTTGACTTTTTTACAGCCCTTCTTTTGTCGGACTGTATAATGAATTTATTTTTCTGCTTTTATTGAAAAGGGATTAAGGCTTATATTCCAGAAGAATACCGAGATCTTTTTGTCTTTTGCGTTGATATTTGCAAAGTGTTCTTGTGTGCCCACCGGGATTTCAACAGTCTGTATTGAAACATCCGTTAAAGTATTGTTGCTGTCATACGCTGATACTATCATTAAGTATTTGCCTGCATACTGACTTTCGGTTTCAATAGTAACGGATGTGTCTGTTATGTTTTTTACTGTGGTTTCAACCTTACGCCATGCGGGATATTCAATGTTTAAAAGTGCACTGTATTTATTGCCGAATTCCTTTGTTATAAATGCGAGGGTATTGCCTTGGGTTGTGTTGCAAAGAGCAAAGCTTATTTTGCCGTCTGTTACATCAGCATTTTTTATGAGCTTTGTAACATCAATTTCAATTATCTGATACTGCTCGGAGGTGTTAAATGTGTCTGATGTGCAAACAGTACCGTTAATATTATCGGGGTCATATATAACTGAGGGTCTATTTGCCCATGTAATGTCGCCGCTTGCTGCATCCTTTCCTAAAATATCGCTGCCAACGCCCTCATTCCACCCGTTTTCCGCAAGTGAAACACGAATGCAGTCGGTTGAACTATTGCCTGTACGTTGATTTTTATAGATAAGCGAAAGCGTTGCTTTGCCCATTTTTTCCAAGTCGTAATCAGATACATCATATGTAAGGTAGCTTATCTTGCAGTCTGTGCCCGTGCCGCCTTCAATGTTTTCACCGAAAAGACCGTAGGCGGGGTCGGTATTATTAACCTGCATACGCATCTGAGTATTGCCACCGTAATTGAGGGACTTTTCCGTTCTCCAACTTTGAATACTGCTGTCAGCTATGGGTGCAATACCTTTTCTTTCAAACAAGGTGTAGGGTTCTTCAAGCACTTTGTTTAATTTTTCTGAATTAAAGGGAACAACGATTACTTTGCTACCGTGAGTGTCGCCGCCTTTGTCATCTTCTTTGGGTGAGTCAATTACCGCAAAGGTAAATGCTTTAAGCTGTCCGTCTTCCACATAGGCATAGGGGCGTTCAATTTTGTTCCAGTTGTTGACTGTACCATCGGTATAATGGAGAAAGTCACTATCGGGTTCATATGCACTGCCCAAATGAAGCTGCCAGTTTGTAATGCCATCTTCGCTTGTCATATAATAAGCCTTTCTTTGTTTCCAATGGTTTACCACACAGTGATACATGCAGTTTGAATACCAGATTGTGGGGTCTTCCAAGCGGTTGCCACCGTCATCATCCTTGTAAGGAAGCCCGGGGATCTGTTCCCAAAGAGCGTCAACCATAACAGTCCAAGGACCTTTTAAATCATCGGCAATGGCAATGTCGCCGTGCCTGCCTAATGCTTCATATTTTCCGTCAGGGCGGAGAAATACTGCAACATTGACCGCAGTAAATCCTGAACCTTTCATGTTGGATGTGATAGATGTGCAGAAAGTCCATGGTCCGTCTAAGTCGTCTGCCACAAAAATATCACCAGGGCGACCGTTATCGCTGTTAATAATGGCATATTTTCCGTAAGGGTCGTTTTCTTTAAGTTTAAAGGGAAAAACATTATGACCTGCACCGTTTTTATTGTCGGGCCATAAAAGACCCTCCTGTTCAATATAAGGGCCACACAAGTTATCGCTTACGGCGTAAACGGCTACTGAATTTTTCCAGCCGTTGTGACCTTGTGCCTCGTCCCATTTGCTGGCAAACATATAGTATTTACCTGTTTCGTCGTCCTTTATTATGCCTCCATCCCAGTAGGCGAAATCTGACATTGTTCTATCTTCTAAGCCGTTGGATTGGTCTCTGGGACCCACTAAATCGGAACCCCATGCTGTAGAGGATAATTCTTCAACTATGGGCATAGGGTCAAAGCATTCCATAAAGGAAGGGTAATTTACCTCTTCTGCATGAATTGCAGATGCAATGCTTGAAAAAATTAGTAATGAAATAATCGATGAAATAACTTTCTTCATAAAAGAGAGCCTCCTTATTAATTATAAACAATACCAGATGGGAAAACTAAAACTTTAATCAGAGCTTATTCTTAATACTGCGTGCATCGCTGTAGCCTACAGCTACGGCGGCATCGTGAATGCTCCAACCCTCACGGATAAGCTTTTTTGCTATATTAAGCCGTGCTTCCGATTTTAACTCGGAAAAGCTTTTGGAGTAGTTCTTTTCAAGAAAGCGTTGAGTTTGCCTGGGGCTTAAATTAAGCCTTTGACTCAATTCCTCAAGAGTTAATGTTCTGTAGTCGTTGAAAAAGCTACCTTCTACAATATTGAGCTTTTTATAGTCGGGAGAACTTTTTTCAAATACAGATTGTTCAACGTCGTGGGAGTAGTTACGTACAAGGGAAACAAGGATAAGGGATACAAGGCTTATGGTGGACTGGATATAGCCTATGCGTTTACGCATACATTCTTCGCTTATAGATTCAAAATAAGGGAGAATATTGTGAAAATCTTTGCCTATCCAAAAATGCGTTTCGGTTAAAAGATTTGCCGCCGGGTGAGCATCAGATTTTTTTGAGGGGATAATTTCCATTTGAATACAGTATTCTTCCGTTGGGTTTTCTGTATCGGTCAGCTGTTCATGATAAACAAGAGGACCCGTCATGTATATCATCCCTTTTTCAAGCTCAAATTCTCCCTCATCGGTGACAAGGGTTCCTCCACCGCTTACTGTGTAGTGAAGTTCGTAAAAGTTTTTGCCGTGGCGGTGCCTTTGAAATGGCTTATAGAAAACACCGTGACTTATTTTTAATATTTTTATAGTTAAATTTTCAAATTTCAGCAACATATTGGCTTCTTCAATGATTGCCATAGCACGCCCCCCCCCTTTTTTCTGTATTATATCACAATGTGAAAGAAAAACAACGCAATAATACGCCATAATTAGGAAAGATGTGGCGTGAGGATGTATTTACTGAAAAAAGTCGTAGTATAATTAAGATGAAGAATGGAGTGGGAAATATGAAAAAAGTTATAAGCGTATTTTTAAATATAACCATGCTATTGTCATTATTGCCTGCGTTTATTCCATGGCACAAGATGAGATTGAAGTTAGCTGGACGGTTTATAAGTACAGCGGTACAAATGTGTCATCGCCAACTTGCGGTATCTACATTGAAAACTTGAATGTTACGGTTGAAGAACTTACAGATATGAAAGATTTTTACAAAATGGGCAGCCATGCCGACAGTTACAATGCAATAGTTAAGAAACCATCGGTTTTATGAATGTTATGCTCAGGTGTATAACAGACTGGGAATTGAACGCAAAGCAGATTTACGGAATTGACGATGCTCTTTGGGCTCCTACCCGTACAGACGGCGATGCGGCTACTCTCATACATTTTGGCTCCCGACCGGGACAAATGTGGCTTTCAGGGTCAGCGTGGCTTATTTTTCCCATGTATGAATACTATCAGTGTTTCGGAAATCAAAACATTCCCCTTACGCCAGATATAAGAGCAGAATTGGAATTTACAGGAAATAAATACGAGGACTATACAAAAGTAAAAGATAAGTTCGGCACAACGGGTGATTATTACGATTACGGTATTTATCATGGAGAAACGGGTGAAAGAGTTGTTTATAATTTGAGAAACATTCTTATGCTTACCGATCTTTCGCAGCGTTCTCTTAATATCTTTCCTGAAGACGTTAAACAAGAAACTACAAGAATTTGACATTCTTATGAATTTATGTTTACATCAATTTATTTTTGTGATAGAATTTGTTTGCAGAAGAAGCATAAGACAAACTAAAGAATAATGCTTTTATTCAATTTAATTTTTTTCTGGAGGGTTTTTTATGAAAACTAAACGCTTTCTCGCACTTTTCATTGCTCTTGCAATGATTTTGGTTATTGTTCCCGCAATAAGTGTCAGTGCGGAAGAAACAAAAACTGTAACAGAGTCTCTTTCAGGTGAGATTGTATGGTCTGCTCCTACTGTTGGCGGACTTTATGATGCTTCCGTATCCACGTATTGGCAAGGTTGGAATGCCACCGGTTACTATGCGAATTTAAGAACATATGACGGTTACGACGTATTACAGTTTTACAGTGCAAATCAAACAGACCTTAATGCAACAGTAACTGCCTCAACTGCAGTAAAGAATGCAACTAAGGGTTCTGACGTTATGATTATTGAATGGAAACACAAGGGTCAGCCCCATACCGACAACTACTATTCTTTCACATTCCGTGATGCAAATGGTGCGGAAATTACAACTGTCACTCTTGATAAAAACTTCCCCGTTGTAATAGACAGTCACAAAATGGGTTTCCCCATAAATTACATCGATATGGCTATTGTTTACTACAACAATCCTGATGGCAAAACACACACTGTTGAATACTATGTTGCAGGCGAAAAGGTTTATACCGATTCCGCTTTTTCAGGAACTGTTGATGGTTTCGGTTCCATTGTGGGCAGCAATGGCTGGTGGACAAACTACACTCACATAGGTCTTGCCGACCTTACAATCGCAACTGCCATAAATTCTGCAACGGCAGTTGATGTTACCGCTACCTATACAGTTGATGGTTCTGTTGTAAAAACAGAAACAAAGCGTTACGATTCTTTGAAAAACGACCATGCTGCATTCCCAGCATTCAATTATTCCGCAAACGGCAGCAGCGATCTTTATACAGCTGAAGCAGTAAATCTTTCCGAGTCCGCTGTAATTGAAATGAAAAAAGCTGACAACACAGGTGAATATAAAAATGGTGATGCTTTAGTTTATGACGGCAATAGTTATACCATTCTCTCCGACAACCTTATTCCCAATGCAGATTTTGCCTTTGGTTTAGACGGTTGGTACAACGGCTCAGGTTCTAATGCGGCTTCTTACAATTTCACGGTTAATGACAATGTTCTCACAATCGTTAACGGTGGCAACAGCATTGACCCCCAAACATTATATCGTGCATGGGATGTTGAGGTTGGCAAAACATACTTCTTAACCTTTACTCTTGATGCCGCCAATGAATGGACAAAAGTTTTGGAAGGCCCTACAAGCGAAAACACAATTGCAACAAATGTACTTATAGGCAGAAACGATTCTGTAACAGGCAAAAATAATCTTGTGTTTACAGCATCAGACGAATTTGTCCGCATCAGTTTTGCATGGGCAGCAGGCAAAAAAGTTTTCGATTTCGGTTTATATGAAATTAAAGAAGCTGAATAACAGATGTATAATGCAGATAGCATAGTTGTAGAAGAGAGAGGGATTAAAATGAAAGACATATTTAAACGATTAGTTTCGGGAATCTTGTCACTTGGTATTATTTGTTCGGCGATACCTACATTTGCCTATAACGCTGAACCGAGTGAACTGACCGGTAACATGGACGGTCTGGAACTTTGCAGAACTATTGCCGAAGAAGGCATGGTGTTGCTGAAAAACAATGGGGCTCTGCCTTTGAATAAAGGTGAGACAATAGCTGTTTTCGGTGTCAATCAGATTGACTTTATTTACGGCGGCGGCGGAACATGTAATCTTAGCAGTAAAAACGAAAGAGTAGATTATATAAGTCTGTTTGATGCATTAAAGGCAAGAGACGAAGCTGGAGATATCTATCTTTATGAAGAACTCAAGGATGCATACGAAGATTATTGTAACAGATACTGGGCAGAAGATGGCAGAACTTATGCATACGGAACAACCCAGGGTGCAGTGTTAAAGCATTGGGGCGAAATGCAGATAAGCCAGGCTGATGTTAACAGAGCCGCAAGAGAAGCGGACACTGCAATTGTTACCATAGGCAGACCTGCAGGTGAGGATACTGACAGAAGCGATTCTGATGGTGATTTCAGACTAAACAGTGCAGAACGTGATATGATAAACTATGTTCAGTCTGCCGGATTTGAAAGAGTCGTTGTTATCCTTAATGTAACAGGAGCAATTGAATCTGACTGGCTTATGCACGATGCCATTGATGCGGTGCTTTTCGTTTCTCTGCCCGGTATGGTTGGCGGTGAAGCAATGGCAAATGTGCTGTTAGGTGACAGTTATCCTTCGGGTAAACTTGTAGATACCTGGGCATCGAATTATTCTGATTATCCTTCAGCAAGCAATTTTGGTAACTCCGGCTATACTGAATATAAAGAAGATATTTTTGTCGGATACAGATATTTTGAAACTATTTCCGTGGCAAAGGAAAAAGTCAATTTCCCCTTTGGTTTCGGGCTTTCATATACAAACTTTGAAACAACCGATAAGACGGTTGATATAGAGGGAGAGGGCAGAGACAGGACTGTTACAGTTACTGCCACAGTTACGAATACAGGTGACTATCCCGGTAAAGAAGTTGTGCAGGTATATGCATCTTCTCCTGAAACAAACCTTACTCAGCCCGCTCGTGAGCTGGCAGGATTTTATAAAACAGAGGAGCTTTTGCCCGGAGAGAGCGAAACTGTAACAATTACTTTCCCCTTTGATGAACTTGCAAGCTATGATGATGTGGGAAAAACAGCTTACGAGGCAGCATATGTCCTGGAAGAGGGCGAATATAAATTTTATGTTGGTAACAGCGTAAGAGCTCCCTACATAGAAAGCTTTGTTCTTGATGAAATCGAACTTGTAGAGCAGTTGGAGCATCATGTGGTGCCCGATACAAATAATTTTAACGTTCGTCTTAAGAGCAATGGTACATTTGAATATATTGAGCAGAGAGAAAACGCTCCCGTTTCAAACAATCCCGATGAGGATGTGGATGCAAAATATAAGGATGTTTATAAAAACAATAATGCGGCAGAGCATGAGGATAATTTTATAAACTTTAATGAACTTGCAAGTGCATTTTGTGACGGTGAAGAATCGGAAGAGGACACAAGGCTTCTTGAAGCATTTGTTGCCCGCCTTACCGATGAGGAGGCAGTTAAGCTGACAGGCTGTGTTTCGCCTATGAGCGGAAGAGGCCACAGAACAGGTATCGGCGGAATTGAAGCTTACGGAGTACCTGTTATCGGCGGTTCGAACGGCCCTGCAGGGATTCAGTATAACGGAAGCCAAAGCACATGGGAAACAACATCTACATTCTATCCTTGCTCTACTATGCAGGCGTGTACATGGAATGTAGATTTGATAGAAATGCTCGGGGCGGGCATAGGTGATGAAGCAAGACATTTCGGAATGAGCTTTTTGCAAGGTCCCGGTATGAATATCCACAGAGACCCCCTTTGCGGCAGAAACTTTGAATATTTTTCAGAGGATCCGTATGTATCGGGTAAAATGGCTGCAGCCATAACTCGTGGTTTGCAGTCCAGAAAGGTTGCATCTCAGCTTAAACATTTTGCCTTTAACAACCAGGAATTGGGCAGATGGGGCAACGACAGCCGTGTTAGTGAACGTGCGGCACGTGAAATTTATCTTAAAGGTTATGAAATTGCGGTGAAGGAAGGAGACCCTTGGTCCATAATGAGTTCCTACAACCGCTTAAACGGAACACAGGTTTCCGGTAACTATCAGATTCTGACAGAAATACTCCGTAATGAATGGGGATTTGACGGGTTTATTATGACAGACTACAGAACAGCCAATGTCAGCCATTCCCAGGAAATAGCGGCGGGTAATGATGTTAAGGCACCTGAGGATAGCCCCAGGCCTCAGAATGTATATGATGCCCTTAATTCCGGATCTCTTGAGAGATGGCAGGTGTTAAGAAGTGCCGAAAGAGTTTTGAGATTTATACTGAAAACTGAAGAGGCACATTTGCTTGCAGAGAAAGATTTTGTCTATAGTTATGTGATAGACTCTTCTGACAGCAGAGTGCTCGCAGGTGAAAACGATGTTAAAATTAACGGAAGTATTACTTGGGGCGAGTTTTTAGATAGTATTTCTTCAGCATACGGACAGACATACGCTCTCTTTGATGCAGACGGAAATGAAATTACAAACAGAAGTACAATTCTTAAATACGGAATGAAGCTTCGCATTATGGTTGATGATGGTAAGCAATGGAAGGATTTTGCTGTTTTGACCAATAATCTGGCATACGGAAAACAGGTAAAAGCTTCCTACACTGAGGGAAGTCATTATGCGAAAAATGCCGTAGACGGAAATTATGACACTCGTTGGTCAGGATTTTCGTCAAATTATGTGATGAATGAATGGATTGAAATTGACTTGGGCGATAATTATCACATAACAAGAGTTGATTTGCGCTTCAACAGAGCAAACGAGAGAAGCTATATCTACCAAATCAGAACTATAGGCAACAATGGTGCAGCATTCTGGAGTGATACGAGCAAGAATCGTAATCTTGACGGCCAGGGATACACCTTAGTGGGTGTAAACAAGAGTGAGTATAAGACTATTAAGTCTGATGTGTTGAATAATTATGCAAGATTTATCAACATCAAAACTATAGGCTCAGAAACGAATAATGCAGTAGGAACTAGTTTGTGGGAAATAGAAGTTTACGGTTGGAAGCTGACAAGCAGTGCATATACAATAAATGAAACACTGAAAACCATAAAAATTACAAAGGGCGATACTGTAAAGGATGTAAAGGAGAAGCTTGTTGTTACAGGTGTTGCTACTTTGGATTTGCAGGGTGATGATAATAAGCCGGTATACGCCGGTGATGAAATTATTATCACAGATCAGAACGGTGTGGAAACTCGCTATCAGGTTGTCGGAGGCTCAGATTTTGCTGCAGCGAAGGTTGAAAACGCGAATCTGATTATAGAAGCGGCAGATAGTTGTATTGTGGGTGTATATAACTTAGATGATGCTCTTGTGGAAGTAAGGCAAATCCAAAACAGAGTTGAAATTCCGTACAACGAGGATATGAAATACATAAAAGTTTTCAAATGGAATGGCGTAAGTAATATGATTCCGAGCAGGTACGCTTTGAGAATAGAAATAGATACGCCGTAAAGAAACGCCGTAAAAAAATATGAGGCTGTTGTAAGTGAACTTGAAAATTGTTCACTTGCAACAGCCTTTTTCATAGTGAAAATGTGAAGTTGAATTTGCAGAATTCAATTGTAAAGCTGACGGAAAGTAGGGAATCTTTAAGGCGTGTCTGATTTCCTTTTTATTGAAGTTCGGGATTTTTTGAGTTCAAGCCCTTTAGGTAAATGGTAAAAGCGTGATTATAATTGATAGAATAGTCCTTCAAGCAGTCCCATAAAGCATCTAAATTTATTCCGTAATAGTCGGGAAATTCAAATGTGTCTTTTAACACTGTATGAATATCATTAATATATTTGCAATCAGAAAAGTCTAAGGTTATTGTATGCATGATAAGCCTCCTTATATAATTTCAATAAAAGTCATATACAAGGAAGATAGTAGCATAAATTGAGAGAAAATACAATGATATAATAATTCTATTTGTTATAATTAATATTGACTAAGTAATATAAAATGTGATATACTGATAACGAAAAAGAAAAAGGTAATTTTAAAAATGTGAAAAATGAAGGTGAGAAGAGTGTTGTGGGAATATATCTCAGAAAATTATAATCCCGGGGAACCGATAATTGCAGCTGATATTGAAATAGAAATGAGCGAGGTAAATCGCAGGCAGCAATTTAAAATTTTGACAGACAACGGAAAAATCAAAAGATTTGTAAATGGGGTTTACTATATTCCTAAAAAGTCACGGCTTGGAGGAGAAGTCAGTTTGTCTCCTGAAGTTGTGATTGAAAGGAAATATATATTACGAAACGGAAAAACCCAAGGATATTACTCAGGATATATATTTGCAAACCAAATAGGTATATCAACACAGATGCCTTTCGTTTCAGAAATCGTTACAAACGAAATGGGTAATCCGATGAAGAAAATTGATTTGAACGGAAGAAAATTCGTCTTGAGAAAATCACGAACACAAATCACAAAAGAAAATGTTAAAACCCTACAGATACTGGATTTGTTGAAGGATATAGAAACATATTGCGAAATAGGCACGGAAGAGGCAAAGGCACTTGTCTGTGAATATATAAAAAATAACGGGATTAAGAAGGCGGATTTTGATATGTATTTGCCTTTGTTTCCGGATAAAGTGTATAAGGCTATATACGAAATGGAGATTGGAAATGTTCTTACATGAAGATAAAGAGTTATTTAAAGAAGTTGTGTACAACACATCAAATCTGCTATAAGTTAATAGACCGCTTTTCGGAGGATATTGACCTCAATATTGCAGGGAATACAAAGCCCGGAGAAAGCATGAGGAAAAAAATTGAAAGAAGATATTATTTCTGTAATTGATGAATTTGATTTATCACCGTTTGAAATAGCGGCTCAAACGGCTGACAGGACTTTTGTGGATAAACTATTTGCCTTAGGCGATTATTATCTGGCAGGGACAATAAAAGGTCATTCAAGACACATATACGATTTATACAAATTGCTTGAAGTTGTTGAGCTTAACGATGATTTGCGAATTCTTGTGAAAATAGTCCGCGAGGAAAGAAAACTGCATAAAACCTGCTTGTCGGCAATGAATGACGTGGATATGAATTTGCTGATTAAGGAAATTGTGAAAACAGAGGCTTATCGGGAAGATTATGAAAAAACTACATCAGCACTTTTATTTAAACCACTGAAATATGAAGATGCGATTAAGGTGCTCAGTGTGGTTTTGAATAAAGAAATATTTTAAGGAAATAACACACGGATAGAAACTCAGTCTGTGTGTTTTTCTTCGATATGTCTTTATATAAATACTTGCAATAAATGAAGATAAAATCCCGAAAATAAAGACAGAATACATTTTAAAGTCAAATTTTAAGAGTTTCACCGAAATTACTCTTTAAAAAAATCTCTGAAAGCTCTGCGGAGACTGGGTTTGAGGCATGTTAACGGTTTTGGGATTGTCTCAGAATTTCCTCGCAAAGCTCGAAAACGCAAATGGCGTAACAAAGTGTTTTCTCCTCTATTGACTTAGAGGCAATTATTGCAGCGAAAGCTTAATATCACCGTTTCTTTTTGCGTTCATATAAATCTTTTTAAATTCCGCAGTATATTCTACACCAAAACTAATACGGTGCGGAATCATTAATCCATCGGTAATGACTTTTCCGAGGAATGGGAGTAATACAGCATCCACCAAGAGCGGAAGATGCCAACCGTCAAACATTTCGTCAAAGCTCGAAAACAGGCCCTGCACCATATAGACAGAATTATCCTCTAAAGAAATGAAAACAGAACCTCTTTTCAAATGTCGTTCCATAATGTATTTTCCCGACCTGAACATCTTCCAACCTTCAATGATCTCACGGTGTTCCGCAGGCAAATCTGCTCCTGCAAGATATTCGTCGATTACTTCTGTATGCTCCCAAATATAATTTGCTATGGCTTTGGCATCTGGCGGTGCAATGCCTTTGCCCATGGCAATCTTTCCAGTTCCGGGGCATACACGGTATCGTTTGTTTACAAAGTTCATCAGCGGAAACCATAGGTTGTAAAACAACTCCGCTTCTTTTCGTTCTAATTTCATGATCGCTCTCCTAATTATTGATATTTCTTCATCTTAGCACCTATCAAAAAATTTCCTTCGCATATCTTTCGCACATAAGCTGTTCAAATCGTTCTGCCGGATAAATATACTCCGTCTTGCCGTTAATTTTCTGCGTAAACAACCATTTGCGGTTTATATCATTGTTAAACTTAATCGTATGTAAAATACCGTCTTTGATATATTCCGCAAGACGGTAGCCGTCAAGAAGATAGTCGGTCTGCGTATGGTTTAATGTTGCAATAATGCCCTTGTCCTTCAGCGGAGCAAAGGATACCACAGGGTGCTCCTCAAAAAGTCGTTCAAGTGCGTTTATCATTCTCTTGTTACCCTCGTAAAGATTGAACATGTAGTTGGCTATTATATTACCGATGTGTTCACGGTCGTCCATTTTAATATCCACTAACACAAATGTCAATTTGCTTGCAAAATTAACTACTTGTATGCACTTTCTTCGATCAAAATAAAACAACTTTCCGCCCCATTCCAATAATCTGTCGCCACTTTCACGCTCAATAACAGCCTTTGCAACCGAGCCTAAAAAAGGATCATTGAAATCCTCGGGCATTTTAAATTTATATCTTTCAAAAGTTTGCTTAGTTACATATAAGATCATAAACCGCTCCTTATTTATTCTGCATTAACACACCCTTATGTCTTTTGTCATTTTGATGCGTTTTTCCAATTCCCAAAACTTTTCTGAAGGAGTGCCGCTACCTTGAAGAAGTTCTATGTGTTAGTTGTTAAGTTTTTCTATATATGTTTCTTGCCAATCACCAATTTTCGCTCTGAATAGCTTCCAATCCTGTTTTGAAACTTCCACAATCTCAGCCTCCTGATTTTGATTTATATGTTTATTATACAATTTAATATAAATCAAATCAACAATTTTGCCATAAAGAGTGAAAAGTTTTCACTTTTATAACAATTCTCTTTATGAAAAAATTGAAAAAATACTCCTTTGAGAGTATAATACTGATACTGTTACTGCTAGTATTTTTGTTGAATTTATTTTAAATGGGCGATACAATGGAACTGGAATATGATTACGGTGCAGGCTGGTTTTTTGATATTGAGCTTATTTGTGTAAAACCGATGGTAAAAGGAACGGGAAATCACTATCCTTACGTTACAGATGGTGCGGTATTGGGGATTATAGAGGGATTTTCTGCGGGAGAATGGGCAGAATATATAAAAACGGTTGATAAAACGGGCGTGCCTCCAATCTACTATGATGTATTCTATAAAGAAGTAATATGGGACTATAAGAGATTTGATATAGATATAACCAATGCTTTGTTGAAAAGGACTGTTAAGCGAATGAAAAGAATCTACGAGGACCTTTTTGAGTAATAACTGAAATAGTAGAGGAGAGATGGAAAAATGACAACAGAATTAGAAATGTTAGAGCGAGCGAAGGTGTATATGGAAAAGCTTACATACAAAAAGACAACGAGACCGAATTTCGGTCTCGTTTAAGCTTAGCGGAAGGTCATTCCGTTGATTTTTACAGGTTTTCCCAGGTCGGTGATGCGGCGGAGTGCTTCGCCGAAATTACTCTTTTAAAAAAATCTTTTAAACTCCCGGATAGACTTGGGCTCATTGATGTTTTATTTTTTTGTAAAAAGTGAAATAAAAATGGCAAAATCTGGTGATATACAGGGTAAAGGAAGGACGAGATACAGATAGCGCACAGTTTAAAGATTGACATTGTTTTCGAAAAACCGGAACAATTTCCAATATGTCGGAAAATACGACAAAATCCTTTGCAATTTGCAAAAAATGTGATATGATAAATAAGTATACTTATATTCAAAAGTATTAAGTGGAAATTTGCTGTACGTGTGCGTTTTATTGGACAGGCATTCAACTACTATTAATTGTGGGGGAGGTTAATATGAAACTTATTGACAATATAAATGAAACTCTCAGAGATGATTTATCTGTTGAAATAAAGCCGGATAGTAAGATAAGCATTGCTGCGGCATGCTTTTCTATCTATGCTTTTCAGGAGCTTAAGAAGGAGCTTGAAGGAATAGACGAATTGCGTTTCATTTTCACATCGCCCACATTTACAACAGACAAAACAAAAAAGGAAAAACGTGAATTCTATATCCCGAGGTTACATCGTGAAAGAAGCTTGTACGGAACAGAATTTGAGGTAAAGCTTCGTAACGAAATGACGCAAAAGGCTATTGCGAAAGAGTGTGCTGAGTGGATTAGGGAAAAGGTTACGTTTAAATCGAATACAACTAACAAAAACATGATGGGCTTTATAAATGTTGATGACAAAAACTATATGCCCGTAAACGGTTTTACAACGGTTGATATTGGTTGTGAGAAAGGCAACAATGCATACAACATGGTGCAGAAAACAGAGGCTCCGTTCTCAAATGCATATATAGAACTTTTTAATTCGCTTTGGAATAACTCTAACGAATTACAGGACGTTACGGAAGAAGTTATTGAAAATATAACAACAGCATATAATGAAAATTCTCCTGACTTTATTTACTTTGTTACGCTCTATAATATTTTCAATGAATTTCTTGAGGATATAAGTGAGGATGTTTTGCCTAACGAGGCTACGGGATTTAAGGAAAGTAAAATTTGGAGTATGCTTTACAATTTCCAGAAGGATGCAGCACTGGCTATTATAAATAAACTGGAAAAGTTTAACGGCTGTATCTTAGCTGACAGTGTTGGACTCGGTAAAACATTTACGGCTCTTTCTGTAATCAAGTATTACGAAAACAGAAACAAGTCTGTTCTTGTATTATGCCCTAAAAAGCTTGGCAGTAACTGGAACACATTTAAGGCAAACTATATAAATAATCCTATCGCATCGGATAGGCTTCGTTATGATGTTCTTTATCATACTGACTTAAATCGAAAAAACGGAACATCTAACGGAATAGAGCTTGACAAGATAAACTGGGGGAATTATGATCTTGTAGTTATTGACGAATCCCACAATTTCAGAAACGGCGGAAAACTGTCCGGTGAAGAAAGCGAAAAAGAAAACCGCTACATGACACTTTTAAATAAAGTAATCAGGAAAGGCGTAAAAACAAAAGTTTTAATGCTGAGTGCAACCCCTGTTAATAACAGATTTAATGATTTAAAAAATCAGCTCGCTTTGGCATACGAAGGTGAAAGCTCTTACATAGATGATAAGCTTAATACAAAGCGTTCTATTGATGATATATTTAAAAATGCACAGCGTGCATTTAATACATGGTGCAAATGGGAGCCTGAAAAAAGAACAACGGAAGCACTTTTGAAGATGCTTGATTTTGACTTTTTTGAGGTGCTTGACAGCGTTACTATTGCTCGCTCAAGAAAGCATATTGAAAAGTATTACGATACTGCGGATATTGGACAGTTCCCTACAAGGTTAAAGCCTATGTCGTATAGTCCGAAGCTGACAGATTTAAAGGATGCTATAAACTATAATCAAATATTTGAACAGCTTATGCAGCTTTCACTTTCTATTTATACTCCATCACATTTTATATTCCCGAGCAAGGTTGATAAATACGCTGAGCTGTTTGAAGATAATAAGAGCCTTACTCAGGCAGGTCGTGAACAGGGTATACGGAGGCTTACTGCCATTAACCTTATGAAGAGAATGGAAAGCAGTGTGTATTCTTTTAACCTTACTTTGCAGAGAATAAGAACTCTTATTGAAGATACTATTGCAAGCATTGATGAGTTTGCAAACACTAAAACGTCTGATATAGAAATGGATTTGAATGAAATTACAAATATTCATGAGTACGATTGGGACGACCAGGAAGAAGATACATTTACTTTCGGCAAGAAGGTGAAGATATCCCTTGAAGATATGGATTATAAGTCCTGGAAGGCAAGCCTTGAAAAAGACAGGGATGTGCTAGAATTATTAAACCTTATGGTCAGCGACATAACTCCCGAACACGATTGCAAGTTGCAGACACTTTTAGATGTTATTGCAAATAAGATTGCAAACCCCATAAACCCCGATAATAAAAAGGTTATTATATTTACTGCTTTTGCAGATACAGCAGGATACTTGTACGACAATGTAAGTAAGTTTGTAAAAGAAAAGTTTGGGTTGAATACTGCAATTATAACAGGGTCTGTTGACGGCAGAACCACGGTGCCTCGCCTTAAGACGGATTTGAACACTGTTCTCACTTGCTTCTCGCCTGTATCAAAGGGCAGAGATTTGTTTGAAAATATGCCAAAAGATGACATTGATATTTTGATTGCAACAGACTGTATATCCGAAGGTCAAAATTTGCAGGACTGTGACTATCTTATCAATTATGATATTCACTGGAACCCTGTTCGTATTATACAGAGATTTGGTCGTATTGACCGTATAGGAAGTAAAAATGAATACATTCAGCTTGTAAACTTCTGGCCCGATGTTACACTTGATGAATACATAGACTTAAAGGCAAAAGTTGAAACAAGAATGAAGATTTCTGTAATGACATCCACTGGTGACGATAACCTTTTGAGCCCTGAAGAAAAAGGTGATTTGGAGTACAGAAAAGCACAGCTAAAGAGGCTTCAGGAAGAAGTGGTTGACATTGAGGAAATGAGCTCGGGTATTTCCATTATGGATTTGGGGCTCAATGAGTTCAGACTTGACCTACTTGAATATGTAAAGAACCATTCTGACCTTGACAAAACACCGTTTGGTCTCCATGCGGTTGCACAAAAGAGTGACGAGGCACCTGAAGGTGTGATTTATGTGCTGAAAAATCGCTCCAACAGTGTGAACATTGATAATCAGAACAGATTACACCCATTTTATATGGTATATATATCTAAAGACGGGGAAATTGTATGCGACCATCTTTCACCTAAAGCAATGCTTGACAAAATGCGATATATTTGCAAGGGGAAAACTGAACCTATCCCCGAAGTGTACCGTGCTTTTAACAAAGAAACAAAAGACGGACGAAATATGACAGAAATGTCGCGTCTTTTGGGACAAGCGATTTCGTCAATCATTGAATTGAAGGAAGAAAATGATATAGACAGCTTCTTTGGAAGCGGTGAAACTACTGTTCTTAAAAATGATATAAAAGGTCTTGATGACTTTGAATTGATTTGTTTCTTAGTCGTAAGATAGGAGGAGAATATGGGAGTTAACAGACTTACAGGTTCGCCTTGGCACAAGGAAAGAGTGCATCGCGCCGAAGGTGACGACAGACGATATAAAGGCAGATGCAAGCACTATCAATATGAAGGTGATAGATGTTCTTATCGCTCAGGAAAATGTGTAGGTAGTGCACATTGCAGTAACTACAAGGCATTGAGAGAAGAAGAATTTAAAGAAAAACAAAAGAAGGCACATCCTTCCACGGCAAAAAAGAAAAAGGAAGAGGAAGAAGTTTATTGGTATGATTAATATTTGGTGGTAAAATTATGAGCTTTCCGAAAGCAACTGAAGTTAATAAGGTAATGCCGAAAGAGGCTTTTTACAGAAATCTTGATCTAAATTCTGCAATTAAAGATTCATTTGTTATGGACATAAAGAAGATTGTTTGGCAGAACAAGCTTTCGGCAGACACTTTACATATTGACAAGGGTGAAACAATTTCAGAAATATTGGTTTTGAATATTGAACTGAAAAAATGGGATTTTAACTATAAAATCCTTGAAGTGATTTCAAAAAACAATACGCACAATGTGCTGTACATACTCACTTTTGAAAACAAAACGCAAATAGCTTTATACCACAAAAAACTGTATAAGACCCGGTGGTTTGAAAATGAGCCTGAAATAAGCATAAAAGGGCTTAATATGGATTTGGTTTGGGAAAACATTGTACGGAGTTTAGATATCGGTGAGTGGAGCGAGGAATTAACCCTTGACGAAAATTTGGAGCAGATAGAACGCAAAGCGAAACTCCAAAAGGAAATTGAAAAGCTGGAAAAACAGGCACGAGCAGAAAAACAGCCGAAAAAGAAGTTTGAGTTGGTACAACAGGTTAACAAGTTAAAGAAAGATTTAGAAAGCAAAGAATAATAAGACGGTTGTAATTTTTATTAAAAAATTGATTTAGAAGGAGTGGTTAATATTAAATTATTATTATGCAAAAATGCAATTAATTCCTTTTTCATTGCAAAAAGACACTTCGTTAAATTCTATTATGTTAATGATAAGGTTGTTTCAGACGTGGAATATGACGAGTGTATAAAAATTGCTTTAACTTTTTTAGAAAATTCCGTAGAGTTATTATTAAAAGTTTTACTGGCAGTTGATGAACCAACAAGCATTTACGAAGATCCAGAAAACGAAGTTATATTGAAAGCAATGCAAAAAGTGACCAGTTCTATCAAATTGGAAGATATCCTGATTGAAGAAGATGGTTTTAGAACCATAACATATTCTTGCGCTGTAAAAAAATATATTAAAAAATTCAAATTGCCTAACAAAGTAAAGAAAATCTTAGAAACTCTTGGACAAAAACGCAATGCTATTACTCATTTTGGATTAAAAACAAATGACGAATATTCTGAAATAATAGCCTGTTTCATTAACACATTTGATGTAATATATAATTATCTATACCCACAATTAATTAAGTTAGATGATATAGGCAAATATTTTACAGATGATAGTCTATATAATATTTCCCTTTATGGGAATATTGAACCTTTATTTGGAGAAGATTTTATATATAACAATATAGTGGATTTTTTAGATGAATTATTGGAAAGTGCACATTACTATATTTTTAAATTAAGACTGAATAATAGCAACTATAACTTAACCAATTTCGTCAAAATTTTAGATGCGGTTTCTACAGACAATGGGTTTTCAAAATTAATTAAAAACAACATGGTTCAGATAGATTCTTCTAAATTCTTAGATTTAGAAGCTATTAATATTGTTTTCGATAAACAACTTGATTTGGATGATATCCCAATATATTGGTCATATTCTACATTTTATAATATTTCTTATTTTTGCAATGAAAGTGCTTCTAACGGAAAGTTCTTTTGTATAGACCATAACACAAATAAAATATATTATTATCATAATTCAGAAACGTATTATATGCCAAGTGATCAAAAGGAAAAAGAATTTAATTTTCAAAAAGACACAAAAAATGGTTTATGTACAAAATTAGAATTATCCAAAAACAATTTATGTAAAATATTTATAGAACAAATTACCGATATAATAGAAAACGGAGAGGATAACGAAAATGAGTGATGAATTAAAAATGCACACACCGAATAAAGCGGATGAGAATTTTAAAAAGTTGGCAGCATTATTCCCGAATGCCGTGACAGAAACGATTGATGAAAATGGGGAGGTTGTTCGTGCAATTGACAAGGACGTGTTGATGCAGGAGATTTCGACAACGGTTGTTGAAGGCAAGGATGAACGCTATCAGTTTACATGGCCTGATAAGAAGAAGTCTATCCTTCTTGCCAATGCTCCTATAAATAAAACTTTAAGACCTTGCAAAGATGAAAGTGTTAACTTTGATAATACAGAGAACCTTTATATTGAGGGCGATAATCTTGAAGTATTGAAGCTGTTGCAGGAAACGTATCTCGGTAAAATTAAGATGATATACATAGATCCACCGTATAATACAGGTAATGACTTCGTGTATGAGGATGACTTTGCGCAAAGCACGGAAAAATACTTAGGCAATAGTGGACAATTTGACGAGTCAGGCAATCGATTAGTAAAGAACATAGATAGCAATGGTAGGTTTCATACAGATTGGCTTAACATGATGTACTCACGATTAAAAGTAGCAAAAGACTTATTGGCAGATGATGGTGCTATTTTTATTTCGATAGGGGATGAAGAATTATACAATCTTCGGAAAATTACTGATGAAATTTTTGGGAACAACAATTTTGTTGCAAATTTAATTTGGCAATCTACACCTGGCTCCAACACAGGGGAAGATGTAAAAATTGTTACAGAAAATATTTTGCTTTACTCTAAAAATCGCGAGTTATGCAAATTTTCTACGGTAGAAATAACAGATAGAAAAAAATATTCAAGTACGGATGAATATTTTTCAAAACGCGGAGGATATGTTCTTAATAAACTTGATAGAAGAATGACAGGAAGCCATTATTCTGAGGCACTTAATTATTCGATAGAAATGCCTGATGGTGTTTCTATATACCCTGGTGGCACCTCAGAAAAACAAGAACATTGGAACTGGAGATGGTCAAAGACAAAGATTGAATGGGGAATAAAAAATGGCTTTATTGTAATGAAAAAAACAGCAAATAGTTGGTCTGTATATTTTAAACAATATGAAAAGGTTGACAATGAAGATAAGCCTATTATGCGTACATTATCTTATCAAAATTTAATTAATATCGAAGGTGCTAATTCCGCAAGAGGAACGAGAGAGGTAATGGAATTGTTTGATGGAAAATATTTTGATTATCCAAAGCCGCTTCAGTTAATTAAACACATTCAAAACATGGTGCTTGGAAATGATGATGTAATTTTAGACTTCTTCTCCGGCTCTGCCACAACCGCCCACGCTGTTATGCAGTTAAACGCAGAGGACGGCGGACACCGTAAGTTTATTATGGTGCAGTTGCCCGAAGAAACAGACGAGAAATCAGAAGCATATAAGGCTGGATATAAAAACATTTGCGAAATCGGTAAAGAGCGTATCCGTCGTGCGGCTAAAAAGATTGCGGAGGAAAATCCTAACGCTAAATTTGACGGTGGTTTCCGTGTTTTGAAATGCGACAGTTCCAATATGAAAGATGTTTATTACAGCCCACAGGCTTTGACGATGGACGAGCTTTTAAATTCTGTGGATAATATAAAAGAGGACAGAACGCCGGAAGATTTACTTTTCCAGGTTATGCTTGATTTAGGTGTGCTTCTTTCAGGCAAGATAGAGGAAACAACAATTGCCGGTAAGAAAGTGTTCAGCGTTGAGGGTAATTATCTTATAGCGTGCTTTGATAAAGATGTTACAGAAGAAGTGGTAACAGAAATTGCGAAGCAGAAACCGTATTATTTTGTAATGCGTGACAGTTCTATGGCAAACGATAGTGTCGCAACAAACTTTGAGCAGATATTCAATACATATAGCCCCACAACGGTAAGGAAGGTGCTGTGATGAGTAATTATGAAATATGCCCTTATTGTGTGGGTAGTATAACCAGTTCGCAAACAGGAATGGATCATAATCATGTGTTCGTGGAATGCCCTACTTGCGGAAGGTTTGAGTATCAGAAATCTCCGTTTATGACGGGGTCAGATATAAAGGATGAAATAGCTTCATATCTCTATTATCATTCTGATGAAAACTTTTCGGATGTTCCATATAGGTTTTCTACATTCTTAGGAAATAAAGAATTGTACGATAGAGAATGCAAAGAACCTGATAACATTCCTTATGTATCAAGAGAAGAGATTCTTGCCTTTCAGCCGAAAAGTTTTGCGGAAAGGATTGATAAAATACTTTTGGGTTTTGCAAGGAAATCAAAGTTTTTTGGTGATATATTTGAAATTACAGCTATGCAGTTGACAAGTGCATTGTTTATAAAAAAGCACGACGAAAAAGGAAATTTATTAAAAGATGCAGTGATAAAAAATCAAATAAATGAACTTATAGGATATTTGGTAGAACAAGATTTTTTTGAGACTTATTGTGGAGAAACAACGAAAATATATATGAAACCCAACGGCTGGAAAAGAGTGGATGAGTTGCAGAAAAATTCATCTGAAAACTCAAAGACTGTGTTTGTCGCGATGTCGTTTGCTTATGAGATGAAAGAGACGCGAGAAATCATAAAAAAAGCGATAGTTGAGTGTGGATTTGAACCTCGCATTATGGACGAAATTGAGCATAATCATCAAATTGTACCTGAAATGCTTTATGAAATAAGGCAGGCAAGGTTTGTAATAGCAGAGTTGACAGGTCACAATAACGGTGCATATTATGAAGCCGGTTATGCATTTGGACTTGGCAAAGAAGTTATACAGGTTTGCAATAAAGAACAGTTTAGTAAAGATGGTCATCTTGATGTGAAGCAGGTTAATACTGTTTTGTGGGCAGACCAAGATGATTTGTACAAAAGGCTGACTGCGAGAATTAATGCGACGATAAGGTAGGTGATTTCTGTGGAGAATTTGGAAAAGTTAGTTAACAAATTGAGAGAACATAAAAGTGAAACAAATTGGTTTGAATTTAAACATAATAATTATGACCCAGAGATGATTGGTCAAGATATTAGTGCACTGGCCAACGGCGCTACATATGCAGAGAAAACTTGTGCATATATGATTTGGGGAGTGAATGATAAAACCCATGAAATTGTAGGAACAGAGTATGATCAATACACATTAAAAGTGGGAAACCAAGAACTGGAAAATTGGCTAAGAACTTTGGTGTCTAAAAATGCAGAATTTGAATTCAAAACAATTTATATGAATGATAAAAAGGTAGTTGTGCTCATAATATATAAGGCAACCAATCAAACAGTTACTTTTAAGAAGGTTGACTATATAAGAGTAGGGAGTTATACCAAAAAATTGAGTGACTATCCGCAGATGCAAGCACAGTTATGGGACAAAATTAGGAATAACCGATTTGAGGAGCAATTTGCAAGACAGGATTTAACAGCAGAAGAAGCGGTACGTTTTTTAGATTTTTCTGTATATTTTGATGCAAAAGGTGAACCAACTCCAACGGAATTAGAAGGAATTGTACATTATCTGACTCAAGAGGATATTTTGGTGCGGCAGGATAATGGGTTGTATGCAATAACGAATATGGGGGCGATTCTGTTTGCAAAGCGACTTTCTGACTTCCCTAGACTTGAAAGGAAGGCTGTTCGCGTTGTACAGTATAGAGGAACAAATAAGCTTGAGATGTTAAAAGAGGATGTTGGGAACAAGGGGTATGCTGTGGGTTTTGGCGGTTTATTAAAATTTATAGAGGCACTACTGCCTTCAGAGGAAGTTATAGAAGGGGCGAAACGACATAAGCAACAGGCATATCCGACAATTGCTTTAAGAGAAGCTGTCGCGAATGCGCTGATACATCAAGATTTTTCAATAACAGGTACGGGCGTAGTCGTTGAAATCTTTAGCAATAGGATTGAAATTACAAATCCGGGAATTCCACTTGTTGATGTTGCCAGAATTATTGATAATCCGCCTAAATCAAGAAATGAAAAATTGGCATCATTGATGCGAAGATTGAGAATGTGTGAAGAGCTGGGTACGGGTTGGGATAAAATTGTAATCTCTTGCGAATTACAGCAACTTCCTACGCCACATATTCGTATTTATGATGAGAACACAAAAGTCACGTTATTTTCACAAACAAATTTCTTTGATTTAACCCCAGCTGATAAGCTTTGGGCTTGTTATATGCACGCTTGTATAAAGTATATACAGGGAGAATTTTTGACTAATAGCTCATTGAGAGAAAGATTTGGATTGGAAGACTCTTCATCTGCCAGCATTTCGAGATTGATCAAAGAAGCTTGCGAAAAAGAATATGTGAAAAAGCTAGAGGATACGGCACCGAGACATTCAAAATATATTCCGATATGGGCATAGTTTTAACTTGCTGGTAACTTGCAGGAACCTCGAAAAAGCCAAGGTGTAACACAGGATAAAGTGGTAGTATAGGCGATTTAACACAATATGTTGAGAAATTTTAACTTGCCGGTAACTTGCAGAAATGAGGAAAGCCTTATGAAATTTAATTTTAAAATACAACAATATCAAACTGATGCTGTGGAAGCGGTTTGTAATGTGTTTGCAGGGCAGGGATATTATGAGGGAATATCCTATATCCGTGACCGTGGAAAGGTTAAGAAGACGGGACCTGTGCAAAGCACAATGAAGATGGCAGACGAGTATGGTGAAATAATTGACCTTGAAAATGAAACAGGGTATAAGAATGAAGAACTATACCTTTCTGATGATTTGCTGTTGAAGAACATTCGTGATATACAAAGCCAAAACAATATTAAGTTATCATCCGCATTGGTTAAGGATTTGGGCAGATGCAGTCTTGATATTGAGATGGAAACAGGTACGGGTAAAACGTATGTTTACATAAAGACAATGTTTGAATTAAACAAGCGTTACGGATGGAGCAAGTTCATTGTTGTTGTGCCGAGCATTGCTATACGTGAGGGCGTTGCAAAGACTTTTGAAATTACTGCCGAACATTTTATGGAGCATTACGGTAAAAAAGCAAGGTTCTTTATCTATAACAGCGCAAACCTCAATCAGATTGACAATTTCTCAGCAAGTGCCGGAATTAACGTAATGATTATCAACACACAGGCGTTTGCGTCGTCGTTAAAAGAGGACGGCAAGAGCAAAGAAGCGAGAATTATTTATTCCAAACGTGATGAGTTTCAGTCGAGGCGACCTATTGATGTTATAAAGGCAAACAGACCTATTATAATTTTGGACGAGCCGCAGAAGATGGGTGGCGATGTTACACAGAAGGCACTGAAAAACTTCAATCCGCTGTTTGCACTCAATTATTCTGCAACGCATAAAAAGCAAAATAATCTTATTTATGTATTGGATGCACTTGAGGCGTTTAACAAAAAGCTTGTAAAGAAGATACAGGTTAAAGGTTTTGAGGTTAAAAACTTTAGGGGAACAGATAGTTATTTATTCTTAGAGAAGATTATACTTTCGCCTAAAAAGCCGCCTATGGCAAAGATTGAACTGGAAATTGGGTACAATAAGTCCATAAATCGGGAAACAAGAATATTGGGTGTAAATGATGACCTTTACAATGCTTCGCAAGAGATGGAGCAGTACAAGGAGGGGTACACAATTTCTGAAATTGACCCGCTTCGGAACAGTGTAACATTTGTAAACGGTGAGGTTATTTACGCCGGAAATGTTGTAGGCGATGTTTCTGAAAAGGACATGAGAAGAATACAAATCCGTGAAACTATAGCATCACATTTTGAAAAAGAAGAAATGCTGTTTAATATGGGCATTAAAACACTTTCCCTTTTCTTTATTGACGAGGTTTGCAAGTATCGTGATTATGATGAAAACGGGGATGAGGTTTTAGGTGAATACGGAAAAATTTTTGAAGAAGAATACATTTCTGTATTAAACGAATATGCAACATTGGAAGACACGCCGTATCAGAAGTATTTGCGAAAAACTTGCTTTGATGTAACAAAGGTACACAATGGATATTTTAGTATCGATAAAAAGACCGGAAGAAGCATTAACAGTCAATTGAAGCGTGGCAGTGAGTTTTCGGATGATATTTCAGCATATGAACTGATTTTGAAGAGAAAGGAACAGCTTCTCAGTTTCAAAGAACCGACAAGATTTATATTCTCACATTCGGCTCTCCGTGAAGGCTGGGATAACCCGAATGTGTTCCAGATTTGTACGCTGAAACATTCTGACAGCCAAACTGCGAAGAGACAGGAAGTTGGTCGCGGACTTCGTTTATGTGTGAATCAGTCCGGTAACAGAATGGATAGTGAGACGCTTGGCGAACAGGTACACGATATTAACAAACTTACAGTTATAGCCAGCGACAGCTATAAGGAATTTGTTAAAGCTTTGCAGGCAGATATTAAAGAGGTTCTTTACGACAGACCGACAGTTGCAACAAACGAGTATTTCAAAGGCAAATATGTTAAAGTTGACGGAGTACCGACGCTTATTGACGATAAAATGGCGAACACTATTGAGTTTTATCTTATCGCAAACGGTTATGTGGATATGGACAGAAAGATTACGGATAAGTATCGTATGGATGCTCAGATGGGAACGATTGCACCGCTTCCGGAAATCTTGAAGCCTATGACAGAAGGTATCCAGATGCTTATTCAGGCTGTATATGATGATTCCGTGCTTGAAAAGATGTTTGAAGACGGCCACGATACAAAGGTTAAGGATAATCCGTTAAATGATAATTTCAGCAAGAAAGAGTTTAAGGCATTGTGGGATAAGATTAACAAGAAATATGCTTATACGGCACACTTTGATTCGGAAGAGCTTATTAAAAAATCTATTGACCACATAGATGAAAAGCTCTTTATATCCCAGTTGCAATATACCACCACAATTGGTGAGCAGAAGGATGAGATGAACCAGTACGAGGTTGAGAGAGGTGCATCCTTTGAAACCGAGAAGTCAAAAACTCGCACACTTGAACATTCTGAAATGAGTAGCGTTAAGTATGACCTCATAGGAAAAATAGCTGAAGGTACAACACTCACAAGAAAAACCGTGGCGGCTATTCTTAAAGGAATTCGCGAAGACAAGCTTATGATGTTTAAATATAACCCTGAAGAATTTATTTCAAAGGTTATAAGGCTTATTCGTGAACAAAAAGCTACAGCGATAGTTTCGGATATTTCGTACAATCAGATTGAAGGAACATATAATAACGCAATCTTTACTGCGGAAAAAATCGGAAAAGATTTCTCAAAGGCATTTAAGGCTAAGAAGCATATTCAGGATTATGTGTTTACAGACGGTAGTGCCGAAGTTAGCATTGAACGACAATTTGCGGAAGACTTAGATAATGCGGATGAGGTTTGTGTATACGCTAAACTTCCGAAAGGATTTCATATTCCAACCCCTGTAGGAAATTATTCGCCTGACTGGGCGATTGCTTTCTATGAGGGAACAGTGAAGCACATTTGTTTTATTGCCGAGACAAAAGGCTCTATGAGCAGTCTTGATTTAAGACCGATTGAGGCAGCGAAGATTCAATGTGCGAAGAGGTTGTTCAATGAAATTTCAACGGATAATGTGAAATATCATGAGGTGGATAGCTATCAGAAATTGCTTGAAGTTATGAATAGTTTGTAAAAAACACCCATAGGAGCGAAGTACTCCTATGGGTATTTCCTTTCTTCCACTATTTTTGATTATAGTGGAAAAAATATAATTGATAATGTGAATAAGAGCAAAATGGTGAGTTTATTAGCGTTATTTTTATAACCGATAACAGCATAACAATAGATAAGAGACCCATATGCGGCTCGATATAGGAGGTTATTCCATGACAGATTTATTTAAAACCACAGAGTATACAGACTTGAAGAACGAAACTAAAAAAGTTTACCACAAAAAGGTGATTTTAACGGATAGCGAAAAGCGAGAGCTTGAAGATAAGATTGCAGAAGACCTATACAGGATTTTCTCAAAAGGGATGGCGACAGGGAACCGAGCATGAGCGCATCCGGTGGATGATTGAGCGAATGCATAGGGTTGTGCTGCGGTCGGCAAATGGCACATGAAATGTGCCATTGCCGGGCACCGCAAACGGGTACATTAATTAATATTCCCTTAAAGGGGGTGAGGTTTATGGCGATAGCTATCTATGCCAGAAAATCCATTGAACGTGAGAATAGCATCAGCTGTGAAACACAGATAGAGTATTGCAAAGCTGTCTTAAGACC
Source organism: Clostridia bacterium (assembly GCA_051866635.1). Classification (GTDB taxonomy): domain Bacteria; phylum Bacillota; class Clostridia; order UMGS1883; family UMGS1883; genus RGIG1927. Next base: position 4,356 of record JBJDXJ010000043.1, on the reverse strand, counting down.
TGAAGAACGAGAGGAGAAAGTAGTAACTTTTATTGATAACGGATTTTCCGGGGGAAATACAGACCGAGACGGCTTTAAGAAAATGATGAGGCAGATAACAAAGGGGAAGATAAACAAAGTAGTTGTTTACCGCTTAGACCGAATAAGCAGAAGTTTGGCAGACTTTGTAAATATATTAAATACATTTAAAGAACATTCCGTGGAGTTCGTTTCAGCACAGGAGGCGTTCGACACATCAAGCCCTTATGGAGAGCTAATAGTGAAAATTTTGGCAGTATTCGCTGAGTTTGAACGCAATTCTATCATAGAACGCGTTAGTCAGGCTTATGAACACAGAAGCAGTCTTGGGTTTTATATGGGAGGCAGAAGACCATATGGGTTCGATTTGGTGCCGACTGTTATAAACAACATAAAGACGAAGCGGCTTGAAGCAAAGATAGACGAGGTAGAACAGCTAAGATACATATATAACACATATGCAGTTGAAAATGTTACTTTGAGGAGGTTACAGAAGAACCTTGTTGAAATTGGCATGCTGCCGTCAGATGGCGGTGACTGGACCACAGCGAAGTTGTCAACAATTTTGAAAAATCCCATATACGTAAGGGCTGACAGCAATGTTTACGAATATTATCAGAAAAAGAACGCCAACATAATTGGTGAACCTGAGGGTTTTGATGGGGTGCACGGTTTGCAGTTGTACGGGTTATCAAAACATAATCCTGATAGCATAGACTGGTCGGATATAAAGGTTGTGGTTATGAGCCACGAGGGTATAATTGACAGTGAGACATGGCTTAAGTGCCAGAGGAAGATTGTTAAAAATAAGCAGATAGGGCGTTCGGCGGGAAATAAAACAAGCTGGCTTGGCGGGCTTGTGGTTTGCAAGAAGTGCGGTTCAACCATGACCACAATAAAAAGTGCGGTGACGAGTGGCGAGGTACGGCGGTATTTTAACTGCACGGGCAGAAGCCATAAGTTAAAGTGCAGAGGTCCAATTTCAACTGTTTATGCTAAAAGTCTGGAAGATATGGTGTACGATGAAATTGCACTCAGGCTTGAGGAAATCAAAGGCACAAAAAAGCCTAAGGCGATACCGCCTGTTTTAAATGAGCTGAGGAATAAGTTAAAGGCTGTGGAGCTGGAAGAAGATAAGCTGACGGAGATAATTATGAAAGACGATGTAAACAGTGACCTTTTGACAATCCTTGGTAAAAAAGCGACTGCACTGAAACAAAGAAAGGTTGAAATCCTTGAAAAAATTGAAGAAGTGCAGGAAAATGAGGTAGATGTGAAAAAGGCTATCAACCTATCGAAAAAGTGGCAGACTGCAAGCTTTGAGGAAAAGAAGGGCGTTGCATCAGTTTTAATTGACAAGATTTACATAGAAAACGATGGGAATGTAGAGATTGTCTGGAATATATAAATAAGATAATGTTTATTAAGATTGACAAAAACATCATTTATGTATATAATAATATACGTTAGGAGTGGTTGGGATGGCAAAGAAGACTGCCCGGATATTACCCGGAACAGAGGATATATTAAAAGAAATGGGTGAACAGATAAAACTTGCAAGACTGAGAAGGAATTTATCTGTTGAGCTTGTGGCAGAAAGGGCAGATATAAGCCGTGCTACATTATGGAAAGTTGAAAAAGGCGACAAGACTGTTGCCATCGGAATATATGCGGCAGTTCTTCACGCTCTTGGCGGCATGGATAAAGATTTGTTGCTTGTTGCAAAAGATGATACATTTGGACGAACACTTCAGGATTTAAAACTGGTTGTTCGCAAACGAGCACCAAAAGCAACTACCGACTAATTCACATTTTATTCGGTAGTCGCTTAAAGGAGGATTAACTTAATGCAAAAAACTATTTATGTTTATGAAAATTTTAATTCTGATGAGCCTGATTTAATGGGAAGATTGTATGTTGAAGCGGGCAGAGGCACAGAGAATTTCTCTTTTGAATTTGACAGGGAGTGGCTTTCAAAAACAAACCTGAAATATGTGATAGACCCTGACTTGCAAATGTATTCCGGCAGACAATACCCTGTTAGAAAAGATATTTTTGGTATATTTGCAGACTCTTCGCCCGACCGTTGGGGACGAGTTCTGATGCAACGGCGCGAACGCATTTATGCAGAGAAAGAGGGGCGCAAACCGAGGAAACTGACTGCAGGTGATTATCTTCTGGGCGTTTATGATGAAACCAGAATGGGTGCAATCAGATTCAAAGACGATGAAAACGGAGCATTTTTGTCTGACGATAAAGAAACAGCGGCTCCGCCTTGGGCAACACTGAGAACTTTGGAGGAAGCATCTCGAAACTTTGAAAATGAAGAAAATGCACTTAATGAAAAGTGGCTTAATCAATTATTGAAACCCGGATCTTCCCTTGGTGGGGCAAGACCAAAAGCAACAATTCAAGATACTGATGGTAATCTTTGGATTGCAAAATTTCCATCGAAGAATGATGAATTTAATACAGGAGCATGGGAAAAGGTGGCTCATGATTTGGCTAAACTGTGCACTTTGAATGTGCCCGAATCCAAGGTTGAGACTTTTTCTAAGCTCGGCAGTACTTTCCTTGTAAAACGCTTTGACCGTGACGGAGAAAGACGAATACACTTTGCATCTGCCATGACCATGCTTGGCAAAACGGATGGAGCATCGTCATCGGATGGTTCAAGCTATCTGGATATTGTAAGCTTTTTAAAATCTTATGGGGCATCCCCGAGAAAAGATTTAAAAGAGCTTTGGATGCGCATTGTGTTTAGCATGGCTATATCGAATACAGATGACCATTTGAGAAACCATGGGTTTATTTTAGATGATGCAGGATGGCGACTTTCGCCCTTGTATGATGTGAATCCTACGCCATATGGTGAAGAATTGGCTTTGAATGTAAATTCTGATGATAATTCGATTTCAATTCCTCTTGCCATAGAGTCTGCACACTATTTTGGACTTTCGATAGAAGAAGCAACGAAAGTGGCTGATAATATAACCAAGACGGTTAGAGAAAACTGGGAAAGTCTTGCTGTGAAATATGGACTTAGTAGGGGTGCTATAGAATATATGCGACCTGCGTTTAGTGCTTGTTATTGATTAATGGGGTGACTGAAAGGTTGCCCCTGCTGTTGTTTTGTGGTTGAAAAAGATGTTTCCATATGATAATGTAGCCTTATAGATTGGTGTTGGGATGTGCGATATGGATTTTTATATTATGAGTCGTGACGAAGCGGTTGCTGCATGGCAGGATAATAATCTTGAAATATTAAATAATAACCTTTTGCCGATATACTTTAGAAAATATAACGATGTTGAAAAGTGGTTGGTTTCCAGGGCTGCAGATTCTCGCAGGGCTAATGTAAGACTTCTCAAAAAGGCATTGAGACTTACAGCGAAGGATGATGTTTCCACCGTTGTTTCTGTGAATGCGGTGACTATTACGGATTCATACTGGATAAAGCCTCTTGACTCTGACCTTACTTACGATGATGTTCGTTTTGATAATGACTATTTTGCATCGCTTGCACTTACGGGTAGCTATGACAGTTTTAACCGTGTTGCAAATTCCAAACAATCTAAAACCCCTGAACTTACCAATATTGGTAGCTTTGAAAAGTGTTGGAAGGTGACTGATGGTAAGTGGTGGATGCATAAAAAGGCCAATTACGAGGAAATGTTCTCTGAGCTTTTCATTTGCCTTCTGGGTAAAGAGCTTGGCTTTAATATGGCTGAATATGAACGAGGAAAAGGCGTTATTAAAACGAAGGACTTTACGGATAACGCAAGTGTTAACTTTGAACCGATGTTCAGCTTTATGGGGGATAATGAAGACTATATTGAAACATTGAACGCTCTAAAAGATTTATGTCCAGATGCCATAGGCGATTATGTAAAGATGTTGTTTTTGGACACAATATGTGCAAACCCTGACAGGCACACATTTAACTTTGGTGTGCTTCGAGATGTGACAAGTGGAAAGATAATGGGATTGGCACCAAATTTTGATAACAATATGGCACTGATTTCTCGCGGATATCCTAAAAATAAAAATCGTAAGGATGACATACTCGTAAAGCTTTTTAATGAGTTGATAGAATACGATGAAAGATTGAAGGAATATATACCTGAGGTAAATGAAGCTTTAATAAAGAGAGGTATCAAAAAAGTTGGTATGCGTGTTAAGACAAATCTTGTGCTTAATTTTATTATGAACGGATATAAGCAAATAGAAAGATAATTGAAGGTGCGATTGCAAAAGTGCAATCACCCCTGTTTTGATTTGTTTTTTTGTGTAAACGAAAACCACGCCATAGTGGCGTGGTTCAAAAAAGGCAATGCC
>JBJDXJ010000042.1:0-31746 GCA_051866635.1 Clostridia bacterium | reverse complement strand
AAAAGGCTGCTTATGAAGAAGCTGAACACGCTGCAAAGTTTGCTGAACTTTTAGGTGAAGATCTTGAACCCAACATGAAGGCTACAACAAAGGATAACCTTAAGTGGAGAGTTGACTGCGAATACGGTGCTACAAAGGGTAAGTTTGACCTTGCAGTTATGGCAAAGAAGTACGGCTTGGATGCAATTCATGACACAGTACATGAAATGGCAAGAGATGAGGCAAGACACGGAAGAGGTCTTGAAGGTCTTCTTAAGAGATATTTTGGTTAATATCAGGTAACTTTGATTAGGTGATTGCAACATTTTTATAAGGAACAGGGACACCCCTCCTGCATACGATGAGGAAGTGCTAACAAACTGCCTACCTGTGGGTGAGGAATGTCCCGTGCAATGCTCCCGGTAAGTGAGGTTATAACCTAATTATCATATCAATAAAAAAGAGGTAATTAAATATGGCAAAGTATGAATGTCCATGCGGTTACGTATATGATCCTGAAGTTGGCGATCCCGACAACGGTATAGCACCCGGTACAGCTTGGGAAGATGTTCCCGAAGATTGGGTTTGTCCTATTTGCGGACTTGGTAAGGACGCATTTACAGAAGAATAATAACAAAAATAAGGAGCGACGATGGTTGCTCCTTATTTTTACTATTGCAGAGCTTTTAATTTATTATAGAGCCATTTTCGTTCTTCAAGAAAAGTAGGGGATTAGGCTTTTGAAAAATCTCCTATTTTTGTTTAACTTTCTTATGAATTTGCGAAAGTATATTGAAATTTTGCAACGATTATACTATACTATAAAATAGTAAATATATTTGAGGTGAAAGCATGACCATATCATATAATAAATTATGGAAATTATTGATAGATAAAAAGCTAAGTAAGGTTGATTTGCGTAAGAATGCAGATATTGCACCAAACACAATGACAAAACTAAGACGAGATGAACCTGTTTCAATGCTGATACTTTTAAAAATAGCTGAATATCTAAATTGTGACATAAGCGATATATGTGAATTTGTTAAGGAGAAAAAGTAATATGAATTTTGATAGAATACAAAACAAAAAACTTAAATACGAACAAAACAAATATAAGATAAGTGCTGTTACTCTATCCTCTTATGAAAAGGATTTTGAACTGACATTCACGCATAATTCTACTGCTATTGAGGGTAATACATTAACACTAATGGAAACAAAGGTTGTATTAGAAGATGGCATTTCAATTGGAGGAAAAGAACTGCGGGAGATATATGAAGTTATTAACCACAAAAAAGCCTATGGCTATGTGAAGAAATGTATAAACGAAAACAAGCCTTTAGATGAAAATATTGTAAAAGACTTACACGCAATACTTACAGAAAACATAATTCTTGGTGGTATATACCGAAAAGAAGAAGTAAGAATCAGCGGTGCGGGATTTACACCTCCTGCAGGAAATGAAATGTATATGCAAATTAAGAATTTCTATAAAGATTTAAAAAACAAAGAAAATGAGCTAAATCCGATAGAGCTTGCAGCATGGACACACGCTGAATTTGTAAGGATACATCCGTTTATAGATGGTAACGGCAGAACAAGCAGACTTATCATGAATTATCAGCTTTTGATACACGGGTATTTGCCAATTTCTATTGCCAAAGGAAATAGGCTTGATTATTATAACGCACTTGAACAGTATGCGGTGAATGGAGATTTGACACATTTTGCAGATTTTGTGGCAGTGCTTGAGGAAGTGCAGTTGGATGAGTATGAGAAATTGGTTAAAAAAGAAGATAATGTACAAGGAGGAATTATATGAAATAAATTACTATAAAAGATATTTATTCAGGAAAACCAGATGCTAAATTGGGTTTGTCCTATTTGCGGACTTGGTAAGGACGCATTTACAGAAGCATAATAAAAAAGCAAGGAGCAACTTTCGTTGCTCCTTGAGATTGTAGAAAAGCCCTGTTTTGAGATTGAGCAAAACAGGGCTTTTCTACAATCTGTGGCAGTCTTGACAGACTGTGCACTTTTTTGCGTGAAATATAGTTTTTTAGGTTGGAGAGATGTTTTAAATTTTGATTTTGTTTTCCATTAAATCCAAAAGAGTGATGGAATCAAAGTAGTCATTTACCATGTTATGAAACTTAATCCACATGGGAAGTGTTTTGCAATCTGTTGCTCTGTCGCAAGGCTGTGCACCACATTCAAGACAGGCAACCGGTGCAAGGTTTCCTTCGGTAAGACGTAATATTTCGCCTATTTTATATTCCTCCGGTTTCCTTGAAAGGCGATAACCACCGCCTTTACCGTGGACCCCCTCCACAAGATTACCGGAATTTAAAAGGGGCATTATTCTTTCTATGTATTTAAGGGACAAGCCTTGTCGTGCGGCAACGTCCTTCATAGGGATAAAATTACCTGAATAGTTTATGGCTAAATCAAGCATAACTCTTATTGCATAACGCCCTCTTGTGGAAACAAGCATACCCATTCTCCTTTTTTCTTTAGAAAATTTTATTCAAATAGGGGAGTTGACAAATATCTGTCCCCTGTATCGGGCAGAAGAACTACTATGTTCTTGCCTTCGTTTTCGCTCCTTTTTGCTATTTCTATTGCCGCAGATACTGCCGCACCTGAAGAAATGCCTACAAGAAATCCTTCTTTCTGACCGATAAGTTTGCCTATTGCAAATGCATCTTCGTTTGATACTGTTATAATCTCATCATAAATAGCAGTATTTAAAACCTCGGGCACAAAGCCTGCACCTATGCCCTGAATTTTATGTGCCCCTGCTACACCCCCGGAAAGAACGGGAGAGGATTTAGGTTCAACTGCCACAACCTTTACGTTGGGGTTTTTCTCTTTAAGATATTTGCCAACGCCTGTAACTGTGCCGCCTGTACCAACGCCGGAGACAAATATGTCAACCTTTCCGTCAGTGTCGGAATATATTTCAGGTCCTGTTGTTTTGTAGTGTGCCTGTGGATTTGCACTGTTTGTGAACTGACCCGGAATAAAGCTATCGGGAATACTTTTTGCAAGCTCTTCGGCTTTTGCAATGGCACCTTTCATGCCTTTTGCACCTTCCGTTAAAACAAGCTCGGCACCGTATGCTTTCATAATCTGACGGCGTTCAACACTCATTGTTTCGGGCATTACAATTATAATTCTGTAGCCTCGTGCGGCGGCAATAGATGCAAGACCTATGCCTGTGTTGCCGCTTGTAGGTTCGATAATTACAGAGCCTGTCTTAAGTAAGCCGTCCTTTTCCGCTTGGTCAATCATGTTTTTGGCAACTCTGTCCTTTACACTGCCTGCAGGATTGAAATATTCAAGCTTTGCTATGATTTTTGCCTTAAGCGAAAATTCATCTTCGATATGTTTAAGTTCTACAAGTGGTGTTTTTCCCACAAGTTGGTCAACTGATGTATAAATCATTTAAATCACTCCTTCACTGCGTTAAAGCCTTTTTCCAAATCAGCAATAATATCATCAATATGTTCAGTGCCGATTGACAGGCGGATTGTGTTTGGTTTAATATCCAAATCAAGAAGCTCATCTTCAGAAAGCTGGCTATGAGTTGTTGTAGCCGGATGGATAACAAGACTCTTCACATCGGCAACGTTGGCAAGAAGAGAAAACAGCTTAAGGTTGTCGATAAACTTATGTGCTTCCTTTTCGCCGCCCTTTATTTCAAAGGTGAAGATTGAACCGCCACCCTTTGGGAAAAGACGATTATACAATTCGTGCTGGGGATGGTCTTTAATTGAAGGATGGTTTATTTTTTCAACAAGCGGATGATTTTCAAGGTAGTCAATTACCTTTTTTGTGTTTTCCGCATGCCTTTCCAGCCTTAATGACAAGGTTTCGGTACCTTGCAAAAGAAGAAACGCCGCAAGTGGTGAAAGCGTTGCCCCTGTGTCACGAAGGAGTATTGCACGGATATATGTTACAAATGCGGCACGTCCTGCGGCTGCGGTAAATGACACACCGTGGTAGCTGGGGTTTGGCTGAGAAATGGCAGGGTATTTGTCTGAGCTTGCCCAGTTAAAATTACCCGAGTCCACAATGACACCGCCTAATGTAGTGCCGTGACCACCAATGAATTTTGTTGCCGAATGTACTACAATATCAGCACCGTGTTCAATGGGGCGGATAAAATAGGGAGTGCCGAAGGTGTTATCCACCACAAGAGGAATGTTATATCTGTGTGCAAGAGTGCTTAAAAAATCTATATCGGGAATATCGCTATTGGGATTTCCCAGTGTTTCAATATAAATTGCACGGGTGTTGTCTTGTATTGCTTTTTCAACTTCGTCTTTGTTGTGAATATCTACGAATGTTGTTGTAATGCCAAAAGCGGGAAGAGTGTTTGCCAGAAGATTGTAACTGCCGCCGTAAATTGTTTTTTGTGCCACAATGTGACCTGAATTCTGACCTAATGCCTGGAGGGTATATGAGATTGCGGCGGCACCTGACGCAACTGCAAGGGCTGCCACGCCGCCCTCCAATGCGGCTATGCGTTTTTCGAAAACGTCCTGTGTGGAATTTGTAAGTCTGCCGTAAATGTTGCCTGCATCTTCAAGATTGAACCTTGCCTTTGCATGGGCACAGTCATTAAAAACGTAAGATGTTGTCTGGTAAATGGGGACCGCCCTTGCACCTGTTGCAATATCGGGGCTTTCCTGGCCTACGTGGAGCTGTAATGTTTCAAATTTATATTCGGACATAATAAACTTCCTTTCGATTTGTAATAAGTAAGATTAATTAAAAAATTTACTTACACATTCGACCGAAACGAAAATTTGCACGGACCAACTGTTCAAAATAGTTTACCATGTTTTTACCCCCTTAGTTTTACATACCTAATAGGTAGGTTGGTAGTATTATAACGCTACTTTAAGATTAAGTCAAGGGGTTTTTGAAAAAAATTTCACATTATAGGAAAATTCTTATTTACTATAATGTGAAAAATAAGTTTTATCCTATTTATTGAGAATATAAATTGCCGCGTTAAGATAAAGTGCAAAAATAAGCCAGATGAGATAGGGGTATTGGAGATATGCGGCTATGGTATCAACCTTTTTAAATTGGCGTATCATTTTTATGACAAGAACTATAAGCCAAAGGAGCCAAAGGGAACTTAGCAAAAACATCCTGAGATTAAAGAAAAGTATGCTCCATGCAAAATTTACCGCCAGTTGAGTATAAAACACATCTAACTTTTTTTTATCCTCCTTGTAAATTATTGCACCGCTTATCCCCATCAGTATATATAAAACTGTCCATACAATAGGAAAGAGGAAGGATGGTGGACTTAAGGGAGGGGTTATGATATCATCGTAAATATCCATATTGCCCATAGTAAATAATGCCGATAAAGCACCTACGCCTAAAGAAAGTGCTATAAAGTAAAAGTAGGTTTTTATTTTATTCCACATGTAATCACCTCGTGTTATTTATATGCAAAAACTCTTGACTTTAGCCATTTATAGGGGTATAATTATCGAAGCACGCAGTGAAAATGTGTAAGTAGTTTGTAAAGGGTCGTAAAAGAGATTGAGCGTCATGGGCTGTAAGCGTTCATTATGATTTTACAGATGAATTTCAGCATTGGAGCGTCTTGGGTAACTAAGGTGTAGCGTCACGTCAAAACGCAGTTGAGTGCAGATTATATCTGAATCAGGGTGGTACCGCGGGTTATGCTCGTCCCTTTTTAGGGGCGAGTTTTCATTTTTCATATTATTAAGAGAAAGGAATGTTAATATGTCAGAAAAGGTAAAGGCATTACGCGAAGAATTTTCTTCGAAGTTAAACGGGGCAGACAACGCACAGGCAGTTGAAATGTTAAGGGTTGAATACTTAGGCAAAAACGGATCTATTACAGGTCTTTTAAAGGGTATGAAGGACCTTTCCATTGAGGAGAAGAAAACTTTCGGTCAGGAAGTAAACGTTTTTAAGGAGGAAGCAGGCAAACTTATAAGCGAAAAAATTGAAGAAATTAAAAAGGCGGAAATTGAAAAAGAAATCAACAGTATGCCAGAATTTGATATTTCCACCCCTGCTAATCTTGAACGAGGCAGTTTTCATCCCATTACGTTGGTTCAGCGTCAATGTGAAAAGATTTTTAAATCCATGGGCTTTACGGTTGAGGATTACAGCGAAGTTGTAACAGACTATGAATGTTTTGAGTCTTTGAATATACCTAAGCATCACCCTGCAAGAGATATGCAGGATACTTATTATCTTGAAAATGGTCAGCTTTTAAAGAGCCAGACTTCTGCGGCACAGAACGCAATTTACAAAAAATATAAAGATGACCTTATTAATTACGGTGTTCCCATTAAGGCGATTTTCCCCGGCAGATGTTTCAGAAATGAAGCAACAGATGCATGCCATGAAAACACTTTCTTCCAGATGGAGGGTGTAATGGTTGACAAGAACATATCTATATCAAACCTTATATACTTCATGAAAACTATGCTTAGCGAAGTGTTCCGAAAGGATATTAAGGTTCGTCTTCGTCCCGGTTTCTTCCCCTTTGTGGAACCAGGCTTTGAGCTTGACATAAACTGTCTTATATGCGGCGGTGACGGATGCCCTTCATGTAAGCACAGCGGCTGGCTTGAGCTTTGCCCCTGCGGTATGATTCATCCCGAAGTGTTAAAGGCAGGCGGTATTGACCCCGATGAATACACAGGATTTGCTTTTGGACTTGGCTTAACAAGACTTGCTATGATGAAATACGGCGTTAAGGATATCCGTGATTTGAATTCCGGTAGCCTGAAAGCACTCGGTCAGTTTACTGACGATGAATAAAAGCCTGATATATCTATATTTACACCTTAAAGAAAGGATTGTTATTGAATGTTTTTATCAATGAATTGGATTTCAGATTTTGTAGACTTTACAGGTCTGGATAAATTAAAGTTAATTTCCCAGTTTTCTCTTTCAACTGCAGAAGTTGAAAACGAGATTTTTTTCAAGGGCAGTGATATTGAAGGCATTGTAGTTGCCGAAATCAAAGAGGTTGAAAATCATCCCGAATCTAAAAAACTCCACCTTCTGAAGGTGGATGCAGGTGATGGAAAGCTGACAGATGTTGTTTGCGGTGCACCTAATGTCAAAGTAGGCATGAAGACTGCTTTTGCTCCCGTTGGTGCAAAAATCGGAGAAATTACAATTGCACCGAGACCTTTGGCGGGCTACACCTCCTACGGTATGTGCTGTTCGGAAAAGGAAATAGGTATTTCCGATAATAACGACGGCATTATGGAAATTACAGATGATTTTCCCTGCGGTACTTTAATTAAGGAAGCATACCAGGTGGACGATATTATATTTGAAGTTGACAACAAGAGTCTTACAAACCGCCCTGACCTCTGGGGTCACTACGGCATTGCACGTGAATTTGCGGCACTGACAGGAAGAGAGTTAAAGCCTCTTGACAGTGTTGACCTTAATGCATATGATAATCTTCCCAAAGTTGATATGAAGATCGAAGATAGCCTTTGCCAGCGTTATTCCTGCTTGCAGGTTGAAAATATTACAGAGCACGTAAGCCCTGTTAATATGCGTATACGTCTTTTCTACTGCGGTATGCGTTCCATTAACCTTCTTGCGGACCTTACAAATTATCTGATGCTTGAAATGGGTCAGCCCATGCACGCTTTTGACTCAAGACGTGTTGAAAAACTTCGTATTAAGCGTTTTGAAAAGCCCTTTGTGTTCACAACTCTTGACGGCGTTGAACGCAAATGTGATGAAAATACACTTATGATTTGTAACGGTGACACACCTGTTGCAATTGCCGGTATAATGGGTGGATTGGATTCTGAAATTGTGGAGGACACAAACCGTCTTACATTGGAATCTGCCACATTTGACGCTGTAAGCATCCGTAAGAGCACAGTAAGACTTTCACATAGAACAGATGCTTCAATGCGTTACGAAAAGTGCCTTGACCCTGAAATGACAGTGCCTGCAATAGCTCGTTTTGTAAAGCTTCTGACAGACATTGACTCTAATGTAAAGGTTGTATCTTCACTTACGGATGAATATGCATTCAGGTATGATAAGGTTAACCTTTCCTTTGATAAGAAATTTGTTGACAGATACACAGGTATTGAAATTGATAAGGAAACAATCGTAAAAACCCTTACTTCCCTGGGCTTTGGAGTATCTTTGGAGGGGGATAGCTTCTCTGTTTCCGTTCCTTCTTGGCGTGCCACAAAGGACGTTACACTTAAAGCTGACATTATTGAAGAAATAACACGTATATACGGATATGACAACTTTGATATACACACAGCTACAGCACCCTTGTACCCTGTTCGTGCCGCCGAAGAAAAGACAATGGAGGACAAAATTAAGGGTATTTTGGTTAAGAGATTTTCACTCCATGAATTGCATAGCTACGTATGGGCATATTATGATGAATATAAGGAATTGGGAATTGAAGTTGAAGATAATATCAAGCTTGTTAATGCAACTAACCCTAACATTGAAACAATACGTAAGTCCATTGTTCCCACACAGCTTTGCCAGGTAAAAATGAACACATCATATGCACCATCCTTTGGTGTGTTTGAAGTGGGAAGAGTTGTGGAAGGTGTTAAAGAGGACGGTCTTTGCGATGAACATAAGAAGCTTTGCATAACACTTTTTGACAAAACAAGAACTGTGGAAGAATTGTACTATTACCTTCGTGACATCTTGGCTGTTGTTACGGACGATTTAAGACACGCTTCTCTCAATTTTGAAAAGTGTGAAAGCTCACATTCCTACGAACATCCCAGAAACCTTAATGGTATTTACTTAAACGGTAAAAAGATAGGCACAATGGGTGTTGTTCATCCTGTAGTTTCCAAGAAGATTGACAAAAAGGCTTCTATTGTATTTGCGGAAATTGATGTAAAAATGTTCGCAGATGAAAAGAACAATTCAATAAGCTATGTTGAGCCTTCACGTTACCCCGAAATGGAAATTGACGTTTCCTTTGTATCTGACAAGTATGCTCCCATAGGAAAAGCTATTGAAGATGCAAATTGTCCTATTATTAAGGATGTACGTGTTCTTGACACGTATCAGGATGAAACAGGTAAGTCCATCACGGTAAGAATTTTGTTCTCACACAGCGAAAGAACGCTTACAAAGGAAGAAGTAATGGAGGTTGTTGATTCCATTATAGCTGACCTTGAGTCAAAGGGAATTCCCATGAAAAAGTAATAAAAAAATACAGATAAAAATGGGCTATAAAAAGCCTCTAATAAATAAGTTAAGACCATTTGGGACAGTCCCCCTTATGGCAAATTGGGAGACAATTTGCCAAAGAAACCTCTAAAGGTTTTGTTGGGACAGCCCCGAAATGGTCTTTTTGTTATCTCAGTGCCGACTTTTTTACAGCCCGTTTTTTATTTTACTATCTTCTTTTCTATAACAGGTTCAAGGTTATTTTTCCAGATATATATTGTCTGGTTTGTGCCGTTTTGGAATGTTAATGTATTTACACCTTTTTCTGTTACCTTTTCAGCCATATATGTGTCGCCTTTACTTATCACCCAAAGAGGAGTATCACAATCATTGTATAATCTCACAACAGCCTTTTCGTCCTCAAAATACGGTCCGTTGATGCAAACATCACATACCTTGAACTCACCCTTTTCCACAAAAACTTGAGCATCAAAATCGTAGGTGTTGTAACGAAGTATGTTTTTATCTGCATAAAGTCCGCCTACGCCGTACTCTTCCAATATGCACTCGGTTTCTTTTGTTTCGGGGTCGTAGGAATATATGCCGGTATCCGTATTAAAATAAAGTAATCCGTTTATTTCACTCAAGCCTGACCACGCAACACCCGTTACATAAGCTGTTTCGGATGTGTTCCATTTTCCGTCACCACCGTCGAGGTCTTTGTAAATAATATTGCCGTTTTCGTCAACAACATTATTCCCATCAACATAGTACATAACACCGTCTATAGTGACAATATTGCCGTTATATTCGTGCCACGGAGCGTCATCATATGTTGTCTCATCTGCATAATATGGTGCATCAAAGTCTGTGTGTTCCTTTGTTCCTATGGCATTTTCGCTCAGGAATATATACCCATGTCCTGCACGAGCAAACTGGTTTGGCATAGGGTCATCCCATGTGACATCAACATGATACCAAGATCCCCCAACCTTTACCATGTTCCATATATGTCCCATTTTTTCGGACTTTACAAGGGTACACTCAATCCCCAAAACATTCATCACATGTTGGAAAGCTTCTGCATAAGCTGCACAAACACCTATGCGATCAAGCAATATAAGATATGTTTGGTCCATATCTTCTAAATCGTACACATAATTCATAACCATGTAATCATGCACCGTCATAACCTTTTCAAAGTTTGTCATGTGGGGGTTTATATATAAAAGTATTTCCTCTGTTGCCTTGTCAATTTCTGACCATGTTGCCTCAATTTCACTCTTGTCATCTGTCGTATATGAAAGTTTGGTCATCTTGCCCACAATACCCGCACTGTTCTTTGTTATGGAAAAAGTCCGTGCAACGTAATAATACTCAGGATTTTCAAAGTAAATCTGTGCAAAATACGCCGCAATATCATCTCTATGTATTTGAATATCCGGATATAACTGCACTTCGCTGTCCATATTTTCCCAAGCGGCAATAAGCTTTTCTTCAAGCTTATCCTTAACAGAGTCATCAACTGCCATAAGTGCAGCCTCGTCTGAATTTGGCACGTAAAAATCATCATAAATATCAAAAGTAAAAGTCTCTTCCGTATCAAAATGCTCTGCCATAACAGGCATTGATGAAAGTAACATTGCCAAACAAACCACTATAACTAAAAACTTTTTCATATATAAACACCTCTCATATGTATTCTATCAGTATAAAGCATGTATTGTCAATAATTATACATTGTAGAATTTTGTAAATTTACATTTTATTCATTGAATTTATGGGGAAATTGGAGTATAATCCTTAAAAGGTGATTAAATATGTTGTTAACGATTGAAAAATATTTTTTATGGTTCATTCTCTACAGTGTCATAGGATGGGTTTATGAAAGTACATATTGCTCTTTAAAAGAGCATAAATGGATAAACCGCGGATTTTTAAACGGTCCGATCTGTCCTATATATGGCTCAGGTGCAATTGTTGTTATCCTTATACTTGGCAATGTGGAACATACCCTATCGCTTTTCCTGTCAAGTGCGGTTCTGACATGTACACTTGAATACTTAACCTCCTATGTTATGGAAAAGCTGTTTTCTGCCCGTTGGTGGGACTATTCAGACTCAAAGTTTAACCTTAACGGCAGGGTATGCCTTGCAGGGGCAGTGGCATTCGGCACTTTTTCGGTATTGCTTGTAAAATTCTTGCACCCCTTTGTTGTGAATGTCACATTACTTATTCCGGACTTTGTGTGCCATATAATAACAGCTGTGCTTATAGTTCTGGTGGGCACTGACTTAACCATAACTGTTATGGGTATGTCTGACTTTAACAAAAAACTTAAGGAATTTGAAAAAGCTTTGGCAAAAAGGCGTTTTTCCGGAGAAAAGTCCTTGGAGCGGCTTACTGCTAATTTTGCTACCGCAAAAGAGTTTTTCCGTGAAAAACTTAACTATCAGCAAATACGTATGATTGAGTCCTTCCCCCGTTTAAAGTCTGTTAAGCATGATAAGGCACTTTTGGAATTGCGTGAAATGATGGAAAATATTAAAAGGCTTAAAAAGCATTAAATTATAAATCCCCTTAGAACAGAAATTTAAGTATCTGTTTTAAGGGGATTGTTCTGTTAAAAAGTATTTACATTTAATGAGAAATTAATCAGCAGTAAAAGCAACGTATACCGCAACAAAGATTTAAGAAAAGATTTGCCGCACAGCAACGCAGGCAATAGTCCATGTTAACATTCATTTCTCTGCCATACTCAGTGCCTCGTGTGCGGTAGTCCTGATAAAAGGTGCCTTCACCGCCCAGTGCCTGAGCAAGATTTTTGTAGCTGGGATTGTCAGGTTCCATACGTGCCGCTTCCTTTGCGTGCTCACGTGCAATAATGTTGTTGCCAAGCCTTGCGTTTGCAATCGCACTTAAATAATACCACATTGCACTTCTGTCAGTAATGGAGTTTAGTGTATTGATTGCTTCACGGAAATATCCCCGCTGGATATATGCCGATGCCGCATTGAGCCTTGAATCGGAGGAGGATGAGTCATAGGAAGAGTAGGTGGTTTTTTTGCCGCTTCGCTCTTCCATAATAATATGGTATGCTTCGCCTACTTCTTTGAACTTTTCCTCTGCCTGTGCTTTGTTGGGGTTATCTATATTAGCATCGGGGTGATACATACGGCATAATTTCCTGTATGCTTTTTTTATTTCGTCGTTAGTGGCATCCCTTGAGACACCTAACACGGTATATGGGTCACGCATATTATGCTCCTTTAAAGGCGGAATTGTATTTTGTCCAAATTCCGCTGTATATAATATTTCTGAGTATTTCAGCATTTTTAATGATGGGCAGCTTTTCAAATTCGTTTGCCACTTCACTTGCCATCATATTCAGTAAAATTTCACATTCTTTATAAATATCAGTACATGGAAAATCCTTTAATGGATTGGGACGATTTTTCTTTATATCATCCTCCAAATCCAAAGCCGCATCGGCAATGTAGACGAATTTACCCAAATAAAAGCCCATGGAATATAAAGCATCTTTCCACATATCGTCAAGGGGAGTAAAAACCTCGCCTAAAATATTGCCGAAAAGGTTTGCACATTCCTCAAGAGAAGCGGTGTTTTCCTTCTCGGAAAGAGTGAAAAGATAGCCCTTGATTTTATTGCACTTTTCAGGGTACAGCTTTTCAGTCTTACTAGCCTTTGGATTAAGATAAAGGGAACAAATAAATTTTAAAATATTTTTATCGTCTTTAAAATCATCCACACATTTGTAATAAGACAGAAGTGTACTCATTAATGCAACATATGG
The DNA here is from genome assembly GCA_051866635.1 of Clostridia bacterium. Classification (GTDB taxonomy): domain Bacteria; phylum Bacillota; class Clostridia; order UMGS1883; family UMGS1883; genus RGIG1927. The sequence continues at coordinate 18,749 of JBJDXJ010000042.1, read as the reverse complement.
TGTATATTCATCCGCTGATTCAAGGTGACTGTGGCACATATGACAAATACAACGCCTTTTTTCTGTTGTTGTTTCAGGCTCATAGAGGGAATTTAGCAAAAGAGATAAAAATGTCATGTCAAAACTCAGAGAGAACGAAGACAATAAGCCTGTTTCCTCTTTCATACCACGACAAAGACCGCAATAGTAGGAATGGTATATGTCATATTCTTTAAATTTAAGCTCAGGCTTATTGCAAACAACGTGACCGTACATCAGCTTTTCCCCTTGATTGAATTACCGCAAGGACAGGAAAGAGTAATGTTACCTTTGCCTTTGGGAACACGGAGTGTTCTTTTGCAAATCGGACAAAGAAATACCTTATGCGTTTTCCTGTTCTGAAACTTTGCTTTCACAAAGGAAATATAAGGCAATACCTTGTTGTTTTCTGCACGCCGTGCGTAAATGTTGCGTGAAAAATAACGGAAAAGTGCATAACAAATACATACTAACGCCAAAGATGAAAAAGGCGAGAAAAATGTTGAAAGTAACATAAAAATAAGGCATAAGACCAAAAGACAGACATTTAACAGGTCCATACCGTACCGTCCGTACATGAAATTCTTTATTTTTTGCTTCATTGTGTCACATCCTTTAATGCTAATATAAATATAAATATTTTACCACCTATTTACATTTTGTAAACAATGTGTGAATTGCGAAATTATTTATGTTGATTATTTACATGAATAGGAATATAATAGTTCGCAAAGGATGTGAAGAAATGGGGAAAAATAAAACACAGTCATTTATGCGCATGGTAGTAACGGTTATGTGCTCCCAGGTGCTTATAAAAATATTGGGCTTTTTATACCGCATTGTTATTACAAATGTGGATGGCTTTGGCGATGTGGGCAACGGATATTACAATTATGGGTATCAGATATATACACTTCTTCTGGCAATATCCTCTGTTGGTATTCCAAATGCTATTGCCAAATTGGTAAGTGAAAAATGTGCAACCGATGACTTTAAGGCGGCATATCGTATTTTCAGATGTGCATTGGTGCTTTTTGCCTGTATAGGTGCGGTCTTGTCGGTGGGTCTTTACGTATTTGCCCCATTTATCGCAAATGTGGTTTGTGCTATGCCGGGGGTTGTATACACCTTAAGAGCTCTGTCACCTGCAATTTTCTTCGTGTCGGTATCAAGCGTTGTGCGTGGCTTTTTCCAGGGCATGAAGAACATGAAAGCAACAAGTACAAGCCAGGTTTTAGAACAGCTTATTAAATGCGTGTCAACAATTGTTATTGTTATGTCTATTTCAGGAAGTGCACCTGAATTTATGGCGGCAGGTGCAACTATTGCAACAACGCTGTCAACATTCCTTTCACTGTTGTATCTTGCAGGATTTTATAAGGCAAACAAGGCTGATATACGTGAAAGGCTGAAGGATTCAAAGCCTCTTATAAGACAAAGCTTCGGAAAGATTGCAAAGGGCATACTTTATGTGTCTATACCAATTTCCTTAGGTTCAATAGTTTCAAGTTTAAACAGAGTTGTGGACCTGATTACCGTTGTAAGGGGACTTAAAACTGCTTTTTCGGGCGTGATACAAAATGCGGAGCTTTTAAATGCTGAAGCAATGCGTCTTTCAGGTATGCTTAGCAAGGGAGATGTTATCATAAATCTGCCTTTGGCATTAAATATTGCTTTTTCAACTGTGCTTGTACCAACAGTTGCGGGGGCGTTGGCAGTAGGAGACAAAAAAACTGCCGTTAATAAGGTAAGCTTTTCGCTTCTGGTGTCAATTATTATTGCACTTCCCGCAACGGTGGGATGTATTGTATTATCAGACGAGATATTTATGATGCTTTATCCCAACGCACCTGAGGGAGGCATACTTTTTGCTATAAGTGCAATAACAATCTTTTTCAGTGCAATTACACAGACAAATTCGGGAAGTCTGCAAGGAATGGGAAAGGTGTTTGTGCCTGCAACGGCCCTTCTGGTAGGCGGTGTGTTAAAACTTATTATTAACCTTGTTCTTATACCTATACCCCAAATAAACATTTACGGTGCACCTATAGGCAGTGTTGTCTGTCAGGCGGCAGGATGTATTATCACATATACTGTAGTGCGTAAAAACCTTGATGTTAAGCTTGATAAGGTAAAGTATTTTGTGAAGCCTTTTGTTTCTGCGGCTGTTATGGGTGTTACTGTATGGGCAGTTTCACTTTCGGCTTCTGTAATCGGAAATACCCCGGCTACAATGTTATCCATTGTTTCGGGAGTTTTAGTATATTTTATTATGGTATTTGTTGTGATGAAGGTATTTTCGGACGAGGATTTAAAACAGCTTCCCATGGGAAATAAGATAATTAAATTAAGTCATATCATATAAAAAGGAATTTTCCCGATTATTATGATAAAATTGTAAATAATGAAAAAAGTTCTTGCAAGTTATAAAAAAGTGTGCTATAATCCACTTGTTGATTATGAGTAAAAATATAAAGGCGGTGTGTATAAATGAAAATAGCTTTAGCAATAATCTATATTATAGTGGCTGCAGTTCTTACGGGCGTTGTTCTTCTGCAGCAGGGTAAGGACCCCAGAGAAAGTGCAATTATGGGTGGTTCCGGTTCCTTCTTCTCAAAGAACAAGGGTGCAACTAAGGAAGTAATGCTTGAAAAGCTTACAGCTATTGTAGCAGTACTTTTCGTGGTTCTTTCCATAGTTATGTTTATTTTTGTAAAATAATTATGCAATTATAAGGCACCTCCGTATTATGGAGGTGCTTTTCTTTTCATAACATATCAGTGAGAGGTTACAATGGACAGGAAAGAAAAATTAGCATCGTTTATTGAAAGTGAATTATATGTTCCTATGACAATGGATGATATTTCGCATGTTCTTGCCGTACCTAAAGAGGATAAGCCTCAGCTTTTAAAGATACTTGATGAGCTTGAAAGCGATGGAGTTGTTATTCTGACAAAAAAGCGAAAGTATGTTTCCTGTAAGAAAGGCGGATATATCGTAACGGAATTTGCCGGAAGCGGCAAGGAGTATGGCTTTGCCCGTATGGAAAATGGGGAAGATTTATTTATTCCTCCCGATAAAACAAAGGGTGCAATTGATGGAGACAGGGTACTTATTCGCCCTGTGGGTAAAGGTAAAGACGGAAAAAGCGGCGAGTGCGAGGTTGTAAAAATTATAAAAAGAAATACACTTCGCTTTGTGGGAACTTATAAACAGGACAAATACTATGGCACTGTCAAAGCAGACAATGCACGGATAGGTTCGCTTTTTATGGTGACGCAGGAGGACAGCTTAGGTGCCCTTAACAATCAAAAGGTTTTGTGCGAAATTGAAAGATATCCTTCTTCGGATTACTATGCGGTGGCAAAGGTTATAGAAATTCTGGGCTTTCCCGAGGATTTCGGTGTTGATGTTTTAAGTGTTGTATATAATTACGGTTTTGAAATTCCTTTTCCGGAAGATGTGTTACGGGAAATTGAAAACATTCCCGATGAAGTTTCGGAAATTGAACCGGGTAGACTTGATTTGACAGATAAAATTATCTTTACCATTGACGGCATAGACACTAAAGACATTGACGATGCAGTTTCTGTTGAAAAAGTGGGTGACTTGTGGCGTTTAGGCGTGCATATTGCAGATGTTTCAAATTATGTGAAGATAGGCAGTGCACTGGATAAGGAAGCATTAAAACGCGGTACAAGCGTATACCTTGCCGATAGGGTTATACCGATGTTACCTCCCAAATTATCTAACGGTATATGCTCTCTTAATGAAGGCGTGCTTCGTAACGCCATGAGCGTATTTATGGATATTAATAAAAAGGGGCAAGTTGTAAGTTATTCTTTTGCAAAAAGTGTTATCAAGTCGTGTAAAAAGGCAACATACGATGATGTGTTTGCAATAATGAACGAAGATGCGGATGAAGTATTAACAGAGGAATATTGTTCGCTTATCCCATCTATATATGAAATGAAAAAGCTTTTTTTCGTGTTGAAGGAAGCATCAAAAAGGCGTGGAAACGTGGATTTTGATATGCCGGAAGCGAAGATTGTGGTTGATGACAACGGGGAAGTAAGTGACATAGTTCTTCGGGAGCGGAACATGGCTCACATGATGATAGAGGAATTCATGGTAATTACAAATTCCACCGTAGCTGAACATATGGTAAAGAGCAATCTGCCATCTATATACCGTGTCCATGAAGCACCTGACGGCGATAAACTTGAAAGTTTTAAAAACTTTGTGCTTACATTAGGAATTAATCCTCCTACAGGTGAGCTGACACCTTTGAAACTGCAGGCTTTTTTGGAAAGTATAAAGGACAGGAAAGAGTTTTTTATTGTATCCCAGGTAGCACTCCGCAGTATGCAAAAAGCAAAGTATTTAAACGAAAACTTAGGTCATTACGGGTTGGCATTGGGGTACTATACACATTTCACTTCACCTATAAGACGTTATCCCGACCTTATGTTCCACCGCAGTTTGAAAGCTGCCATTGAGCAGGATGGAAAAACTATAAAATATATAAAATCCACAAATAAGGAAGCGGCACTTATCAGCAGTGAACGGGAGATAAGTGCAGAACGCTGTGAAAGAGATGTTAACGATATTAAAAAGGCACAGTGGATGAAAAAGCATATCGGAGAAGAATTTGACGGGGTCATATCTTCTGTTACAAGTTTTGGGTTCTTTGTTATGCTTCCTAACACTGTGGAAGGCCTTGTCCGTATTGAAAATATGACAGGGGACAGATTTGAATACGATGAAAAATCATTGACCATACGGGGGACAAAAAAGTCATACCGGCTTGGTGAAGAAATAAGAATTACTGTGGTGGGTGTAAACGAAGCCCAGGGACAGATAGATTTTATGCCGGAGGGTATGGATTATGGAGAAAAACAAAAAACAACTGGCACTGAACAGAACCGCAAGACACGAGTACTTCATAGAGGAAACAATAGAAGCAGGAATAGAACTGTTCGGAACAGAGGTAAAAAGCGTCCGTCAAGGAAAGGCAAATCTTAAAGAAAGCTACTGCGAAATTGACAATGGGGAAATGTTTATCCACGGGATGCACATATCGCCTTATGAAAAGGGGAATATATTCAATCGTGACCCCTTAAGGGTAAGAAAACTTCTTTTGCACAAAAGAGAGATTATGCGGCTTTTGGGTAAAGTAAAGCAGGACGGTTTTACAATAATTCCTCTTGATATGCATTTGAGCGGGCAGTATGTTAAAATGGATATTGCTGTTGCAAGAGGTAAAAAGCTTTACGACAAACGTGAAGATGCGGCAAAACGCAGTGCAAAGAGAGATATTGACAGAGCTTTAAAGGAAAGAAATGCATATTGATTTTTAGAAAATAGTGTGCTAATATAAACAGGTGACTTGTTCACTATTCCCTATTACCTATTGCTTGCGGCGTTTATCGCCGCTTATATGGGGGCGTAACGGCTTCGACGGGGATTTTGAAAACTGAAGAGCGGGCAGAGGGGAAGACTCTTTAAACTTTGACTTTTAAAATTAAACGCTAACGATAATTTAGCTTACGCTGCCTAATCAGGCGGCCGTCCTTGTAAAGAGTACCGCGGCTTTATAAAGGGCGTCGACCAGCGGTGAACGTGATACGGTTAAGCTTTGCACCGTACATGACAAATGAAGCTACTAAAGCATGAAGGCCGTCAATAGCCGTCATGCGGAGGGAATGTTAATATGTTGACTGCGCCCGGAGAGAGCAGTTGGATGGGTTTTCGGACAGGGGTTCAACTCCCCTCGCCTCCACCACCTAAGACTTACTATTTTGATAGAATAGTAGGTCTTTTATTTTGCTTGAAAAAGCCTTAAAATAGGGGATTTATTGCTGTGATTGGTTGTTTGGGGGAGGAAAAATTTTGTGCACAATAGAAATTTTTGAGGCAAAGGATGTAAAAAATGATAAAAGCAGCAAGTAATCGTTAAATTTAAGGGTAATCGTCGAATTTGAGGGTAATTGTTAAAATTGTGTTTGCGGAACAAAAATGCGACAAAATTCTTTTCAAAACGCGAAAATCGTGCTATTCTAAAATAAAGATTGATATACTGATGAATTAGGGGCTGTTAATTTATGGGACATATGTTTGATTTTAGTGGCAGAGAAAATAGTGAGAATATCTTTAGAAAAACATGGGATGAATTCAGAGAATGTTTGGCGAATGGTCTATTTGCTTATAATGAGGTCGAAAAGGCAAAGGAACAAACTTTCCTAAAGGTATATGATGATTTGTTTCATCAACACTCAGGTATCGACCACAAAACGGTTACAATAAAAAAGTTAAAAACCAATTGGTAGGAAGAGGCACTATACTGAATAGTGATGAAGTCCCTAATTTTGAACGTTTCCTTCCTAAAGAGGAATTCATTAAGGAAAACAATCGTTTTAGTCCCCCTAAAGTCGAGTGGCTTTATTTGGCTATTGGAGAAGAATGGTCAATTCATGAATGTGCGCAGTCTGAATGCCGAGCTAAAAAAGGAGACAGATTTGGTTTTTGTCATTTTCAATTTGAACCCCAATATGATGACTGCAAATTAGTTGACTTAACCATTGCTGATGATATTTCTTATACGGAATTGAATCTTTCTTTAGAGGAATATAGACAGGAACAAGTAAAAAAAGGAATAAAAATTGCAAAAGCATTAGGGTATGTTCCAGAAATGCGTACTGACGAAAAAGAGTTTGGAGAACTTCTTACTCGTTGGGCGGTATATACTTATGCTAAGTTGTTGTCAGAGCAAATTTTTGTGCCACTTGATGTGTCTGATAACAAGGCGATTACATATGCGCCATTTCAAACTATGGCTCAATACTATATCTCATTAGGCTATTCTGGGATTGTTTATGGCAGCACAGTATGCCCAGAGGGAAAGAATATTGTATTGTTCGATAAGCACATGGCTTGTCCGGAGGGGGCAATAGAAGACTATATAATATCGTAATTTTAGTAGAGTGATAGACATCTTTTGTTGAACTATAAGGATGTTATAAAATGGGAACACATTAAAACTATGACATATCGTGAATATCTTCATAAACAATTAGAAAACTATAATTTTGTATCAAGCGAAGAATAAAAGAGCCGCCGAAGAGCATACTGGTATATGCCTCGGCGGTTTTGCTATTTTATATATTTCATTGTTTGTAGTAGATATGCTTTCTTTTCGGGAGATAAACATATCCAGTCCTCATAAAATTCTTTTAGTTCGGGTGTCATTTCAACGCACTCGTTGTCAGAAAAGAACTCAGCAAGGGTAATGCCGAGCGTCTTGCATATTACTTCAAGAGTGGCAAGTGTTGGTGTAGTACCACGATGGAATATATTTGACAGTGTGGATTCGGGAAGATTGCTTTCCTTGGAAAGTTTGTATTTTGTCCACCCGTATTTGTTCAAAATATATTCAAGCCTTTTATTGATGTCCACATTATCACCATCTTTCTTGACACAATTATACTCCCACAGTGAGTTGTTTTGCAGTTATTAAGAAATGAAGTAAATACTACCATTGAAAACATAGAAACTTTATGGTAGACTTGATTACGCAAGGGAGGTATATGTAAGATGGAGCGAAAAGGTTGCGTTGTTTTTGGAATAATAGTATTCATACTTTTGGGATTAATGGGGATTCTGTTTGGTGGAGAACCGGTTGAAGAATTACCTGTAGAATTTGAAACGGAAATAGCTACAGAATTTATCCCAGAAGAAAATACAGAACCATACTCAGAAAGTATAATTAACCAAAAGTCAGAAAATCCTGTTGCGGACATGACAACAATCCCCGCATACAGCGGAAATGCATATGTTTCGGTTAACAATGATGTACCATATTTGCTGTCGGTGATTTTGTAACAGAATCATTTGAAATATATGCACCGCTTGATTCGTTAGGCAGATGTGGAACTGCATATGAGAATATTGGAATTGATATTATGCCAACCGAAGAGCGAGGAAAAATAGGTTATGTAAAGCCATCCGGCTGGCAAACTGTAAAATATGATTTTGTTGATGGAAAGTATTTGTATAATCGTTGCCATCTTATTGGTTATCAGCTTTCAGGAGAGAATGCAAATATAAGAAATCTCATAACGGGAACACGATATTTAAACACTGAAGGTATGTTGCCTTTTGAAAATATGGTTGCAGACTATGTAAAGGAAACCGGTAATCATGTATTGTATAGGGTAACTCCGGTATTTGAAGGAAATAACCTTATTGCTTCGGGTGTGCTTATTGAGGTAATGTCCGTTGAAGATGAAGGGATCGGCATTTGTTTCTGTGTGTTTTGCTATAATGTTCAACCCGGTGTTCAGATTGATTATGCAACGGGAATGAGTGAAGCAATAGAAGTTGTTGTGGAGGAAACCGTAACTCCACCCGTAGTGAATAACGGAGAAACAGAAGTAAATGATAATTCAAACACTATGTCCTATGTGGCAAATAAGAATACGAAGAAATTCCACTATCCTTCCTGTAGTAGTGTAGGGGAGATGAAAGAAAGAAACAAAAAATATATGGAAGCAACTCGTGAAGAAATGATAACCAACGGCTATTCTCCTTGCAGTAGACGTGATCCTTAAATTATAAATCCTTATTGTACGAGGTAAGGGGTTTTATTTTGCGAAAAACTATAATGCTTTCCGGGTCATTAAAATTCTTTTCAAAATGTAAAAAGAGAAAGTATGTTAGTTCATAGTTTTAGTTTTACCTGCTTATCCGTATAAAACACTACAAATAAGGTAAAAATGTTGGTAGGCTACTTCGCCTCCACAAAAAAACACGAAACCTGCAAAAAGCGAGTTTCGTGTTTCTTGTTTTAAAAATTGATTTGCAATGTATGGTGATTTACAGCTTAATCTAAATGAAAGACAGGCTTTAAATCTATGCTGACGGGGCTATTGTCGGGGTTTGTTTCCATGATGTCTGCCATGAAATCCCACCATTTACGGTTGATTTCAGTGTCAGCACCCTTTGCCCACAACTCTTCATTTTCGATTTCAATATAGCCAAAAAGGGTCAGGGTTTCTTTGTCTAAAAATATGGTGTAGTTTTTGCCGCCGTGGGAATGAATCATGTCCTTCATTTCGTCCCAAAGTTCGTTGTGCCTTTTTTCGTATTCTGCCTCCATATCAGGATACAGCTTCATTTTAAATCCTTTAACCATAACAGTCACCTTTTCTTACATATGTATTGTAAGATAATTATACTCGTGTTTTATGATATAGTCAATGTTAAAGAGGACTAAGGTTTAGAAAATTGAATATTTAATCGTTTTTTGTGTTGCTTTTTTTATATAAATGATTTATGATGATAATTGACACTGCTAATAGATTTTTAGAGTAGGGAAAGGATAAAAATTATGTCAGTTAAAACAAATGAATTTGCAGCATTAAAAAACGTTAAGGTAAATGATATATTCTGGTCAAAATACGAGGATATTGCAAAAAATGTGATTATCCCTTACCAGTGGGATGCCATTAACGACAATGTTCCGGATACGGAGCCAAGCCATGCTATAAAGAATTTTAAGATTGCAGCAGGTGAAATGGAAGGAAAGTTCAATGGATATGTATTCCAGGACACTGACGTTGCAAAGTGGCTTGAAGCTGTGGCGTACCGTCTTGTAATTGACCCTGATGAGGAGCTTGAGAAAACCGCCGATGAAGTGATTGACCTTATAGGCCGGGCACAGCGTGAGGACGGTTACCTTGATACATATTATCAGCTTCAAGAGGTTGGTAAGGAATTTACTAACCTTCAGGACTGCCATGAAATGTATTGTGCGGGACATATGGCAGAGGCGGCTGTTGCATATTATGAGTCAACGGGAAAGAGAAAGCTTTTGGATATTATTTGTAAGTTTTTAGACTTGATTGCATCTCGGGTTGGAAAGGAAGAAGGAAAATTACACGGATATTCGGGACACCCTGAAATAGAATTGGCACTTGTCAGGGTATACAAGGCAACAGGTGAAAAGAAGTATCTTGATTTTTGCGAATATTTAGTAAACGAAAGAGGAACAGAGCCTAACTTTTTCCAGCAGGAGCTGGAAAAGCGTAACTTTATAAATATGTGGGGCGGCAGAGAAGAAAGGGCAAACCTTGTTTACTGCCAGGCACATAAACCATTACGTGAACAGACAGAAGCGGTGGGTCACAGTGTAAGAGCAGGTTATTTATACACAGGTGCGGCACATCTTGCCGCAGAAACTGACGACAAAAGCCTTTTTGAAGCTTGCGAAAGGCTTTGGGATAATGCAACAAAGAAGCAGATGTATGTAACAGGCGGTTTTGGTGCAACGGTACACGGTGAAGCATTCAGCTTTGATTATCAGCTTCCCAATGACCTTTCCTACACGGAAACATGTGCGGCAATTTCCTTTGCATTTTTCGCTCAGAAGATGCTTATGTGTGATGTTAATTCCAAGTATTCAGATGTTTTGGAAAGAATACTTTATAACGGTTCCATTTCCGGTATGGCATTGGACGGCAGACACTTCTTCTATACAAACCCATTGGAAACATGGAAAGAACAGAACGAAAAGGTGCCTACATACCGTCACAACAGAGTGAGACGACCCGGTTGGTTCGGCTGTGCATGCTGTCCTCCAAACCTTGCAAGAATGATAACAAGTTTAGGTAATTATATTTATTCCTCTGATGATAATACTTTGTATACACATCTTTATATCGGAAGTAATGCGGAAGTAAAGGTTGGAGATAAAAAGGTAAATGTTCAACAGAATTCACTTATGCCATGGGAAGGAAAGAGTGAGTTTGTGTTAAGCGGCGGTAGTTTCACTTTTGCAGTGAGAATACCCTCCTGGGCTGACAAGTTTGAAATAAAGGTAAACGGTGAAGAAACCTCCTATGAAGTAAAGAAGGGTTATGCATACATTACAAGGGATTGGGCAGATGGTGATAAGGTTGAAGTTACTATGCCTATGGAGGTTAAGCTGATTGAAGCTAATCCCTTAGTTAGGGCAGATGCAGGTAAGGTTGCGATTTGCCGCGGACCTGTTGTGTATTGTTTAGAATCGGCAGATAACGGAGACAGACTCAGCTCCATTAAACTTAATTATGATCCAAAGTTCAGAATTGAAAAGGATGATGAGCTTTTCCCGGGAAGTATTTCAATTTACGGCAGTGCTGTTAAGAAAAAGGCTTGGGATACAGATGATTTGTACAAGGCATTCAGCTCAGGTTACGAAGAAATTGAAATTAAAGCCGTGCCTTATGCTTTCTGGGGTAACAGAGAAGATAACAGAGAGATGGCGGTTTGGGTACGTTATTGATTAAAAAGTGCATCCTGTAAAGAAGGAAGGGAATCGGTATGGTTGTTAAGGTTAATACGGCGACACTTCTTGGTATTGAAGGAAAAAGAGTTATTGCAGAGGCAGATTTTTCAGGAGGATTGCCCTCCTTTGATATAGTGGGACTGCCTGATACTGCGGTAAAAGAGGCAAAGGAAAGAGTTAAGGCCGCAATTCGGAATTCAGGCTTTGAATTCCCGGCAAGAAAGGCTGTGATTAACCTTGCACCTGCTGATTTAAAGAAAGAGGGAACACAGTTTGATTTGCCTATTGCAATTTCCGTTCTGGCAGGAACGGGTCAGTTAAAGGGGAATTTTTCTGATTTTGTTTTCCTGGGGGAATTGGGATTATCAGGTGAAATAAGACCAATAAGCGGTGCACTTCCTGCAGTTATCGGGGGCAAGGACAGCGGAATAACAAAGTTTGTGGTGCCTTTTGAAAATAAGGAGGAAGCGGCACTTGTAGACGGAGTTGAAATTTACGGTGCTAAAACTTTAGCTGATGTTTACCGACATATTACAGGAGAGAGAAAAATAGAAGTTACGCCTACCCAATCATTTGCAGATGATGTTTACGATTTTGATGTTGACTTTGAAGAAGTGAAGGGTCAGGAAAAGTTAAGGCGTGGCATTGAAATTGCAGTTGCAGGGGGACATAATGTGCTTATGGTAGGTTCCCCAGGTTCAGGTAAAAGCATGATTGCAAAAAGAATACCTACGATTATGCCCAAGATGACCTTTGATGAAATGCTGGAGGTTACGAAAATTCATTCTGTGGCAGGGGTGCTGCCTTCAGGGAAGGCTGTTACACAAAGACCTTTCCGTTCGCCCCATCACAGTGCATCCGGCGTAAGCATAGTTGGGGGAGGCAGTAAAGCAAAGCCCGGTGAGATTTCCCTGGCACACAGAGGTGTATTGTTTTTAGACGAGCTTCCGGAATATAAGAAGGATGTTATAGAAGCAATGCGTCAGCCTGTGGAGGATGGAGTTGTAACTGTGTCAAGGGCAGTGGGAACATACACTTATCCCTCAAATGTAATGCTGGTTTGTGCTATGAACCCTTGCAGATGCGGTTATTACGGTGACGGAAGCAGAAAATGCCGATGCAGTGAAAGCGATGTGACAAGATACCTTAGTAAAGTGTCGGGACCTATGATTGACAGAATAGATATTCAACTTGAGGCGAAAAGTGTTCAGTATGAGGACCTCAATAAGCCAAAAGGGGAACCAAGCGTAAAAATACGTGAGAGGGTAGAAAAGGCAAGGGCTATTCAGGAAGAAAGATATAAAGACGAAAAGGTTAAATGTAATGCGGATTTGTACGGCAATTTGGTTGAAAAATACTGCGTTATAGGGGAAGAAGAAAAACGCCTTTTGGAGCAGGCTTTTAAAACTATGAACATGAGTGCAAGAGTGTATACAAGAATCCTAAAAGTGGCAAGAACTATTGCAGATTTAGACGGACGGGAAAAGATTGACAGTATGGATATTGCAGAGGCAATAGGTTACAGAAGTCTTGACAAAAAGCTATGGAAGTAGTTTTTACGGAAAAAACTGTTGACAAAATAAAATAATGATATATAATGAAAAGTGCATTAGGGGTGCTGAGAGAAATCTAAGCTGAGAGGCGTATGCTAACCCTTGTGACCTGATCAGAGTAATGTCTGCGTAGGCAAATGTACAAAATTCTTATGGCGTCAAATGAAATTTTTTTAGCGGTTGGCGAGATGCTGTAGGGAATTTATATGAGTATATTTGAGTGCAAACATTATGTTTGCACTTTTTTGTTTGAAAAGGACAGTTCTGTTTGGGACAAAGTTTGATTGAAAGGGGTATTTTTTATGGTAGAAGCAAGTGTGGCAATACAGGTATTGCCAAAGGTAGGAGAAACAAAAGAGGTTGTAAGAATTGTTGACAAGGTTATTGAGTACATTGCGTCAACAGGACTTAACTATTTTGTGGGACCTTTTGAAACAACAATTGAAGGCGATTATGACAAACTGATGGATATTGTTAAGGAATGTCAATTAATTTGCCTTAAGGAAGGTGCACCGGGCGTAAGCAGTTATGTGAAGATAAGCCTTAATCCTAAGGGTGTTCTGACAATCGGCGAAAAGGTGGACAAGTATAATAAATAAAAGCTACAGGGTAGAATTTAATAGGCAGGAAGGCAGAAGCATGAAGAAGATAAATATTTCAGATAAGGTTCTGATTGCAATAATTTTAATACTGTGGCAGATTGTGGGCATGATGGAAATTGTGCCTAAATTCATGTTGCCTACACCGATAAAGGTTATTCAGGCACTGGTTGGAGATTGGAAGATTCTATTAAGTAACCTTGTGATAACCCTTAGTGAGGCAAGCATTGGTATGGCTTTTGCATTGGCAGGCAGTTTTGTAATGGCAGTTTTAATGGACCGCTTTAAAATGATACATAACATGCTTTACCCTATTTGCGTTGTAAGTCAGACGATACCTACAGTTGCAATTGCACCGCTACTTGTATTATGGTTCGGCTTTGGCATGACTCCTAAGGTTATACTTATATTTATAACTTGCTTTTTTCCGCTACTTGTTGCACTGGTATCGGGCTTTGAATGTGCAGACAAAAATGTGTTAAGGCTGTACCGTTCTATGGATGCCGGCTATTTAAAGATACTTTTTGATGTGAAAATACCCTATGCCTTGGACAGCTTTTTTGCAGGGCTCAGGATATCAGTATCCTACAGTATTGTAGGTGCTGTTATTTCTGAATGGCTTGGCGGTGAAGGCGGATTGGGTGTTTACATGACAAGAGTAAGGAAAAGTTTCCGCTTTGACAAGATGTTTGCCGTTATTATTGTTATCAGCGTATTAAGTCTTTTGCTTATAAGGCTGGTGGATATTATACGGGACAGGACAATGGTATGGAAAAAGTATGATAAAAGGTAAACTAAAAATATTTGGAAAGGATTTTTAAGATGAAAAAGATTTTAAGTTTTGTTTTAAGTTTTGTTATGATATTTTCTTTGGTAGGATGCGGTGAAAAGGCTGTTGATAACAATCTGACAGAGGTTACGCTGGTTCTTGACTGGACACCTAATACTAACCATTCGGGATTATATGCCGCACAAAAGCTTGGCTACTATGAAGAAGTGGGATTGAAGGTTAATATTGTTCAGCCTCCCGAGGATGGTGCAATGGCACTTGTTGCATCAGGTAAGGCAGAGTTCGGTATAGGATTCCAGGACTCTATGGCACCTGCTTTGTGCGAAGATATTGATGTAGTTGCAATAGCCGCTGTAACTCAGCACAATTTATCAGGCATTATTTCAAAAAAGGATAAGGGCATTGATTCTTTTAAGAACATGGAAGGTAAGAGTTATGCCACATGGGGTAGCCCCATTGAACAGTCAATTATCGGCTACTGCATGGAAAAAGAGGGCGGAAATATAGAAAATCTTGAAATGATTGATTCTACCGTTACAGATGTGTTGACAGCACTTGACACAGATATGATTGATACTGTTTGGGTGTATGAATACTGGGATGTTGTAAAAGCACAGGTTGAAGGATATGATTATAATTACATCGACTTCAAGACTGTGGATGAAACAATGGATTATTACACACCCGTTATTATAACAAGCCAGAAATATGCAGATGAAAACAGTGAAGTTACCAAGAAGTTTTTAGAGGCTACAAAGAAGGGCTATGAATATTGCAGTGAAAATCCCAATGAAGCGGCAGATATACTTTTGGAAGCTGACCCCACTTTGGACGAAGAGCTTGTAAGGGCAAGTGCTTTATTTATGGCTGACAAGTATGTTGATGAAAACGGAGATTGGGGACATATTGATTTAGAAAGATGGAATAAGTTTTATTCCTGGCTTTATGAAAAAGGTCTTGTTGAAAAGGATTTGACAGGAAAAGGAGTTACAGAAATACTGTAATTTGACTTTTAAGCACAAAGGTAAAGGTGAGAGTATGGTTGCTCTGGAATGTAGAAATATATCGAAAAGTTACGGAGATAGAAGAATAATTGAGGATATATCCCTGTATGTTAAAAAGGGTGAAATGGTGAGCCTTTTAGGGGTAAGCGGAATAGGTAAGACTACACTTTTTAACATTGCTTCGGGGTTGGAAAAGCCCGACTCGGGATATGTTTATCTTCACGGTGAGGACGTGACCGGAAAAAGCGGAAAGATTGGATATATGCAACAGAGCGATCTGCTCTTGCCTTTTAAAACGGTTATAAAAAACATTATGATACCTTTGGAATTGAAAAAGGTAGAGAAAGAAGAACGGATACAAAAAGCAAGGGAAATACTTGAAGAATTCTCCCTTTCGGAATGTGAAACTATGTACCCGGGACAGCTTTCGGGAGGTATGCGGCAAAGAGTTGCACTGGCAAGAACTTTTATGACAAAATGCGATGTGATGATGCTGGATGAACCTTTTTCGGCACTTGATGCCTTAACACGAGGGGAAATGCAGAAATGGTTTAAAGAAACGGCGAAAAAGCACGCTCTGTCCACACTGTTTATAACTCACGATATTGATGAGGCTATAATACTTTCTGACAGGATTTATATTCTGGGGGGAGATGTGGGAAGAATACAGGCAGAGTTTGAAGTGGATGATAATCACACTGATTTAAAAAATGAAATATTGAGAATGGTTAAGAGGCTGTAGCAAAACGATTTTCAAATCGGGCTGACTACAGCCCTTTTTTTGTCGGAATTTTTGGGAAAAAAGTTAAAGGGAAATGGAAAATACAGGAAGAAAAATGTATAGAAGGAGTTGATAAAATGAAAGTGAGTTTTAAAAACATTGGCAACAATCTGATAATAAAAGCAATAGGGGAAATCGACGATGAGACTGCACAGGATTTGAGGCGGAAAATCGACGTGGAATATGATGAAAGCAAGGCAAAAAATATGGTTTTTGATTTAAGCGAAGTGGGGTTTATGGACTCTTCGGGAATAGGAATGATAATAGGCAGATACAAAAGGGTACAGGCTTTAGGTGGACAAGTTAGGATTTTCGGTGCTGACAGGACTGTTAAGAGGATAATTGAGCTGTCGGGGCTTGGACAGATTGTGAAAATGTACACTGATGAAAAAAGTGCGACAGAGGAAAGGCGTGGTGTTAGATGACAAACCATATAAAGATGGAGTTTGATGCAAAAATAGAAAATGTAAGTATATCAAGGGTGGTTGCGGCATCGTTTATAGCAAAGCTGAACCCTACGTTAGATGAGGTGGAGGATGTTAAGGTTGCTGTGAGTGAAGCGGTAACAAATGCTGTTGTTCACGGATATGACGGGAAAGAGGGATGTATTTTTTTAGAGATTTTTACTTATGATAATACGCTTATGATAAGTGTACGTGATACAGGCTGCGGTATTGAAAATATAGAAAGGGCAAGGGAACCTCTTTTTACAACTAAGCCTGCACAGGAAAGAAGCGGGCTGGGATTTACGGTTATGGAGAGTTTTATGGATTCATTACATATTGAGTCAAAGGTAGGCCGGGGAACAACGGTGACCATGACAAAAAGAATAGGGAGTCATTTAGATGACAGATGAGATAAAAAATTTAATCCGTTTAGCACAAAATGGGGATGAAGCTGCCTTTGAAAGCCTTATAGTAGAAAACACCGGACTTATAAAAAGTGCGGTGAGAAGATTTTTTGGCAGAGGCGTAAGTGACGAGGACTTGTTTCAGTTGGGAGCAATGGGGCTTGTTAAGGCTGTGAAAAGGTTTGATTTAGATTATGAAGTGGAGTTTTCGACTTATGCGGTCCCCATGATTTTAGGTGAGATAAGGCGGTTTATAAGAGATGATTCCATAATAAAGGTGCCAAGGAGTGCGAAAGAAAATGCCGCAATGATAAGAAAAATAGGAAGAGAAGAGGGAGAATGTGAGCTGGAAAAGATTGCACAAAGAATAGGAATAAGCTATGAAGATGCAGTTTTTGCATTGGAGTCCACAACGCCGCCGGAATCAATTGAAAGGGAAATTTTTGAGGAAGGACAAAGAAGCGTAAAGCTGGGGGATATTATTGGCGGAAAAGAGAGCGAGGAAGATAAGGTAAAAAGAATGGACTTGAAAAATGCAATTGATTCATTGCCGGAAAGAGACAGAAAACTTATTATGCTTAGGTATTTTAAGGAGATGACACAGAGCCAGACGGCAAAGGTTTTACAGATGGGACAGGTGCAGGTGTCAAGGCTTGAAAAGAAAATTATTGCAAGGATAAGAGAGAGAATAAGCTGAATAGGCTTTTGTGAAGGGGAAAATTAAGGTTGAAAAAGAATGGTAGGTGTGATAGAATAAATTCATAGAAATTGTTGAGGAGAGAGAAAAAATGAAAGAGAGAATTTATTCTATTCCGCTTACGGAAGCTTTAGAGCAGGATTGCGACTGTATTATGTGTGCTGTTGCAAAGACTATGGAGGATAACAATATTGATTATTTTTTAGGACCTTCGATGATGGAGCCTGAATGCAGGATGATCACAAATAATCGTGGCTTCTGTCCAAGACATCTGTCGGCACTGTATGAGAGAGGAAACAGGCTGTCTTTAGCGTTGATGCTTGACACACATTTGGAAGATGTGAGAGGGAGACTTAAGAAACGTAATAAGCTTTTTAAAGTGTCGGGCTTTGGTTCAGGTGGTGCAAAGAAAAGCGTTGAAAAGTTAGTGGACGAGCTTGACAAGATGGTGTGCAGTTGTGCGGTATGCGATAAGCTCAATCGTGAGATTGAATCGGCGGCTGAAAACCTTGTTTACCTTTGGGATAAGGAAAAAGAGTTTTCTGATAAATTCGGAAGAAGCAAGGGGTTGTGTTTGCCTCACACTAAGATGGTTATAAAGGCAAGTGCGGAAGAATTGACGGGAAAAAGATTGGACGAATTTGTGAGAGAGTTACTTAATTTGCAGTCTTCAAGGCTTGAAGAATTAAACGAAGATGTACATTGGTTTACACAGAAATACGATTACAGAAATCAGGATGCACCCTGGGGAAATGCAAAGGATGCACTGCCAAGAGCCGTTAAACGCCTTGGGGGAGAATAATTCTAAGAGGCTTTTGGTGGGATAATAGTACTGTTTATGCATATAATAGGAGTAAATAAAGAGGGGTATAGATTATGAAGGATAATAAACTTTCCGGAGCGGAAAAGCTTTTTTCCATGATGATTGACCGCGAATATGCAGAAATGGCAGATATGCCTGAGGACCAGATTTGGGAAGAGGATGTGGACAGTATTTTTGACCCTGAGGAACAGATTGATGAGACAAAGGATATTGAAATAAAAGGACGGTAAAAAAAAGGCAAGAGACGGGGGTGGGCTTTGTCAAGAAAAGTGTGTAAGTTTTTTTGAATTAGATATAAGATTTTTGGT
>JBJDXJ010000041.1:22997-33183 GCA_051866635.1 Clostridia bacterium | reverse complement strand
CCACTTCGATACCACTCCGTATATATTAAGACTTTCAAGAGAAAGCTTAACTTTCACTATTCAGATTTTTTCTTTTTCTTGTTACGGATATCGGAAAAGAAGTTATTTAAAAAATCTGTACATTCCTTTTCCATGATACCTCCGTAAACTTCTGTCTTACTGCCAAAGTAGCACGGGGCAAAAAGGTCAATCTTACCACCGGCACCGCCGTATTCAGCATCGTAAGCACCGAAGAACACACGCCGCATCCGTGCATTTATAATTGCACCTGAACACATTGTGCAAGGCTCCAAAGTTACATAAATGTCACAATCGTCCAAACGCCAGTCTCCTATAACCTTACAAGCATTCTGTATTGCAACAATCTCCGCATGAAGAAGAGAATTACGCATAGTCTGGCGAAGATTATGGCCACGTGCAATAATTTCATCATTTCTTACAATGACCGCACCAATGGGAATTTCGCCCACTTCAAGTGCCTTGTATGCTTCATTCAGTGCTTCTTGCATAAAACGATTAGTCATTTCAATAACTCCTTACACCAAGACAGAATACCACAAATTCAATATTTAGTCAATAATTATCTTGCAAAAAAGAGTTAATACAGTTATAATAACTGTATAATAGTTTAAAGGAGGATTTGATTGTCCATGCGAGAAGTTCCCGGCAAGCTTAGAAAACGCACATGGACACAATTCACACTATACGCCTTGTCCGCCACAACAAGTGCGTAAAAATTAAATTTCATTACTATTTGTGGCAGAAAGGCTATGTGAATTATTATGAGTAAAGTTGAAGTTTCAAAAGTTACATACGGAAATTATGGTGAATGTTTAAAAATTACAAACGGTGAAAAGGAGCTTATTGCAACGCTGGAACGTGGTCCCTATATTGTTCGTTATGCTTACGTTGGCGAAGAAAACATGTTTTTTGAAGATACAGAAAACAAATATACAAACGATGTTTCAGCCTCACCTTTTAAGGGTGATACTTGGTGCGTTGTAGGTGGTCATCGCCTTTGGCTTAGCCCCGAACGCCACCCCAGAACATATTACCCCGATGATTATAAGGTTGAATGTACAATAACCGAAAATGGTGCCATTTTGGAAGCACCTGTGCAGGAATGGACTTTTATGCAGTATACAACATGTATCACCATGAAGGAAAACGGTGATGTTGACATTAAACATTCCGTTACAAACAATGGTGCGTGGGCAACAAAGATTGCACCCTGGACAGTTACTGTTTGTCAGACAGGCGGTCTTTGTGTTATTCCTCAGAATGTTACAGATACAGGATTTTTCCCAAATAAGTGGGTTTGCTTCTGGCAGTATACACCTATGAACGATGAAAGATTCTATATTGGTGATGAATTTATCACAGTTGACCAGAGAAATACGGACAAAGCGGCAAAGCTTGGTGTGATTAACGAACATGGATATATGGTCTATTTTGTAAATAATGCTGCTTTTGTTAAAAAGTTTGATTATGAAAAGAATGTACAGTATCCTGACAATAACTGTAACTGTGAATGTTATACTTGTGACGGCTATACAGAAATGGAGTGTTTGTCACCTCTTACACTTTTGGAAGCCGGGGACACTACGACTCACTCTGAAAGCTGGAGTTTGGTAAGAGCCGAAAAGCCTCAGCGTGACGATGAAAATTCTATTTTGAAGGCTATGGCGAACGTAATCAGATGAAGGAAGTAAATTTATATACAGACGGTGCTTGCAGCGGAAATCCGGGAAAAGGCGGTTACGGTGCAATATTGACTTTTAACGGACACGAAAAAGTCATGAGTGAGGGTTTTATATTGACAACAAATAACCGCATGGAATTACTTGCCGCAATTGTTGGACTTGAATCTTTAAAGGAACCTTGTAAGGTTAAATTATACAGTGATTCCAAATATTTGGTTGATGCAATCAAAAACGGATGGGTATATTCATGGAAAAATAAGGGCTGGAAAAAGAGCGACGGCAAGAAAGCGTTGAACCCTGACTTGTGGGAAAGGGTTCTTAAACAGCTTGCAATTCACGATGTGGAGCTTATCTGGGTAAAAGGACATGCAGGGCATGATTATAACGAAAGGTGTGACGCTTTGGCTGTAGCGGCGTATAACTCTTCTGACCTACAGCATGACAGCGTGTACGAAAATACGATATAATGGCAAAACTAATTGACTTGGACGATAAGAATATAAAGAGAAAAGAGCTTGTAAAAACTATAATATGGATAACGTTTTTAGTGGCGATTATAATTACGGCTTTTGTTTATACCAAACAGGAGGAGCGATTGTACGAAGATGCAACAGAGGCTACTGTGGGCATACACGTAAAAGGTGCAGTTTTAAACAGCGGATTTTACTCTGTTCCCATTGGTACAAGGGTTAAGGATGTTGATAAATACGTAGGCGGATTTTTGGAAAATGCCGATCTTGACTCTATCAATCTGGCGGAGTATGTGTATGACGGTCAGGAAATTTATGTGCCTTATAAGGGAAGCAAATTGACAGGTGCCGTAAACCTCAATACTGCTGACAGTAAAGAATTACAGTCCGTTTCGGGAATAGGTGCAAATTATGCAAATAGAATTATAGAATATCGTGAAAGTCATGGCGGATTTAAAAGTGTGATTGAACTTAAAAGTGTTTTAAATGAAAGCACATATAAATCAGTTTGCGAAAGCTTTTATGTAGACTAATTGAGGCTTAAAAAAAGTGGCTCTGAGATAACAAAAAGACCATTTCGGGACTGTCCCAACAAAACCTCGCAAGGTTTCTTTGGCAAATTGTCTCCCAATTTGCCATAAGGGGGACTGTCCCAAATGGTCTAACTTATTTCTTTAGATACTTTTTTACAGCCTCAATTCTTATACTTATTCTTGGGGCAAAAATCCTTTGCGGGACATTTGTCGCAGTAGGTTTTTCTTGCAGTACATATATCTCTGCCGAATAACACAAGGCGATGGCAAAATTCTGATTGCTTATCTGTAGGAATTAAGGGAGAAGTGTCAAACTCCACTTTTACAGGGTCAGTTTCTTTTGTTAAGCCCATGCGGTACAATATACGTTTTGCGTGGGTATCAATAACCATTCCGCCTTTGTGGTAAACATCGCCCAATATAAGGTTGGCTGTTTTTCTTCCTACACCTGACAGCTTCAGCAATTCGTCCATATTATCGGGAACAGTACAGTTGTATTCCTCAACAAGTTGCTTTGCACAGTTTATGAGATTTTTTGCCTTGTTGTGGTAAAAACCGCAAGGCTTTATTATTAATTCCACATCTTCCAATTTTGCCTTTGACATGGAGAGTGCATCGGGAAATTTTGAAAACAAATAAGGTGTTGTAAGGTTAACACGTGCATCGGTACACTGTGCAGAAAGCTGTACCGCACACAATAGTTGGAAAGGGTCGGAGTATACAAGGGAACAGATTGCATCGGGATATAAGTGCTCCAGTATTTTTATAAATTCTGTTGCACGTTCTTTTTTTCGCATATTTTCTCACCTCATGCAATATTTTATCACAAAGTGCTTGAAAAATAAAGAATTATTAGTTATAATGAAGTCAAGTTTTTTTCAAAGGAGAATTACCATGGAATTTAACAAAGTTAAAGAAGTTGACATTGATGTTTATGAAGCGATGCAACGTGAAATCGGAAGACAGAGAAACAAGATTGAACTTATCGCTTCTGAAAATTTTGTAAGCGAAGCTGTTTTAGAAGCTATGGGCAGTCCTCTTACAAACAAATACGCTGAAGGTTATCCCGGAAAGAGATACTACGGTGGCTGTGAATACGTTGATGAAGTTGAAACTCTTGCAATAGAAAGAGCAAAGGCACTTTTCGGTGCTGAACATGCAAACGTACAGCCTCACAGTGGTGCACAGGCAAATATGGCAGTATTTTTTGCTGTTTTAAACCCGGGCGACACTGTTCTTTCCATGAGCCTTGCACATGGTGGTCACCTCTCACACGGCAGTCCCGTTAATATGAGTGGTAAATACTTTAACATTGTTCCCTACGGTGTAACTGAGGATGAACAGGTTATTGATTATGAAGAAATCAGACGACTTGCACACGAATGTAAGCCTAAGCTTATCTTAGCAGGTGCAAGTGCATATTCAAGAGAGATTGACTTTAAGAAATTTAGCGAAATTGCAAAAGAAGTGGGCGCATATTTTATGGTTGATATGGCACACATTGCAGGCTTGGTTGCGGCAGGTGTTCATCCTTCTCCTGTGCCTTACGCTGACTTCGTTACAACTACAACCCATAAGACTCTTCGCGGTCCCCGTGGCGGACTTATTTTGTGCAAAGAAGAACATGCAAAGGCTATTAACAAGGCTGTGTTCCCCGGAATACAGGGCGGTCCTTTGATGCATATTATTGCGGCTAAGGCTGTATGCTTCAAAGAAGCATCTTCCGAAGAATTTAAGAACTATCAGCATCAAATTGCTAAAAATGCAAAGGCTCTCAGCATAGCACTTTTAGACAAGGGCTTTGACCTTGTTTCGGGCGGAACTGACAACCACCTTATGTTAGTTGACCTTCGTCCATTTAATATGACAGGTAAGGAATTTGAACACCGCCTTGACGAGGTTGGTATTACAGTTAATAAAAATGCAATCCCCTTTGACCCTGAAAAGCCCGGCGTTACAAGCGGTATCAGAGTTGGTACACCTGCTGTTACGACACGTGGCTTCAAAGAAGAGGATATGAAAGAAATTGCGGACTTGATGTATCTTACTGCTTGTGAATTTGAAACAAAGCAGGATGAAATCAGACGGAGAGTAAAGACTCTTTGCGACAAATACCCTCTTTACTAATGATAACAGCTTTTTTGCAAACTCAGGTAAGCCTGAGTTTGCTTGATTTTTAAGAGAAGGAAGATTTTTATGAGCAGTCCTTTGGCGGACAGGATACGTCCTGATGAATTGAATATGGTTGTTGGACAGCACCATTTACTGGACGAGGGGAAGGTTTTAAGAAACATTTTGGAAAGCGGTAATATCCCTAATATGATTTTCTACGGACCCAGCGGCGTCGGCAAGACAACTGTTGCCAACATTGCGGCAAAGCGTGCAAATAAAAGGCTGTATAAACTTAACGCTACAAACGCTTCCGTTTCGGATGTAAAACAGGTTATACAGGAAAGTGAAATGCTTTTCGGTACCGATGGTGTTCTGTTGTATTTAGACGAAATACAGAATTTCAATAAAAAGCAACAGCAGAGCCTTCTTGAATGTATTGAAAACGGCAAGGTTACACTTATTGCCTCCACTACAGAAAACCCTTACTTTTATGTCTATAATGCCATATTGTCACGTTGCACGGTTTTTGAATTTTCGCCTGTAAGCCCCGGTGATATTGTTATTGCCCTTGACAGAGCTTTGGGTGAAATGGGGGATAATGTCTCTATAAATCCCGATGCAAAAGAACATATTGCAAACACCTGTTCCGGTGATGTTAGAAAAGCGTTGAACACCTTGGAGGTTGCGGCACTTTCCGCCAAGTGGGATAGTGAGGGTAAAAAGAATATTACACTTGAAATAGTGGAGGAAACCACAAGTAAAAAAAGCTTCCGCCATGACCGTGACGGTGACGATCACTATGATGTGCTTTCTGCATTCCAGAAATCTGTCCGTGGAAGCGATGTAGATGCAGCTATTCATTATATGGCACGACTTCTTACAGCCGGTGATATTCAAAGTGTTTGCAGACGATTACTTGTTATGGCGGCAGAGGATATAGGTTTGGCATATCCCAATGCAATAGTTATAACAAAGGCGTGTGTAGATGCGGCACTGCAACTGGGGCTTCCCGAAGCACGGATACCTTTGGCGGAGGCAGTTATAATGCTTGCAACAGCACCAAAGTCAAACAGTGCAATTTGTGCAATTGATGAAGCCATGAATGATATTGCAAAAGGTGACACGGGGGAAGTGCCTGCCCATTTAAAGGATAGCCACTACAAAGGCAGTGAAAGTTTAGGTCACGGTGTTGGATATAAATACCCTCATTCCTATCCGAACAATTATGTTGAGCAACAGTATTTACCCGATAAATTAAAAAATAAAAAATACTATATTTACGGGAAAAATAAAATTGAATCTGCCAATGAGAATTATTGGAAAAGCGTAAAGAGTAAGGAACAATAACAAAGTGTCTCCTCACCTTTGGCATTAGCTTAGCTAAAGCGAACACAGGAGCAAACACTTTGTTACGCCATCTGCATTTTCCGAGCATGTGAGGAAATTCTCGCACGGCAATATGATAAAATGCATTTTATTCCAATATAGGGAATTTCTAATTTCCTATATTGGAATAAAAAAATCCTCTGTGGGAAAGATTTTAATATATCTTTCTTATGGAGGATTTTATGATAAATAAAGTAGAAATATGCGGAGTTAATACTTCCAAATTACCTGTGCTTTCAGCTAAAGAAAAGGAAGAACTTTTTGTAAAAATAAAAGAAGGCGATATGTCAGCAAGGGAACAGTTCATAAATGGAAATTTGAGGCTTGTTTTAAGTATTATAGGCAGGTTTTCTTCCCGAGGCGAAAACCCCGACGACTTGTTTCAGGTAGGGTGTATTGGGCTTATCAAAGCACTTGACAATTTTGATACGGAGCAGGGGGTGCAGTTTTCCACCTATGCCGTACCAATGATAATAGGGGAGATAAGAAGGTACCTTCGTGACTATAATTCCATACGTGTATCCCGTTCTTTAAGGGATACGGCATACCGTGCATTGAGCATTAAAGAACGGCTTACAAATCTTAACGGAAAAGAACCCACCATAGACGAAATTGCAAAGGAACTTGAGAAACCCAAGGAGGAAATAGTTTTTGCATTAGATGCAATAAGCGAGCCTATAAGCCTGTTTGAGCCTGTGTACCATGACGGTGGTGATGCGGTGTTTGTTATGGACCAACTGTCCGATGAAAAGAATGATGAATCATGGATTGAGCATATTGTTTTAAAGGAAGCTATGGACCACTTAAATGATAAGGAAAAACAAATACTTGACCTTAGGTTTTTCCGTGGCAGAACACAAACCGAGGTTGCCGAGGAAATTGGCATAAGCCAGGCACAGGTGTCACGGCTTGAAAAAAGTGCAATTAAGCATATGAAAAAGTATGTGTAGCTCGATTGTTTATGCGATTTTTTGGAAAAATGTAATATAAAATTAATAAACTCTAAAAGTAAATCAAGTTTGTTAAATCCATTTAATAAACTTGACAAAAATGCTGCCGTTTACGGTTTTGAATATTAAAAGAGGCTGTAAAAAAAAGTGGCTCTGAGATAACAAAAAGACCATTTCGGGACTGTCCCAACAAAACCTCGCAAGGTTTCTTTGGCAAATTATCTCCCAATTTGCCAAAGGGGGGCTGTCCCAAATGGTCTTAACTTATTTCTTTAGAGACTTTTTTTACAGCTCCTCTCATATTTCTGTTAAAAAAGTATTTGATTATACATTAAAGCAAAAATGACTTTATGTATTATTCCGACAAATTAATTACGGTTTTTCCTTGGCGTAACATTTTGGTAAGCACCGCCAAATGTGCAAATCAAATATATCAGCCCTTTAAAAAACTATGAGTCAAAATTGCTTCATTATTACATATAATTATACTGTGACGCTATAATGATGTCAATAGTTAATTTTGGAGGCGTCAAAATGAAAGATTGCTTGGCAAGATACACATTGCGTATTAATCCTGTTTTGTTAGAAAAACTTGGCTATATAGCAGAATATGAGGGCAGAACAAAGAATAAAGAGCTTGAGCAAATGATTAAAAAGAGAATAGCCGCTTTTGAAAAAGAACATGGTGAAATAAAACAATCCGCTGAAATGTAATCAGCGGATTGTTTTTTACAAAAAATGTTATTATACAAAAGGTTATGCCAAAAGCTATGGATTTTCAACCGTTGTCTACAACAATGGTTGACATTTTTAGAAATGTTGTATATAATAACCGTAGGTGATAGGTGTGAATTTGATAATTAATACTATACTTAAAGAAAAACACAGGATAGAGTATATGCTTGATGAATACAGGGGTATTTTAAGCCGTCTTCCAAAGGGGAGTGTTTCGTCCGTTGACAAAAACGGGAAGGTGTATTATTACTTAAAATATCGTGACGGTAAAAAAATAGTGACGAAATATCTTGGCAAAGATGCCGGAGAAATCGAAATGCTTATCGAAAAAAGGAAGCATATTGAAGTGATGATAAAATCACTTGAAGGTGAATTGAAAATTGCACAAAAGGCATTGGAGGGGAACATATGATAGTTTATCACGGCAGTAATATTGTTGCCAGGCAACCAAAACTTATACCGCAGAACAGATTTCTTGATTTTGGCTTTGGTTTTTATACAACAACTAATAAGGTGCAAGCGATTAATTTTGCCCAAAAGGTTTTTAAAAGAAAAAAAGAGGGGAAAATGCAAGTTTTAATATATGAGGTTGACGAGAAAAAAATATTTGAAGAATGTTTAGTCTTAAGGTTTAATGCACCTGATGAAGAATGGCTCGACTTTGTAGCCGCAAACCGTTCCGGAAATTATAAAGGCGAAAATTACGACATAATTTACGGACCGGTAGCAAATGATGACGTATATACAACATTTACTCTTTATCAGGCAGGTGCGTTGACAAAGGAACAAACTCTTGAAGCGTTGAAAGTAAAAAAGCTTTATGATCAAATGGTGTTTGCCTCAGAAAAAGCATTTTCGTATTTGAAATTTACGGGAACGGTGCCGGAGGAGGAGTTTTAATGGATAAGAAAAAGTTTGAAGCAATGCTGATTTTAATAGTTCCTGCTGTAATTGAACTGATTGTGAAAAACTATTCATGGGATGAAATAGAGGCATCGGATATATTCTATAAATCAAAAGTGTATGAAGCTTTAGAGCAGGAGGAAACAAAATTGTGGCACTTAAGCCCCTTAACGCTATTCAATATGTTTGACGAAGAACAGAAAACGGGCGGCTTTCTATTCCCGGAGGAGGTGTAATTGTGAGTAAAGAAGGTAATTTTTTAATTTTTTGCATTGAACAGTATAAATCGGCAAAAAATCTCACAGGTAAGCAGGTTGCAGAAATTTTTAGTAAGTATAAGGTTTCGGAATATATAGTAAGCTGTTTTGAAGCATTGCACACTACCGGCAGCAATTATATTATAGAGGATATTGATTTATATATTGCCGCACGGCAAGCTGTGTAACAACTAAATCATAACTTATCGGCAAAAATATAGCCGTTTACTGTTTTGCATATTAAAAATCCCAAGCAAATTTTGCTTGGGATTTTAGTTTATTTCCACGTCGTCAACGGAGCTTTCCAGGATAATATTTATAAGTTCGTTTCGGGAACGGTTGCTTTGCTCGGATAAATCGTCAATCTTTTTTAATACACCTTCTTTTATACGGACGGATATTACTTTGTAGCCGTCTTCGCCTTTTTTGTTTATTCGTATAACATTTTTAGCCACATAAATCACCTCGTGATTTATTATAATATAAATCAATATTTTAAAATATATTATAAATATATTCATAATATAATATATTTATATTGACTAAAATATAGAAATTGTGATATATTAAAACCAAGTTTTCAGTGAGGTGAAGTTTTATGAAAAAGTTTTTATGTACGGTGCTAATACTCTGCATGGTTTTTAACATCGTTTTGACAGTGCCAATGCCGGTATTTGCCGAAACGGCAAGCGGTACTTGCGGCGAAAATTTAACGTGGGCACTTGACGATGAAGGTACCCTTACAATAAGCGGCAGTGGTGGTATGACAGTCTGGAAATTTTTTTCATCTGTGCCGTGGTACAGAAATCGGTCAATTATCAAATCTGTTGTGATTGACAGCGGTGTGACAAGTATAGGGATGTATGCGTTTTATGGTTGCAGCAGTTTAATGAGCGTCACAATCCCCGACAGCGTGACGAGTATAGGGGATAATGCGTTTGATAGTTGCAACAGTTTAATGAGCGTCACAATCCCCGACAGCGTGACGAGTATAGGGGATGGTGCGTTTTATAGTTGCAGCAGTTTAACGGAGTTAACAATCCCCGACAGCGTGACGATTATTAGGGAGGGTGCGTTTTATAGTTGCAGCAGTTTAACGAGCGTCACAATCCCCGATAGCGTGACGAGTATAGGGAA
>JBJDXJ010000041.1:0-22897 GCA_051866635.1 Clostridia bacterium | reverse complement strand
TAATGCGTTTTGTTTCTGCAGCAGTTTAAAGGAGATAACAATCCCCGACAGCGTGGCGAGTATAGGGGATAGTGCGTTTTATGGTTGCAGCAGTTTAATGAGCGTCACAATCGGTAGTGGCGTGACGAGTATAGGGATGTGTGCATTTCATAATTGCAGAAGTTTAATGAGCGTCACAATCCCCGATAGCGTGACGAGTATAGGGAATAATGCGTTTTGTTTCTGCAGCAGTTTAAAGGAGATAACAATCCCCGACAGCGTGACGAGTATAGGGGATAGTGCGTTTTATGGTTGCAGCAGTTTAATGAGCGTGACAATCCCCGACAGCGTGACGAGTATAAAGAAATCTACGTTTTATGCTTGCAGCGGTTTAACGAGCGTGACAATCCCTGATAGCGTGACGAGTATAGGGGATGGTGCGTTTTCAGGTTGCAGCAGATTAACGAGCATAAAAATTCCGGGCAGCGTTACGAGTATAGGGGATGATGCATTTTTTTTCTGCAGCAGATTAACGAGCGTAAAAATCGGCAGCGGTGTTGAGAGTATAGGGATGTATACATTTGATAGTTGCAGCAGTTTAACGAACGTGAGAATCCCCGACAGCGTGACGAGTATAGGGGATGGTGCGTTCCGTTATTGCAGCAGTTTAATGAGCGTCACAATCCCCAATAGCGTGACGAGTATAGGGGATTCTGCGTTCGATGTTTGCTGGGATTTAACTGATATTTACTACATCGGCAGCGAAGATGATTGGGCAAATATAAGTATCGGAAGCTCTAATGATGACCTTACTCAAGCAACAATCCATTTTAAACCAACCGGTGCAAGTGCGGGAAAAACAGGCAGTATAAATAATGCAGTAACGAAAAAAATACAGCTTATTGTGTATGAAAATGAAAACGACAGCAGTAAAGCAAGTGATTCGTACATACTTTCCAAAAATGCGTCTGTTACAAATAATGCTTCGGCAGAAATAACAAATGAAAAAGGGCTTGTTACAATAAAAAATGACGGAAGCAATATTACAGTCAGCAAAGATAAATACCTTACCCGAACATTGACGGCAGATAGGGCAAAGCAGTCAAATAAAATTTACTTGCAGAAAAATACAGGTAAAAAGCCTATTATTCAGGCTGTATGGATTGGCGATACAGATGTATATTCAACTGATTATTCCATAGATATTACTTCTTCCGACAAAATCACATTAGAGGCTGAGGTGGTATGGAAAAGCGGGTCACAAAATAAAATATATCTCATGCAGGAGGCAAGGCGGGTTGAATTTAGCGGCACTTCCCTTACCACTGTTTTAAGCAATAATTTTGATGTATCGAAATCAATATATATAGTTGCAGAAGATACGGAAGGTAATACAACAAAGAAAAAGCTGAAATTTAAAGCAGGCGGCGGTTTAAACAATGTGCTTAACGATTACAAATTGTCTTTCGGCGACTCTGTAACAGCTACAATACCTAACAGTGTGCCGGTTATTGGCGGAGGTGAAGTCGGACTGGATGTTCCCATGATTCCCCTTACAGTAACCTTTGAAGATAATAAATTTTATGCTGTTCTTGGATTAGATGTAAAAAAAGCAAGCGAAGAATATAGCTTTACAGAAAATGTAAACGGAAAGTGGACAGAACACTTAGACAAGGAAACAAAATATTTATTTAAAAATATAAAGGACAACTTTAAAAACTCGGCTGATAAATACAGCTTTTCAAAATTGAAAACCAAGTGGATGAAAGCAAAGTATAATTATACTGCAAAAGTTGGATTTGACGCAGACTTTACCGTAATAGGATATTTAGAGGGCTATGTTGATTCAAACGGAAAAGTTTCCGTATTAGACGGCGGTGTTGGAGTAAATCCGTCAGTTAAAGTTTCCGCAAGCTCACAAATAATACTTGTTCCGCCATTGTATTGGGAAGCGGAATTAAAGGGCGAAATTGAAGCTATGGTAAGTTTATATTTAAACGAAACTGCCAAGAATTTTAAACCTAACGGAACTGTCAGCGGCGATGTTACATTAAAAGGCGGTGTGGGCTTAGGTGCCAGTGGTGTTGTAGGCGTTAGCGGAGGTTTAAAAGGAAATATCGGGGTTGACTGGGATATCTATGTCAATAAACAAGATTATGTTGCGGTAAGCGGTTCAATCGGTGCTTATGTCAAGGCTTTTGCAGGCCCTGTTACGATAATAGATAAAGACTTTAAGTTTGCGGAAGGAATTATTTGGGATCATCCCTCAACAAGAGTAAATATGATGATGCTTGATGAGATTGATTTTTATAATACAGCCGAATATTCACTGATAGACAGAAGCTATGCAAAGGATGAGTCTTATTTTACGGCAAATGATAACACGGCAGAGCTTTTCGAATTTGCACCGCAAAATAAAATTGAACATACATTAAAAACCAATGTGTATACATATTCTGAACCGCAGCTCGTCGAATTTTCCGATGGTACAATGCTTGCGGTATGGCTTGATGATGACAGTGAAAGAACAGCCATAAACAGAACGACTTTGCTGTATTCCTATTATGACGGAGCTGTATGGAGCGAGCCTACACAGATTGATAATGATGGCACAGGCGATTATTCACCAAATCTTGAGGTTATTAACGATGTGGCATATATTACATGGGTAAATGCATCTGCTGAATTAAACGATAATGCTGATATATCAGAGATGTTTACGGTTTGGGAAATTTCGGCAGCAGTGTTTGATAAAGAAAGCGTTTCATTCGGTAATATTGCAAATATTACCGACAATGAATATATTGATATGCTGCCAAAAATTTTCGGCGATGAAAGTAACATACAAATTGCATGGGTGCAAAACTCCTCCAATAACATTTTTGCTGAAACAGATACATATTCAATTATGACAAGCACACTTTTCGGTAATTCATGGAGTGAAGCTACAGCTTATGCAAGCAAATTGATGCCGGTAGACAGCTTAGATGGGTATAAATATAACGGCAATACATATATTGCATATTCAATAGACCTTGACGGAGACCAGCAAGACTATACGGATAAAGAAATATATCTGAATAATACTCGTTTGACAAATAATGATGTTCTTGACTCTAAGCCTGTTTTTGCAAACGACAAATTATATTATTATTCAAACGGAAATGTTGTGGAATATGATTTGGCGAATAATACGAGTGAAATTATAGTTGAGTCGATTTCTACAGACAGATTCAGCGTTATATCGGACGGAAATAACAGTGCTGTTGTATACTGCAATTCGGATTCATTAATAACTGAGCTTTATGCTGTTATGTATGATTCCAAAAGCAATAGCTGGGGCGAAAGTATTGCACTTACACAGCTTGAGTCTAACATAAGTAGCTATTCCGGCACATTCTCGCAAACCGGTGAGATGAAATTCATAGTTAATAAAACAGAAATAACAGGTGATATTTATTCGGAAAGTCCCTATGGACAGACAGATCTTGCATTGATCGAGGTGACACCTACTTATAATCTTTCTATCGGTGAAGCATTTTACCATGAAGAATTAATTTTGCCGGGAAATACACTTGAATTTTATGTTGAAGTTATAAACGACGGTGAGTTAACGGTAGATAATTATATGGTTCAGGTATCTGACGAAGATGGAAACATTCTTGCAACGACATACGGCGAGGAAGCAATTTTGCCGGGAGAAACTTTAGACTTTACAGCGTATTATCCGTTGGGTGACGATGATTTTAATCCCCATAATGTAATTTTAACTGTTGCTCCGATAGACGTTGCCGATTATGACGACAGTGACAATTCAACCGAAGTATATTTAAATTATGAAAATACTTCACTGGAAAATCTTGGCTACGGTATCGATACCGATGGCAACGCTGTTATTTACGGCGATGTGGTAAACCGTGGCTACAGCCAAGTTGAAGCTGTTACAGCAACCCTCAGAAGGGGCGGACATGACGGTGAAATTATTGATACAATTACAATTACAGAACAGCTTGGAACACTTGACCTTGCACCGATAAGTTTTACAGTGCCCTTTGAAACTGATGCTGTGTATTACGTTGAGCTTAACAAAGCGGGCAGAAACAGTGACTTTGTAATTCTTCAAAATCAATATGATGAAATTATAAGTTTTGACAAAGAAACCAACAGTATTATTATTGACAGTGCAAAAAAAGTGACAAATGTTTCTATCATTGTTGCCTTATATCAAAGTGGAAAGCTTCTTGAAGTAAAGACGGAAACTGTTAACATTTCGGAAGGAGAAAATGTATTTAATAGTCCTATAACGGATTATACCGATGCAGATACAGTTAAAATAATGGTTTGGGATAAGGTAAAAGAAATGGAACCGCTATTTGAAAACTGTTTTGTTGATTTGCAATAATAAAAAAGCTAACTGTTTAAAAGGCATACTGCTTTTTGAATTTTAAAATGGTATGACCCAAAGCTGTGTTCGTATTATATATTTTCGTTTGAGAGTTAAAAAACAAGAGCATATCATTGAAAAATGAAAATGCTCTTGTTTTTTTATATTCCCGTTAAGTCAAAGGAAGGTATAAAGCTTTCCTTTGCAGTTTCGCCTTTTTGAATAAAGGCGTTTTTTACGCCTAAATTTAAGGCATACTCTACAAGTGATTTATATTCGTAATCGGTAACGGTGCGGTTAAGGTTTTTAAAATCTTTATGCTCTCTTACGGGGGTGTACTGGTTCATAAGGCTTATGTAAACGTTATCGCCGTAGGTTTGGTAAATATATTTTACAATCATCTTTGCCTCGATTAAATGCCCGGGCAGAAGCAAATGCCTTACTATAACGCCTTTTTTCATAATGTTATTTTCGATTATGGGCTTTGGTGCGATTTTGACCATTTCGGCAAGTGATGCTTTTGCATAATAGGGATAGTTTTTTGCATTGGAGTATTTTTGTGCTGTTTCGGGTTTTATATATTTAAAATCCGTAAGGAAAATATCAACAACAGATGAAAGCATTTTAACTGTTTCGGGCTTTTCATAGCCTGAAGTGTTGTACACTATGGGAAGATTAAGCCCACATTTTTTTGCCTGCTTTACCCCTTGAATTATATGGGGCACAAAGTGGGTGGGGGTCACAAGGTTTATATTGTGCGCGCCCTTTTGCTGCAATGAAAGGAAAATATCACTAAGTTTGTTCGCTGTAATTTCTTTGCCGCCTTGGTTATGGGCAATGGAGTAGTTCTGGCAGTACACACACTTTAAATTGCAGCCGCAGAAAAACACGGTACCCGAGCCGTTAGTGCCTGAAATGGGCGGCTCCTCCCACATATGGAGCGCGGCACGGGCGGCGGTGAGGGTGGCGCCTTCGCCGCAGAAGCCCACAGTGTTAAACCTGTTTTTACCGCACTCTCTGGGGCAGAGGGTGCAGTTTTCGTATAAAGACATCATTCGCTCCTCCATTTGTAGTCGGCAGGTCCACCGCCCGAAGTGGTGCAGATAATTGTTCCCATTTCGTCGGTTCGGTAAACCGTTACGTCGTTATCGTAAAGTTTTGAAATTGTTTCTGCGTGAGGATGACCATACTTATTGCCCATGCCGCAGGAAATCACCGCATACATCGGGTCAACACGCTCTAAAAATAAATCCGATGTGGCTGTGTAGGAACCGTGGTGTCCAACCTTCAATACATCAGCGGAAACATCATCAGTTATATCCCTTTCGCTTTTCTCCTCGGCATCGCCTGTGAAAAGGAAGGAGGACTTTTTGTATGTAAGGCGGATAACAATGCTTGTATTATTTAAGTCAGAGTAGTCTCTTACAGGTGCAACTGTTTTGATTTTAAGGTCAGAATCTTCATAAATTGTTGTGCCGGCATACGTTGGTATGATTTCAAGACCTTTACTTTCGGCGGCGCTTATAACATCACGGTAGGTTTTTGTATCAGCCTCTGCATCGGGCATGTAGAACTTTCCAATTTCAAAGTTATTAATAATAGTGTCAAGGCTACCTATATGGTCCTCGTGAGGATGAGTACCTACAAGATAGTCAATTTTAGTAATATCAAGATTTTCAAGATAACTTAAAATAAGGTCGCTATCCGAGTTGTTGCCGGCATCTATAAGCATATTTTCCCCATTGGGAAGCTCTATTAGCTCACAGTCTGCCTGACCTACATCAATAAAATGGACAGAAAGCTCACCATTGGCAGTATATGTTTTGTTGCAACCTGTAAACATACAAATGACTACTATTATCAGAATAAAAAATGCAATATTGCGATTTTTTCTCAAATTTCTCACCTCTTTTATGTATTATACAGCATATAAGTAAAATTGTCAAAAAACAAAATGATAAGCATTATCATTTAATGTTGAATTTGAACACATATTGTGATATGATATATTAAAAGGAGGCGATTGGATGGCTACAGTTAAAAACAGTAAGCAACGAGATGCTGTAATAAAAATATTGCAGTCCACCAATACTCATCCAACGGCAGAGTGGGTTTATGAAGAACTCAGGAAAGAATTTCCAAATGCATCCTTGGCAACAGTTTACCGTAATTTGAAATTTATGATTGAATGTGGTCTTGCAAGGGAATTATACACTGACAATTCCTCCCGTTTTGACGCAAACATGACAAACCATTACCATTTTTTATGTAAGTGCTGTAATAATCTTATTGATATTTTCCCGGATGATAATAATGCAGTAGAAGCAAACTTTGAAAAAATGGGATTTAAGGTTGAAAAATGTGATATTTCTCTTTATGGAATATGTTCTGAGTGTGGTGATAAATGATGAGGTTTTTAATTACTGCCTTTGACCCCTTTGGCGGTGAGGACACAAATTCATCGGAAATTGTTTTAAATCTCTTGCCTCAAAAGGTTGAAGATGTTATAATAGACAAAAAAGTGGTACCTACTGTATATAATGAATGTGGAAATATTGCTTTTGATATGGCTGTACAAAATGGCGATTGTTGTATTATTGCCTTAGGTCAGGCCGGTAAACGAAAGGAAATCTCTGTTGAGGCAGTGGGTATAAATTACGCTTTGGCAAAAATGCCTGATAATAAGGGCAGGGTTATTTACGGTGATAAGCTGTATAAAGACGGCAAGACGGCATATTTTTCAACTTTGCCTGTAAAATGTATTGCAGATTGTATTGCCGATGCAAATTTCCCCTGTCAGGTAAGCTCTTTTGCCGGAGGCTTTGTGTGCAATAGCTTGTTGTACACCGTTTTAAAACGTGCAGATGAGGAAAAACGTGATATAAGATGCGTTTTCATCCATCTGCCTTATGCCGAAGATAACGGAAACGGCGATTTCTTTATCAAAAAAGAGGATTTGGCTTTTTGTATTACAGAAGCTGTTAAATGCATACGCAAATTTATTATTGAAAGGAATAATGGACAATGTGCGGAATAGTAGGTTACATAGGGGAAAAACAGGTTGCACCTATTTTATTGGAAGGTCTGAGTAAGCTTGAATACCGCGGTTATGACAGTGCCGGTATTGCTGTTTGTAACGGTAATGAGGTTACTATAACAAAAGCCGTTGGCAAGCTTGAAAATCTTTATAAAAAGACAGATAACGGACAGAATGTTACGGGAACAAAGGGCATTGGACATACACGTTGGGCAACTCACGGTAAACCAACTGAAGATAATGCACATCCCCATTTTAGTGAACGCTTTATCCTCGTGCATAACGGTATCGTTGAAAATGAAGAATTTTTAAGAAGTAAGTACCTTAAAGACGTTGAGTTTAAAAGTGAAACAGATACTGAAATTATTGCATGGCTTTTAGATAAGTTCACTGCCTCCGGCGAAGATACACCTATGGCTATACGTCACCTTATAAGCGAAATTCAGGGTTCTTATGCCCTTGCGATTATTGACAGGGAAACACCTGATGTGCTCTATGCCGTTAAAAATAAGTCACCCCTTCTTATCGGTAAGGGCGAAGGATTTAACATGATAGGCAGCGACTCTATGGCAATGATTGCAAATACAAATGTTTTCTTTGAAATTCAGGACAAAGAATATGTTATTATAACTAAGGAAAGTGTTGAAATATATACACAGTACGGTAAGCATATTGTTCGCGAACCTTTCCGTGCGGAGCTTGATTTATCCGATACAGAAAAGGGCACTTATGCTCACTTTATGATTAAGGAAATCGAAGAACAGCCTGCTGTTATCAGAAGGCTTATTAAGGAATATACAAACAGTGATGGCGAAATAAGTGTTGATGAAGCCATTTTGAAAGATATGCGTGAATGTGATAAGGTTTATATTATTGCGTGCGGAACAAGCTATCATGCAGGCTTGGTAGGCAAACAGCTTATCGAAAAAATGGCAGGTAAGCCTACAGATTCTTATATTGCAAGCGAATTTGTTCATAACACACCTATTTTAAGCGAACGCCCCTTCTTTATCTTTATTTCACAAAGCGGTGAAACTGCAGATTCAAGGGCTGTTATGGTGAAGATAAAGGCTATGGGTCATAAAGCACTCACTATTACAAACGTTAAGGGTTCAACCCTTTCAAGAGAAGCCGACCATACCCTTTTGCTTTATGCAGGTCCTGAAATTGCAGTTGCATCTACGAAGGCGTATACGGCACAGATTGCAGTTCTTGCAATTCTGGCACGTTGCGTTTCAAAGGTATATGATATGGATATTAAGTACGAGCTTTCCAAGGTAGCAAATGTAATTGAAACTGTATGCTCAGAGAGGGAAACATACAAGTATCTTGCTGAAAAATATCTTAATACTTCACGCAATGCCTTTTATATCGGACGTGGAATTGACTATTACGTTTGCCTTGAAGCGGCACTTAAGCTTAAGGAAATTTCTTATATCCAGGCGGAAGGCTTCGCCGCAGGCGAACTTAAGCATGGCACAATTGCCCTTATTGAAAAGGGCACACCTGTTATTGCTATAATCACACAGGAAAGCATAA
Source organism: Clostridia bacterium (assembly GCA_051866635.1). Taxonomy (GTDB): domain Bacteria; phylum Bacillota; class Clostridia; order UMGS1883; family UMGS1883; genus RGIG1927. The sequence continues at coordinate 13,958 of JBJDXJ010000041.1, read as the reverse complement.
ACCTTAACACAAGAAGTAATATAAAAGAAGTAAAGGCGAGAGGGGCAAAGACACTGACTATTTCAGCTCAGTCACTTTCTTCGCATGACGATAAAATTGTTATCCGTGATGTTCATGAGCTTCTCACACCTATTGTATCTGTTGTTCCCACACAGTATATCGCATATTATGCGGCACTTGCCAGGGGAAGAGATATTGATAAGCCTCGTAATCTTGCAAAATCCGTAACGGTAGAGTAAAGCATAAACTGTTTTGCATTAATTTAAAACAAAAATCGGGAGAAGGGGATAGCCTTTCTTCCGATTTTTGAGTGATAAGGTATGCAATCCATACAAAAACTATGCAAAGAGAAAACAAATCACTTTTTATGTATAAAATCTTAAAGGTTAAGAAACAATTTAACCGTATGGGAATATTATATTAAGGGGTGTTGCTTTTGTTATATTTTCTTGCATTTTCAGGTGGGACCTTATTTGGTGCCGTAATTATGGGGTTAATTTCAGCAAACGAAAAATAGAAAATTTTGATTAAAATATCTTGACAAAACCAATCACATTTGCTATAATAACAAAGGTCCTTGAAGTAAAGGTGATTTGCGGGTGTAGTTCATCGGTAGAATTCCAGCCTTCCAAGCTGGTTAGGTGGGTTCGACTCCCATCACCCGCTCCAATACGTGCCTGTAGCTCAGCTGGATAGAGCAACTGCCTTCTAAGCAGTAGGTCCTGGGTTCGAGTCCCCGCAGGCACGCCATTTTTATTTATTGGTGTTTTTTCACACTGATATATGGTGGGTATAGCTCAGTTGGTTAGAGCGCCAGATTGTGGCTCTGGAGGCCATCGGTTCGAATCCGATTATCCACCCCACTTGTTAAAATTGGAAACCGGTTTTACCGGGATTACCGCAAACCGGTCCTGAGCGATGCACGCTCTTTTATTTTGGACCGTAGCCAAGCGGTAAGGCACCGGACTTTGACTCCGGCATTCGTGGGTTCAAATCCCGCCGGTCCAGCCATTATGGGACACTAGCTCAGTCGGTAGAGCACTTGACTTTTAATCAAGTTGTCGGGGGTTCGATTCCCCCGTGTCTCACCAGCAAAAAACACGATAAACTCAGTATTTCTGGGGTTTATCGTGTTTTTTGTTTCTGTATACCTGTTATATAAAATTAGTTAAAATTATGTAAAATTACGCATTAAAGGGTGTCAAAAAGGTGTCAAAATTAAGTGTGACTTAAGACTTTAATATTTATAAAATGGTATCCATAAATGTATTTAGTTTATTGGCTGAATTTGTAGTGAGTTCTTTGTCAAATTCCGTGTATATATCCATAGTCACCTGAAAGTTTTTATGCCCAAGCAGACCTTGAGCTGTTTTGACATCTACACCGGAACGGTAAAGAAGTTTGGCATATGCGTGTCTTAATTGGTGTTGATTGACTTTTACGCCTATTTCTTTTTGGTATTTATCCCATTCGTTTACTATTGTAGAGGCGAGGAAGGGAGTTTCTCCGGAAAAAACAAAGTAATCCTGGGGTAATTCTTTGCAATGTTCAAAGAGTGGTTCGCGAAGCATTGAAAGCAGGGGGACTTTACGTATACCGCTGGCTGTTTTTGGAGAGTCCTTTAGGTGAGGTTTGTTATCAATATACTCTACAGAACGGTATACGGAGATTGTGTTCGTAAAAAAATCAATATCTTTTACCTGAAGGGCGGCGAGTTCGCCTCGGCGGAGGCCTGTGCAAAGGAGTGTGAACGCCCAAAGACCAAATGATGTCGTATTTACAGAGTCTTTTATTGCTTTAATAACATCGTCGGCAGGAGTTGCAATATGTGGTTTTGATAGAGATTTGGGAAGTCTAATTGAGCGCATATAGTTAGAAAGCGTTAGACCTTGACGGATTCCGTAATCTAACACTAAGCCGAAAGTTATTTTTGATTTGTGGATAGAAGAGTAGCTCAACTTCTGCTTTGCGAGAGAGTCTAACAGGTTTTGAAGCATAAGTGGTGTAATATCTTCAATATACTTATCAAAGAATGGAGCGAGGTGCAGAAGAGCAAATTTGTATGATTGATATGTGCTGTGTGATACAGCAGCTTCCTTTTCTTCAAGCATTGCATCAGCAAGTAATTTAAAATTATGTTTTTCTTTGTATTGAGATTCTTTATACAAAAGAATTTGACGAGAAATGTCCTGGTCAGCTTTTGTTTCACTTTTTTCGGTTGAATAAAAATAAATTCTTCGTCCGCTAACGGTAATATATTTGTGCCACCGACCGTCTTTTCTTTTTATCATATTGTCACCCTCTTATTTTTATATTACACAAAGTTGGTTTAAATATCAATATATTATTTAAAATTATATAAAACATATATTTTATACCTCTATGTTACACTAACGTAGAGGTGATTTTTTATGTACAATAATCCGTATAACAGGTACAAAGAGGCGAGAAATGCGGCGTGGCAGGTGCTGATTGACAATGAAATAAAGGAGCTGCCTGTGCCGCTTACGCAGATTGCAAAAAATAACGGCATTACTATTGTGAAGAATAGAGAGGCAAATATGCTGCCTGCAGGTGTAAGCGGAATGAGCATACTGGAGAATGGCAAGTGGTATATTGTGTACAATGATAAAGAAAACCCTGGGCGGAGGCGGTTTACAATAGCCCATGAGATGGGGCATATTTTCCTTGGGCATGAGCTTAAAGGGGCTCACCAAAGAACATTTGCGTGTTTGAACACCTCATCCACCGCAAGCGGTCCTCCTTCCCCTCAAGGGGAAGGCTCTCGTCAACAGGAAGAAATTGATGCGGACAGCTTTGCTGTGAGGTTGCTTTCTCCTGCGTGCGTGTTATGGGGAATGGGATTGCACAGCCCGGAAGAAATTGCAAAGGTTTGCGGATTAAGTAGAACTGCGGCGGAACATCGGGCGAAGCGGATGGAAGTGTTGTATGAAAGGAATAAGTTTCTTTCATCTCCTCTTGAAAGAAAAGTGTGGGAAAACTTTAAGGATTATATAAGGCAAGATAGGTATTGAATGGAGTGGGAATGGAGGAACGAACGCATCCGGTGTATGAAGGAGTGAGTGCGGACAGCTGTGCCGTGGTCTGCGAGAATGAATGGAGTGAAATGATACCGGGTACCTTATAAAACAGGGAGTGGATTGAGAAAAATAAAGAAAATCAAAATTTTTTAGGCAATAGTTCTAAAAAAATCTAAAATTTTATAAAAAATGAAAAAAATTTATTCAAAATAGTTGAAATGGGTGTCTAATTGATGTAAAATCAAAGTAGTTAGGTGTCATGTGAGATGGGACGAGAAGGGACCAAGTAGTATGATACAATACATATATAGGAGGTGTTAATATGGCAAGTGTAACAAATTTTATGTATTGTGCAAATGTAAAACGCCATGAAGACAATCCACTACACGTTGATGCAGAAAATGTAATATCTCAGATAGTAATGGAAAACATACCAGGGAATTTGTCTTTTTCCATAATGCTTTCAGTATTTAACGAAGAAGGTTTCACATCAAAAGATACAATTGAATTGCTATTTTCTGAAAAGGATGGCAATAATATAGTTGGTACTGGAGAAGTAAATCTGCCTCCCATAGATGCTGAAATGGATTTGCCAATTGCATTTACAATGTCTTGGGATTTGAAAAATATCAATTTCCAAACGGAAGGTGTTTATTTCACAAGGATTCGCATTAACGGAGAGGAAATTTATTCAGCTCCTATTGCTGTTAGAATTGCGAAGGAAGATAAGATATGAGTAAAAATGTAAATGTAGTTATTGACACGAAAAGGCCTAATGTATTTAAAGTTGCTCGTTTGACAACATTATTAGTAGCAACTGTTGCGACAATTATGCCTGTTAACACATATGCACAGGAAAGTAATATAGAACAAATTCACTACATACGTTATAGTAATGAAAACTGCATCAAGGGGAATGAAATAGTAGTGGATGCAATGCAACAAAAAAATTTGAGAAAAATAGACTTAATGGCAGAATTTGATGAAAATTGGAATGGAAATGGTGGCCGAGCTTTTACAGCCGAAGCCATTAGTCGTTTTCGCGAAGTTATAAAAAATGTTCCGACTCAGCCTAAAATAGCTCCAACTGGAAGGAACAGCCTTTATATGGAATACCGAAAAACTGATGGTAGTATTTTGGCTTTTGAAGTTACTGTAACGAGAGTTGAAATGGTTAATGTTCCTCAGGGGCAGTATAATAAGGCTACGGTTAAGCAGTTTGAAGGTGACTCATATCTCGAGAATATTATAAATGGCGTGGTGGAATTCAATGGATAAAAAAGTCATAGAAGATAGTGAAGTTTTGTATCGTGCAGCATTGACTACCATGCCAGACTCTTTCGACGAGGACGGAGAAACTTTGCCTGCATTGTTTATGGATGACAAAGGCGCATCTGTTGAACGTGATGGTGAAAGAGACGAACAGACCATACTGGAAGTGTTGAAGAATAAGTTTTTTGGAAAGATTATAGGGGTTGTAAAAATTACGGCAGGGGAATGTAGAGATTGCGAAACGTATCCGATAGCGACTCATAATTTTAGAAATCAATATCATGCTGAAGTGCACGGTTCGCCTACACAAATAGAAATAAACACGTTAAAAGCTTTGCAGTTGGCAGATGCATGCATTCGAGTATTGTAAATTACTGAACTAAGCGGGATTCCTCGAAGGAGGAGTCCTCTTTTTTGTGATGGCAGTTTCTGTTGAGCAAAGACCAAATGGACGATCCGAAACGAAGAGGCAGATAATGAATAAGGATTAAGCACTGCCGATAAACGCCTAATGCATGCGGAAATAAAATCTCAATATTAAATTTATTAAAGTGACTTTACTGGAGTCATAGAAAATAAAAGCCGCCTGAGGGCAGGCGGAAATGGGAATGGTCATACATATGAATATTAAGATTATAAGACATGTAAACTTTTTCATTACTAACATTCTCCGGTTAATTCGTACCAAGCATCATCATAGCCGTTGTCGTACCCTTCCTCGAGTCCTGAATAATATCCGTTTTCTTCACCGTTTTCATAGCCATCTTCGTATCCGGCATTTTCACCTTCGTTGTAACCATCATCATAGCCCCTTTCATATCCGGAATCGAAACCTTCGGAATAGCCATCTTCGTAGCTGCCATTGAAACACGCAGTTAAAGACAAGATTACCAACAAACAGGAAATAATTAAGATACAGTTTTTCATATTAACACAGCCTTTACAATTTATACCTTTATTTTACACATATCAATATAATATTGCAAGAAAAAGTTAAAGCCTTTCGGAATTTCGGAAGGCTTTTTTAGGTGTTGCTAAATGTTATAGTCCGAAGAAGTATTGAGAACGGAAATAGAATTTTTCTTGTTTCGGAATGCACTCATCAGGAAAGGGCGTGTTGTAAAATGGACTTCTATCAGTAAAAGAAGAATGGACCATAAATGCCCCGTACAAATATCTATAATACGTGTTCCGATCGAGCATAAAACCAAGACTATATATAAATATTGCAGAGCACGAAATGAATTACTTGTATACTGAAAAACGAGGGTATTTGAAAAATCTAAGTTCTCTACAAGGCACACGAATAAGTTAAATGACTTGAGTTCTCTTCGTTCTAAAAAATCCATAATGCCGTCAAGTAAAAGATATACAGGTATTGATAAGATGTAAAACAATATAGAAACGAATATATTATGCTTAATGCTAAAGAATTCATGAGGTATTAAATTTAGCAGGCAGTATAAACTTACCACAAGTAATGATGTCAATGCGGTTGAAAAGGTTAAAAAAGCCAAAGTGGTGGAACTTTTGATTCGTTTCGTAACCAAATCTCGTATAATAAAAATTATGAGGAGAACGAGGGAGCTACTTGTAATTAAACTAAGGACAGTAGCAATTGCACGAATGTAGTTAATTGACAAGGGTAAGGCTGAGGGGAAGAGATATTCCATAATAAAAGCTCCTTATTGTGGATTATGGTAATATTTTACCATAATATATACAAAAACGCAATAAAAATATACAAAATGGCGTTAACCAGCTAACGGTTAACGCCATTTTGATTTTTTAGATTTCGTCATCGGAAGTTACTGTAGGTAATGATTTGAGCTTATCCAATTGGGTTTTTGGCATTTCTACTTCACCGGAAGGAATATCGCTATCGGAGCGTGCAGCCCTGAACACAGTGATTTTTTCTTCGGGTGTATCTATCCCTAAAACTTTATCTACCGCAGGCTGCATTTCCGGATGATTACGGTAAGAGGATATTACTTTTTCTTCATGGGGAGTAAGCGTAATAGCTTCGTGTTTTTCGATAGAATGTATATCAATCATATCCGCTTTAAACTCAGCGAGGATGTCTTCAACATTATAAATATCGCACAGCTTGATTAACATTTCTGCATCGGGCTGTCCCCTGTTGTTTTCCCATGCGTTTACCGTTTTTCCACTCTTACCTACCAATACTCCGACTTCGTTTGCAGTCAGACCGCGCGCTTCTCTCAAGCGCTTTAATGTGTTTGCAATGTACTGTCTTGACATTATAAACACCACCTTTTCTTGAATTTTTAGAATTTCTATTATCAATATAAACTGAACAAAAGCTTTTGTCAATAGAAAAATCTAAAAAACATAGATAAAAATTGCGAAAAAGTATTGACAATCTAAAAAACATAGGTTATATTGTATATGAAGTCTAAAAAATATAGATTTACAAAGGAGGAAAATATATGTCAATAAATGAGAAGCTGAACGATTTTGTAAAAGAAAACGGTATTAAACAGATATTTATTTCGGAAAAAACGGGAATCCCGGCAGATACTATCTCTAAAATATTGAGAAACGGCAGGAAGATGACCGCGGAAGAATTTCTTATTATATGCAGTTCTCTTGGAATTGACCCGAATATGTTCAGAGAAAGCGCGTAGGGGGAAAGTAGGGAATAGTGAATAGTGAAGAGTGAAGAGGTAAGGAGAACCGAGCCCGAATGCATCCTGAGGATGATTAAGTGAGAGTGCAGGGCTGTGCCGTAACGCAATGAGACGAGCCACCGTAAGAGTGGTGAAGGTGAATTGATGTTACAAACGTGGTTCCTTGCAGAAAAATATGCGAAAATCTACCAAACTTATTACTTTTTCACTATTACTTATCACTTTCCGTAAGTAGTATGGGAAAGGCGGTGAAAATATGAGCAGGGAAAGAGAAGGGTATAGGGAAATGCTTATGTATTTAGCGGAAAGATACCCTATGACAATGACGAAGAAGCAGGCGAGGGAAGCTTTGGGTGTGAGCTTTACGCATTTGCAGAAGATGATTGAGAATAAACATATTGTTGTTGTGGACGGCAAGATACCGATAGGCAGCGTGGCTAAGTATTTATGCGGATAAAAATTATGAGGGCAGAGGGGAAAGTAGTGAATAGTGAATAGTGAAGAGTGAAGAGGTAGGGAGAACCGAGCCCGAATGCATCCTGAGGATGATTGAGTGAGGGTGCAGGGCTGTGCCGTGGTCGGCAATGATAATTAATAATGAAGAGTGAATGATGAATAATTTCGGAAAATTTTCGCGTAATGCGAAAATTCACAATAATTATTAATTATTAAATATTAATTATTCATTTATAGACAATGATGCGGGAAAGGTGGTGCTGTACGGTGAATGATGTGAGAAATATTTTGCCGTGTGTGCCTGATGATGTGATACGGGTGATAGTTAGGGGAAAGGTTATGCGGGGCAAAGTAACCAGCGTACATATTATGAGTGATAATCTGAAAAGGCGATACAAGTCATACGTACTTGCAGAAAACATTGTTAGTGGAAGGCGGATAAGAGTTTACTTTTCAGAATTTGGGAAAAACGCATTTTTGGAGGGGAAGGAATGAAAGAAAAACTGTACATAGTTGGTAAGAAGGTGGCTGGAGGTTACCCTGACGGAAGGTATGTATGCAGTAAGGTTAGGGGAAAGGTGCATGACCATTACATTGTAAAGGCAGTTATAGATTATCCTTCGGTAAGGGCTGTAGCAAATGAGAACGCATGGAGCAATGCGGAGGTTTACCCTTATTGCAGAATTGTTTCTGTTCTAAGGAGCGAAATGATGAGAGAGCCGGAAGTGTATGAGGGAAACGTGGGGACAGATGAAGAGGATTATAACTTGTCCCTTATAATGGCGATTGAAAATGCAATTGAGGAATATAAGGCAAAGGGTGACATTGAAGCGGTGGACAGGCTTAGAGGGAAGCTTAGAACAGCAGCTCAGAAATGTAAAACATATGGAACTCGATATGCCTAACGGCTCGATATGTTCTGCGGAACACAAAGGATTTATATCATATCGCACGGTGCAGAAAGAGAGGACAAGCATATGAAACATGATGAAATACGAAAGATAGGCTGCGTATGCGCGGCTATTGTGTTAGGACTGATAACAGGGGCGACAGCACTGCTGGGAATACTGCTTAGATTGGTGGGGTGACTATGAAGAAGAAATTTTTATTTAGTGTGGTTATTGCGGTGTTATGGGTACTGCTTATAGTAATGATTGTCCACAGTTTTATAAAACCACAAGTGGTACGTTGGGATTACCACGCTGTTGATACCGGGGACACGCTGTGGAAAATCGCCGAGGAACACAACCCCGATTATACAGGGGACATCAGAGAGATTACATACCAGATAAAGAAGGCAAACGGCATGAAAGATAGCGTCGTGTATGTGGGACAGGTACTGGAAGTACCTGTGATGGAGTCTTAAAATGGGACAAGCGAGAAACTGGACGGATGCGGAGAAGGAGTATCTTGCAGAGAACTGGGGTAAAACTTCTGTCCCATATATAGCAAACAAACTTAGCAGAAGTAAAACAGCAATAAAACTTATGGCACAGAGACTGGGTCTTGGGCAATATTTTAATAATGGCGAGTATATTACGTTGAACCAATTACTTATTGCGGTGACGGGGAGTAATTCCGGAAGCGGCTACAAACTAAAGAGTTGGGTAGCAAATAGGGGGCTTCCAATACACAACAAAAGACTTGATAAAAAGGTTGTCAGAGTGGTTTATCTTAACGAATTCTGGTCATGGGCAGAAAATAACAGAAGTTTCATTGATTTTTCAAAGATGGACCCTTTGATATTGGGTGAGGAACCCGAGTGGCTTACCATGCAGCGTAAGAATGATTTCAAGACGTGTGCTGTTCAGAGGAAGGATGTATGGACACCTTATGAAGATGATAAGCTGATTTTCTACCTTAAGCAACACAAATACACATATGCGGAACTCTCGAAAATGCTACATCGTTCCTGCGGAGCTATTCAGAGGCGATGCAACGATTTGGGTATAAAGGACAGGCCCATTAAGGCAGACAATCACGGCCCCGGTAGCGTGTGGACGGACGAAATGTATATGACACTTGCTGAAGGCATAAAAAACGGTGACAGTTATATGTTAATCGGTGAAGCAATTGGCAAGAGCGAAAAGGCTGTACGCGGCAAAGTTTACAATATGTACTTCACAGAGGATGCAGACAAAGTACGTGCAATGCTCGGTGACGGAGAGTGGGGAAGTGGCAGACCGGAAGTGAAAGTAAGACAGGCGGTACATCTTTCGGAGTACAGAACGGAAACCAAAAAGCAACTTTCCGTATTGGTGGGTCTGCTTAGGTACCACATGAATGAGCTGGGATATGAGCCTTATTGTCAAAGGCATATGTGCATGAAATGGAGCGACCTTTACGGTTGCAAGGCAGGGTGCGATAACTGTGATGAGTGTACGGAATTCGTCAGCGATATAAATCCTGTCTGATTTTAGATATGTTCTGTTAGAACTCGATATGCCTAACGGCTCGATATGTTCTGCGGAACACAAAGGATTTATATCATATCGAAAACGAGAATAGCGAGTTTATATCGAAATCGGAACGAAGTGAGATTATATCGAATTTGCAAGGCAAATATATCGCTTAAAAATAAATGAAAGATGGTGTAGATATGAGAGAAATTTTGTTTAGGGGCAAGCGAGAATCGGACGGTAAATGGCTTTACGGTATTTATTCTGATGATTATGTGAATGATACCGATTTTCCGTGTATTTTCCCTTTGAGGTCAGAATATGACGACGGTGATTGGAGCGTTATCCGTGAAACAGTCGGACAGTACACAGGCTTGACCGATAAGAACGGCAAGAAGATTTTCGAGGGGGATATTGTCAAAGCAGACGGTTATATCTTTGTTGTGAAGTTTGGAAAATGTGGCGGTGTTGCAAATGCTGAAAATTATGGATATATAGGTTTTTATTTTGAAGCATTTAGCAAAGACACAAAATTGGCAGCAGAATATGGTTTGAGGGATGATATATGTTATTTCACAGATATTGAAGTTATCGGCAATATCTATGACAAACCCGAACTACTGGAGGTAGCAAAATGAAACGTGAAAAACTGATAAAAATTATACGGCATAGCCTTGCAGGAGTGGTGGCGGTACACTTGATTGATATTGTTGCTCCGAGAGTGGCTGACGGGATACTGAACAGAGGCGAGGATATATTTAAGGAGGGCGCGGAGTGATGGCTTTATGTTTTTTAAAACATGAGTGGGAAAGGCTTTATGCATTGCGTGAATATAACGATTATTGCGGAAATCGTGTTATAGAGTTTATGTGCGAATGTACAAAGTGCAAGAAAAGAAAGAAAAAGAAGTTTATGGGGTGGTGACAGAATGGCAACATCTTGGAAATCACAGCAAGGCAATGGCGAATATTCTTTGCAGTTTGAGACTGATAACAAAGACAAATATAAACTTGTCGAAAAAGCGGCACAAATGGCGGTGGACGGAAAGACGGCAGCCGATGTTGAGAAAGTGAAGCACGGGGCGTGGATTGCCCCTGTGAGAAAAAGGCTGTTTGAGAAAGAGTATTACATTTGCTCTAATTGCCTGAGCAGAAATAGTTTTGCGATTAAGTTTAATTATTGTTTTAATTGCGGTGCAAAGATGGACCTAAAGAAAGGAGAATGATTATGTATCCATTACCTAATGATATTTGTGTTACCGATAAGTGGATAAGCGTTAAAGACAAGCTTCCTGAAAATGGAGGAGCTTACATAATATATGCAGGGATTGTTGGAGTTGCTTGGTACAAGAAAGGTTCACAGGTATGGGAAATGCCGAACGGACTAAAAACGGAAGTAAGTGACGAAATTGTCACTCATTGGATGCCTTTGCCTTCGCCTCCGATGGAGGTGGAAGAATAATGAAAATTGGAGATACAGTTTATTTGCTTGGTAGATTTGGATTTTCCTTTGAACATAAGGTGTATATCATAAAGGTTAAAATTGTAGACATTGTACACGGTCGTTTTTACGCAGTTTCAGAAAGTGGTAGCTGGACGTTCAACCGAAAAGATATAGGAAAAGCTGTTTTTGAAAATGAAGAGGATGCAGTAAAAGAACTGGAGGCACGGAATGACAGAGCGTGAAAGATTGATTGAGCTGTTAAAAGAGGGGAGTGAAAAAGCAGGGGACCATCTTCGTGAAGCCACGAAAATAATACTTGCCGAAAAGGGACATTTTAACAGCAAGACGGATATTGACCGCCGCAGCATATATGAGATTGAAGCCGACTATCTTCTTGCCAACGGTGTTATTGTACCGCCCTGTAAGGTAGGGGATTGTGTGTATGCACAGAAAGGTTGTTTTTTTCTTCCATACGAAAAGGACATAAATTCAAAAGCGGCTATTCCTTGCGAAGTAATAGTAATCAAGGAAACAAAGAAAGGCAAATATATTCTTTTAAAACCATTGCTTATAGAAACATTCGGAATGCGGTTATCAAATGAATGGTTTCCCTTTTCCGCAATAGGCAAAACAGTATTTCTTACCAAAGAAGAAGCGGAAGCGGCGTTGAAGGGGGAAAACAAAAATGCCTAAATTAAAGAAGATGCCAAGGTTAAAAGGAGATGTGCCCTTTTTTTATACCAGGGAAGCAATGTACACTATTTGCACCACTATAAACGCCCTTGCAGGGGCAATAGATTTTTTGGCAGAAAGGGTTGAACAACTTGAAGCCGAAAAAGAAGAAGCAGAAGCGGCGTTGAAGGAGCGCGACAAATAATGAAAAGAAAACATATAGCGTTACAAGCTATTGCGATAGCTTCAAGCATTGCTGAAAGTCCATACAGCAATATGGCATTTGACAAAGGAAGTGGTGCAAATGGAATGTACATCCCGAAGCGGTCAACTGTTATAAAAAATAAGAGAAGGAAAAAGAGAAGATAAAGAAGGAGGAAGAAAAGCAAATGAGTATTCTTTTTGAAACACCGACGGAACAGATAATAAGCGCGATAAAGGACATGACAAGCGAAGTAAGGCAAATAAAGGAAATATTGATAAAATGCTTTAACGCCGATGTCATAGATGATGATACGGAAAAGCTTGTAGCGCTTGTAGAGTGTGCAGAAAACACCCTGAAAAAGACATACAGGGACGATTTTTTGGAAAAGTTTCCGAATTGCCGGTTAAAACCCGATGGTACTCCTACAGTCTGTAGAGATACTATTTACGGTATTGACACCGTTTGTTCGGGAAAATGCTACGGATGCTGGAACAAACCTATGAAGGAGGATAAAAATGGCTAAGAATGAAATTGAGATGATTGCAGTTGAACGTATACGCCCTCATCCGGATAACCCAAGAAAAGATTTGGGGGATTTAAGCGAGCTTAGTGCGAGCATAAAAGAGAAGGGTATATACCAGAACCTGACGGTTGTGCCGGGAAGCTTTGGGTACACCTGCATCATAGGACACCGCAGACTTGCGGCGGCGAAATTGGCAGGGCTTACGGAGGTGCCTTGCATAGTGCGCAGCATGACCGAGAAGGAACAGCTGAGCTGTATGCTATTGGAGAATATGCAGAGAAGCGATTTAACGCTTGTGGAGCAGGCAGGCGGCATACAGATGATGCTTGACCTGGGCGACAGTGTAAGTGACATAAGCAAAAGCACAGGATTGAGCGAAAGCACGGTAAGGCGCAGGAGCAACCTTATGAAGATTGCCACTGTGGACAAGCTTAAGAAAGCGGAGCAGAAAGGTGCAACACTTGCCGACTATGAGAAGCTTTTGAAAATTGAGGACCCGGTGGAAAGAGACAGGTGCCTAATGTGCATTGGTACCTCCAATTTTGACTGGGAAATAAAAAAGGCAGTTGAAAAAGAAGAACGGCAAAAAAATTATGAAAAAGTAAGAGAAAAAATCAAATCTTTTGCAACGGAGGTAGAGAACCGAAAAGGCTTGTACTATGTTCGTTTTATTTCGGCATGTGATGATTTTACCGTTCCCGAAGATGCAGATACAGTAAACTATTACTATGTGGAATGTAACAACGGCAGATACTTTGAACTGTTCAGAGATAAAAATGAAGCTGAACTTGCCCAAGAAAGTGCAAGAGAAGAAGAACGTATTGCAAAAGATCGGCTAAAAGCAGAATTATCCGCAATAGCAAAACAGGCGTATGATCTGCGGCGTGAATTTGTCAGGACGGTTTATATTGATGAAAAACAGTACGACACGCTAATGAAATTTGCGGTTGCATCAATTATAAAGAACCAGAACAACTACAAGATTATAACTGACGATGAGTTTTGTTTTGTGGCAGGGATTGAGGAAGGTGACACTTCGGAAACTCTTTCGGACATTATTGTTTCAATGCCCCCAAAGAAAGTGTTGCTCCTTGCGGCTTATTGCAATTTCCACGACAGCGAAAATTGGAGTTATGCGGATTATAACTGCAAATACACAAAAAATGATCGGCTTGACATTATATACAGCTTTTTAGAGGATTTGGGCTATCAATGCTCCGATGAGGAGAAGGCTTGGCGAGAGGGAACGCATAAGCTGTACGCAGAAAATCCAGGAGCGTGATATTATGAGTGAAG
>JBJDXJ010000040.1:0-6979 GCA_051866635.1 Clostridia bacterium | reverse complement strand
TGGACGAAAGGCTCACGCCCTGAACCACACTGATTTTTCTTAGTATTATCCTGCGATTCATTTTATCTGTATCATTTTAAATATTGAAGCATTTTCCACCTCTGCCCTGATTTGTCTACTGACAAATCCATGTATACTAACTCTATACTATGTTCAATTTAGAAATAATGCGAAGGGTAAATTTATGCTGAAACAGATAAATACCGAAAATGCACATCTTCTTCCCAGATTTTTCAAGGAGCGTTCTGATATAATCCGGGCATACTTTATGGAGTTGAAAACTGAAAATCTACTCCAGAATTTCTATCTTGAAGCCTGCGTGCGTACAGACCGGGATATTTCAGAAATGCACTTGGACTGGGAGTCACCCACCTGTCAGTTGAGAGGACAATGGGAACTTGTTTAATGAAAAAATGACAGAAAGAATTGCGAATTGAATTCCCCTAGGATCTGGATTGTAAATTAACAAAATGATATGATATAATTTGTCATGCGATGTTTTACGGAAATTTTAATATATCCACTATATAGCTGTTATAGGGAGCGATAAGTTCGATGGAGGTGAAAGCATGTTTAGCTATGAAGTACTACAGACATTCAATGACCTTGAAATGGTAATATACCAGTATATAAACGAGCATAAGCATGAAGTAAAGTATATGACAATTAGGGAGCTTGCAGAGGCTGCTCATGTTTCTACATCTGCGATTATGAGATTCTGCAAGAAAAACGGTTGCGATGGATATTCTGAATTTCGCACGAAATTTAAAATGTATCTATCCCAAGAACGTAAAAAACAGCCAAAGAATGGCATTGATGAAATAACTAATTTTTTTCAAAATGTATCAAATCCAGTGTTTGAAAAAAGACTCTCCGCAGCTGCAAATGTAATCAGTTATTCGAAACAGCTGATTTTTATAGGAATAGGTACATCTGGATGTCTTGCTAAATATGGGGCAAGATATTTTTCGAATTTGGACAAATTCAGTCTTCACATAGAAGATCCCTATTTTCCTGTGGGGAAAGAATTTGAAAATGCTGTTGTGATTGCTCTATCTGTTTCGGGTGAAACACCAGAAACAATAAATCTTGCTGAGAAATTAAAATTTAATGGCTGCAAGCTTGTGAGTATTACCAATAGAAGTGATTGTTCGCTGGCGAAGATGTCAGATTATAATATTCCCTACTATGTAACAGAATGTTCGACACACAATGAGTATAATATAACTACTCAGGTGCCGGTAATATACCTTCTGGAAACACTTGGAAAGATGATTTCCTGAAACAAGGTGTTTCTGAACTGAAACATTTTTCTTTCACATGCATATGTTCCCGAATACCTGAAACATATAGACTTCCTTCAAAAGATGGAGCATAATAGAATTACAAGGCAGAACAGAAATATAATCTGATGCTGCCATAGTTATGAGAACGTTCGTGCCGGCAATTTCGTTCTCCAATCATTCTATTTTGAAGGAGGTATTTATATGGCTATTGATTATAAAAAAACAGCTGAATTGCTTGTGAAAGAGCTTGGTGGGGACAATAATATTGTGAATGTAGCACATTGTGCAACACGTCTGCGTTTTGTGTTGAAAGACGACTCTATTGTGGATAAAGATAAGGTGATGAAAATTCCCGGGGTTATTACAGCAGTGCAGGCAGGTGGACAATTTCAGGTGGTAATCGGAAATCACGTTCGAGATGCATATGAATTTGTAATGGAACTTGTTCATGTTGATGAAAATGTAGCAGAAGTTCCTAAGCAGAAGGTTAGCTTACTAAACAGAATAATTGATGTTATTTCAAGTATCTTTGCTCCGTTTCTTTACACACTTGCAGCCTGTGGTATTTTACAAGGTATTCTCGGTGTTCTTGTGGCTTTGGGTGCAATTAATACGGACGGTGGAACTTATCAGATTTTGAATTTTACATCTTGGACAGCATTCACGTTTCTTCCTGTTCTGATTTCTATAACAGCAGCCAAGAAATTCGGTATGAATACCTATATTGCAGTGGTAATTGCGTGTGCTCTTGTGAGTCCGGATTATATTGCTATGGTTAATGCGGGAGAAAGTATTTCTTTTCTTGGAATACCCGTACAACTTTTAAGTTATACTTCCAGTGTTATACCGATTATTTTTGCCATCTGGGGAGCTTCTTATATTCAGAAGTTCTTTGATAAGGTACTGCCATTGGTGATTCGAAATCTTTTTTCTGCGATGCTTACAATAGCAATTACAGTACCGCTCACACTCCTTGTGATTGGACCAGTTGGAAATGCCATAGGTGGTGTGATAGGTGATGTGTATAATTTCCTATATGGATTAAGTCCGATTATTGCAGGTATTATTGTTGGTGGATTATGGGAGGTTTTAGTTATTTTTGGTGTACACTGGGGAATTACTCCTGTAACGGTCGGTAATTATGCTAATCTTGGATATGATACATTTACCGGACTTCAGGCTTCTGCTGTATTTTCACAGGCAGGTGCAACGCTTGGTGTTTTTCTCAAAACAAAAAATAAGGAGTTGAAACAAGTTTCGGCATCCGCGGCGGTTACAGGACTTTTTGGAATTACAGAGCCTGCAATCTATGGTGTCAATCTTCGATATAAAAAACCTATGATATGCGGATGTATTGCCGGTGCTGTGGGCGGTGCGATAGGAGGTGCATTTAATGCCGTTTCTTGGGGGTATAATATGCCTGGAATAGCAACAATACCTGCCTACTTCAAGGAAGGTCATTCAACACAGTTTATTGGCTTCTTGATTTCCATT
The DNA here is from genome assembly GCA_051866635.1 of Clostridia bacterium. Lineage (GTDB taxonomy): Bacteria > Bacillota > Clostridia > UMGS1883 > UMGS1883 > RGIG1927. The sequence continues at coordinate 4,199 of JBJDXJ010000040.1, read as the reverse complement.
CTTGTTTCATTTATTTTCGGTGCAGTTCTTACGTATATTGTTGGCTTTAAGGATGAACAGGGGGAAGAAAGTTCAGACAAGTCCGCTGATAATAATGCAGGAATTGAAAATACTGAAAATGGAAACTGCAAAACAACATTATTTGCACCGGTAAGCGGAAAAGTCATTTCTGTTTCGGATGTTAATGATGAAGTTTTTTCAAGCAATACGCTAGGAAAAGGCGTGGGTATCATTCCGGATGACGGAAAGCTTTATGCTCCTTATGATTGCGAAATAGAGGTGGTGTCAGATACAGGACACGCTTTGGGACTTAGGAATGATAAGGGAACAGCATTACTTATCCATGTGGGAATTGATACTGTTCAGCTTAATGGCAATGGTTTTACAGTTTGTGTTAAGGAAAGCCAGCACGTGAAAAAAGGAGATTTACTTCTTGAATTTAACAAAAAGTTTATTACAGAATCAGGATTTGATCCTGTTGTAATATGTATCGTTACAGAGCTTGAAGATGAACAGGATATGGAATGTGTTATTACGGATCATATTGATGCAGGTCAGCCTATAATGTTTGTTGATATGGAGGTGGGGTCAGATGAGTAAGCTTTCTGAAAATTTCCTCTGGGGTGGTGCTGTTGCAGCACATCAGGTAGAAGGAGCATGGAATGAGGACGGAAAAGGTATAAGCGTTGTTGATGTACTTACCGCAGGGGCTCATGGCGTTGACAGGCGTATTACAGATACAGTTCTTTCTAATGAGTATTATCCTAATCATGAGGCAATTGACTTCTATCATCATTACAAGGAGGATATAAAACTTTTTGCTGAAATGGGCTTCAAATGTTTTCGTACTTCGATTGCATGGACCAGAATATTTCCTAACGGGGATGAGGAAGAGCCAAATGAAGCAGGTTTGGAGTTTTATGATAGACTTTTTGATGAACTTTTAAAGTACGATATAGAACCTGTTATCACGCTTTCGCATTTTGAAATGCCATATAATCTTGTGAAAAAATATGGCGGCTGGAAAAATCGCAGACTAATTGACTTTTTTGTAAAGTATGCTCTTATCGTTATGGAACGATATAAGAACAAAGTCAAGTATTGGATGACATTTAACGAAATTAACAATCAGAAGAATTACAGTTACCCTTTGTTTGGCTATACCTGTTCCGGAGTGATTTTTGGAAATGAAGAGAAGCCTGAAGAATGTATGTATCAGACAGTTCATCATCAACTTGTGGCAAGTGCTATTATTGTAAAAAAAGGTCATGAAATAAATCCACAGTTTAAAATTGGGTGTATGATAGCCTGCGTGCCGATTTATCCTTATTCCTGCAATCCGGAAGACATGATGTATTCCGTTGAGGCAATGCATGACCGTTTCTTATTTGGTGATGTTCATGTAAGAGGTGAATATCCGTCCTATATCTATCGGGAATGGGAACGAAAGGACTATCATATTGAAATAACGGACGAAGATAAGGAAATTCTTAAAAGTGGTACCGTTGATTATATCGGTCTCAGTTATTATATGACAAATGCAGTCAAGGCAGGAGCAGAGGTGGACGGAAATGGAGTTGACGGATTTCCGGGAAGTGTTCCAAATCCCTATGTTAAAAAGAGTGATTGGGGCTGGCAAATTGATCCGGTTGGACTTCGGTATGCTCTTAATATTCTGTATGAACGTTACGGAAAACCATTGTTTATCGTCGAAAACGGTTTTGGTGCCATTGACAAAGTCGAAAAAGACGGAACGATTCTGGATGATTATAGAATAGAGTATTTGCAAGCACATATAGAACAGATGAAAAGAGCGGTTATTGATGACGGGGTTGACCTTATTGGATATACTCCATGGGGCTGCATTGACTGTGTATCCTTTACTACGGGCGAAATGAAAAAACGCTACGGTTTTATCTATGTGGATAGGGATAACAACGGCAAGGGAACTTTTATAAGAAGTCGTAAAAAATCATTTGAATGGTATAAAAAAGTAATAGAAACCAACGGCGAAATATTATAAAGGAGGAGATTATTATGAAATCTTTCAATTATACAATTAAGGACGAGGTAGGTATCCATGCTAGACCTGCAGGTTTACTTTCAAAAAAGGCAAAGGAATTCAAGAGCGAGATAACCGTTAGTAAGAATGGTAAAATCGTAAATGTGACAAAACTTATGGCGGTTATGAGTATGGGAATTAAGTGTGGTGATGAGATAGAGATTACGGTAAACGGTGAAGATGAAAACACTGCTTGTGATGAAATCAAAAAATTCTTTGAGGAAAATCTCTGATAAATTCTTTAGGAGGTTGATGATATGAAGAAGTATATTGGCAAAGGTGTTTATGGTGCTATTGCGATTGGTAAAATCTCTGTTTTTAAAAAGAAAATTTCCACTTTAACCAGAACGCATATTGATGATGCAAGGGCTGAAATGAAAAGGATTGAAGCAGCGAAAGCTGCTTCTGCCTTACAACTTAAGAACATTTATGAAAAGGCGGTTAAGGAAGTTGGTGAAACCAACGCACAGATTTTTGAAGTTCACCTCATGATGCTTGAGGATGAAGATTATAATGAATCGATTGAAAATATTATAGAAACTCAGAAGGTAAATGCGGAATATGCTGTTGCGGTAACTGCTGATAATTTTGCAGATATGTTTTCTTCCATGGACGATTCCTATATGCAGGCAAGAGCTTCTGATGTAAAGGATATTTCAAACAGGATTATTGATAATCTTATGGGTGCGTCTGAAAATAACTCAGAAGCTATCGATAATATGATTGTATGTGCAGATGACCTGGCACCAAGCGAAACTGTTTCTCTTGATAAAGAAAAGGTACTTGCATTTGTGACTGAACAGGGTTCATCAAACTCTCATACTGCAATCCTTGCAAGAAATATGAATATTCCCGCTGTTATTGGTATAGGAAAGGAATTTCTTTCGGAAATAAATGACGGTGATATTGCTGTTGTAGATGGTTTCACAGGTGAAGTATATGTAAATCCTGATAGTGAAACATTTGGATCTTATGTTTCAAAGCAAAAAGCTGATATTGAAAAGAAGCAACTTTTACAGCAACTTAAAGGAAAAGAAAACATTACCAAGGATGGTAAAAAAATAAATATTTATGCAAATATCAGTGGCGTTGATAATATAGGTGCAGTTCTTCTTAATGACGCAGGTGGAATTGGACTTTTCAGAAGCGAGTTTCTTTACCTTGAAAATTCTGATTTTCCAACGGAAGAGCAGCAACTTTCGGTATATAAACGTGTACTTGAAAGTATGGCAGGCAAGAAGGTCATTGTTAGAACGCTTGATATCGGTGCTGATAAGCAGGTGGATTATTTTGATATGCCAAAGGAGGATAATCCTGCACTTGGTTGTCGTGCTATAAGAATTTGTCTTAAGCGTCCGGAAATATTTAAAACTCAGCTCAGAGCCTTATATAGAGCATCATTTTATGGAAATCTAGGTATCATGTTTCCTATGATAACGAGTGTATCAGAGCTGACAAGAATTCTTGCAGTTTGCGATGAAGTAAAGAAAGAACTAAGCGAACAGGGGATTGCATATTCAGATAAAATTGAAATTGGTATCATGATAGAAACGCCGGCTGCTGCAATTATCAGTGACCGCCTTGCTCCTATGGTAGATTTTTTCAGCGTGGGTACAAACGACCTTATACAATATACACTTGCTTGCGACAGGCAGAACCCATTAATTGAAGAGTTTGTTGATACTCACCATGAAGCGGTTCTGCGTCTTATTGAAATAAGTGCAGAAAATGCACATAAAAACGGTGCATGGATAGGCATATGTGGCGAACTTGCAGCAGATACAACACTTACTGAAACATTCCTTCGAATGGGAATTGATGAACTTTCCGTTTCTCCTGCATACGTCCTCAAACTAAGAGATACTGTAAGAAACACAAAAATTGCAAATTAATTTCCATAGTATATCCGAAGAAAACATTTACAAGAGAAGGACTAATAGAGAGTGTATTTGAACCAGGATTTGTTGTATGAAGTTGCAAAGATCGTAAGAAGGAGTAACGTAGGATTGTTTGGGGCAATTTTGCATGGGTCGCATTGCCCCAAACGTTACTGTCTACGCATGTGTGAATAGTAACTAAAATGTAAGTAAGAACAAAGACGATTTTCCGCTGGCAATAACGAAGCGATCAAAAATCC
>JBJDXJ010000039.1:0-1516 GCA_051866635.1 Clostridia bacterium | reverse complement strand
AACATCCTCATTTTACAGAGAGGCAAACACCTTTCCTATAGAGTCATGAATAACTAAATCTGCTCTGTTGTCAGCCGGTGTAACGCTTTTATTAATAAGCACAAGGTATTTTCCTTTAAAGTAGTTTATAAGCCCTGCGGCAGGATAAACAACAAGGCTTGTGCCGCCTATTATAAGCATATCCGCCTTTCTTATAACATCTATTGCACCCTGCACAACATTATCGTCAAGGGGTTCTTCATATAAAACAACGTCAGGTTTAACAGTGCCTGTGCAAGTGCACTTCGGAACCCCATCGTATTTTAAAACATATTCCATGTCAAAAAACTTTCCGCACTTTTCGCAGTAGTTCCGCATAATTGAGCCGTGGAGCTCGTAAACATTTTTACTGCCTGCAATTGTGTGAAGTGAATCGATATTCTGTGTAACAATCCCTTTAAGTTTACCCATCTTTTCAAGTTTTGCAAGGTATTCATGTGCCTTGTTAGGTTTTGCATCCTTAAAAATCATGCGGTCCTTGTAAAAACGGTAAAACTCCGTAGGATTACGTTTATAAAAGCTGTGGCTGATTATTTCTTCAGGGGGATAATCATACTTTTGGTTATAAAGCCCGTCAACACTTCTGAAATCAGGAATACCGCTTTCGGTGGAAACACCTGCACCGCCAAAAAACACGATATTGTCACACTCGTCAATCATTTGCCTTAACGACTCAATGCTCGTCATAATACCGCCCCCGGAACATTATTTTTAATATACAAAGCTACTCCGATTATCACAAAGCCCCCAAGTATAAGAAGTAGGGCATACAATCTGTAACGTATAATGTCCTTCTTTTCCATGGCTTTGCGGTTTTTCGTGTCAACATATATAACGCATTTTCTGCCTACGTCGTTGTTTATATACTTTTGAGGTCTCTCTGACTTTACAACGGCATTTTCTTGTCCGTCGAAAAACTCGTACACTTTAAAAAACCTTGTCTTTGTGCCACCGATATTGTCGTAAACATCAGCTTCCGATTCGTCAACCACAGTTGCCTCAAACGCTTTCGTCCGTCCCATGCGAAAAAGACCTGACTCTTCAAGATAAAACAAACTGAAAAGTATAAGTCCTATTCCAAGTAAAATTAACAGCATATTATCACTCCTTATTTTACAGATGTTTCTAAGTAAATCACACTAAACTCAACAGCATAGCCAAAATCAGCTTCAAGTTCAACTGTTTCGCCTTTCTTTATGTCAAGTGTCTTAAACATAACCCCTGTAAGGTTATCGTTCATATCGTAAGTTGCAACAATCAGCACGCCGTTATTGTAATCCTTATCGCTTACAATTTTTACTGTTCCCTGCTCATATTCCGCTTTTACATTTGTAATATATTCCACAGCTAATTGGTTTGTGGCATATTCCACTTTCTTCTTGTAACGTGAAAGCTCCGTTTGGGTCATTGAATAGCCGTACACGGTAAATTCTTCAATCACACCCTTAAAATAAGGGGCAGCCTCATCAAGAGATTT
>JBJDXJ010000038.1:210471-220014 GCA_051866635.1 Clostridia bacterium | reverse complement strand
CAACCTCGCTTTTTTTGTTTGTCAGTACGATTATATCTCGTCCGTGGAGAATATGCAAGATTATTGTTGACAAAAAATGTGCGTCCCCATTCGTCCACGTGGAGAATATATAAGATTATTGTTGACAAAAAATGTGTGTCCCCATTCGTCCCAAAATTATCGTTTCCTCTATCAGTTCCAAATTATCAATATATTCCTCAAATGAAAGTGGACCATCTTCGTTGAAAGGTTTAATGTAATAAATTTTTTTATCTTTAACACAAAAATTTATTGTTCTTATTTTTGTTTCTTTTATAACATTTCCATCTAAATCTAAAACTATAATACAATTATTCTTTCTATAATCGCTCAAAAACAGATAATCATCTGCTACAAAAAAATATAAACAATATCTTCCAAAAAAAATACTTTTTGTCTTATGCGTATTTAAATCATATGAACAAATTGAATTTTTTTCGTGTTCATAATATAAGACATTATTATATATTTTAAATGCGGAAGTTTTAATTGTATTAATTTTTTGCTTTTCCCCAGTATCCAGATTTATCGTTTTCAAATACCCATCCTCTTGAATATAATAAAGAATATTATTGTGAACTTCACCATACAAAACATTTCTTAGATTATATTTATAGCAAATATCTCCTTGGTAATTGATAACTTGTAGGTAATTGTTAAATCTACATAGTATGTATTGACACGCAGATATTAAAGTTTTCTCTTTAGCAACAGTCACCACTTTTCCTGTAGTTATGTTTTTAGTACAAATATCACCTTTAGTGGTTCCAAAAATCAACATATTATTTTGGAAATATAAATTTGAATGGGGGTTTATATTCGCATCATTTCTATTAATGCAAACATCGATTATATAGAGAATCACGGTCAATGCACACACACATACTAAACCAGCTGCAACAAATCTTTTCATAGCTTCGCCTCCTATTTACCGATATTAGTTTTTCGTGAATAGTGTATAGTTTGGATTTACATCACCAATATATTCAGTTGTCTTTTTAAAAATCCACCCAGTTGTTAAAGTAAATATTTTGGACATCTGGGGACGTCAGACTGTGTCAATTCATCCCGAATGGCTCGTTGACACAGTCTGAAGTCCCCAAATGGCTCCAATTGAAATTATTTTAATGGATAATATTAAAAGTCATATTGGGATTGTATTTATGAGCTCTTTCAAAAATAGCTATGATATCAATCATAGCTTCTTGTAATTCGGGAGAAAGAGACGAGATGCCTTTAAGTTGTATGCATAAGTCTTCGTCTGTGTAACAATCTAAACAATCCCACAGTGCCGATAGGTTTCTTCCGTAGTAATCTGGAAAATCTAGTTTAATTTTTATAACTTCATGAAGGTCGTAAATGTAATTGCAATCAGAAAAATCTAAAGTGATAGTTTGCATAAGTTCCTCCTTATAATATCTGGATAAATGTTTCATAGTGGTCATATGTAACGAAAATCAAACCATCGCTAGAAAAAAGAATTCTTTCTCCATTCCGTTGGCCCGTAGAATAATTGATGTCAGCCTCATACCAACGTCGACCATTTGTCATTGGAAGTTTATTGTCATCGTTATAATAGTCTTCACCATATAGCATTTTGTTTGGTGCAACCATACGAAGATTATGTTTTTTCTTTCGCCACCCAAGAGCTTTGGCATCAGCTCTTGAGATATAATAATCAGGCAAAGTATGTTTGAATTTCAAATGCCAATCGGCACCGTTAATACCATCGTTCGTTGCAGTGCCTGCAATAAGTGCATCCATCATGGAAATGCGGCAACGGCAGAAAAAGTGGACGGGCGGATGCGGAAAAACTATCTCTCTTAGTGCGAAAATCTTACCGTGATTATTTTTACAGATGATGCAGGTTTTATCATCAATTATCGCTTTCCAATCTTTCCATTTTGAACTTTTGTAAAATTTATTCTCCGTAATAATACCTCCTTGTTGTATTCATGTAATATATATCACAAAGATTCGAAAATTACAGTATCAACAAGTGGTATCGTTTATGTTTATTGTATCATAATGAACAAGAAAGCGCAAGGGCCATTTGGGGACGTCAGACTGTCCCAAATGGCTCGTCAGAGTAACAGAATAAGGAACAATGTGACCATCATAACAAGCACTAACAAGTAATAAAAAACTGTTGCCCATATCGCTTGTTTCAGCTTAGGAAAAAATCTGAACCTACCTGAGAAAATTAAATATGACGAAATAAACATTGGTTTAACTTCATATCTACTTCGTGCATTATCTAATTCTTCATATAATTCAGGCTCTGAGTCTTTTACAAACTTATCGCCATTTATCGCAACATCATAGAAAGATATTATGTATAAAAACAATATGGCTACAATAGTAATCAGTTTGACAATAAATCCATCATTAATATGTTTTGTGGCTGCAAAAAACAATAAGCTTACACTTAACGTTAAAACAAAATATAAAATACTCCTTTTTTTTAATTTTTTCAATTTAAAACTTCACATCCTTATACTAACAACTATAATAACATATGTATTCTTCTAAACACCAAATTAACAACTCTCAGCCAACCACCCTGAACATCTGAGAACAGTATTTGCGTGCCATTTTGGAGGTACATTCCATGGCATTGTTTCATTTTTAAACTACTGCGCCAAAAATTTCCCTTAAATTCCGGTAAAATTCTGTCTAATTAATATGTACTTTTAACTACTTCTGTTTTGGCACATTTTCCCATGATTACTACATATTAATTATACTACCCCACACCAGTCTTTGTCAACCGTGTCCGCATGGTCTATCAAGTTCCGGACTGAATAAAAATAGGTTTATATACAAAATACGGGGCTCTAAAGTTATACTTTAGAGTCCCGTTATAATATCAATTATTTTTTACTGTCCTAAATATGCCTTTTTAATATCATCATTATTAAGCATATCCTTAGCGTCTCCGCTCATGGCAATAGAGCCTGTTTCAAGAACATACGCCCTATCTGCAACGGAAAGAGCCATCTTAGCATTCTGTTCAACAAGAAGGATTGTTGTGCCGTCCTTGTGAAGTTCTTCAATAATAGCGAAGATTTCCTTAACAAGAAGCGGAGAAAGACCCATTGAAGGCTCATCCATAAGCACAATGTCGGGCTTACTCATAAGAGCACGACCCATAGCAAGCATCTGCTGTTCACCGCCGGAAAGAGTTCCCGCCACCTGATGGCGTCTCTCCTCAAGTCTGGGGAAATGTGAATAAACCTGTGATAATGTTTCCTCAATTTCTTTTTTGTTACTTCTTGTATATGCACCAAGCTTTAAGTTATCATAAACGCTAAGCTGTTGGAACACACGTCTGCCTTCGGGAACATGCGCCATACCCATGGAAACTATTTTATGGGGCGGAATTTTTGTAAGGTCGTTACCGTCATAAATAATTGAACCGCTTCTTGCGGGTATAAGACCTGTTATTGTGTGAAGCATTGTTGTTTTACCTGCACCGTTTGCACCGATTAGTGCAACAACCTCACCACGCTTAACGTCCAGCGACACACCCTTTAAAGCACGGATCATACCGTAATAAACCTCAACGTCTTTGACGCTTAATAAAATTTCTTTATTATCTGCCACGTTAATTCCTCCTTATTCCCCAAGATAAGCCTTAATAACTTCCTTGTCATTAAGCACCACAGCAGGGTCACCGTGGGCAAGCTCTTTACCGAAGTTAAGGACTGTAAGCTCTTCACAAATACCGGCTACAAGCTTCATGTCATGTTCAATAAGAAGAATTGTCATGTCAAATTCCTTGTTAATAAAACGGATTGTGTCCATAAGTTCTTCTGTTTCGTTAGGGTTCATACCTGCCGCAGGCTCGTCAAGAAGCAAAAGCTTTGGATTTGTAGCCAATGCACGGGCAATTTCAAGTTTTCTCTGCTTACCGTATGAAAGGTTGCACGCAAGGAGGTTTCTTTCGTTTTCAAGGTCAAAAATACGAAGAAGCTCCTTTGCCCTTTCACGCATCTTCTTTTCCACCTCAAAATGACGGGGCAGACGAAGGGCACTTTCAAAAGGACTGCAACGAAACTCAGGACTGTTATGAAGACCAACCATTACGTTTCTTACAACCGTCATATTGTTGAAAAGGCGGATGTTCTGGAAAGTTCTTGCTATACCCTTGCGGTTAATGGTTTCCTGATTTTTACCTGTAAGGTCCTCACCGTCAAGATAGAACTTACCTGCTGTGGGCTTATAAACACCGGTAAGGAGGTTAAACACAGTTGTCTTGCCTGCTCCGTTAGGACCGATAAGACCGTAAAGTTGCTTTTTCTTAATATTAAGGTTAACATCCTGTGCGGCTTTAAGACCGCCGAAAGTGATGCCCAAGCCTTCTGTTTTAAGCATAATATCACTCATCTTATTTGTCCTCCTTTCCGCTTTCCAAATCCTCCGGCCTTGCGGGAGTTTCGTCCACAATCAAGTCTGTTGACAAAATTGCGTCCATCTTAATTTTTGTAGGTACTCTGTCCCACTTGGCTTCATCGTCCTTACGTTTTGAAACATCTACAGGTTTACGGTTAAACACTTTTGCAAAAAGGTTGGAAAATGAATATTTGTCACGGAACTTTTTAAGCTTCGGTGCGTTACCGAAAATAACCACCACGATAAGGATAATAGCATAAACAAGGTTTCTCAAGGATGCAAGGTCACCTGAAAGCTGGCTTTGAAGCATAAAGTTTACAACAGTTATAAATGTTGCCGCAAAGATAGACCCTGTAACAGAACCCATACCGCCCAATACAACCATTACAAGGATTTCGATTGAATAGTTGTAGGAGAAGAAGGTATAAAGAACAGGTGTTGTGGTATGTGCGTAAATAACGCCTGCACAGCCTGCAAAAAATGCCGCCACAATAAATACAAACAGCTTGTAGAAAGTCACATTAATGCCCATAGCTTTTGCGGCAATCTCATTATCACGAATAGCAGTAATTGCTCTGCCGTGCTTTGAACGGACAATATTCTGAATGATAATAAGCATAATAAGTGCAACGATAAAAGTTACAATGAAAAGTGTAGGAGCCTTTCTTGTGTCATATGTAAGAGAACCTGTTGTAAGACCTCTGGCACCGCCAAAAATCTTCTGGTTCATGAAAACATTACGCACAATTTCACCAAAAGCAAGGGTAACAATAGCAAGGTAGTCACCCTTAAGTCTAAGGGAAGGAAGACCTATAACAAATCCGAACACAGCGGCACTGAGACCGCCGATAATCATTGCAATAATAAGTGTAAGGAGCTTATCTCCTATAACACCCTTCAGCATTACGGCACAAAGACCGCCAATATATGCACCAACACACATAAAGCCTGCATGACCAAGGCTAAGCTCGCCTAAGAAACCAACAACAAAGTTTAAGGATACCGCAAGAATAATACTGTAGCCAATCTGTGTAAAAAGCTGTGCAATAGAGGGACGGAGATTGCCTGTCATAAGCATTACGACACCTGCAATAAGCATCAGAAGTACAAGAGCATAATTCACCATATGCTTTGGTTTGATTTTTATTTTCTTTGCTCCCATCATCACACCTTCTCTCTTATAACTTTGCCGAGAAGACCTGTAGGCTTAACCAGCAAAATAATTATCAACATACTGAACTTAATGGCAACCGTATAGGGAGCCAAAGGTGATGCAAGGCAGAATTTTTCAATTACGCCCAAAAGCACACCCCCAACCATGGCACCGGGGATTGAACCTATACCGCCGATAACAGCCGCAGTAAATGCTGTGATACCGGGCATTGCACCCAACGTAGGTTCAGCGTTGGGAATCTGGAACAAATAGAACATACCTGCAAAGGCAGCCAAAGCAGAACCTATGGCAAAGGTAATGGAAATAATCTTATTTACGTTAACGCCCATAAGTATTGCCGCACCTCTGTCCTCACTTACCGCAAGCATGGCACTGCCGGTCTTTGTGCAGTTGATGAAAAGAGTCAATGCAACCATGATTACAATACCGCAAACAAGTGTAACTGCCGCAGAAGTTGTAATGCCCAGCTTGTTAATAGCTTCGATTGCAGGAAGCTTCCATGCAGAGCCTACAGGTTTGGGCTGTGAACCGAATATAAGCTGTGCCGCACCCTGTAAGAAATAGCTGACACCGATAGCAGTGATAAGAACCGCCAAAGGTGATGCACCTCTCAAAGGCTTATATGCCAGCTTTTCAACAAAAATACCCAAAACCGTACAAACCACAACTGCCGCAATAATAGCCGCAATGGGAGACACCGTTGATGCAAGCGTAACCATAATGGCATATGCACCGACCATGATAATGTCACCGTGAGCAAAATTAAGCATTTTTGCAATACCGTATACCATAGTGTAGCCTAACGCAATCAAGGCATATATACTGCCAAGGCTGAGACCGTCTATTAAAGTAATCATAATTCTTCTCCTTTTCAGTGTTAAGCTGATGCCCAACCACTCTTTGCTTTACAGAAATAACCACTGCTTCTGTAAACCAAAGAATGGTTGGACATGTTTTCATGTCCAACCAAACCAAGTTTAATCAAGTAGACAATTACTTATTAAGTTCGATGATTACGGGAACCTTTGTAGCGGCACCGCTAGCATCCCAGCTCATTGTACCTGTAGCACCTGTATATGTAAAGCCTTCAGCTGTGATAGCTGTCTTTACCATTTCACAAAGTACTTCGGGAGCAATTGTAACATCGTCAACGCCGGCAGCCTTCATAGCCTCAAAGATAGCCATTACTGCATCGTAACCATCAGCAGCAAACTGGTCGGGCTTGGAACCGTACTTAGCTTCGTATGCTGCAACGAAAGCAGAAACTGTTGCATCTTCGCTGTTAACATCGAAGGGAGTGATATACTTAATTGTGTTTACAACTGTTTCGTCAATCTGACCTGCAACGCCGTCAAGACCGTCGCAACCGAACAATACAGCGTTAGAACCCTTAGCTACAGCAGCCTTAGCAATAAGACCTGCTTCTGTGTAGTAGATGGGAAGGAAGATAACGTCACAATCCTTAAGAGCTTCAACCTGTGTGGAGAAGTCCTTATTGTTTTCAGCGTTGAAAGTCTTTGTAGTAAATTCTACGCCAAGGTTAGCCATTTCATCTGCAAAAGCTTCGTAAATACCGGAAGAATATGTATCACTTTCGTCATAGATAGCACCGATATTAGTGAAGTTTGCTGTAAGTTCCTGTGCTGCAAGAACGCCCTGGTCAGGGTCACCGAAGCAAACGCGGAATGCGTTGGGTTCAGCGATACAGATTTCTGCGGATGCAGAAGGTGTCATAAAGAAAAGGTTGTCACTTGCTGCCTTTGTAGCAAAAGCTTCGCAAGAACCGGAAGTAACTGAACCGATAGCAATCTGCATACCTGCTTCGTAAAGCTGGTCGTAAGCTGTGGAAGCCTGGTCAGCTGCTGCCTGGTCGTCCTTCATTTCGAACTTGAATGTTACGCCGTTAAGACCGCCTGCCGCATTGATTTCATCAATCGCAATCTTTGCACCGTTCTGTACGGAAATACCGTAAGAAGAAGCGCCGCCTGTAAGAGGGCCTGTACAACCGATGACGTATTCTGTATTGCTTGCAGTATAGCCGTCAACGCTGTTAACTTCGCCGTTTTCTGTGTTACCGCTATTACCGCAACCTGCAAAAGCAAGTACAGACATAGCAAGAACAAGAATCAAGCTTAATGTTTTCTTCATAAAATGTGCCTCCTAAAAAAATAAAAAATTAACGTAAATTTAACGTTGTAAATATTATAATACCTTATTTTGCGTATGTCAACCATATTTTATCTGTTTTTTTCATGGTACTTTCGGCTTTTACAGAATTTTTTCTATTGCCGTGTGAGAATTTCCTCCCACGGCCCGGAAAACGCACATGGCGTAACAAAGTGTTTTCTCCTCTGTTCACGTTAGAGGCAACTATTGCCAAAAGTGAGGAGACACTTTGTTCTTTTCTTTTTCTTTCAAATTGTGCCTACTGCTTTTCGTTTTTCTTAAAAAATGACTCAATGTTTTTCAAGAAATTGCCGTACAAATTATCATATCCGTACATGGCACCGTATGCTATAAAAAAGCCTCCTGCCACACTTCCTAACACTGTAAGGGGTGTAACTTTCACCTTTAGCATTACGGAACAAAAGTAAAACGCCACAGCACAGACAACCTCAGACACAATAAATACTGCCAAAGGTTTATCTGACTCCTCCTTCAGAAAAACAGCCTTTAAAACCTCTGTAATAATGTTTACCGCCCCGATGCAAACTGCGATAGCTGCCATTAAAACCGATAATCCTTCCATATTCATTTTTTAACCTCCTATAATAAATTTTTCTTCTTTACGCAATCACGGTAAATTTCCATAATATATTCATAATCCATACTGATTCTGCCGTTTGACATACCGTACTTATCCAGAAGTTCCATATAATCATCATGAATATCTATAATATGTAAAAAAGCATCCTCAGTATGCCTGTTGCCTATTTTACACGAATCCGCAAACGCAAAGATTTCTGCCCTTATTCGTTTTATTTCATTCATATCAACCAGCATTTCTATATCCTTTAAGCTCTCGCTGTGATTTTTCAGTATCCCCTGAATGGTTGAAAGCTCCTTTTTAACATCACGGTTAAGGGCACGGCCGATAAAGTCAAAAAGTGTTCCCCAAGGGTTAAATTTAATTTTAGATACCTCCACAAAAATGCTGACGACTCCCAAAAATGAAATAAAAATGGCTATGTATTTCTCCATGTTTCACCCCCTTTTTTTATTTTTACCATATTTTTCTGAAAAAAGCAGTAGCAGAAAGATGCAAAAAAGGCTTTTTTTCGGAAAGATTATTATACAAACAGAAAACGAGCAGTTTCGTTTTTGAAACTACTCGTTTTCGTCTGTATAAAAACAATCTTTTTCCCATCTTATCACGTTCGTATCTATGTATTCCCATATTTTCCGATAGTCATTTTCTCCCCGTATTATATGGTCATGATAGGACCTCTGCCATATGTTTTGCCCGTATTCTTTATTGCAAAATCTTTTTAGTGTTGATACAAATTTTGGCACAGTAGAGTTTGTAGGGGAGTTTGTCATCCACATCACGTTTTCCGCATTCCTGATTGACAACAATAAATGTATATGATTAGGCATTATAACATATTTATCAACGGAAATATAATCATAAAAACTATTCATTTGATTTATATATCTATCTGTAATTATGCCATGTTCTGTTAATATGTTTTTCGGGACGTCGAGGACGCCGTCCCCTACGACTATTTTAGACAACAATTGTTTTTTGTCTTTCACACAGATGGTAATAAAATACATCCCCGTTGTTGAATAATCATATTCCTTTAATCTCGTTGGTTTTCGTTTTGGCAAATCCATTTCATCACTCCACCGTTTATAATTAATCGCCATGCAACACGCCAATTTCAAAATGCACCACCACAATTTGTAGGGGACGGCGTCCTCGACGTCCCGTTTACACCAATTCACCCCATGTT
>JBJDXJ010000038.1:0-210371 GCA_051866635.1 Clostridia bacterium | reverse complement strand
ATACAAAATTTGTAGGGGACGGCGTCCTCGACGTCCCGTTTACACCAATTCACCCCATGTTGCACAGCATTTTTCTTTATACAATACAAAATTTGTAGGGGACGGCGTCCTCGACGTCCCGTTTACACCAATTCACCCATGTTGCACAGCATTTTTCATTATACAATACAAAATTTGTAGGGGACGGCGTCCTCGACGTCCCGCCCCCACAACATCAAAGTATTATTCCTTTATCAATTCTCGATACATTTTCATTAATTCAGCCACACACGAACTTTCCGTTGTAGTTTTAATATCAAAACCATATGCCTGCATTACCGCCCTGTCATTTTCCTGATGAGCTTTACGTATCTCAGAAGGCATTGTAAGTTCATCATACAAATCTGCAAGGGAACAATCAGGATACATTGCACGGGCATCTAAAATAGCCTGTGCTGTTTTTTCTATTTTTGCCTTTTGTTCCTCTGTTGGTGTAGCCCAAGGAAAGTTGTTATAAACGATAGTACCCGAATACTGGTAATCGCTTTTTAATCTGCCTGCTACCATTCTCATCCATGCATTATGAATGTTAGAAGATAATATACCAAAATGATATAATGTTGCATCCGGAATTATTAATGCACTACCATTAACGATTATATCCGGTGAAATAAAACCAATAGGAATATATTTACGATTTTCTGATGAAACCTTAGGAATAACTAACATATCGCTGTTTGGTTGTCGTATTTCTCCAAACAAAGCAGGAGTATCCGCAAGTATTTTCGTTTGAGGTCTGTTACTGCTCTCTCTAAATAGTTTTACACGTTTTAATCTTTCAACAATAAATTTAGATTGTTGAATATCTTTAGGGGAAACATCCTTTAACCATAAACACCATCTGTCAGTATTTCGTAGCAATTCTGCACCACCAAGATATTTTTTTACGAATTTGATATTCATACGGTTTTCTTTAAGGAGGACCTCTGTATCTTCCGCAGATAAAATCAAATGACCATCATCAATCGGCATACTTCCATACATAATAGCAGGAACATCACAGATACTTTTACTGCGATTTTCTATTAAAACCGTAGGAGCATCTACCAAATATGGATTTATATTTGAAACATTCACATACCTATCTGACGTAAATATTACCTTTTTCGATTTGTTCACATAAGAGAATCCGATAATCACACAGTGAACAGCCGCCTTTTCTGCAGCCTCACTATTCCATTTAAATGTTCTATGTGCAAAATTAATATTAATACCAAATCCAATTAAACATTTCCACAATATAGGAACTTGTTCTCCTTGAGTTATTGAATTTGTAGATACAAATGCACACGATATACTCGTGTTCAAGATAAACTTTGCTGCCTTAATATACCATCCGCACACATAATCAAGATTGCCAACTCCTTTTGCGTTTTTATCAAAAAGAGCTATGATTTCTGTCTTTTGTTCCTTTGTTTGCTCTTTTTTTCCTACAAAAGGTGGATTACCCATGATATAGTTAAGCTTATTCTTTGGTACAACTGTTTCCCAATCAATACGAAGTGCATTTCCCTCAACAATATTAGCGTAAGATTTCAAAGGTAAAAATTCAATTTCCCTTTTAACTATATTTTCTGTTTCTTTCATCATCTGGCTTTCCGCTATCCAAAGGGCTGTCTTTGCAACCGTTACAGCAAAGTCATTTATTTCAATGCCATAGAACTGACTGATTGACACCTTTATAACATCGCCTGTATCAAGAAGCATCTGCCCGCTTGACAATAACTCAAGGGCTTTATTTTCGAGCCTACGAAGGGACATATATGTTTCTGTCAAGAAATTACCGCTTCCACAAGCAGGGTCTAAGAAAGTTAAACCTGCCAACTTTTCTCTGTATGCATTAATTTTGTTTTCACGCACCTTACCAACCTTGATGGTACCGATTTCATCAAGTTCAGCACTCAGCTCATCTAAAAACAACGGGTCAATAACCTTATGTATATTTTCAATGGAAGTATAATGCATACCGCCCGAGCGTCTTGTTTCGGGGTTTAATGTACTTTCAAATACTGCACCGAAGATGGTGGGGCTGATACCGCTCCAATCAAAATCTTCACTCGCTTTCTCAATAAGCAAATTCATGATTTTTTCATTCAGCTGTGGGATTTCGATATTTTCGTCTGCAAACAAACCGCCATTGACATAGGGAAAATCAGCAAGCTCTTTATCCATATATGGGTCACGGTCTTTAATCTTTGTATCTAAAACCTTAAACAAATCGATCAATGCTCTGCGTGCATCTTTTGCAGATACTGAGCGAAGATAATTATGAAACTTGTTATGACCGCCAAAAATTCCGGCATCTTCTGCATACAAGCAAAACACAAGACGAACACAAAGCATATTAAGGCTTTTCAAACTGTATTCATTTTCGGGATTTATGTATTGCTTTAAGAGCTCATCATATATCAAGCCCACAATATTACCTGCCTGAATAGACAACTCCATTTCCTTTTTGATATTATCATCATCTTTATCTACAAGAAACTGTAAGCGATAGTACTCTTTTTCAAAATCTTTAAGCAAAATACTTTCAGGCTCTCCCGTCGGCTTTTCCATGTCATATATCAAAAATTCAGTAAAATTGCAAGTAACAATCCAACGAGGTCTTTGTGAGTAAGGCAATACAGCAGAATATCTTTGTGCCTGCTGGAAAGGGGTAAGTAATGTTCCGTCTGACTGTTTGATAGGCTTTCTCAAATCCTTTCCTGCACCTTTTTGTTCAATCAACACGTGTGTTGTAGGAATAAACCCATCAATAAAGCTGGTATGGTCAAGATGCACTTGTTCTTCAAATTTAATATAATGTGCAGGACTTTCAACACCAAAAACATTACCCAAAAGTTCAAGCCAAAAAGGCTGGCTTTCGCCTTTCTCGTAACCTTTGTCCTTCCAGTATTCAATAAACTGCTTTGCCGCTTTTCTTTTGTCTACATCTTTCATTGTTGATCTTCCTTAATCTGTTATACAATCACAGCACCATAATAAGTGTGCCTGCCGTAATCAATACACATCCTATTGCCGACTTATATGTAAATCCTTCATGTAAAAATACAAAAGCAAGCACAAGAGTTATTACAACGCTCAGCTTATCAACAGGCACAACCTTACTTGCTTCGCCAATCTGCAATGCTCTGTAATAGCAAAGCCATGATGCACCTGTTGCAAGACCTGACAGGATAAGGAATATCCAGCTTTTTTTACTTATTTCAAATATCCCGTTCTGGGCATTTGTTACAAACACCATCATCCAGCTCATTCCCACCACAACAACGGTCCTTATTGCCGTAGCAAGATTTGAATTAACTCCATCGATACCAACCTTTGCCAAAATTGAAGTAAGTGCCGCAAAAACGGCAGATAAAAGTGCAAATACAAACCACATAACAATTAACCTCCCAATAAATTCAATAATTTTTCAACATTTTCTTCCGAATACTCAACCTCGCAAGAATACATTCTCGCAATATCTTCAAGAGAGTTTATATCCTCCTTCCCTCTTTTAAAAAGCTCTCTTATCATATAAAAACTTAAAACGGAAAACAGAATTCTTTCTTTATATCTTCCGTCATAGACACCCATCGCCATATATCTGTATATAAAATACACTAAAATCTGTTCAAATGGCACACTCCAATCATTTTTTAAATCATGCCCTTCCCTATTTAACAGCTGAAGCTTTTCCGTCCACGCCTCGTCAAGGCGTTCAAGACTTAAATACACTTTCTGCATATGAATTTCAGGGATAGAAATATCAAACATTTCAAAAACATCAGCTATTCTTTCATCAATGCTTTTGTCCCTGTCCTGTATCTTTTCAACTGCTTTGTCACGTATGTTGAAAATAACTTCATCTTCAATGTCACCCTCACCCAAAAGATACACCTTATCCTTATTTTCTATAATAATCTTAGCCGCCCCTTCACAGCAAAACCCTATGCCTATTTCTTCGCGGTCAAAGATAACATTCACAAATCTGGGATGGTCACGGCATATCTGACAAAGAGCATCATCACCCTGCGAAATGATAATATCACAAAGATTATCGTCATTTAAAAACGGGCATCGTTCCTTTTCATCCAAGATAAAATGCACACTTTCATCTTCACAAGATATGCTTTTCCTTATTCTTTCACCCATTTCTCCCGAAAGATTTCTATATTTTTCAAAGGTTTCCTCATCAATATCGATTTCCCAACCGATGCAACAGCTATGTTTGCATTTAGATGCAATGCACTTAAAGCTGTCATAATAGCTTGGTCGGAACACGCCCATTATACCACCGCCCTTATAATTCAAATTGTAGCACCGTTATCCATTTTTTTCAACTATATATTTCACACACAGAGAATTTTGTCATAATATGTATTGAGCGAACATTTCGCTCTGAAAGGATGAAAAATTTATGGTTGAAAATAACACACAATGCAAAACCTGCCTTTCAACACTCCCACTTGCTTATTCTTACACTCCCATGCAACAAATTGACACCGTATACGATAATGAAACAGCACTTGCAAAAGGTACGCTTTTCCCCGAGCTTTATAAACCCCGGGACGTATACGGCAGAGAATTTACAACTACCGCTTCAGATTTGGGGTGTTTAAATGGATAGCAGAAAAGAGCTTTTGTATAAAGTACAGGCGGCAGACTTTGCAGCCCATGACCTTATGCTTTATTTAGACACTCACCCCTGTTGTCAGAGTGCTTTAACCCTCTATCACGAAAAACATCGTGAAGCAAAAGAGCTTCGTAATGAATATGAATCAAAATACGGACCTTTGACTGCAGGTGCATCAAATGAACGGACGCCTTGGCAGTGGATAGAAAATCCATGGGTTTGGGAAAGGAGCAATTTATAATGTGGGTTTATGAAAAGAAACTACAGTATCCCGTAAATATAAAAAAACCTGATCCCAGAATGGCTCAGGTAATCTTAACTCAATATGGTGGCCCCGACGGTGAACTTGGAGCGTCACTACGCTATTTAAGCCAACGTTTTACAATGCCCGACACAATCACAAAAGGTGTTTTAAATGATATAGGTACGGAAGAACTTGGGCATTTGGAGATGATTGGTGCGATTGTTTACCAGCTCACCCGTAACCTTACCGAACAGGAAATTATAGATGGAGGCTTTGCCCCATACTTTGTTGACCATTCAACTGCAATTTACCCGGCGTCAGCATCAGGCGTACCTTTCACTGCGGCATATCTTCAGTCAAAGGGTGATGCAATAACCGACCTTACAGAAGATTTGGCAGCAGAACAAAAAGCACGCTCAACCTACGACAATATTTTAGCACTTGCCGATGACCCGGACGTTATTGACCCTATACGCTTTTTACGAGAACGCGAAATTGTACACTTCCAACGTTTCGGTGAAGCGCTCCATACTCATTTAAACGGATTCAAAGAGCACGAAAGCATCTGTAAGTACGCTCTTACAGATGCTTTTTGTCGTTGGGGGTTTTTATAATTCTATATTAACGCATATTTACCCACTCAATTTCTTCTTTCAAAAAGTTTTCAAACTTCTTTACCATTCTTCTTTGGTTTTCCTTAATGGAATGTTCTTCCGGGTTGTAATCATCGGCATCTTTGGTTGGAAGGTATGCAATAAATTCTTCCATGTCCTCAGGACAATCAAAATCCTCGTAAACATCTATTATTCTGTCCAATGACTCGCCATCTCCAAGCTTTTGATTAGCTATACTGCTTAAGATGGCGCATCTCAAAACACGCTTTGTTTTTTTGTTCTTTTTCTTTGCCAGTTTTCTTACCAACGCCAACACACAGTTTTTTTCTAATTCATCTAATATAAGCAATTCAACAATGTCGCTATTGCTTTCCTCTTGATTTTGTAACATCACACACTCCGCATATTCTATTGCTACCTTAGGATAAATTAAATTCTCCTCAATTCCCAAACAAATGCTGTCCCAATCTAACATTAAAATGCTTTTGTTATCTATTTCGTACATTTAATACACCTCTCAACGTCCATTAGGTCTTCCTGTTATTTTGCCATTTGGAATGAATCTTCGATGTGTAACTCTACTGCCACTTTCTAATATCCATTCAAATATTCCTTGTTTACCATTCAAACTCCCTTTGATTTGGTAAAGAACTCTGGTTTTACCATCTCCGCCTTTTATTTTAAAAGTTTTTGCACCACTTGCATAATTATCAACAATATCGCTAAATTTATGTTGTCCATCTGTTCTATTTTTTGCCGTTGACCCTACTCTTTTGCCTCGAACAATCGGATTAGAAATACGCTTGCCACTACCCTTTGTGTACCCGAAATTTCCAGCTGTGCTTGCACCCATCAGGCATTCACCTGCCTTCGGGATTTTGAATACTCACTTTCAAAGGCGATAATATTTATGCCTTTTTTGCGATATCCTCCAAAGATTTCATCAGGAACCGCACCATATATAATAATTGTTTTAGGTTGTAATACCCTTACAAGCTCTTTTAAGCCTTGCTTAAAAATTTTCTTATCTTCTTTTTTCTTTATACAACCGTGCGTTCCCACCGCTACAGTCTTAAATGGTTCAATCCCATCAAAACAAAAGCTGTATGTTCTCGCATCGTTGAATCTTATATTGGGAATAATCTCAATCCCGTTTTTCTGCATCCAATATGCAAGTGCACGCCCTCTGTATGCATTCCACATTTGCATACAAAGGGGCATATTTCTGTAAAGGCTAAAATCAGGCGATATAACTCCTTTGAACTTTTTTAGTTTGGGAAGATATTGAATTGGATTATTCCATAATCTTTCAAATTTCGCATCGTGTTCATAGAACATAACATGGCAGCCAAAGTCTTTAAATGATTTCTCCATTGCTTTCGAAAAAGTCACAACCTTATCGGGGATTAAATCACTCGTCTTAATCTTTGGTAGTTCAATATATCCGTCATACTCCGCATCTTCAACTAAAAACGATTTGAATACATCATAAATTTTAAAATCTTTCAATCCGCAACCTCCTTTTTTGAGATTACAGTATCAGATTTTCAGTTTAATTTCAGTAGTATGAAGTGGTAACACATTGTTTTATATTACATTTGCAACTTTGTGCTATCATATCATACTTTTTCTCTCTTTTCAACAAAATCCACTAATTATACCACCAAATTCCAAATCTCCCTCCCTTCCCGTTTGGCATACTCCACCGTCTTTGCTGCACCGCCCCAGGAGTGTTCCACATTGCAAACAAGAAAGTCGCAATTATCCACCATATACTCATTCGCTTTTATTATCCTCAGCCTCGCAGGTGTTTTCTCCGGCATATACGCTATAACGATTTCATCATACTTTTTGTAATACTCTTCTTTGCAGTCGCTCACCGCTTTTGTCAGGTAAGGCAGTATAAGCACAAGCTTAATGTGCGGATATATTTTCTTCACCTCACCAATTGCCGATGCCGCACACCTGTCAAAACCGCCGTAATTCCCCACCCAAAATTCAACCACGCCCTTTTCCTCAATCAAACGGATAGCAATACCTTTTATCTTCTCTTTAACTTCATCACCGTATGTTTCGTTATGCCCTGCAAAACAACATCTCTTTACACTCACTCTGAACACCCTTTGAAAATATTATAGATATACTGTATATCTATTTAAAACATTTTACCACATAATCATTCTAAAATAAACATATAATATATCTATTCAGAGGTGTTTGTATGGCTATTAAGAGTGTATCAATCCGTATCGAAGAAGAAATGTTAGAAAAGCTTGGCTATGTGGCCGACTATGAAGGTCGCAGCGTAAACAGCCATGTCCTTGTCCTTATCCGCGAAAACATAAAAAAATTTGAGGAAGAACACGGCACAATCGATGGAAACATAAACCCTGCCGTAAACGTAAAACCTGCCCGCAAATAGCAAAATACGGAGCTTACCTAATTGGTAACTCCGTGTTTTTTTGTCCCGGTATTCTATTTCAATTTCAACCCATCACGAAACGCCTTGCCAACCGCTTCACCAAGCTTATGATAAGTATGATGCACCGGATCATATGTAATAGGACTGAATTTATTCAAATCAATTTCTCCGTTTTCGTCAAGTATTCTTTCGTCTGCACAGACATTTACGATTTCACCAACAAGTCTGCAAGATTCTTCATCATAACTGATGCGCTTACATTCAAGTGCCATAGGTAATTCGTCAAAAAGCGGAGCATTTACAAACTCACTCTTTGTAATGTGCCAACCTGTCTTTTTAATTTTATCAGTCTCTTTATTGCCTGATACGATACCAACATAATCACAAGCTACAACATTTTCTGCATCTGCAACGCTTACGGTAAATGCACCCGTCTTAACAACATTCTTTGCAGTCTTGTGTCCATCATCCACGCAAATAGAAATCTCGTTTTCCTCGCTAATGCCACCCCATGCAGCATTCATTGCATTAGGCTTTCCGCTCTCGTCATATGTACCGATAATCAGTACCGGCATCGGATATAAAATCGCTTTCGCATCAAAATTCTTTCTCATCATTTTTCCCTCCATTCACTTTCTTTAAATCCAATCAAAACAAAGCCTTTGTCTTTCACAATAAAAGCACCTTCTATTTTTCAAGACTCTTTTCATCCATAAGGAAATCGTAAATATTCATAGTGAGAATGCCGTTTTCATCATAATAAGGCGCAACTATGTCCTTTGTAATAACGATTTTCTTGAACGAATCGTCAATTTTCTTAAACGGTCTTATTTCCTGCACTCTCTTTTCTTCATCAGGAATTGAAAAAGCTGACTGTATATAGCATCTCATTGAACCGAGGTTACATATAAAGTCAACCTCCAGCTGTTTTCTGACAGTTTGACCGTTCTCGTTCTTTTCTGTAATCGGAACAACACCGACATCAACTCTGTATCCACGCATTCTAAGTTCATTATAGATTACATTTTCCATTGCATGAGTCTGCTCGAACTGCCTGAAATTTATACGAGCATTACGAAGCCCCATATCGGAAAAATAATATTTTTTAGGGGTTTCAATATATGTCCTTCCCTTTATGTCGTATCTTTGTGCTGATTCAATCAAGAATGAATCCTCAAGAAAATCAAGATATTTTTTGATTGTTGTGGAAGTTATTTTTGAATTCTTGATAGATTTAAAGGTGTTTTTTAGTTTTTCTGGATTGGTTAAAGAACCGATGGCAGAAGAGACTATGTTAAGCAAATCTTCAAGCTCGCCGATGTTTCTGACCTTGTTTCTTTTTTGAATATCTCTTACATAAATCTCACTGAAAAGATTTTCAAGGGCAGACGCCTTATTCTCCTGGCCATCCCTGAGAACCACCAGTGGGATACCTCCATAGATCATATATTCGGAAAGTCCCTCGTACTTATCACCCTTGTAAGCCGTCATAAACTCAGAGAAGCTTAACGGATACATGTGAATTTCGTCACCACGACCTGCAAACTCAGTGATAATATCTTTTGAGAGAAATTTCGCATTACTTCCGGTAACATAAACATCCATATTTTTCTTGCGAAGATAACCGTTTAAAACAGTTTCAAAGCAATCGAGCATCTGTACCTCATCTAAAAGAATATAGTACATTTCGTTATCTTTCATTTGATTTCGGATATACGCCATAAACTTTTCGGGATCAACTTTTCTTTTTTGTTTTTCTATTTCAATTATGCTTTCACCAATCAGATTCAAATCATCACCGGAATCAAATGCAAAACGGATGATATGCTTTTCATCTACACCGCTTTCTAAAAGATGATTATAAAATATTTCGTTCAAAAGGTAAGACTTTCCGCATCTTCTGATACCGGTTATAACTTTGATTAATCCGTTATGCTTCAAGCTAATCAGCTTATTCAAATATAAATCTCGCTTAATTTCCATATCTATCACCACTCCAAAGAGATTTCTGCACCTTTTTACAGTTTTATATATTAGTATTACCACAAATATGTAAATAAGTCAATATTCTAAAAGATATTTTTGCACCTTTTTACAGTTTTCTCTTTGTGGAGTGGAATTTATCTTTCCATTAAAAATCTAACAACTTCCTGTAAGTCATCGCTGAAACATTTTATATCTTCAAACCCAATTGCACCGTCTCTTATTAAAGAAACTAAATCAAATGGAATATTTTGTTTTCTCATTTCAATTAATACTCCACAATGTGTTTTATCCTTTTTGATGCGTTTTTCCAATTGCCAGAACTTTTCTGATGGCTTTCCCGTGCCTTCAAGAAGTTTTATATACTCATTATTAAGTCTTTCTATATAAGATTCTTGCCAGTCGCCAATCTTCTCCTGAAACAATTTCCAGTCTTGTTTTGATACTTCCATAATTTCACCACTCAATATTTTCATTAACAAAATTGTCAAACTGCCAGTCAGGACCATTATATAAAAGGTCATATACCAAGTCTTGTAATTGTCCTTTAGACAGTTTATTTATGTATGCAGTAATTTTATAATCAAGTTCTTCTTCCATCTGCTCTTGTTCTTTCTCATAAGCAATAACTTCATTGTAATATTCTTCTGCTTCTTTGGGAAATGATGCAAAATATAGTGCAACCATATGTTTACAAATAATCCGCTTTCCATCAGCATGTGGACAATTACACTTTGATTTACGTGGATGCTCAATGTCTATATTAACAGTATAAGTTTGTCCACTACCGGTAACTTTTCCCTCGATTTCAGTTGCACTCTTGTTTGATTTGTAATAAACATGGTTTCCTTTGTAGTATTCATAGCCTCGCCACAAGGATTTACCGCTTGCTAAAGATATTAAGCTCATATTTTTCACCTTTTTCTTTCGTAATCCATCCATATAACACTACCCTGTCTCTTTTCAACAGTTATCCCCCTGCTCTTTCCTGCTTCCGTAGGACGCTTTGTTGTACTGCCGTCATTTTTTGTTGCATACTCTAACATATTAACGCTCATGAGCCAATCCGCCAGATGATTATATGTAATATTTTTCATATTTGGGTCAGTTTTCAATGCATTTATCCTTTTTGCAATTTCGCTCAATGCAATCGGATTGTCCGAAAACTCGTAATTTTTAAGTTGTTCATCTGTTACTGCAAAAGGTATAGTACCGGCTTTCTTTCTTACAGGCACTGTTCCTCCGTTTGCTATGACCTTACCGAGCACATCCGCCACATAGAAAAAGCACCTGGACAGCCGTACATTATTAATACAGTCATCTTCCTTAACTTCCGTATCATCAATGGGATTAATTCCGTTTGCAAGCTTTTCCATATACACCTTCGCTCGCTCTAACATTTCTCATTCTGTTGCCATTTTTCCATCTCCTTGTTCAATATTTCAGTTATTACTCAAAATATTCCTCGTAATTTTCCTTCATTCGTTGAACAGTCCCTTTCAACAAAGCATTGGTTGTCTCAATATCAAACCTCTTATCGTCCCAAGTAACTTCTTTATCAAATACATCATAATAGAGAGGATAACTTTTTAGCAATGGGATTTATTGTTTTTATCCCTAATTTATCATAAAAATCATCGCAATCGATTTCATATCTGCACCCTTTGAATTTTATACAAAACAAATGACTTCCCTCTTCTTTGAAAGCCGCGAGAACGCTATAGCCTAATTTCGCCACATTTGATGTTGAGGTTATCTCAATATCGTGCCAAATTTATCTTCCAAATCTCTTAATTTTACTTTAAATTTATCAACTTCAGCCATTTCCATTGCTCTTTTCAAGACACAATATCACACTATGATTATATATGGATTTTCTATAACATTCAACAGTTTTTGACAAAAAGTTAGTATCAATTAAAACCATAGCATACAATATTCAAAAATTGCACAATAAGACGATATCCAACCGTCAAGGGCAATTTTTTGCATGAGATAAAAGTGGCAGAAAAAGAGGGCGTTGCCTCAATTTGGTGAAAATTCACTTGTTGAGACACGCCCTTTTTTTCAGTTGTTTTTTACAACCACTTTAGTGCCATGCGTTTCCGCTTGGCTCAAGTTTACTTATTTAATTCAAGAAATCTTTGAAGTATTGTCGCAACCTCTGCTCTTGTTGCATTATCAAGCGGATTGATTGTGCTTTCTGTTTTTCCATTCATCAAACCACTTCCAACAGTATACTGCATAGCGGAAATTGCATACTCGGATATTTCGTCAAAGTCGGCGTAGGAAAGAATGTTTGTGCTTTCACCAACACTTACATCATAGCCCTTATATTTTGCATATCTGTACATGATTACCGCAATCTGCTCACGAGTAATATCGCTGTCGGGATCAAAATCCTCTTCCGTAACGCCGTTTACAATGCCGTTTTTCCGTGCCCAATAAACTGCTTTGCCGTACCAGCTTTCCGCATCTACATCTCTAAAGGGGTAACCCCAAATTCCATTTTTCATATCAGGTTCCCCTTCTGCACGGTACAGCACTGTTACCAGCATTGCCCTCGTCATCGGATGATCCGGTGCAAACTGTGTGTTGCTTACACCCGCAAACAGGTTATTTTTACACACATAGGATATGCTGTTATAGAACCAGTCGGATTCCTTCACATCGGAAAATGGATTTTCCCATTCGCCTGTCTGCGAACTGCCTTCAATCCATTTTGCATACAGCGTGAGATCACCTGTTACCTTCCTGCTGAAATCATAAGGCTGTGTACATTTCTCATCCGTAAACCAGCCCACAAAGGTATAGCCCTCTCTCGTGGGA
Organism: Clostridia bacterium; assembly: GCA_051866635.1. GTDB lineage: Bacteria > Bacillota > Clostridia > UMGS1883 > UMGS1883 > RGIG1927. The sequence continues at coordinate 197,619 of JBJDXJ010000038.1, read as the reverse complement.
TCCTGCGGTTTCGAAAGTAAGGCGTTTCCGTTCACGCTCACACTGTCTGCCGCACTGCCGCCGCAGGTATCAAAGGAAACGGTATAAGATGTGCTGCCTCCGCTGCCACCCGAGCTGGAGGATACCACCACGCTTATTTCCTGTGACCTGATCATACTGTCCGGAATCGCCTCTCGCATATCTTTGATCTGCGTAGAGCCGTCCGACAGAACCGCAATCCATTCCGTTTTTGGAACAACGTAGGCTGTAATCACTGCCTTTCCGTTTCCGACAGCCGTAACCGTACCGTCCGCACTGACGTCTGCTACCGATTCATCCGAGCTGGTATAAACCACACGATTACGCTCAGTGCCTTCCTGTTCTGTCAAAACCGCCGTCAGCTGTGCAGTTTCACCCTTTTTCAGCTTCAAAGAGGTCTGCTCCACTCTGAAATCTTCCACCGTTGCAATGTCTGCCATGGCTTTTTCATCGTAGGGGATGCTTCCACTCGTTTCGGTACTGAAGGAGACCTCATCTCCTTCTAAAATTGCAATCAATAGCCTAAATGTTCCCTGACCGTCCTCAATAGTTTGATACTGCTCAGGAATTTCCAAAGGAATGTACTGCTCGGTAGCTGCCAAAGGCAAAATCTCCCCTGTCTGAATACGAGTCAGATCCGTTTTCTCTCCGTCCTCGTCTGATGCATAAATCACTACAGTGGGACTTGCGGTGATGTTGCCACTATTACTTAAGGTAAAGGTTACCGACACATTGTTCTTTGTTTGGTTTAAAATCTCCAGCTGACCTAAGTTTAGCTCCGTCTGCTTTACAATCGGTCGGGTCGTGCTGCAAATCTCTTCTCCCGTGTCCGCATCCGTAACTAAAATACGCAGATCCATATTGTCCGACACCTCCTCCGGTAACCAGGTGCAGTCTGCAGAAATGGTTGTTCCCACATTCCACACGGTTTCCAATTCATAGGAGGCAATCTCTGTCGCCGTGCCGTCCGTCACGCTTTCAAATGTAACAAGGTATCTTCCGGGCAGAGCCTTCCACGTGTTTCCTGCTCCGGATTCCACCATCTCCGTTTTTTCCGCCAACAGTCCCGTATTGATAACGTCTGCTGTCAGATGAACCGGCTCGCCTTCATAAATGTACTTGGTATCGTAAAGCTGATCGCTGAAAACAAAGCTCGCATAAGGTGCACGGAGATGGAATACCAGCTGAGGCGTCCCCTCTTCGTCAGCGGACGTGCGCTTGGCAACAAATGCAATTCCGTCTCCGGTAATACTTTGTGCCGTAAAGGAGTTGTAACTGCCGTAAATCGGTGAGGTCATAAGGACCGGATAGCTCCATGTTCTGCCCATGGCTCTGATATTTTTCTCCGCTCCCTCTGTCCACTCCGGTTTTCCGTTGTAAACGGAGGTGTAAACCTGAATGCCGACAGTTCCGTCATCGTTAACCGTATTTTCATTCCACAGCACGTAGATGCGTTCGCCGCTGTCTGCAAATACAGTATAGTTCTGAACCATTCCATCCAGTATAACTGCATCCTCCGGCACATAGGGAATTTCAATCGATTCACCGTCCTTCACGCCGGAAATCACCATCTGATAGTAACCGTTTTCGCCGTCAAAGGAAGCGGTATATGTCGTTTTTTCAAATACATTGGACAGGTTAATATAGGAAATACCGCCCAGATTTTTCTTCTCGCCGTCAAATGTACCCTTTGCCTTATTTGTCTTAAACATCAACAGTAGCTCACTGCCGCTGTAACAGAACTGCAAATCGTCGTAAGCACCCTCCTCCGCTGTTACGCATATCGGTGCATCGTAAGCGTCAAAGAGTAAAAATACCCGTCGGTCGCCGGTTGTCTCCAGACTACCGTCCCGATCTGCGATAAAGGCAAAGTAGGTCCAGCTGTCACATAGGATATCCGCTTCCAAATCAGTTACCAGCGGCCACGCCCCATTGATACGGGTATCCACAAAATGCTGTCCGTACCACTGCGTCTCATATTCCTCAACATTGCCGCCGCTTTCCAAAATATTGTCCTTTTCCTCCTGTGTCATTTCCTCGCTCCAGATGCCTTCGATGCAGTCGCGGTAGGCAATGACCGAATCGGTCGCAATCAGTTCGTTCACGTCCGAAGGATTCTGTCTGTACTGGGTTTTGGTGTAGTAAATTCTCACATTTCCGCCGTCCAGCGAAGTAATCGCGATGCTGCCCTCCGCACTTAAATCCTTATCGGTGGTTTGTGTCACCTTATCAATTTCGCTGAAGGTTCTTGTCTCCTTATCAAAGAACACCGCATGAATATTCAGTGCATTCAGCGACTGACGAACGGTTTCCAGTGAATCCTCCGCTCCGTCAAAGGTTTGATCCTCTGTCAGCCAGGCAATCAGCAGACTCTCACCCATATCGTATATAACCGGTTCGCTGTCTGCGGTACCGTCGTCCTCCAGTGCGGCAGGCTCCTGCCAGCTGCCGTCCTCGTTGGTGTAGGTATAATACGCACAGCTTCTGTCATTTGCTCCACGGTCTGTACCGGCGTCATCAATATATACCACAAACATTGTATCTTCATCCAACATGGCTGAATCCATCTGTCCGCCCGGCATCACTCCGTTTTGCAGCAGTCTGTCCAGAGGATGATCCTCTTTAGTCTGTTCATCAAGCGTAAACAGACTAAACGCCATAGCATCATCTTCCGGGTTATTCTCGTTCCATTCGCCGCGTTCTGCAAGATAACTGCGGTCAGCCGCTGACACTTCGGTGTCTCCGTCTGAAAATGCATTTTGAACCGCCCGATTCATTCTATCCGACATCAGCGAGATATTGCCGTCACCGAGGGGTTTGCTCTGTCCGAATAAATGGACAGTACCGTTTGCCAGCTTCTTTTTGTACACCGAGAAATTCAGAATGAGAATATTGATTCCCACGCCGTAAATCATATTGCCGTAGGTTGCCGTACCATGATTGTCAAATCGAAAGTCCATGTCAAAGTCGAAGGAAGCGTTTACATCAACCTCGGCAATCGCGGCCTTCACACCGGCGGCAATTGCGACCTTCGGATTTAAGTTGACATAGCCCGCACGGTACATATTGCCTCCGAAATCATTAAAGAGTCCGAAGCTGTCCGCCGAGTACTCAATGGCTCTCTCTGTCCAAAACTTGTCGCCGCTGTAATCGGTTTTCATGTAATATACAGCTTCCACAGAGCCTGACAGAGACGGCTTAATCATAATGGAAATACCAATTGGGAAGGAAATCTCCGTTCTGGAGGCAGCCTCAAAGGTCAGACCTACTCCCAGTGACATTTCCTCAAAGTAGTGCTTATAGTTCACGCTACCATCCGCTGCCGTTACGGGGCGTACCGTGGTAATCATATCAAAGCGAACGGACGGAGAAAGCTCAAAATTATATTTAGAGGCAACGGATGTCTTCTCGCTGTTGCTAAGCTCTGCTCCCTTTGGTTTCTGCTGTTCCTTTTGTGCTTCTCCATTGGCAGAGTCCCCCTCAGGAAGCTCAAATTTACTTGGTTCACCGCTTTGTATCTTGCTGAGTAATTCCCCGTGCTGTGCATTAAACTGCGACGCATCACTGTCCTCGTCGGAATTCTCAGAGTCGTCCGAGAGGTTACTCCAGTTTCCGAATCCGTCCGATGCCCAACGATAGCTGTAAAGCGTAGCATCATACTGATACACCGGATTGCCGTTTTCATAGAGCTGCGCGTCCGGCTCAATAATACCGGTGGTGGTTGTAAAGCCGCTGATTTGTCCCATATCAAAGTCAAACAGCGGAGCGCCGAGCAAATCCACGACAGTTTCGGTCGTATCGGCAACAGACGAGGAACCGATGGCACCCAGAATAAAGGTGCCCAGATCCAGCTGCTCTAAAAAGCGGTAACCCAGATTCATAGCACGGTGTACCGCTCCGTTCTGATCCATAAATTGCACATAAATCTGATTGCCCGATACCATATCAACTTTGGGATTCATTTTTAAAGTCGCATAACCAAAGGTTTCATCGGTGGTATAGGTGATTTCATAGCTGCTGTCCGGCTCTTTCGATTTTTCATTGCAGTCCAGCACCTTTTTTCCGCTGCTGTCAACAATATAGAACAGCGCGTCCTTAATATACATTCCGTTTTCCTCGTGTTTTACCTTAACCGTAACAGTCAGTTCATTATCCGCCACCTTCAGTCCGCGCACCGAAGTGGGGGATTCGTTTTTGTAAGCCGCCGTTACACCGTAAGGCTCAAAGGTGTCGTAACACGGAATAGAAATGTTGTTTTCCACATTGGACTGGATGTGCGTGATGAAATTGCCGTTTTCAGTGCGGATTGCCGTACTGACACGCACCGCGTCCGGAATTCCGTCCATTTTGATTTCATACCGTCCGTTCTCATCTGTTACAGCCGTGTTTTCACCAATTTGCACCACTGCACCCGAGCACGGTACCAAATCCTTGTACCCGGGTTCACTGCCGTCATAGTCCAGAATTGTGCGTTTGTCCTGTTTAACATAGCCAACGCGCGTCTGACCGTTCAGCAATCGGGACGGGTCAAATTTTGTAAACCGATAATAGTATTTCGGATTAACCTGATTCACCTGATAGACAAACTGGTTGCCGTAAACAGGGATATACAAACTGTCTACCTTTGACTGACTCATTCCGCCTGCCTGCTCGCCGTCAACAATGCCGTCCTCGTCAAAGTCCATGGTGCCGTTCACCCATTCGGTGATGTAACCGTTCGGAGTAAGCGAATTCAGCGTAAAAACAGCGTTACTGTTAACGGAATCAAAATAAATCTGTCCGTCTTCATCCGCCGCAACTTGCCCGGCACCGTCCTCTCCCTCGCCGAAAACACGGTTTAAGAAAATGCGTCCTCCATAGGTGACCTCGCGTTCTACAGCCTCTCCCGTTTCCGGGTCGGTCACCGTCTCATATATGGTTTCGTTTTTGGTACTGGGATGCGGCTTGATGGTCAGATCCTGAAATTCCGTCAGCGGAACAATGTACACATATGTAAACTCAGGCGGTACAAAGGGCACAAAAAACAGACTGCCTTCGCCGCCCAGCAAGGACGAATCCTCCGGGTGACGGTACACGCTGATAAGAGTCCGAGGCGATGCCATGCCGAGAAGCAGGTTGAGGCCGTAAACAGCATAACCCGTAATCACCCTGTTGGCACCGGCAAAGCCCTTTCCCTCTATTACCGAACCGGTTTTGGTGTAAAAACAATCTCCTTGCTGCGAGTGAATTGTCGTTTCTCCGTCGTCTGCGGATTCAAGCCATACTTTCGTATATACCGTGCGGAAGTCCGGATAAAAGTAATAGGTTTCCGTGCTTTCTGTTATCTTTTTAGTAAGGTCCATGCCACTTATTTTAAACTCGTCCTGCGTTAAATATGCGGCATAAGAACAATTGCAGCTGTTTTTTAATCTGCGAAGCTCGCTGTCGCTCAATACGTGGTTTGAAACAACGACTCCGTTTAGATTCATGCCGTGCAAAATCGCATCGTTATTGTCGCAGACAATATTTATCATTTCATCTGTGGGATAAAATGCGTCTATGTTCTTGCCGTCGTCGGTTTGCAGTTTAATACTCGGTGGCTTATAATTTACCAAGTATTCAGCACTTTCCGTCGTATTTAAGTTGAAATACGGCACCGTTTTTACTTCTTCCGCCTCCATCGTTTTTACGGCGTACTTTTCTTTAAACTCATATGTGCACCCTTCAACAACGACATCCAAATCTCCGGGAAAATAGTCTGCCGGTTCTATTACATAGTTATATCTGTTGGTGGAGCTTGAGGAGGTCGGAAATTTACCAATGTTAAAGGTTCTGCTTTCCCAATTCTGCGAAACGGGGGCATCTATATTGTATCCATTCGACTTTTCCCAGCCTCCCTTCATACTTCTGTCCGCGTAGGTTAGGTCATAACTGTACACCTCTTTTGTTTTTATATCAAGAGAAATATTTTCAACATTGGCGTTGATCGCGCCTAAATCGAGGTCGATTTTGAGACATACTGAGCCGCCGCTATCTACGATAACCTCCTCGCCGAGCTTTATCGTCTTGCGGACTTCCGTAGTCTTGCGGACTCCCGTACTTAAGAGAATTGTCCAATCATAATCCATCTTGCTCCGCCACATATTCAAATCCTTCACACGGTAAAACTTGGACCCCAACACACCGTCCCATGCTTCATCTTCTGCGGAATCAAGCGAAACCGTATTTGCCTGTGTCTCAAACAGTGTTGCCGTGGGAACGGTCTCTTCAGGCTCTGTTTCTTCCGGTTCGGATTTTTCACCGGAAATATGTACAATCGTGCGGTCATTTTCACCGATTTGGCAGCTGCCGTCACCGACAATACGCACTCCAAAGCTACCGCAATAGTCAAAGTTCAGTGCCTCCACCGTCACAGTATGCTCCGTTTCGCCCGGTGCAAACACTATCTGATGATTGTTAAGAGGCACAAAATCCACACTGCTCTGCGCCGTCATTGAATAGGTGGATACTAACACGGTGCTGTAATACCTCTCACCTGTGATGCGTCGTACGGTCAGCTCCGCCTGCGGCTCGGAAGCTTCCAGAGTAACATCTCTTTCCGTCATCTCAAAGATGGGCGGCTCATAGGGTTCGTCGTCCATAATGACAAGACTCGCCGTCGCATTGGGTGCAATGCTGCCCTCCGAGGCACCTATGAGAGCAAGGAGCACTGTTTTGTCCGATTCACCCGTATCGTTATCCACCGGAACAACGGTAAAGCTCTTGCGGGTTTCTCCGCTTGCAAAATGCAGGACGCCGGAAATGCCCTCTGCATTGAACAATTCCGTGTTTACCGTTTCCACAGCGGTTTGGATTTCGTTTTTGATTGCCTGTTCTTCCCCGTTGTCCGAGTCGATTCCAAGCATGGTGTTACGCACCTCAAAAATATCGTCGCGTCCGCTATCCGCAGATGTCTCCTGAGATTTTGGCTTGTCCTGTTGCGCCAAAAACCTTTGCATTTCCTCAGGTGCAAGCACCGTTCCGTCCGCCTTTTGAAGTATATTGCCGCTTTCGTCCAAAACCGTATAATCTCTATCGTAAACTGCGAGAATGTCAACAAGCTTAAACACCACATCCGCCTCAGCGTCCGCACTGCCCTGTCGCTCCACAAAAATCTCACAGTTCCCGTCCGTTTCAGTCATCACGTATTTAGCTGCTGAAAAGTTGAACACACTGCCTTCGGCATACTCTTCCCCTTCGGTAGGCTCTTCCCCTTCGGAAGGCTCATCTTCTTCGGGCGTCTCCACTTCGGAAGTCTCGTTTTCTCCGACAGTTTCATCTTCTCCGACAGTCTCTTCCTCTGTCGGCGAGGTGTTTCCGTCAGTCTTTTCTGCGGAATTTTCTCCATTCACGGCAGATTCCTGTAAATTCTCCCCTGTCTGCTGTGCAAAAGCAGACAGACCCGACACCTGCAAAGCCATGATAAAAGCCAGCAGAAATGCTGTCAACTTAAGTTTCATCTGATTTCCCCCTATATGTTAGTATTACTCTGTTTAGACCTTACCAAATCCTAACTCTCTCCTCCGGCGGAACGTACATTCCGTCGTTTTCACCGATTTCGTATACCTCATAAAATTTATCCAAACTTTGCAGCACTCTGTCGGTGCGTACCTTGTTGGAGCTGTGCACATCTTCATACGCCATACTTTGCAGATATTCTCTCGAGGCGGTCGAAAGCCAAAGCCTTGCGTACGAAGCGTACATTTTCTTAAAATCGAAATTTTCCGTCTGACTGCCGATTTCCGTAATGCAGGAGAGCGCGCCCAAATCGGCGATGTTTTCGGTGAGTGTCAGCGTCCCGTCAATGGCGATGCCCGGTGCGGATTCCTGACCGTCAAAGAAAGATACCACATTCTCGCACAGCTTCGCGAAAGCTATTTTATCCTCCTCGCTCCACCAATTTACGGCGTTTCCGTTTTCATCGTACTGCGAGCCTTCGGAATCAAACGCGTGTGTAATTTCATGACTGATTACAGAACCCAAGGCACCGAGATTTTCTTCATAGGAGGCGTTTTTATCGTAAACCGGATACTGTAAAAATGCCATCGGGAAGGTAATCGAATTAAAACTTGGAAAATAGAAGGCGTTTACGGTCTGCGGCGTGGTAATCCACTGATCCTTATCCACACTCTCTCCCGAAAGGCGGGCGTCGTTCCTTTGGATTGCCTTTTTAATCTCCATTGCGTTGTAAAAATAGCTGCCGCCGTCCTCACTGCTTTTAAATACGGCGGTATCCAGCGGTGAGGCAATCTTGCCGTAATCGGGAGCGCCTATGTGAATACGCATGGAATCGAGCTTTAAAATAGCCTTGCTTTTAGTTTTTTCGCTCATCCAATCCAGTGCGGAAATTCTTTTGCGATACACCTCTATGATGTCGTTAACCATTTTTCTAACATCGTAAATTATCTCTTCGGTGCAATATTTTTCGGCGTAAGCCTGCCCTACATAATCCGGCAGAATTTCTGCAATTATTCCGGCGGCATCCTCCTCCATGGTTTTTTCTCCGACTATGCCGTAGGCTTCCTTATAGTAGGTAATACGGACATTTCTGAAATCCTCGCCGAAATATTTCGAGCATGTTATAATCAGTTTCATTTTCAGATAATTTTTGATTTCATCGATATTTTCGTCCGTCAGCATTTTAGCAAGCTGAGTCATTTTTCCCTTATCGGATACGAGAACCCGTCCGCTGTCCTTAAGACCGGTCCGCAAAAATTCCGTCTCCAAATCCACAGTGGAAAAGATGTCTTTTAATTCGTCAAGGGTGTAAATGTTGTAGGTTTTTTCCAAATCGTACTGCTCCGCAATTGTAAGCGAAGCGTCCGAGAGCTGTTTTTCAAACTCAAAAAACGCCTTAGCGTCCTTTTCTGCACTTTTTTCGTCCTCGCCGCACAGAGTAAGCAGTGCTGCCAGATATTTAAGATACGCATTTTTTTGGGTTTCCGCTTTTCCCTCGTATACCTGCTTTGTCTGATCTGCGGATGCAGGAGAAAGGATAGTTATGTATTTTCCGCTGTCAAAATTGTCAATTCCCAAGGTAAATTCGGTCATTATCGACAGTGCGGAGGCACTGCCATCCATTATCAGAATTTCACTTAATTCCGACACGCTTTGGATTTTTTCAATCGTCTTTAAATCCTCTGCAATCGGTGTATATCCTGCTTCGTTGCGTGCCTTGACATCCATAAAGCAGTCGTAGAGAATTTTAATTTTCTCCTGTGCTGAGCCCGATTTGGGATTAGAAACGGAGATTTCTTTGATAAGCTCCGAAACCTGAATGTTGCTTTGGTCTCTAATACTGTAAATGGTTCCGGCAATACTGTTGCCGGCAGGTATTTCGAGATTTTCGAGATCGGTTTTGTTTACAGTCGCATAAAAGCTGTCCTTAAGGTTTGAACCGTACAGAGTATAAACGCGGTTTATAAAAGTTTTCATCTGTTCTGTCGTAACAGGGTCATCCGGTGAAAATTTTCCATCTCCCGTCCCTGCGGCAATGCCGGCGTCAAATATGGGCGTAAGCTCCGTTTCCGCCCATTCGGGAATATCGGAAAAGCTCTCCTTCGGTATGGCAATCCTTAGATTGTTGCCTTTAAGCTCGGGCAAATCGCCGAAGGCACGCTTTAACATTACCAGTGCCTGAGCACGGGTGACGGTTTCATCCTCGTGGAGTTCTCCGTCTTCGTAACCTTTAATGATGTCGGATTTTTTAATCTGCGGATTATAATCATCCGCGGCAATTTGAAGCATCTCGGCTGCCTCGCCACGCGTGACGTAATCTCCGCCGGTGGCGGCCGCAGTATATGATGCCGATATTGCAGTCATTGCGGCAATAAGCAGTGCAATTATTTTTTTTGTTTTCAATGTTATCTTTCCTTTCTTTTATTTGCAGTTATTCATTTTAATTATCTCGTCACGCAAGCCGTTATATTTTTTTACGGGAATGGGTATTTGCTCGCCGTTTTTCATTGTAACTGCGTACCTTTCCAGCTTCACCATAAAGTCTATATTTATTGCGTAGCTACGGTGAACCTTCAGAAATTTGCTGTCCGCCAGCTCCATAAATTCAGAAATGTTCATTTTTACCTCTATGTTTCCGCCGATAGTTACAATAACCAAATCGTTGCGGTGTGCTATTACATACATTATTTCAGATAAATGTATAAACCGAACCGCACCGTTTACGTCCGTTGTAGTGATTCGTTTTCCAAGAAATCTTTTCTTGAAGTTCTCTTCAAGATATTTGTTTGCCATATATCCTACGGTATTTACAAAGCGTTCCCCCTTTGCAACCTTTAACTCCCCCATGGGGTTTGACACATGAATATGAATTATTTTATATTCTTTGTTTTTAACTTCCCATACGAATGTGCATCTTTGCTGTGCCTGCAAGAAGTAATCGTTTGTTTCGTCAGTCGCAACCAAATACCGCCCTATAACGGTGCAGGTATTTTTTACGCATTGCTGTGCGTAGAATTCCTGATTAAGCAGATGGCAGGTGCGAAGATGAAGAAGAAGCTCGGAAAAATTTTGTTTCACATTTTCTATGCCTCTTATAAATTCATTTTGTTCGGCACCTATCCATGTAACCTTTTCATCGCAATAGCTAAGCATAAAATCCATATCAAGCTGCCAGTAATGCTGCCAGCATTGCTGTGTTAAGCGAATGAACTCCGCTTCCTGATTTCTCATCTTTAGATCACTTCCCTTTAATATGGTATATTATACCATCAAAGCTATTATAGCATGTGCCTTTATTTAAATCAATAATTCAGGACGAATGACCATATAAACATACGAAATCTTTAATTTCTAATATTTTGAAGGTTTTTATTAAAGAATAAATATACTCCGATTATATATAAAAAGACTCACATACAGTTTCCTGTACGTAAGCCGGATGTGAGGAAAGTTATCTGCACATCATCCGATTTCTCCACTTTTATTCCAATTTTTACAAAAAAAATAAAACCTCGATGAGCCCAAGTCTATCCGGGCGTTTCAGAAATTTTTTTAAAAGAGTAATTTCGGTGAAGCGCTCCGTCGTGTAACCGATTTAGGCAAACCCGTCAAGACAAACGGAATGAACTTCCGATAAACTTAAACGAGACCGAAATTCGGTCTCGTTGTCTTATTTCTTACTTATGCTGTCCAAAACAGCATCCATATTATCAATAATAAACTGCTGTGCCTGTTTATTATATACCACAACCAAATATTCCCCTCGCACACTTTGCCTTTTCTCAACTGTCATTCCCATACGCTTCCCCGCCTCGGTTGGATATTTGGTAGTAGTGCCGTTACTTTTTGTTGCATACTCTAACATATTAACGCTCATAAGCCAATCCGCCAGATGGTTATATGTAATATTTTTCATATTTGTGTCAGTTTTCAATGCATTTAATCTTTTTGCAATTTCACTAAGTACAATAGGATTATCTGAAAACTCATAATTTTTAAGTTGTTCATCTGTTATCGAAAAAGGCATAGTACCGGCTTTCTTCCTAACCGGCACTGTTCCTCCGTTTGCTATAATCTTTCCAAGCACATCTGCCACATAGAAAAAGCACCTGGACAGCCTCACATTGTTAATACAGTCATCATCTTTAACTTCCGTATCATCAATGGGATTAATTCCGTTTGCCAGCTTTTCCATATACATCTTTGCTCGCTCTAACATTTCTAATTCTGTTGCCACGTATCTTCACTTCTTTCAGTATAGATTATTTTCTCAATAATATATTTTTCATACACTCAGGACGAGAATTAATTAATTGACACAAATTATCTTCCTTCTTCGCTTTTTTCTACTTCTCATATATATTCTTCTGCTTCGTCAGGGAAGAGTGTAAAATCTATACAAACGTCATAATTGCTGCCACAGCCTTTAACTTTGCTGATTGTCCGCTTACCAATGAAATAGAGCTTATTTTATCACCTATCTTTCATTAGTAATATAGCTCACATTTCTACCCTGACCGACCTTAATAAGCATCTTGTTTTTTATCATTTCCTTAATGATAAGGATAGCCGTTGCCTGTGATACATCTAAAAGTTCCTGAATCTCATGACGGGTTATTCCGTTATTTTCTTTGCAGTATTCCAATATAATAGTTTCTCTTTTATTTGTAGCCTTTGTTTTTCTTGGCTTTAAATCGGTATTATAGTTTAAGTTCGGGAGAGTTATTTTAAATGCATTATCTGTTGCTTCTATCACCGGTTTCATATTGCAGTCAGCATAACTGCCGTTAATTTTTAAAACACCTGTACCATATGCTTCAATTAAGTTCAGCCTATAAAAAACATTGGCAAGATTTTGATTTCTCAAAACAGATACTCCCAGAAAAACATCATCAAGACTTATCCCTTTTACTAAGCCGCCAATTGTCACAAACTCAATTCTGTCGTCAAAAATACTTATCAATGTAGGTCCGCTGAATGCATAATCTCTATGCACAATTGCATTAAGAAGGGCTTCTCTGACAGCTTCCGTAGGATAATCTCTGCTATCTATCCTATCAAGTCCGGAAAATTCCGCCCTCGTGCGATTGTAACGCTCAATATATTCATACGCTTCTTCTAATTGTGAAAGAAGTGATCCCGACAACTCTTTTCTGTCCTTGAACACGGTTTTTACACTACCTTCAAATACCGCCAGCTTGACATTATGTGAACACTGATCAGAAAGAAGAAATGCAAGATTTGTGTACATACCATCTTCTCCAATAAAATGCAATGTTCTCATTTGTGCATTGCCAAATTCTATGTTTCTCTTTTTAAAGAAATCCGTGGTTTTTTCAAAAGTCAATTCCTGGTTAATGCTTCTTGCTTTTTCATAGCTGTCGCCACTGGTATCTTTTATCATATTTAAAATTGCAGATTCTGTTGCCGGAACTGTAGATGCTCCCTGTCTTACAAACACACCTTCGGGTCTTATCCCTTTTCCTTGAAGATAGTAGGGTCTCGCAGTACCTCGCTGAACTGAAATGCACAAAACAGCCTTCTCGTCTAACTGTTCTGCCCTGCAGTCCACAAACATCGTAACATCAGGCCGAATAGCATCACGAATTGCATTAGTAACCTTTAACATAATTTCATCAGTATCTTCTATTCCACATACAGTTCCGTCATTATTAACTCCAATATAAATATTTCCTCCATCACAATTAGCAAAAGCTATAACCGTCTTTTTAATATCATCTACATATTCTCTTTTTAGTTCAATACCCTTACCTTCTGCAAGCATGTGTTATCCCTCATCTTTCTAATAATTATCTAATAACTCTCTAATAATAATTATTATTATAATCAAATAATACAAGAATATCAAGGCTTTTATTATAAAATTTCAAACCTTTCCAAAATCCCAAAACTGTTAACACGCCTCAAATCCAGTCTCCCCAATGCTTTCAGAGATTTTTTTAAAAGAGTAATTTCGGTGAAGCGCTCCGCCGCATCACTGACCTGGGAAAACCTGTAAAAATCAACGGAATGAACTTCCGCTAAACTTAAACGAGACCAAAATTCGGTCTCGTTGTCTTTTTGTATGCCAGCTTTTCCATATATATCTTTGCTCGCTCTAACATTTCTAATTCTGTTGCCATTTTTCCATCTCTCCTCTACTATTTCAGTTATTACTCAAAAAGGTCCTCGTAGATTCTTTTCATTCGCTTAACAGTCCCTTTCAACAAAGCATTGGTTATATCTATATCAAATTTCCGATAGTCCCAAGTAACTTCTTTATCGAACACATCATAGTAAATCGGAGGCACGCCCGTTTCATCAACCGTTTTTATGTACTCTGCCCATTCATCGGCATAAAGACCTTCTATAATTCCCAAACCCGCACCATCTGTAACGTAAGGATAGTAATTTCCCGTTCCTTTTGCCATCGGTTTTACACAAATAAGCTCAATATCAAAAAACCAGCCTACACCGTAATCATATTCCAGTTCCATTGTATCGCCAATTTCCATTTTTAAAGAGGATAACTTTATAAAAATCGGATCCATCGTTTTTATTCCCAATTTATCATAAAAATCATCGTTAACGATTTCATATCTGTCTCCTTTGAATTTTATGCAAAACAAATGAATTCCCTCTGCCTCGAAAGAGGCAAGAATGGCATACCCTAATTTCGCCACACTTGATGTGGAGGTAAGCTCAATATCACGCCAGATTTTATCTTCCGGCTCTCTTAATTTTACTTTAAATTTATAAACTTCAGCCATTCCCATCACCTTTTTACGATAAATCTCTTGTTTTGATTATACCTGTATTTTATTAATTATTCAATAGTTTTTATGCAGAGGTGTTTTATCAAAACAACGACCCCTTTTCTACATGCTAAAATAACTATATATTAAACGCAGTTTCCCCTATTACAAAACTCACAAATTCCATTTTACACCTTAATTACCGACCAAAATTCAATTAGTTTTAAAGAGTAATATCGGTGAAGCCTTACGCCGTGTCACCTACCAAGGCAAGCCCACCAAAATTAATGGAATGAACTTCCGCTAAACTTAAACGCAGACCGTTTTTGTCGGTCTGCGTTTTACTTTTTTATTCATACTGATTTAAACGGATTTTCACAATACCAAAACCGGGATGTAAGCTGACGCTTACAGTCCGCAACGGAGTCCTTGGAGTAATATCAAAAAAACGTATCCTCATTCTGTCCTGCAGAAGCAGTATAAATATTTTCCCCCTGCACATCAAATGATTTTACTAAAGGATATAAATCTTCAAGATTTGTAAAAAGCATAAACTTGCTGTTTTCAAAGCCTTCGGGGATAGGTATTTCAAAATCTCCCTTTACTTTTTCGGTGTAAACATCAAATCTTTCATCATACACTGCAAAAACGGCTAAAGCTTCGCCTTCAAAGCCTTCAGACTTAATCATCATATCTTCACATATTATCTTGGGCTCAGCATTGTCTGTATAAATCCTCAAGTCATTGTACGAAACCGTTACACCTTTTGTACCGCCTGCAGCCTTAAACCCTCCAAAGCCTTTAAAATGGCCCTTGTATACACTTTCGCTGACCTTCATTGTTAAACCATCGTCAATCAAGTAGTATGTTACAGTGTAAACATCTTCTCCATCTGTCATAGCAGAAAGATTGTCTGTATAGTTTTCACTGTTTGCAAATTTTTCAGCCATTTTCTCTGTCCATATTGTGTTTTCTGCGATTATGCGTACCGTATCGCCTTCAGCATAATTCACCGCACCACGGTCACTTCTTGCACTTGCATTCTCAATCTTTTCGGCAACAAAATTAGTAAGCCTCTGCTGTGCGGCAGCATCCGTAATATAGCTGTTGCCTCTTACGTAGGAATTAACCTCGCCTCTTCCAACATATACCGTTTTTGCATCGGTTGCATAACGGTGTGCGAATAAAACATCTCCGTCTGTGTCCATAATGCCGTGGTCGGGGTATGTACTGCCGCCCGAGGGTGAAAATTCAAGTATAAACTTGTTTGCCTTGCAGGAAGGACTTGTAACAGTTGCCGTGGTATTACCCGCAATATGTAGCCCTTTATTAAAGGTTACGTTTGAACTGTCTGTCCTCCACCCATAAAAAGCATTCTTATTTTCAGGATTTAATACAAGGTACAGTCTGGTATAATCTATGCTGTCACTTTCAACATAGGTTGCCAAATCAAAAATACGCATATAGTCCACACTGCCCGTAAAGCCTTTGCCTATATAGTTTTCACCGCTTCGTGTTGCTTCAAGAGGTGTGACAGTACTATTTTGGCTCTTTTCACTGCCGTTTACGGAGAGTGTTACAGCACCATCGTTAAAGTCGATTTCAATATCGTTCCAACCGTCATTGGCATTAACAGAAACTGTTTTACCGCCAACATTCAATATGGCTTTGTCATTCAAAGTAAGTACAATACAGTCGCCGATATTTAAAACTTCGCCCTCGCCTTTTGCTTTGAGGGCAATTTTCATATTGTCATAATAAAGGACAGAATCGTCAAGAACTGCATAGTTTTTGCCGTCAAAGGTCACGGTATCGTTATCCACCACAGGGTTTCCCACGCTGTAAAGGTCGGTATAACCGTAGGTGTCTTTTAAGTTAGAATTAAATTCATATCTTGTGCGGAGACCTGCTATATAGTCGCGTGTATAATAGTCGCCATTATTTGTTGCATACTTGTCATCCGTTGAAATAGAGTGCCAGCCCGAAAATCTTCCGCCGTTCAAATCGTGGCCCTCATCCTCAAACCAGTCGCCGTAGAGGATTGTTTCTCCGGTTGCTGTACCATTGTATAATCCTAACGCCTGTCCCTTTACAACAGCATTGCCGGAAACCTTATAGTCAACATAGAGGCAGGCGTTTTCAATCACTCTTGCATTTCCGCTGACCTGGGCACGGTCAAAAAGCACTGCCGTGTCGCCAACATATGCATTGCCGCTTACCTTTGCATTTTGTGCAACGATTGCGTAACCGTCAATTACCGCATTGTCACTTACTGTTGCACGGTCAAGCACCAACGCGTTGGGACCAACATATGCAGTAGGTGCCACGTTTGCGTTATATGAAATCCATCCCCCACCGTTAGGATGCTGTTTCAATCCGCTATAGACGGGACGTGACATAGGTGTTGCATTTGTAAGGGTAACGCTGTAGGGGTACTGTGTTTTATTTTCATAAGGATAGTTTGATTCCTTGCTGTGCTCCGCCCAACCTGTAATAGTATGACGGGGCATTGTGTCAAGGGAAGGTGTTGCCGCAACGGAAAGGTATAATTCATCCCCACTTGTCACATTCATTGTCACCTCTTCGCCGTCGGAGAAAAGGTTTGAATAACTTGTCACACCGTTTGACTCCTTGACAAGTCTTGCTCTCCAGTCTGCGCCGTAAACATCTGTTAAAGCATTGAGCTTAACCGTTACCTCGCCGGGTGTAAAGTTAAGCGGCGTAATATTATATCCCATCGCCTGAGGAGCTCTCTCAAAGGGCACGGCATATGTATTTGCCTCTTTGCCTAACTTTTCAAGCATTGTGTATCGCTGTTGCCAGTAGAAATAATGACCGTTATAAAAGTTATTTATATAGCGGTTATATAAATCCTTATTTTTAAAATCCATTGTGGCAATGTGTGAAGCATACATACCAACAGTATCGGCAGTTGTTAAATTGCCGTTACAAGCCTCCAGCACCTCCCAGAAAAGGGTCGATGTACTGCCGGAGTTATAGCTAAGGAGCTTCTGCACAAAGTTTTCGCCGTATACTTCCGTGTTGTCGGGGTCCTCCGTTAAATACTGAAGGATGGGCCAGGCTTCGTAATAGCCTCTGCCGTTCATTTTTGTAAGAGATGTTTCCCTCAGATACAGATGGGACATTTGTGTCGTACCGGGCATATATTCGTAAATATACTGCTCTGCAAACCAGTTTGCCACCGCCTCAAACCAAGGGCCGAGGAAAATATTATCCTTCCATGCGTTGTCGCCCTGGGCGTAATGCACTGCGTGACCAAACTCATGTGCCACAACCGTAGGTGCATCCATTGCCGCTAAGCAGCACATAAAATACGGGTAACCGCAGGAATCAACCGAGCCGTAAGCGCCCCAGTCATTTGCACCTAAATCATAATGCGTAACGCCTGTACCCATTAAAATTACGTTTGTTTTGTACTGGGTTATTTTATCTCCATCCCAATTTACAGACGTGCTTGTGGGTTCCATTCCCATTTTGTCAATATATAAATCCCAGCAGTTTTCCAGTACAGTTTCGCACTTTTTCAAAAACGTGTCCGTCACCTTAGCACTGTTTGCGCCGTCAGTATCCCAAAAAATCTGAAAGTGCTCCGTTTCATATGTCTGATACTCGCTCATACTGACTTCCGTATATGCCCCGTCATTAACGTTGCGGAGCTTATATTCCGTATCAGCAAAGCTTATGCACGGGCAAAAAGATAACAACATTATTAAAGCTAATATAAACGCCACTTTTTTCATATACATTCACACTCCCTTATCTTTTATTATACAGCATTTTAAAATAAAATCTAAAAGCAGGCGACTGCATATTATCCAAAACTTGTCTTTAAAGTCTTTTTTGGTGACAAGTTTCAGGTCATCAAAATTCTTTACATCAGGACCTTTCATGTTTCTTAAAATTTCCTTGGCATAATTAAGGGGCTGTAAAAAAAGTCAACACTGAGATAACAAAAAGACCATTTCGGGACTGTCCCAACAAAACCTCGCAAGGTTTCTTTGGCAAATTGTCTCCCAATTTGCCATAAGGGGGACTGTCCCAAATGGTCTTAACTTATTTCTTTAGAGACTTTTTTTACAGTCTCTTGTATGGACTTTACACCAAATTTTGGATTGTATCCTATTTTGATCCTATATACATTATTGCTTATTTTGAAAGAAATTTTATTAAATCTGTTATTTTATCTGTTGCCCAATCACTTATTATACTGCTTTTCGTTCCATAATCCTTATATTCTTTACAAGTATCAACAGCATCTTTAGGTGAAAACCCTTCAGTAGACGAAACTTTTTCTAATAGGTCTAAACCTGTTTTATACATCTGCACTTCCTCATAAATTCCAACTTCCTTTAGTGCATCTGCTTCTAACTTATTCATTATTTCAGTAACGCCCCACGCCTTAAAGGTTTCATTTAAAATAGATTTTATTGCTGCTTTTCCTTGTTTATCTATTTCTTCAATAGCCTCTTGTTTTGAATCATCCAATGCCTTATTGTATGCGTCTAAAAATTTATTAACTTCATCCCTGTCGGTAGGAATATATGAAAAACTATATTTTTCATTAGGTTTATTTTTCACATTGCAAGTACCGTTTATATAGGGCAACGAAAATAAATTAATTTTAGGAATAAAACTTCCTGTGATATGTACTTCGTATTGAACTCCGTTAATTACAGGATAAAATGTTTCATCATTTACCATACCGATTAATTCGGCACAATCCTTAATTTGCTGTGATGGATTTATACTAATTTTTTCCAATCCCTTTTTCTCAGCAACCAAATTCATAATTACATTTTTTATAGCAATTTGTGCATCATTTGGTATATTGGTTTGAATTAAATTTATACTATTCAGCAATTCGTTAGAGCTATTGTATACCTTTGTATTTTCCGATGTTACATACTCAGTTGCTTTTCGTTTGGTTTGATTTGATATTTCAGTTTGAATTGAAGAAACATCTTTTCTTGCTTGTTCTAACATAATCTGATTTAAATCAACATCTTGTTTAACTACTACTGGATCAAGGTTATCTCCACTAATAGTAATTTCTATTGTATGATTGTTTTTACAATTTACTCCACCATTTTTGCATTTTGCAACGACGATATAATTATATGAATGTCCTGATTCAGCAACAGCAACCTGATATGGTGCTAATTGAGGATTTTCTATGCAATCTGGTAATTTTGAAAAAGAAATCTTCAAGTTTTGTACACTTGCATAAAGAGTTTCCATTGCTGAATGGTTTACAGCATTTCCAGAAGATGAAAATACAGTTTTTTCCATAATTTTCTCTGACAATACATTCATATTTAACTTAATCTTAAAATTACCATTATAGTCTGAGAACAAAGCATCTATTGAATTATCTCCTAATTGTGCAATACTTTGGAACGTAGTAAATATATTAGGATTAGATTCCCTTATAAAATAACCTCCATTTTCATTTACAAACACACCCATTTCATCACCATCAGACAACATATCTCCATCTGTGTCAGCTTTGTTTGGATCAGTTGTAAATATATTTCCGGCTTGATCTCTCATGCCTGTTGTCTCAATTAAATCGGGGATTCCATCACCATCTGTATCCTGCTCAAGACCAATAACTTCACCACTTATTTGCATAAACATTTCTAATAATCCATTAGAATCACTTATATATTTATATAATCCGTTTGTTTCCTTTGCTATTTTTTCCATTAGTGCCGAATGAGAACCTGAGCCTAATGCTACAGAAATAAATTTTCCTCTTAATGCAATAGTTTTGCATGATGATATGATATCATCAGTATTATTATCTGAATCCGGCACACCGTCGGATAATAAAATAGTAACAGTCGTTGCATTGTTTTTCAAATCTTGAATTTGCTTGTGTTGTTCATATTGTAGTTTTTCTTCTTCTGTGGGATTTACAGGCTCTATAAGTATATTGCCATAAAGAACCTCATTTAATCCGGAAATCATATCTGTTCCACCGTTTGCAGATATACGGTTGATAATATTTTCATAGTTTGAATTTGATTTTGAATTGCTGTCTATTAATGTTTCTGCACCGTTTGAGAAAGTTATTACATTTATAATATCATTATCATTTAATCCGTCTATAAACTTAATAACGGTTTCTTTTAATAAAGCAACTGAACCGTTCATACTTCCTGATGTATCCAATACTAAATTAACATTAAATAAGCCATTTCCTTTAGTATCATCTCTTTTTATTAACTGTGTTTCTGCCCATGCTGCATACCATTGTTTGGAATCTACTACACTGTATTTACTAAAATGAGATGACTGAACTAATACAACATTATTGTTTGTGTCTACAACAGAATTTTCCAACAATTCCATGCGTCCTAAAATTTCATTATACCATACAATTTTTAAATCAGACTCGTTTGTTGTGCCTAATTTTGATTCATCATATGCAAATGAAATTGTTGCACTGTCCACACTACCATTATTTACTGTAATGTCAATAGAAGCTCCCAAACCACCAACTACTGTATTAACAATATCACCAGTATTTGATAAATCTCTTATAAATACATCACCCTTATCATTTAAAAGAGTATATTTAACAGTAGCTTCGGAAATGGTAGAATTCCTATCAAATGCAATAGCTTGAACATCTTCATGTTTGGATATTGAGAATATTCCTAAATAGTCATCGCCTTGAATTATTTTGTATCCTAACTTCTCAAATGTATCTGCGGGAACCATTAAACGATTGTAATTTGTGTTTAGAAAAACTTCTGCACTTAATGTTTCATTTACACCTGTATATTCTACTATTTCATTAGAATTATCCTGGATTGTATAATAACTTCCTACTGCAAAATCGGCTTGGAGTTTTTCGCCATTAACTTTCCATGTAATATATCCATTTTTCAATTCTACGAATGGTCTGATTGGCACATAAAATACACCATCTTTGACTGTTGGTGCTATACCTTCTCCATCTAAAATATCAACAAATTCATTATTGAAATATACTTTTGTTTCGTCTTTGTAAAAAAACATTTCATTTGCTGCAAATGACACTGTACTAGACACGAGCATTACAAATGCCAACAATGCTGTAATTATTTTTTTCATATTTGTAAATCCTTTCAGTTAATCATTATTGTATTTTGATATTAAAGTTAATTCCCTCATAACTAAGGTGGCATTAACACTTTTAACTCTTTGTTTAAAAACATTTTCTCACCTTCTTGTATTAAATTTTCCGTCAATAACACATAATAACTATAAAAATAGTAATAATAACTTGATTTATTTACCATTTGTCCGTAAACTAAATATTTTCGGACAAAAAGCGTAAAGACTGTGATTTAATCAGCCTTTACGCCTTTCTGACTATAAACTTTGACTATGAATTATAAATTTCGACGAGCTTGCACATCTGATTTTTCTTATGCTCTTTAAGAGAATGTGCATACAAATCAAGAGTAATTGCTACCGATGAATGACCGAGAATTTCCGACAAGGTTTTATAATCCATACCCACCTCTAAAGCACGGGTTGAAAATGTGTGCCTCAGGGAATGAAATTTTATATCCGGCAAATTCGCTTTTTTCAATATTTTTTTGAAATGCCTCCTGTAAGTGCGGACATCAAAAGGCTTTCCGTATTTTGAAACAACAAACTTACCTTTTCGTGGTAGTGACTTGATTTTATCAAGAAGAAACGGCGGTATAGGAATTTCTCTTTTTGAGCTCTTGCTCTTTGGAGATATAATTTCAACACCGTTTTCTGTTCTTGCCTGTGTTCCGTTTACAGTCAGTATTGACAATTCAAAGTTAATATCCGACCATTTTAACGCACACAATTCCCCTATACGAAGCCCTGTATATAAACAAATTAAAATACCCATATCGACACCGTCTATTAATACTTTTTCAAGCCGTTGCTGTTCTGCTGCCGATAAAACCCGAACTATTGATATATCCTTTTTGGGTAATTTAACCTTACTCCATACATTTGTTATAAATCCTTTATCTTCTGCTTCTGATAATGCAGATTTTAATGTACTGAATACTGTTTTTATCGTTGAAGCAGACAACTCCAAACTGTTTATAAAATTCTGCAAAATTTCGGCATTTAGCTTTTTTAGCGGAATATTACCAATTTGCGGATTGATATGGTTTTTAATATGGCTTTTATAAACTCTTTTGGTAGTAGGTTTTAAAAGTCCTTGCGACATCATCCATATTTCAAGCCAATCGCAAAGCAAAGTGTTTGAATCCTTAATTTCTGATTGTCTTTCCGTTTTACACTTTGCGAGTCTTTCTTTGATTTCCATATAGCTTTTTGAATAAATATATCCGTAAACAGCCTTGCCGGACATATCGTAATATTTTATATATCTGCCCTCGTAACGACCGTCTTTACGCTTATAAATATTTTCACCTCTGCGAGCCATAACAACACTTCCTTTCATCTGACTACAATACTGACTGAGAATAAAACAAAATATTTTTGTACAAAATGGAGAAACTTGACAAAACACTTGATTTACCGCAGTTTGTGTGCTACAATCATTTTAACATCTTATGCTGTCATTAGATATAAAAAGCCGTAAAATTCAGTAATAATGCAGATTTTTACGCTGTCCGAAAATATTTAGTTTACGGACTTAATAAGTTTGCAAACTTGTATTGTAACTATATCAGATAAAGTGTTTATTTCCATTGATTATGAATTGAATTATACCTGAATGCATAAAAATGCCCTGCAACTTTTTACGGTTACAAGGCATTTTTTATTTATAAATTGTAAATATACTTACCTTTATTGCACGTTTCTGTTAAATTCAAGAGAGAATTCATCTTTTTCTCGGCTTTATAAGCGGGCTTATGTTTCCATAAATATTTTGTCTGCCTGTCGTGCAGCACCATAACACATATAATGCCCCCCGTAAATCAGAATTAATAAATCCAACTTACAGGGGGCATCGCACCTTTATATTAATCTATTATCCTTCCGTCTGTGGAAATTGTAACAACTCTCCAGGGTATAAATTTGCCGCTTTCTTTAATTGCATTTTTTGCCGCATTTTCTATTCCGCCGCAACAGGGTACCTCCATGCGGACAACAGTCACACTTTTAACTTCATTGTTTGAAATAATCTCTGTCAATTTCTCGGTATAGTCTCCCTCGTCAAGTTTTGGGCATCCAATGAGGGTTATATGGTTTCTTATAAATTCATAATGAAAATTTCCGTAAGCATAGGCGGTGCAGTCTGCCGCAATCAAAAGATTTGCATTTTCAAAATAAGGTGCGTTTACAGGCACCAGCTTTATTTGTACCGGCCACTGACAAAGCTCACTTTCCACGGATTTATTTTCTATGCATTTCTCCTTGCGGACTATGGCTTTTGACTGTGTTCCCGGGCATCCGCAGGGCAAAGTCGCATCCTTCTTTTGCATTTGAGCTTTTTTAACTGCCGCTTCATCGTATTGAGGGGTTTCTCTTTCTTCAAAGCTTATAGCATTTTTCGGACAAGCAGGTAGGCAGTCGCCAAGCCCATCGCAGTAATCCTCCCTGGTCAGTTTAGCTTTACCGTTTATCATTTCAATTGCACCTTCATGGCAGGCTAAAGCACACGCACCGCATCCGTTGCACCTTGATTCATCAATTCTTATTATTTTTCTTATCATTTTTGTGTCCTCCTGTTGTTTTTATGACACAATTATATTACAATAAATAAAACAAGTCTGTTGTTTTTGCAACGAAATGAGGTCTTTATGAAAAAATATATCCCAATATTAAAACATACAAAACTGTTTTTAGGAATAAGTGAAGATGAAATCCTGACAATGCTGAACTGCCTCGGAGCAAAGATGTGCCATTATAAGAAAGGTGAATATGTGTTCAGGCAAGGCGACCATATAAGCCATATCACCCTTTTGGCGGAAGGCTCTCTTCTAATTCAAAGAGAGGATTACTGGGGTAATTTAAGTATTATAAATATTGTAGGTGCAGGCGAGCTGTTCGGCGAAGCGTACGCCGCAGCTGAAAGCTGCACACTTTTAAATGATGTTATTGCATCTGATGACTGTACAGTGCTTTTCCTTGATATTAATAAAATATTGACAACCTGTCCATCCGCTTGCAGATTTCATTCCGCAGTTGTACAAAATCTGTTTTTTGAAATATCCGAAAAAAACAGAAAACTGGTAAGAAAGCTGGGGCATATGTCAAAACGTTCAACAAGAGAAAAACTTATATCTTACCTTTCCGAAGAAGCAAACAGACAAAAAAGCAATAGTTTTACTATTCCCTTCAACCGCCAGCAGCTTGCGGATTTTTTGTCCGTAGATAGAAGTGCAATGTCAAAAGAGCTGTGCAAAATGCGTGATGAAGGTTTTATCAGGTTTGAAAAAAACAAATTTACCTTGCTTTGATAAGCATGGGCAAGAATATAAATATTTTTTCCTTCTTTATTCTCAGAATTTCTTATGAACTTCATGAACGGTCAATTTCGTCATTTAGCCATTCCAGAAGTGTTGTACTGCCTTTTTTCAACCGTTATACCCAATCGCTTTCAATCATCTTTCCCGGCACATCTGCCACATAGAAAAAGCAATCTCTGTTTAGTATTATCCCATTTCAGGCAGGTTAAAGCTTACTGTATTATTCCACCGCCAACGACAATGTCGTTATCGTACAGAACAACAGATTGCCCTTTTGTAATAGCCTTTTGAGGTTCATCAAATTCAATTTTTAAAACATCGCTATCCATTTGTGTCACAGTCGCCCACTGCATAGGATGGCGGTAACGCACTTTTACTTGCAGTCTTACAGGCTTTTCTATACAAGGAACAGAAATCATATTTATATCTTTTGCAACAAGTTCTTTTCGATACAGTTCATTTTCTGTGCCAAGTATGACTTTGTTCTCTTTTGCGTTGATGTCACAAACATACAGAGGAACGCCGGCTGAAATATTCAATCCTTTGCGTTGTCCGATTGTATAATGGATTATCCCTTTATGCGTACCTAAAATTTTCCCGTTCATATCCACAAAGTCACCTTCGGGATAATCTTTTGAAGTATATTGTTTTATAAAATCAGTGTATTTTCCATTTGTCACAAAACAAATATCCTGGCTGTCGCGCTTATCGGCATTGATAAATCTGTGTTTTTTTGCTATTTCCCGAACCTTTGGCTTTGTCAATTCTCCGAGAGGGAACAAAGTATGTTTTAACTGTTCCTGTGTCATTGTATAAAGCACATAGCTTTGGTCTTTATCATTGTCAATGGCCTTCTTTAACAAATACCTGTCCGTAGCAGAATCATATTCAATACGGGCATAATGACCTGTTACAACATAATCATAATCAAGCTCCTTCATACGCCAAAAAAGCTTGTCAAATTTCAGATATCTGTTACAGTCGATACAGGGATTTGGCGTAATACCGTTTTCATATGCCTGTACAAATTTATCTATTACACATTCACGAAAGCGATTGGTAAAGTTAAAGACATAATATGGCATGCCCAAGCTATATGCCACACTTCTTGCGTCTTCCACATCCTCCAAAGAACAGCAACTATGTTCCCTTGACAGACCTATATCCTCATTGTGAAACAGTTTCATTGTCACGCCCATACAATCAAACCCTTTTTCTGCCATCAGGCAAGATGCAACACTGGAGTCCACTCCTCCACTCATTGCAATCAAAGCTTTACTCATTTTCCCAACCTCATCATTTCATCTATACACCTAACTGCCTTGCTGATAACATCCTCCGAAAGATTTATTTCTTCGCCACCTAAGCCTTTAACAGAATTATATACAT
Source organism: Clostridia bacterium (assembly GCA_051866635.1). Lineage (GTDB taxonomy): Bacteria > Bacillota > Clostridia > UMGS1883 > UMGS1883 > RGIG1927. Next base: position 171,539 of record JBJDXJ010000038.1, on the reverse strand, counting down.
CCACCAGTGTTGTGGCTTTCATATTGTGGCATACACAGTCCTTAGACAAGGGCACAAACTTCTTGTCCTCGCACAAAAACTGCAAATGCTCCACAATACTGTTTTCTGTGCCGATAATAAATTCCGTGCCAAGGCTGTTTACCGCAAAGTCTGTTATTTCCGTTGTACTGCCCACAAAATCCGCCTTTTCAACAACAGTAGGGTGACATTCCGGATGCACAAGCATAAGTGCTTTAGGATAAAGATTTCGTGCCTTTTCCACATCATGTTTTGTAATTCTTAAATGGGTTGGACATCCACCGCTTATAAGCTTTATTGTTTTTTCGGGGACTTGTTTTGAAATCCAATGCCCTAAATTGCAGTCAGGTATAAAAAGTATTTTATCGTTTTCAATGTTTTTTATAATCTTAAGTGCAGATGAACTTGTTACACAAACATCGCATATTGTTTTCAGCTCTGCGGTTGTATTTATATACCCTACCACCGTGTAGTCGGGGAAGCTTTGTTTAAGCTGTAAAATCAAATCTGTGTCCATCTGCTCTGCCATAGGACAGCCTGCTGTGCCATTTGCCAGAATAACCTTCTTTTCAGGGGATAGAATTTTCACTGTTTCTGCCATAAACCGCACACCGCACATAATAACCACCGAAGCTTTTGTCAAAGCCGCTTGTTGGCTTAACCCAAAGGAATCCCCCACATAATCGGCAACATCCCATATATCCTGACTTTGATACGCATGGGCAAGAATACAAATATTTTTTTCCTTCTTTATTCTCAGAATTTCCTCCTGAACTTCACGAACGGTCATTGTCTTGTCCTCCATTTAAATTCCACAAAAACTCCCGTGCAATTTTTGCACAGGAGTCTTTTATTTTAATCTACATTTCCGCCTTCTACAACCAAAGCTTCGGGGTCTGCCGCATCGCCGTATACGGGTTTTAAGGTTTCTTCATAGTCTTCGTGGAAGAAATTTTCTTCACCAAGCCTTTCAATTTCGGCATTTATCCATTCAAGAAGTGTTGTATTTCCCTTTTGGACAGCAGGTGCAATTGTATCGGCGTTGCCAAGTGCATCAATGCCTACAGTAAAGCCGGGATTTGAAAGTGCCCACGCAAGCACCTCTGTATTATCTGTTGAGAATGCGTCTCCTCGTCCGTCAAGAAGTGCGTTGTAAGCATCTGCATATTCGTCATATTTCTGAAGCTCTATCTCCGGGTGATTTTTTTCAAAATATGTTTCAGCCGTTGTACCCTTAACAACAATAAGTTTCTTGCCCACAAGGTCATTTACATTTCTGACAATATTGTCCTCAGGAGAAACGACACCAAGCATTACCTTCATGTAAGGAAGGGCAAAATCCACTTGCTTTGCTCTCTCCTCCGTTACGGTAAAGTTTGCAAGGATGATATCAACCTTACCTGTTGCCACATATTCAACACGGCTGGCAGGGTCTGTGGAAACATATTCAACCCTAACTCCCAAATCCTTTGCAATGCGTTCTGCAAAATAAATATCATATCCCTGATACTTTCCGTTTTCATCAACGTAGCCGAAGGGTGCTTTATCGCTGAATACGCCAATTACAATTTTTCCGCTTTCTTTAATTTCATCAACAGAACGAAAAGAAGCTGCACTTTTCTCATTTTTTCCGCACCCTGAAATAGTGAATATTAAAACTATGGCAGTCAGTGCTAAGGCAATTAATCCTATAATACCCTTTCTCGTTTTCATAAAAAATTCCTTCTTTCTTAAGATTAGTATTAATTCTTATTAATTCTGCGGTTTTCATATGCAAAGGTATAGAGAAAATCCTTTGCAAGCTCTGTTTTCGGGTTTGTAAAAAATTCTTCAGGGTCTGCTTCTTCGGCAATTTTTCCGTTTTCCAGAAAAACAATTCTGTCAGCAATGGCCCTTGCAAACTGCATTTCATGGGTTACAATTACCATTGTCATACCCTTTTTTGCCAGCTCTATCATAACCTCTAAAACCTCATGTACCATTGCCGGGTCAAGGGCGGCTGTCACTTCATCAAAGAGCATAACCTCAGGGTTCATACAAAGTGCCCTTACAATTGCCGCACGCTGTTTTTGTCCCCCTGACAATTCTCTTGGATAGGCTTTTCTCTTTTCCCATAAACCCACCCGCTTTAAAAGGATTTCCGCCTCTTTTTCCGCATCTGCACGTGAGCGTTTCTGGACCTTTATAGGTGCCAATGTTATGTTATCCATAATATTTTTATGGGGAAATAACTCGTAGCTTTGAAAAACCATGCCTATTTTTTGTCTGAGTCTTGTTATTTCTTTGCTTTCTGCATTAACCTTTTCACCGCCCAGAAAGATTTCCCCCTCGCTTAATTTCTCTAAGCCGTTTATACAGCGTAAAAGTGTGCTTTTGCCACAGCCCGACGGGCCTAAAACAACCACAACTTCACCTTTATGAACAGTTAAATCAATGCCGTCAAGGACTGTTTCTTCACCAAAGCGTTTAATAAGGTTTGTTATTTTAAGCTGAATTTTATTCTCCACCTACAATCACCCCCAGATTTTTTCCAATTTCTTTGCCAGAACAGAAATGGGCCAACAGGCAAGAAAATATAAAAGAAATATCACGCCGTATACCCACAATACCGCTGTAGGGTATTCAAAACGATTTGCGTCTATAATCTGCTTTCCCACCTTTAAAACCTCCGTTATACCTATCAAAACAACAAGGCTCGTTGTTTTAATCATTCTTGTTGTAAGGTTAATGGTAAGGGGAATAAGACGCCTTATTGTCTGAGGAATAACTATATATACAAATGTCTGCACCGAAGTCATACCAAGGGCAAAAGCACTGTCATATTGGTGCTTTGGTATGCTTATAAGGGCACCGCGTACCAAATCTCCCATTTCAGCCGTTCCCCAAAGGGTAAACACTAAAATTGCACTGAATTCTGCTGAAAGGTTTATTCCAAATGCCCTCGTAACACCAAAATAGGCTATAAAGAGTAAAACAAGTTGTGGCATAATGCGTATAAACTCCAGATAAAATCTGCTTACAGCTTTGCAAAGCGGGTTTTTAAGTGTCATAAACATTCCAAAAAGTATGCCTAAAGGAACAGATATAATAACAGCCAGAAGGCTTATTTTCACAGTTACCCAAAGTCCGCCCAGTAACCTCAAAAAATTATTTCCCATGAAAATTACATTAATGCCCAAATCCGGCATACCTAAACCTCCTCTCCAAAAGCAAGGCTATAGCCGAAACAGGCAGAAGAATAATCAGGTAAAAAATAACAAGCATAATTAAAGCTTCGTCTGTTTCATAATATAAGCCGATTAAATCTTTTGTCACATACATAAGGTCTGCAAGGGCAATTGCACTTACAACCGAGGTTTCCTTAATTAAAAAAATCACATTTGCACATATGCCGGGAACAGATACAGCCAACGCCTGAGGGAGAATTACTTCTTTCATTGTAAGATAAGGTGACAATCCAAGACTTTGTGCCGATTCAAGCTGTACTTTGTCAACAGACTCCAATCCGCTTCTTACACTCTCTGCCATATAACTGCCGCCTAAAAATGCCAACCCCACCACGGCACAGGTTTCCGCACTTAAACAAATCCCGGCTTTCGGAAGACCAAAGTATAAAAAGAACAGCTGAACCAGAAGGGGTGTGTTGCGGCTTAACTCAATATAGACAGAAATAACTTTTTCCAAAGCAGGTACACGGTAATATTTCGCTATGGCACAAATTATACCTATAACCAAAGCTATGGCAATTCCAAAAAAAGCAATCCGCACAGTCAATTTTGCCCCGTCAATATACAAGGGTAAATACTTCATGCAAAAATCCAAATTCAGCTGCATACCTTCCTAAGCATCTCCTTATGTCGATTTGTTTTTCAGTCTCTTATCTGACTTTGCCGCCAGAGAGGTTCCTATGCTCTGGAATATCTGTACAATAACAATCAGCAAAGCAACCGCTATGAGCATAATCAGATATTTATATCTGTAATAACCGTAGTTTATGGCAATTTTTCCAAGTCCACCGCCGCCTATGATACCACTCATTGCACTGTAGCCCAAAATGGTGGTAATTGCAATTGCACCGTTTGATATAAGTGAGGGCATACTCTCAGGTATCATTACTTTTACAATAATCTGTAACGGTGATGCACCCATGCTTTGTGCCATTTCGATGGTGTTGGGGTTAACCTCTCTTAAACTGCTTTCCGCAAGTCTCGCCACAAATGGAAATGCCGCTATAACAAGGGGGACAATAGATGCCACGGTACCCACAACCGTTCCCACAATTAGCCTGGTAAGGGGAAAAACCAAAATCATCAAAATTAGAAACGGAACAGACCTTAAGAGGTTTATAATAGCATTCAAAGCTTGCATAATCCAAGAAGGAAGGGGCAAAACGCCCTTTTTCTCGCCTACAACAAGTAAAATGCCCAAGGGAAGCCCAATGATAACAGCAAATAAAGTTGCCAGAACAGTTACATAAACTGTCTCCCATATTGCAAGGGGAAACTGCATCTTTAAAATCTGCCATGTTTCTGCCAATACTTCAGCAGAGAAAATACCGTTATTCATCCTTTTGCACCTCCTCTGCAATAACTCCGGAAGCTTTGGTTAAATAATCAATCGCCTCATTTACCTTGCTGTCATCTCCCGAAATGCCCAACAGCATAGACCCGTAAGCCTTTCCGTTAATGCTTTTTGTTGAAGCATAAGCAATATTTGCCTCTATGCCTTTTTTTGTTGCCATATGGGCAATAAGCGGTGTCCCGGTTGCATCAGTTCCGCTAAAAACAACACGGATAAACCTTTCGCCCGGATTTTTCACCAAAGTGGAATTTATATCTCCCTCAGGGAAAACAAGACTTTGTGCCGCCTTTGATTTGGGGTGTGTAAAAACCTCTGTAACCTCACCTTGCTCCACAACACATCCCCCGTCTAAAATAGCCACATGCTTACATATATTTTCCACAACGCTCATCTGGTGGGTTATAATAATTACCGTAATACCAAGCTTTTGGTTAATACTGCGGATTAAATCCAGAATTGAATTTGTGGTTTGAGGGTCAAGTGCACTGGTAGCTTCATCACAAAGTAAAACCTTTGGGTTTGTGGCAAGAGCACGTGCAATGGCAACTCTCTGCTGTTGACCGCCTGAAAGCTCGGAGGGGTACGCCTTGGCTTTATCGCTAAGACCTACAATTTCCAAAAGTTCAAGTGCCCTCTTTTTGGCTTCTGCTTTTTTTACACCTGCCAATTCCAAGGGAAAGCACACATTTTTAAGACAGTTTTTCTGCATTAAAAGATTGAATCCCTGAAATATCATTGTAATTTCGCGGCGAACATTTCTAAGCTCTTTTTCATTCAGCTTCCCTATGTCGCATCCGTCTATTATACAGCTGCCTTCAGTCGGTCGCTCCAGCATATTTATACACCGCACAAGGGTGCTTTTCCCGGCTCCACTCATGCCTATAATTCCAAAGATATCTCCGTCGGGAATGGTCAGAGACACATTTTTTAAAGCCTCAACCTTTCCTTCTGCGGTGTTAAAAGTTTTGGATACATTTTTTATTTCAATCATACTTATCTCCGGTATTATTTTATTTCATCGAGGGCTTTTTGTTTTCCCCCATAAATTCCGATAGGCTCCACATGGATAGCCGCCACAGATACAATATGGGTTCCGTTTTCCTTATTAAAATCATCAAGATACGGCACATGCTGGAAGTAATTTGCGTCAACCTCGCCGCTTTCTACCACGTTGTTGGGCTGAACATAGTCGGTGAATTCGATAATTTCAAGATTAATTTCTTTCTTTGCCAGAATGTTCTTCACAACTGACAATATTTCCGCATGAGGTGTAGGCGATGCGGCAACCTTAACTGTTTTTCCTGCCAATAAATCATAGTCTACAGATGTGTCATAACCGTCAGTGGGATTATCAACTACAGATACCACTGCACCATCATATTCATTTCTAATGAAATTTGTTACGTCTTCACTTTCAAGAGCCGCAACAAGAGCTTTCACAATATCGGTGTTTTCGTTTCCCTGTTTTACAGCAAGGATATTGCTGTAAGATGATGATGAACCTTCAATACCAAGAGCATCTTTCGTGGGATTAAGTCCTGCTTCAATGGCATAGTTTGAATTTATTACGGCATAGTCAACATCCTTAAGTGTATTTGGAAGCTGTGCGGCCTCTACTTCTTTAAAGTTTATGTTATAGGGATTTTCTTCCACATCAAGAATTGTAGCTGTAATAGTGGCGCCTTCTTTAAGCTTTATGTAGCCCAAATCCTCCAGAAGGAGCAACGCTCTCGCTTCGTTTGTTGTGTCGTTTGGTACTGCAATTGTAATTTTGTCTGAATTTTTTCCGCAACCTGCAAAGGAAATTGCAATGGCAAGTGTAAGTAATAATTTAAGTATAGTTGATGTTATTTTTTTCATGACAGTAAATCTCCTTTAATTTATAAATTTATAATATTTTTTCCTTAAAATATTACTGTCACATTCGCCCGAACCTGTAATTTGCTCTGACGAGCTTTTCAAAATACAATTTCATGCCTTTCACCTCTTAATATAATAAACCGGAAAACTTTCGATAAGTTTCCCGGTTTAAAAGCGTTATTCCACATTTTTACAATGTGACACAATGTTTTATCCTAAAGGGAGAACATATCGTATAAATATACAAAAAAGCCATATGCATACACCAAGAACACATACAGATACACATACACATCATTATCATTGTGCCGTTTCTATAAAATCTTGTCATGCACGCTCTCCCCTTTCTTATTATTTACCTACTGTTTAGATTGGTTGTATTGTAGCACCAATTTTTTATCTTGTCAACAGAAAAATGAAAAAATCTTTACATTTATTTTCATTGTGCTGTTCCTAAACAAATCCTACCGATTTCAAATGCGTAAAACATTCCCATAACAATGGGAAAATGCGACAACAGTTTTAAACACGTTAGGTTTCAAAGAAAACTAAACATAAAAAGTGGCTGTAAAAAAAGTCCACACTGAGATAACAAAAAGACCATTTCGGGACTGTCCCAACAAAACCTCGCAAGGTTTCTTTGGCAAATTGTCGCCCAATTTGCCATAAGGGGGACTGTCCCAAATGGTCTTAACTTATTTACTAAGAGACATTTTACAGCCTCTTTAAAACCCCATTATATTATACCCACTCGATTTATGGGAAGTTAATCAAGGTGTTTTTCCTTGATTTTGCATAATTACATTCCTTAAATTTTACGAATTCCTGTGTCGTGATTTCTTTTGCGAAAGTTTTTGTACTCAAAATGTACTCAAAAAATTTTTAAATGAAATGCTAATCAAAGTATTTAATCATAGCAATTTTGATTTAACCAACATTATTTATTGTAGAAAGAATATCGACATCATTATAATTTATTCTACCATCGTCAGTAATATAATTGATTCTGTGAACTGCAACAGAGAAACTACTGTGCTCTTGGTGAATTTTTTGCATGCAGTCAATAAAATACTTATCGTCCGTTTGTGGGTGTATTGCATTAATTAGCTGTTTACCACTCTCTGTAAACACATATATATTTAACTTAAATTCTTGTATCTTATCTGTTTCTCGGCCACGAATAAAACCTATATATTTATCAGTCATTAAATGTCCTGGTTGTTTTTCTGATGCTTCAATCTTAAAAGTCAAACTTTGTGTAGAGATTAGACCGCACTCTTCAAGCGAAAGAAGCTCACTGAAGTAAACACCATAACTATTAAGAAGTTCTTTATCGGAAAGTATGAAATATACACTACCGCCTCGCATTGAAAGTCCCGCAACTCTTTGAAATAATTCTGCTTCATTTCGAGTCATATTCTTAAGTTTGTCAATAGTTCGATATGAATATGTATTAGGTGTCTTGATTTCACTCGCTAAAATATGTGCCCAAACTTCTTGCATCTTATCGTCACTAATATCTTCGACTGAGTTAAAGAAACGAGACATCCAATCTTGACTCACGGGTACATTGCTTACAGAATCAGAATTTTCTAGTTCTTCATAAGCTTTGTCGGCAATTGATTCAATATTTTGCTGCTTTGTAATTTCTTGAAATGCCAAGCGACATGAAGCTCTTTTTGCAATTTCCTCATAATTGCTTGTGTCAATAACAACACCAGTTGAATCGTATACTATTGGTACATCGCTATTATTACGAACTGTATCTGCAATTAATTTTAGTTCATAAGATTTTGCTTCCGCCATTTTTCTGACATGGCGAGGTTCATATGCTTTCCCTATAGCTCCTGATACAGCATCTATTAATTTTTCTGTTGGAGACACTAATGCTTGAACAATTTCTGTTGCTCCCATTCAAAATCCTCCTTACTTTCTAAATACAAACAAATACTCGTGTGCAATCAGCAAAAAATTATATTTCACACTATTTGTTTTCCAATATCCTGTTGCCCTGCAATTATGCTGTTCTTTTATTATAAGTTCTTTAAGTCTAAATCCTGCGTCTTGAAAAATTTTCATAACCTCAAACGACATCGGTATCATACATCCTTTTTGCCTTGTATCGCCCATAAGAACAGCACAAAACCTGTCCTTTTTAAGCACACGATAACTCTCTGTTGCAACCTTTTTCATTTCTTCAAGAAAGTCTTTAACTTTTAATTGAGATAAATCTTCCTCTATGCCATCGCTATACTTAATAATATCTGCATAAGGTGGATGGGTGCATATCAAGTCAATACTATCATCGGGTACAAAATCAAGATTTCTTGCATCGCCTTTTTTGATATACACTTTACCTTTTGCAGGTTCATAATCAAATGTTGTTTTTTCTCTGCAGCGTTCAAGTGCAACATCATTTATATCTACACCAATTATGTCTCGATTCAAAAGTTTTGCTTCAACAAGAGTAGTACCACCCCCGGCAAATTGGTCAAGAACTAAATCTCCCTCTTGAGAATATCTTAATATAATATTTCTTGGTATGTATGGAGACCAATTGCCACGCCATTTAGCATCGTGAGTTGCCCAATCGCCACGCTTTGGAAATGACCAATGCGTAGTCATTTCAAGCTCAAAATCTTCAGGCTCCCATTTTTTAATTTTTTTCTCTGCCATTATTTAAAAACCTCTTGAATTATCTCGTTTTCCATATCATTAATATTATAAATGTGTTCCATAACATCAAATGTTTCTTCAAGGTTGTGCCTTGCATTTGTCCAACCTTTGCCGTCCGTAAACCAAATAAAAGTAAATCCGTCTATTGTATCGGTTTCAAGAGCAAGTGTTTTATAGCTGCGAGCAGTTTCATTGAGTTTTGAGCCGCCGCTGCCGTAAAAATTAGTTTCAATACCGTAAATCATATTTGGTGTCTTAACTACATAATCAAAGCGTTTTTCCATTTTGCCTTGATTTGAAATTGCAGATAAATCAATGCCCCACTTCTCGGTAATCTGATGAATATACATTTCCTTAAAGTATGTTTCATCTTTTACAAATCCCGCTTTTTTAATAAAACTTTCAACCAAGTTTTCCATTAAATGTCCACCTCGATTTTTGCGACCATTAGAATCAAGTCCTGTTTCAACGCCCGTAGCATAGTCAACCAAATTGTTCACAATATGATTAGCTATTAAATCAAACAAACCTGTTTTACGCATAAACACCTTATACTGTTCTGAGTCGAGATTAGCTTTCTTAAAATTATATGTAAACGCTCCATCACCATCAATAGCATATATCTCATTCGCCCGTACAGCCAAAAGCAATGGAATACATTTTAACACTTCGGGATATTTTTTAATTAAATTTTCAAAATCATCTTCAATATTGTCAGAACCAATAAGTGAGTTCAGAATATTAAGCTCAACCTTTATATTTCCGACATTTCTATGTACCTTTTCAAAATCTATATAATATCCGTAATCTGCGATACTGTCACGAAATTCGGATAACCAAGTATTAAACTCCCTTGACATCAATTACTCCTCCTCTGCATTATTGGGTACAGGCAAACCTAATTTTGTAAGCGGTATATATTCAAAGTAATACTGACAACGCACACTTATAATATAGTCTAATACATCTTTGTACTTAGGATTTTTAAACCAATTTGACAATAAATATATGTATTCCACATCAATATTTAGTTGTGCCATCAATTTTTGATATTGTTTTCTTTTAAAATCGCAAGTTTGTAATTTTTCATCAACGGAGCCTGCCACTTGTTGATACTTACATTCGATAATAAAAAGCGTATTATTCACGATTACATAGATACTGTCATCCGGCAGAAGTTTTTTTGATATGATTTTTGTCCAATCAACCCCAACTTCTTCCAAGAACTTATAAAATCCATGCTTTTTAAAAATGCGAGCAACTTTTTCATCGTTATAAAACACAATGTTATCTGTAACACGATACCCCTTTTGTTTGTTTAAGAAAGTTGCCAAATCAGTTTTTCCCTCAAATACAAGTCCGGTTTTGGTATTGCCGCAGCCTTTTCCGTTCTTTATCATAAGTCCAAAATCTCCTTAAAAATTTGATATAAGCAGTTCTTTGATTTTTCCTCTTGCTTCGCTGTTGCAATTAATCATTCGTGTAGCCTCAACTCGCTTAATTTTATGAGCAGAATATATATTATCAAAGAAATCATCTTCTGTATTAGAATTCTTCGGATCGGAATTGCTTACAACTACTTTTGCTCCTTTTTTGTGCATACATTCAACAAATTCAGCAAGTTCAATTTGTTCTTCGTCATTAAATAAATTCTCAGTATATGCAGTAAAACTTGCGGTATCAGTAATAGGTCTGTATGGCGGATCAAAATAAACAAATGTATTTTTATCAATAAAGTCAGCCGACTCTCTGTAATCACCACATACAATTTCAACATTTTGAAGTTTGTCCGATACCGCACGAAGGTTTTTTTCATCACAGATAAGCGGATTTTTGTATGCTCCCATAGGAACATTAAACAGACCTTTTTTGTTTACTCTAAACAGACCATTGAAGCAAGTTTTATTAAGAAAAATCATCAATGCTGCTTTTTCAATGTTTTCAGCCTCGTTGCCGTTAACTTTCAAATCATTAAATCTAACTCTTTTTGCCATATAGTATGACTTTCTATCTTCTGTTTCAAGAGGCACATACTCACTTTGATATTTGCTTAATAATCCTATCAGTTCCTCAATATGTTCTCTTATGATAACATAAGTGTTTATAAGCTCAGCATTTATATCACTTATATAAATCTGTTCCAAATCATATTTACTGAGAATATCAAAAAGAACAGCACCTCCTCCGACAAATGGCTCCGCATACTTTGTAATATTACCATTGTTAAAAGGGTAATATCTTTCAATTTCTTTTAATAGTTGTCCTTTGCCACCTGCCCATTTAAGAAAAGGTTTTACTGTCTTTTCGTCTGTAGTGTTATATCTTGTACTTCTTGCGTCAATAGGTTTTTCTGCATTTGTAGGTATAAGCCACATATTACCTAACATTTGAACATTTGCTATTCTATTTTCAGAACAGAGGACCGCTACACGTCTTTGGGATATGCCCCACTTATCAGCAGCTTCTCTTGCAGACATAACTTCCATATTTCTACACTCCTTGTCTATTACAAATTATATTATATTCTAAAACTCGAATAAAAGCAATACTATTTTTAACTTTTCTACGTTTTATACAAAGATTTATTAGTGCGATAGTGGAAACACACCCACTACCGCACCAAAAGTTATTTGTTTTCTAAAATCAGCTTTCTTGCAAGTATAAACAAGCTATTATCAACTGACGGAATATCCCTCGAAAGAGGATCTTTCATATATTCTACATCGGGATTGAAATCAGACTTTACGGATTGATAAATCTTTGTTTGTGCATTGAATTCTGCTTCTGCATAAGTGCTTTTGCCGGATTTATAATCTTCAATTACAGGAGCAATAATAACTCTTACCTTTTCAAGATTATTTGCATAAAAATCAGGTCGCAAATACATATCTCGATATTGCCATATCGCATTATTTGCTATATTAACAAGCTCTCCATAACTAAAATCGCAAGTCTGTCCGTTAAGCCATGCATTGAAATCACATTCGACTTGCTCTTGCATCGGCGTAGCCTAAACCATTTTGTACTTCAGTCAAAATATCGCCTATAAGGTTTTCTGCCACGGTAATACTGTCATTTGTAGTATAGCAGGATGCCGACTCTCTCGGCACCTCTGCTGCATATGTAGTTGTTGTAAATATCATTACCATAATTAAAATAATAATTGATTTTATCGTTTTCATAAGTTCCTCCATTCTATCGAATAATATAATTTTTATTTTTACTTTTGTTTTGTTCCTTTGCCTCTTGCTCAAGTCGAGAAACATAGTTTGTATGTTCTCTGATACGCTCGGCATCCTTAAAAATATTGTTACAGGTTTTCACAGCACTCCGCAGCTCATGCAGTGCTTTGTTGATTTTCTCAATTTCATTCTTAGTATTTCCTCTGTTTTTGATGTGATTTGTTTTATAGTTGACGCAAAAAAGTGGTTTGAAATCACTTGATTTCAAACCACTTTAAAACCACATTATATTATTCCCACTCGATTGTTGCCACAGGCTTAGGTGACAAATCGTAAAGTACACGGTTAATACCTTCAACTTCGGAAAGTATTCTGTCTGTAATATGCTTTAAAAGTGCCCAGTCAATTTCGGGAACTGTGGCAGTCATTGCGTCAACAGTATTGACTGCACGGATAATTGCCGCCCAGCCCTCGTAACGCTTGCCTTCCTTTACGCCCACGCTCTTCATATCGGGCACGGATATAAAGTACTGCCAAACTTTACCTTCTAAGCCGTTCTTTGCAAATTCTTCGCGGAGTATTGCATCAGCTTCCCTGAGGGCATGAAGTCTGTCACGTGTAATAGCACCCAAGCATCTTACGCCCAAACCGGGACCGGGGAATGGCTGACGGTAAACCATTTCATTAGGAAGACCCAAAGCACTTCCCACAACCCTTACTTCATCCTTAAAGAGAAGCTTAACAGGTTCAACAAGACCAAGTTCCATTTCTTCGGGAAGACCGCCCACATTGTGGTGTGCCTTTACGCCGTCAGATTCCAAAATATCGGGGTAAATTGTACCCTGTGCAAGGAACTTGATACCCTCAAGCTTCTTAGCTTCTTCGTTAAACACTTCGATAAATTCGCCGCCGATAATCTTTCTTTTCTTTTCAGGTTCGGCAACGCCTGCAAGTTTATCCAAGAAGCGGTCTGTTGCATCAATATAAATAAGGTTTGCGTCCATCTGATGCTTGAACACTTCAATAACCTGTTCACTTTCGCCCTTACGCATAAGTCCATGGTTTACATGAACGCATACAAGCTGTTTGCCTATAGCCTTAATCAAAAGTGCGGCAACAACAGATGAGTCAACGCCGCCTGAAAGAGCCAAAAGCACCTTTTTGTCGCCTACCTGTTTACGGGTAAACTCAACAAGCTCATTAATATAAGCATCAGCCTGTTCCTTAGTTGTAATCCTTTCCATTGTTTCAGGTCTTACATTTGAATTCCAATCCATTTCCATTTCCTCCGATGTAATAATTTTATTAATACGCATAATGCGTTATTCAAACAAAGGTGTTGAGAAATATCTCTCCGCAGTGTCAGGAAGCACCGTTACAACAGTTTTACCCCGACCTAACTTTTTAGCCATTTTTATGGCGGCGGCAACATTTGTGCCTGAAGATATACCGCACATGATGCCTTCTTTAGATGCAAGAAGTTTCGCAGTCAAAATAGCTTCATCATCTTTTACAATGCAGATGTCGTCATAGATTTCACGGTTCAAAATATCGGGTATAAGCCCGTCACCAATGCCCATCTGCAAATGAGTGCCTATTGAGCCGCCTGAAAGTATCGCCGCATGTTCAGGCTCTACCGCCCAAATTTCGATATCGGGGTTTTCCTTTTTCAAGGCTTCACCGATACCTGTTATTGTGCCGCCAGTTCCAATACCTGAGCAGAAGCCGTGGATAGGCTTTGCCACTTGTGAAAGGATTTCCCATCCTGTAACAGAACGCTGAACGGCAGGATTTGCAGGGTTTTCAAATTGCTGAGGGACAAACACGTTTTCATCCTCCCTCTGCATTTTAAGAGCAGTCTGCAAACATTCTTCAATACATTCGCCGATATTGCCTGCATCATGAATGAGTATTACTTCTGCACCGTAATGCTCTACTAACTTTCTTCTTTCTTCGCTGACACTGTCAGGCATAATTATTTTAGTCTTATACCCACGCACTGCACCAACCAAGGCAAGTCCTATGCCCTGATTACCGCTTGTAGGCTCAACGATAATTGTATTTTTATTAATTTTGCCATCTTCTTCAGCTTTTTTTATCATGTTAAAAGCCGTTCTTGTTTTAATGGAGCCACCCACATTCAAGCCCTCGAACTTCACCAGAATTTCGGCAGAGTTTTCGTCAGTGAGATGGTTAAGTCTTATTATGGGGGTATTCCCCATAGCTTCCAAAATATTATTACAAATCATACATTACCAATCCTTTTTACAATTTGCAATAACATTATACTACGTTTTCTACAAATTGTACTTTTAGTGAAAAAATTATAACACATATTGGTGTCTATTTCAATATTTTTCTCAACACACAAAATCTTCTCTTAAGGAGAAGACTTTGTGTATCATTTTTTATTCTTTTTGTACATATTTCTTTGAAGTGGCTTTTTCTTCATAATTTTATCTGTCAAAGCAAAAACACAATCCCATATAAAGAACACGCCAAAGCTAATAAGTGCACACATTGCCGCAACAGGCAAAATACCCAATGAAAATACAGAATACAAAACAACTCTTACAATGCTTACTGCACAAAGAGAGATAACACAGTCCTTAAGATAATCAAAAACCTTACCTTCATGGACAATCGCATGTGCTACGGATAATATGGCAAGAAGTATGGGTGATAACAAAACGCCGCACCAATCCAACAAAACCAACAAGGAAACATTAATTTTCATTGCCAGGACCACTATCATTGCCAGAAAAACGGCACTGTGATATATAACCGGCAAATATATAAACCGCCTGATTTTATCCATAAACCCCACCTCTGAAAACAAAAAGGTTGCAGAATACCTGCAACCTCTATTATATAATCCGTAACCTGTTTTGTCAACCTGCAATATAGTTCATTGGGTCAACGAAATTTCCGTTATATAAAACTTCAAAATGAAGGTGAGAACCTGTCACGTTGCCCGTTACGCCTACAGCACCGATATAGTCACCTGACGTAACAATATCCCCTTCTTCCACCCCACGGGAATCAAGATGTGCATATGTTGTTTCAAAGCCGTTACCGTGGTCAATAATTATATAGTTACCGTAACCGTTCTTTGTTGAAGAAAATGTTACAACACCTGCCGCAGGAGCATATACGGCTGTCCCTATAGATGCGGCAATATCAATACCGTTATGGTTTCTGCCCCATCTTTTGCCGAATTTAGATGTAAATGTGCCTTCGCAAGGCCAGGGAATAGAATTCTTTTTAATGCCGCCTTCACCTGTACCCACATATACAATACAGTCAACAGGTTCCTCTATAATTTCAATTACAGGTGCAATGTCATGCTTCTGCTTTCCGTTTTCATAAAAGGTGATATATCTTTTTACCGCAACACCCTCTATACCTTCCTGCTTACAATATTCCAAGCCTTTGGGCAAAGTATCTGTTTCTTCAATAATTTCTTCAAATTCAACACTTATTTCTTCTTCAAACACATCACTGTAGGAAACCTTAACAAGACCACATTCCTTAAGTGCATCAACTGTTTCTTCAACGCTCGACAGTGCAGTAACGATATCCACATCGGGAGAAATGGTATATTCGCTGTAAATTTCAGCATCTTCACGTTCAAAGCTGTCAACATACTGTGCTATAGCTTCTTGTGCTTCTTCACGTGTTTTAAGCTTTGCAATTGTAACAGATCCCGCACTCAAGCTGTAACATTTGTTTTCGCCATCTTCCGCAATAACAATGTTACGGTAAATGTCTGTTCCTGTTACGTCTGATGCAGGTGCAATTGTCAAAACAAAGCTAAGCTCGTCAGACAACCCTCTGCCTTTACGATGTTCAATATCGCTGTTGACTTCGTCATAAACCTTTAATGCATCATCCTTGGACAAAATAGTTCCCACATTTGTTTCGCCGTAGTAAACATTATAGCCTACTGTATAATAATTTGTAACAATTCCCGCTGAACTAAGGAGAATTGCAAGAGCAACTACTACTGAAACTACTTTTGTATCTGTATTCTTAATAACTTTGAAAATATCTTTTGCAATGTTTTTTGTATGTTTCACGTAAACACCTCTTTTTTCTTTTACCGTTACCTATTATACATAAAAATTCCAATTTGTAAACCCTTTTTGTAAAACTTTTTTAACAATTATGTAATTATTTTCATTTTGTTAACAAAATTTTGGCTCAATTTGCCCAAAACTTGACCAAAATGCAAAAATATGATATACTGTAACAGCTTAAAAGGAGTGGTGTAACTGATGGAAAATGAAATCAGCAGACAGCAGATTACAAAAACACTGGAAGAAAATTATATGCCCTATGCCATGAGTGTAATTGTATCACGTGCCATCCCGGAGATTGACGGCTTCAAGCCTTCACACAGGAAGTTACTTTACACTATGTACGATATGGGACTGCTTAAAGGCGGCAGGACAAAAAGTGCCAACGTTGTAGGTCAGACAATGCGTCTTAACCCTCACGGTGATATGGCAATATACGAAACAATGGTTCGTCTTACAGAAGGGCACGAAGCACTTTTACATCCTTTTGTTGATTCTAAGGGTAACTTTGGCAAGCAGTACAGCCGTGATATGGCATTTGCCGCATCACGTTATACAGAGGTAAAGCTTTCTCCCATTGCGGCAGAGGTTTTCCGTGATATTGACAAAAACACTGTTGACTTTGTGGACAACTACGATTCCACAAAGAAGGAGCCTGCACTTTTACCCTCGGCATTTCCCAACATTCTGGTAAATCCCAATCAAGGTATTGCGGTAGGTATGGCATCAAACATAGCCTCATTTAATTTAAGAGAAATCTGCCTTGCGGCAAAGGCTTTAATGAAAGATGATAAAATTAATCTTTCCGATTACATTACAGGGCCCGATTTTTCAACAGGTGCATTTTTAATCCGTGACGAAGATACTTTTAACCAGATATATGAAACAGGTCGCGGCAGTGTAAGACTAAGGGCAAAATATTCCTACGATAAAAAGAACAACCTTATCGAAGTGACGGAAATCCCCTATACTGCTTCCACCGAGGCTATTATTGATAAAATTGCCGAGCTTGTAAAGGCGGGCAAGCTGCGTGAAATTAACGATGTACGTGACGAAACCGATAAGATGGGCTTAAAGCTTGCTATAGAGTTAAAGCGGAACACAGACGTTGAAAAACTTATGGCAAAGCTGTACCGTTCCACCCCGTTAGAGGATGCATTCAGCTGTAATTTCAACGTTTTGATTGACGGAGAGCCTATGGTTTTAGGCGTACGCGGCATCCTTTCCCACTGGATTGATTTTCGCATTAACTGCACAAAAAGAAGGGTTATTTATGACGCCGAAAAGAAGGAGGCAAGGCTTCACTTATTGTTAGGCCTTGAAAAAATCCTTCTTGATATTGACAAAGCCATTGCCATTGTGCGTAATACACCCGATGACTCCATGGTTGTTCCCAACCTTATGGAGGGCTTTAATATCGACCGTATTCAGGCTGAATATGTGGCTGAAATAAAGCTTCGTAATCTTAACCGTGACTACATTATAAAGCGTATTGAGGAAATCGATATGCTGAAAAAAGACATTGCAGACCTTCGTGAAACAAGTGAAAGCACACGTAAAATCAAAAAGATTATATCCGATGAGCTTACGGAAATTGAGAAAAAGTACGGCAAGGACAGAAAAACAGTTTTAATTGATGCTGTTGATACAGAAGTTGAGGACGTCAAAGAAGATATCCCCGACTACAATGTTAAATTATTCATGACACGGGAAAATTATTTCAAGAAGATAACACTTATTTCCCTTCGTGCAAGTAGTGAGCATAAATTCAAAGAGGGAGACGAAACAGTCTTTGAATGGGATGCTTCCAATAAGA
Organism: Clostridia bacterium; assembly: GCA_051866635.1. GTDB lineage: Bacteria > Bacillota > Clostridia > UMGS1883 > UMGS1883 > RGIG1927. The sequence goes on along the minus strand of JBJDXJ010000038.1, from coordinate 153,327 downwards.
TGGATGTGCTGTTTTTCTCTGATATGCAAAATGCCTACAAAATGCGTCTTTATGACATTAAGGACACAAAGGCAAGTGCCATGGGTGATTATCTGCCGAACCTTCTCTCAATGGAAAATGGGGAAAAGGTTGTTTACTGTGTCCCCACAAATAACTATGAAGGTTTTATGCTTTTCGCATTCACAAACGGAAAAATTGCAAAAATCGATATGAAGAGTTATGCAACAAAAACTAACAGAAAACGCCTGACAGGTGCATTTTCCGACAAGGCACCTTTAGCCGCAGTGTTGTATATTAAAGAGGACACATCTGTTGCCGCATTCAGCGACAACGGAAAGTGCGTTGTATTTGACACAAAAGATGTTCTTACAAAAACTTCAAGAACTTCTCAGGGTGTTCAAATAATGACACTTCGTAAAAAGGCAACTCTTAAATCCATTGTCCCCGCAACAGAGCTTTTGGCAGACCCAATGGGCTACAAGGCACGTTCACTTCCCTCGGCAGGCTACTACCTTAAGGACGAGGACAGCGGAAAAAAACAGCTTACATTATTTAATGAATAATTGAGGATTTAAAATATGTTATATTTTAAAAATGACTATTCTGAAGGTGCACACCCTAAGGTTTTAGAGCATCTTATCAAAACAAACAGTGAAAAACTTGAGGGCTACGGCGAAGACAAATATTCCCTTATTGCAAAGGAGAAAATAAAAAAAGCCTGTAACTGTCCCGAGGGAGAAGTTTTCTTCATATCAGGCGGCACACAGACAAATCAGACAGTTATTGCAACTATGCTAAGAAGGCATCAGGGCGTAATTGCATGTTCCACAGGTCATATTGCTTTACATGAGGCAGGTGCAATTGAATACACAGGTCATAAGGTTATAACCCTTCCTCAAAAAGAGGGGAAAATAAGTGCAAAGGACATAAAAAACCATATTGACACATTTTACGCTGACGAAAGCCATTCTCACATGGTTTATCCCGGAATGGTATATATTTCCCACCCTACAGAATACGGCACATTGTATACATTAGATGAGCTTACAGCTATAAGCCGGGTGTGCCGTGAGTATGAAATTCCCCTGTTTTTAGACGGTGCCCGTTTAGGTTATGCATTAGCCTCCGATTCCTCTGTTACACTGCCTGTTATCGCCTCTCTTTGCGATGTATTTTACATAGGCGGCACGAAGTGCGGTGCCCTTTGCGGAGAGGCTGTTGTTTTTACAAAAAGCAATGCACCAAAGCATTTTTCCACACTGACAAAACAACATGGTGCAATGCTGGCAAAAGGCAGACTTTTAGGTGTTCAGTTTGATGCACTTTTTACAGACAATCTGTATATGGAGATTTCAAAGAACGCAATTGAAACTGCCAATATGTTAAAAAAGGCATTTACCCAAAAGGGTTACCGATTTTTCATAAATTCACCTACAAATCAGATTTTCATTATACTTGAAAACGAAAAAATGAAAAAGATAAAAGAAAAAGTTGCCATAAGCTATTGGGAAAAGTATGACGACAATAATACCGTTGTACGCTTTGCCACAAGCTGGGCAACAAGCACAGAAGATGTGCAAAAGCTGATTGAGCTTTTGTAGTTTCTCTACAAAAACACACCGCAAAGAAGCATTAAACTTCAATGCGGTGTGTTTTTTACATTATAGGAAATTCCTCATTTCCTATAATGTAAAAAATAAATTTTGATTTTATTGCCGTGCGAGAATTTCCTCGCAAACTCGGAAAACGCACATGGCGTAACAAAGTGTTTTCTCCGCTATTGGCTTTAGAGGCAACTATTGCAAAAGAGTGTCGGAGACACTTTGTTATTCTCCCATTAATTTTTCAACGCAGAAATCACAAAGCTCCCGTGCCGTTTCTGCACTTACACCTTCGCTTATCACACTGCAAAGGTCACGGTATTTATCCTCCATAACAAGTACCCAGCCTTTGTCAAAGGTGATTTTTACACCGTCTGGGTTACTTTTATAATATCCGTCAATATCTTTTATGCGTTCAATTGCACCCTCCATTTCCTCCTTTGTCATTTCAACATATGCCCGTGCCATGTTTATTTTGGGAAAGCCGTCTATTATATTGTCCAAGGTGGTGTTTTCCTTAGAAATAAAGTCAAGTATTTTCACAATTGCACCAACAGCGTCAAACTTTAAAACGTACTGCTCCTCACAGCTTTTTTCCCCTTGGCTTAGTTTTTCTAAAAGCTCTTTCCTTTCGTCTGCCACACGAACTACGTTTCTATGCTCCTTTTTACCTGCATCTTCAATAATACGGCTTGCGGTAAGGGGAATATAAACCTCTTTGTCAGGATATTTTTTCATAATGATATAGGCACAGATGGCATCGTAAATTTCCTTTTCAACAACACCGTGCTTCGGTGTGACAATGGTAAGGTTTTCACATTCCGAATCTATTATAAAACCAAGATAAAAGCCTTCCTGTTTAAGTGCTTTTTCAAACTTTTCGCTTTCCGAAACACTTTTTGAAACGGGCGGAGAATACATATTCACACCATAGCCCAAGTCTGAAAGGGCTGATGCTATAAGGCGTCTGCCCCATGTTGCAGGGCAGCTTATGAGAACTTTTCCCGCTCCGCTTTTTTCGGCAATTTTATTTAAAATATTTTTAAGATAGTATAGCTTATACTCGAAAAGGTACTCACATTCCTTTATGTTTTTTGATTCGGTGTACACAACATCACCGTTTGAAAATACATCCTCCATCCTTTTTTTTGTAGCATCATCCAAATCCATGCCCTTTTTCCATATAAGAGAAATTTCAGCACAGTCCTCACCGTCTTTATCGGTAACACTTATAACAACACCGCAGGAAAGCATATAAAAGCCTACCGCACGTCTTGTTATTGCCTTGGGCTGTTCGCCAAAGTCCTTAACAGAGCAACCTGTTGAAAGAAGCCCTGATATAAGGCTGTCACGAAGCATCATGGAACTGCTTTTTCCGTCACAGCTTACTCCCACATCGCCCATATCTGTAACGGTGCCGATACATTCGCCCAATTTCAAAGAAAAAGATGCAGTTATGTCCGAATTTACAATACCCGATATTTCCCCTTTTTCAAAAAGTCGTTTCCTCTTTTTCTGTCCCCACATTATATTTTCAGTTACATTCATACCTTTTTCAATGGTTTTTTCAGGCCATATCCTTACAAAGGAACGGATTGTGCAATCCTTTTCAATTACACATCCCTTTCCGATTACTGCCTGTTCAAAAACAGAGCTGTTTTCGCCACAAACAACCTTTTCGTCAATTATACAGCCACGAAGGGCAGAATTTTTGCCTATTTTACACTCTTCTCCTATTATGCTTCGTTTAATATTTGCCCCTTCACTGATAATTGCGTGTTTTTGAATAATACTGTATGCACCTATACTTGCCCCCTTTTTTATATGAGCACCCGAACCCACATAACAAGGGCCCTCCAAAAGGGCACCCTTTTCAACTACAGCACCGTCCTCCACAAAAATTCCCTTGTGGTGTATATTTTTGTAGCTGTCTAAAAGCAAAAAGTTGGCACGCATATATGAGGCAAAATCTGTTATGCTCTCCCCCCAATCCTTATCAAAGGATACATAAACATTTTTACCGCTTCGTATAAGTGAAGGAAGCACATTGTTCTTAATGTCGCAATGGGAGTGAGGTGGCATATACTTAACAATATCTTTTTTCAAAACATATATACCTGTCCCGTTTTTATCCTCCCCAAAACTGTTCCAAAGGCGTTTTTCAGGTACCTTTGTAATTCTTCCGTCACTTCTTCCCTGCAAGTTGCCGCCTTCAGGGCATCGTAAAAACACTGTTGCAAAGGCATCCTTTTCCCTGTGGTACTCTATAAGGGCGGTTAAATCGCATACGGTGTACAAATCACTTGAAAAATAAACAAAATCTTCTTCAAGAAAATCATAACATTCCACCAGTGCACCGTCACCTAAATCTTCAGTTAAAATTTTTACCGTAACAGAGTTTTTTTCGTATTTCTCAAGGTACTTTTTTAAATCCTTTCCCATATACCTGGCTAAAATAAGGATATTTTTAATGTTATGTTTTCTAAGGTGCCTGATATTTTCACCTATGACGGTATTTGCTGTCATTTTCAGCATAGCACCGCACTTTTCACAGTTTAACGGTCTTAACTTTGTGCCCTCGCCTGTAAGATTAATTACTGCTTGCATATAAACCACCCTTTGAAATGTAAAAAACTGTGGAAATATCCACTTTGGATTTTTCTGTAATTTCTTTTGCATGCTCCTTTATTTCTTCCATAATCACCAGTGCTTCTTTTACATCGTGTTTATCCATATATATCTTAAGCCTTACGGATAAAAGGTTAATTTCTTCTGTATCGTCGTGGCTTGTAATAAGATTAAGTATATTTTTGCTTTTTTCCCATTGGACAAAAAAATCCTCTTGTGCCTTTTGGATATTTTCGTTTTCATTTAATGCTTTTTCAAGGCTTTCACTTTTTTCTATTAATCCTTGGCATATATTACTTAATGTTTTCACCTCAAAAAACCACATTGTGAAAATCAAAAGAAGAATAACAACTGCCGATAACGTTCTTCGCATTTACATCACCTTTTTTGCATATATACAATGCGGGAATTTATTCCACTCATATACAGAATATCCTCAAGGGATTTAATATTTTTCTTTTCCATTTCTCCTTTGATTTTATCCATACTTAGTCCCGACTTTTTCAGCTCATTTTCTCGTATTTTGCCGTCTGCAATAATTATATATGGAACTTCCTTCCCTGACTCTTTTGGTATAACGCTTATCTTGCCGCTTGTTTCCAGTATAACTTCACTTACATCTGACAGGTCAGTGTAGCCTTGAATTCTGATTTGCTCCTCCAAATCATCTACACTGACCCTTAACTTTTCCATTTCTTTACTGAGCAGTTTCCCCCCTTTTACCACCACACAGCTTCTTCCCACAAGAATTCTTCTTATACAACGGCTTTTAACATTTAAGAAGGCAAAGAAAACCTCCATTACAACAAGGGTAAATATGGGGATAATTCCCTCCCACAATGGGGTGGATTTTGACTGCATAGGTACGCACGCTAAGTCGGATATCATAATCGTCACAACCATATCCGTGGGGTTCATTTCGCCTATGGTCCGTTTTCCCATAATACGCATAGCACAAATTACACAGCTGTATAAAATTATTGTCCTTATAAAGGAAAGCCCCATTACTCATCCCTCTTTCTTTAAATGTATTGTTAACATATCCAAAAAAAATATTCCTTATCTTCCATGCTTTATATTGACATTTTGTGCATTTTCGGGTTATAATATAGGTTGCATATGTGCGTGTATCCAACTTTTTTCAGAAAGTGGTGTTTTTATATAAATGGAAACCTTACGTATTTCCGGCGGTAACCCTCTTTATGGGGAAATAACAACAGGCGGTGCAAAGAATGCCGCTGTTGCAATAATACCCGCTGCTCTTTTAATTGACGGCGTTTGCCGCATTGAACATGTTCCCGACATCCGTGATGTTAATCTTATATTGGAAATGCTTACTTACCTTGGTGCAAAGGTTACAAAGATTTATCCCAACACTGTTGAGATTGATTCTTCATGTGTTTCTACCTTTAAAGCACCTTATGACCTTGCAAGCCGTATGCGTGCGTCCTACTATCTTTTAGGTGCACTTTTAGGCAGGTTCGGCAAGGCAGAAGTTGCTCTTCCCGGTGGCTGTAATTTCGGTCAACGTCCTATTGACCTGCACGAAAAAGGCTTCCGTGCCATGGGTGCTGAGGTTGAGACTGTCCGTGGTCAAGTAACTGCAAGAGCTGACCACCTTACAGGTGCCAACGTGTATCTTGACACTGTAAGTGTAGGTGCAACCATGAATATTATCTTAGCCGCCACATTGGCTGATGGCAGAACAGTTATTGAAAATGCCGCAAAGGAACCTCATATTGTAGATTTGGCAAACTTCCTTAACGCTATGGGTGCCCAAATTCGTGGTGCAGGTACAGACGTTATCCGTATAACAGGCGTTAAAAAGCTGACAGGCGGCAACTATTCCATTATTCCCGACCAGATTGAAGCAGGTACTTTTATGATTATGGCGGCGGCGGCAGGCGGTGATGTGCTTGTTAAAAACGTAATCCCCAAGCATATGGAGTCTCTTGTTTCAAAGCTTGAGGAAATGGGTGTTTCAATTACAGAATATGACGATGCTATTCGTGTACAACGCAGTAAGCCATTAAAGCCCTGTAATGTAAAAACTATGCCTTACCCCGGTTTCCCCACAGACCTTCAGCCCCAGATTGTGGCACTTCTTTCTTTGGCAAAGGGTTCCAGCAAGGTAACGGAAGACGTGTGGGACAACCGCTTCCAGTATGTAGGCGAATTAAAGCGTCTTGGTGCAGATATATCAATTTCAGGTCCCACAGCTATTATTGAAGGTGTGGACCGTCTTTACGGTGCTCCTGTAAAGGCCACTGATTTACGTGCCGGTGCCGCCCTTATCATAGCAGGGTTAGCCGCTGACGGAACAACAACAATCAACGAGCCTATCCATATTGACCGTGGTTATGAATGTATAGAAGAGCGGCTTAGTGCAATAGGTGCTAAGATAGAAAGAGTGTACGTGTCCAATGGTTGAACTTCAGAGCCTTTTTTCGGGCAGTAGCGGCAACGCAACCTTTGTTAAGGCAGGAAACACAAATATACTTGTTGACTGCGGTGACAGTGGGGTATACGTTGAAAATGCCCTTAAATCTATCGGCGTAGCACCTGATTGTATTGACTGTATTTTTATAACACATGAACACACTGACCACATTAAAGGTGCCGGGGTGTTAAGCCGCAGATATAATATACCCATATATGCTACATACGGCACATGGCAAAAAATGATAGGCAGGATAGGTCAGATAAAGTTTGACAACGTCCGTTACATACAAGGGGGCGTTCCCTTTGCAGCTTTTGACAGCGTTGTAACCCCCTTTTCCACCCCACATGACAGCATGGAAAGCGTAGGCTTTACTATTGAGCATAATGATAAAAGGGTGTCTATTGCAACGGATATCGGTGTAATGAATAAAACGGTGTACGAAAATATAAAGAACAGTGACATCGTTTTGTTAGAATCTAACCACGATGTTGACATGCTTTTAAACGGACCCTATTCTTACGACTTAAAAAAGCGAATTCGTAGCAGTGTTGGTCATCTGTCAAACGATGATTGTGCCACAACGTGCATTCATCTTCTCGAGCAAGGGGTAAAGCACCTTATTTTAGCTCATTTAAGTAACGACAACAACACGGTGGAAATAGCGTATAACACAACTGAAAGTGCACTTTTAAATCAGGGTGCAAAAATAGATAGCGATATTACCCTTGAGGTTGCAGGAAGATATGCCCCCTCAAAAAGATACAGGGAGTAGACAAATGGCTGATGTTACTGTTATTTATGTAGGTAAAATTAAAGAAAAGTTTATTAAAGACGCTTTGGTTGAATATGAGAAGCGTCTTTCTCGTTTTTGCAAATTTAAAACTGTTGAAATAAACGACCGCCCTATCCCCGACAACCCATCACCCTCAGAGGAAGCGGCAGTTTTAGCCAAAGAGGGAAATGATATTTTATCTAAAATTGACAAAGGCGACTATGTTATTTCAATGTGTATTGAAGGCAAACAAATGGGAAGCTGTGACTTTGCAAAAAAGCTGTCCGATATTTTTATGACAACATCATCAATTGTATTTGTAATAGGTGGAAGTTTAGGTTTAGACAGTAAGGTTAAAGAAAGAAGCAACTTAAAACTGAGTATGTCTCAAATGACCTTCCCACATAACCTTGCACGCCTTATGCTGACCGAGCAAATTTACCGCAGTTTTAAGATTAATGCAAATGAAAATTACCATAAGTAAAAAATTAAAAAATCCCCGATTTTGGGTAAACTTCATTTTGGTTTACATAAACCTTTTATAAAATTATACAAAAATCCGTATCCCTGTAAAGGCTAAAATGTATGATAAAATTAGCCTTTTCAGAAATACGGATTTTTGATTTCTGGTTAATTACAAAGATTTATCTTTTTAGTTTTCAATAACTGTACTTTCTCTTGTCGGAATCATCTGTTCAAAGCTGCTCCACTCCATAATCTTAATAAGATTAATTTCTTTTTCCGCTTCAAGCCTTACTTCACCGAATTCCTTATCAGACTGTCCTATAACAGCATATTCCAAAAGCTCTCCGTCTTTCGAGAATGCTGCCACAACAACAGTGTTTTCACTGTCTGCAAAGTCCTCTATCTTAACAATAGCTACCTTGCGGTCTATTGTATATATAAAGCTTGTCATTGCACTGTCTTCAAAACCATCCTTTGTTGCATATGCAATTATAAAAGTATCTTCTGTAATTGTTATAGGATCGGTATACTTTATTCTTTTTGCATTTCCTTCATCGGACGGGTCTGACTTATCAAGGGTGTAATAAATATTCGCACCTTCCGTAGTTGTAGAAAGGGTAACAACACTTCTTTTTTCCACAGCATTGCCACTTTCTATATCCGCCGCAACTCTGCCACATCTATCAACGCCGGAAATTACATTCTCAACCACTGCATTAACAGTAGCGGAAATGTCTGTACCTTCCAATTCAAGCAGAATTTCAGCAGTTCCGGGAAGCTTTCCCTTAATCACTATTACTGCTTTGCCGTTTCCATCTGTTGTAACAGTGCTTTCCACAGCTTCTGCCACGCTTGGAGATGAGCTTGTCACATTAATTGTACCTTTCGCTCCCACAGGCAGTATAAATGCCTCCAAAGATACAGTTGAGTTGTACTTAATGCTTATATTTTCAATTGCTTCAATACTTTCAGGCTTTACAACTATGTTGTGCACTCCGCTGTATATTTTTTCAATTTTCTTTCCCGCATAGTTTATAACATTTCTTATATCAACTGTAACAGAACCTTTGATATTACTATCGGGTACAAAATTGAATATGCTCGCATACTCAATACCCTCATCATCAAAAGAAGTTTCATTATTAACAGGTTCTATACTTCCCAAAACTTCCGCACCGTCAATCTTCACCGTTATATTATCAGTATTTACACTGTCCGTATCCATATACTGCGTAAACTCGATTCGTATACCGTCGTTATACGCATTTATGTTCTTAACCTCGGGTGCCAGCATGGAAACCATCGCTACGTTCACTTCTGTCTGCGGTGGTGGGACAGGCAAGAATCCGTCTTCATCAGCTGCAGAGTTAAGAGTACTGTCCGTATCAAAATAGCCCTCCTTTGAATACTTTACAAGCCAACTTCCCTCCGGTACAAACCATGAGTATTCTCCGTTTACGTTTGTTACAAGGGGATTTGCCTGGTCATAACTTCCGGCGTCCCACTTTGTAAGCTCTGTTTCACCGGTAGGCTCGCCATACTCATCATAAATTTCCGTCAGCCAATATGCGGTAGCTGTTACACCTTCAAGACGGTTGGAGGGTACTGCTTCGCATACATATCCTGCAGGGTCAAGACTGCTTTTTGTTTTTTTCTCAGGTGTGCTTGAGTGACAGCCGTGTTTGCATGTACATGTTTTGTCACAAGTAGGAGATTGCTTATTTTTATACTTATTTAAAATTTGCTCCGGATGACCTGAGCACTCAACTGCTATCAGTGCTTGATCTATCTCTTCTTTTATATTTGCTTGTGCACATACACAACAGCAGTTGTTATAATAAGCTCTTACAGCATTTGCAGCTTCAACATAATAGCGTTTGGTTTCATTTGTACATTCCTCATATTTCAGAACTTCTTTATCATAATCCTCCTTATGGGTAAAGAAATCCATAAAAGATTTTATCAGTCCCTTTTCGCCGAATAAATCAGCCTCATCAGCATCCGACGCTTCTTGTTCTACATATTTTTCCCACCATTTTTCATTGGTTTTCCATGTAACATAACATGCGGACGGGGTATCATTATAATTTCTATAATTATGCGTACCTACCCACAAACCTGTTTCCTCATCAAAAGCAAGTGAAACATAGGTTTTTTCACCGTCTTTACCTGTAGTAACCACACCCGCTTCTTTCACCAAAGAGTTATTGCCTTCAAATTCCACCTTGAATGTAAATGAAGAGCTCCCGGGGACATAACTATAGTAAGGTATGTTATCTTCAAAATCAGAAAAATTATATTTTAAAACATTTCTTCTATATATCATCTCCATATTCACTGGCTCAGCGTAATCATTAACATATATAAGCACATTTGTTTCAGTTTTAATCGGTATACCGCCGTAATTATTTGACACGGTTGCATAAACCTCATGGTATCCTAACTCTTCTGTATCATTTAGTTCAAGCAAGAATCTCCAGCTGCCAACGGAATTTGCCGTTGTTTCGCCTACAGGCTCGTTATTATCATATATCACAACTGTACTGTTAGGTGTCACTACACCTGATATAGGAACATGTTTGCTTGAGGTATATTCTTTCATGACAATTTCAGAGGCAGTAGCGGTAAAGCTTGCTGAGCCTAAAGGCTGAAGTATATCATTTCCGTCAGCCGTGCAGGACAAATACGCTTCTACGGCATAATCTCCGCCTTCTGTGGCAAATACATAAAACCGCACAACACTGCTTCTCTTATTTGTGCTTACAATAACAGTATTGTTTTCATATGTATATGCAGACCTCTTACCGTCCGTAGCTATACTACCTTCTACAAGGACAACACCCTCCGGCAAATCAACACTAACCTTCTGTCCGTATGCACTGTGTTTTTCATCAATGGTATATGTCGCCTTAATCTGAGTTAACCTACCCACAGCCAATTTACTGTAAGAAGATGAAACCTGTGCCTCGGATGTATAATAGAGCTTTTCTTCGTCTATCTCAGGAACTTCAACCAACTCAATCACGCTTACATTGTCATGGGTAATATCCACGGTATAGACGTTGTAATCTTCGCCTTCCGTCAAGCCAATTTCATTAAGCTTTTCAATAGTTGCAACACTTCTCAAAAGGTTCGTTTTCTTCATAAACACAAGGGTGTAAATGCCGTCATTCAAGCTGTCACTTGTATATTTATCTTTAACCGTGTGGGATGAAACAAATTTCCCTGCCTGGTCAAAAATCATTACAATATTTTCATCGTTGCCTGTAACTGTTTCCGCCTTGAATTTACCTCGCTGTATAAATGTTATTTCAACAGATCCGCTCTTTGTATCGGTTAAGGTAATTGTAACACTTTCTGCTTTGTTTTTGCCAAAGTCATCTGTTGCAGTTATTGTAAGCGTATCATAAGCGTTTACTTTTTCATCCGTAAGATAAATATACTGATGCTGCACCTCAAAGTCAGTTACGCTACAATTTTGTGTAGCATTATATATTTCAAAGTTTATGTTTGCACTTGCAGCAATACTTGTTTTAATATCTGACTCCACTCTCTTTTCGTAAAGAGAAAGCAATATTTTATTGTCAGGCAAAAGCTCCATCACTTCTGTTCCGAGGTTAACATCATTGCTCTCTATAGCTTCGCTCTTAATAAGTCTTTTTGACGAATAGTACCCTGTGGCAGAATATCTGACAGTTGCCGAAGCTTTTAATATTTCACAGCTGAACCTACCATCTGCACCTGTAGTTACGGAAGTTTCTCTTATGTAGCCATTTGAAGTTTGTTCAAATAAAATCTCTGCATCACTTATCGCTTCATCAGCTTCATTTGTAACCTTACCATATACAGTGACTGTATCTAACTTTTCAAGTACAACTGTATTGGCTTCCTCCGCTGCTGCCCTTACAGGCTGATAATACAAAAAGCTTGTATCTTTATCAAGAATCACTACATATTCATATTCTTTCTCATCATTTGGCACCACAAAGGTTTTTCCTGTGGCAATCAAATCATAACTGTCTTTTTCATACCAATTGATACTGTAACCGTCTTTAACTATATTACCATCTTCGTCAATGACTTCAACAGAAAGAATCTCAGCATCATTTACCATTCCTATTCTAAGGTTTGCAAAACCGATATGCTGCCAAGCATTCGAATAACGACCGCCGGAAGACGTGATACCGCCGAATCCGGAGATTTCACCCTCTTTATTTGCAAGTGCAGATACAACAGAACCGGCTACATAATACTCCACATTATGTGTGCCATCACCATTATTTGTTGCAACAATCGCACAGTCTGTACCTTCTTTAGGATAGCCCATGTAATATTCATCTGTAACAGATGTATAGTTTTTATCGAACTTTAAAAAGGCAATTTCTTCGCCGTTTTTATCTGTGAAGGAGAAGTCAAAGTACAAATCGGAAGGATTTTGCCTCTTCATCTTCCACTCGATAATTATGGCATCCTCGCCATCACCGCCGTATCCGGGAGATGTAATTGTTGTAACATTTTCTGTACTTCCGTTTGTATAATACTGAATTGTATTGCCCACGTCATACGTTTTAACGTTAACATAACCGCTTGTAACGCTGGATGACCAACCGGGAAATGCAGTACCGATAGCGGTGTCGTTGAAGCTTCCTTCTGGGCAAGCCCAAAGAACTTCTCCTCCCAATGATTCTATGACACTGGGCGTTTCTATAGTACTAGCTGTTTCTGCTGTTATCTCATAAATTCCAAAATCATCAAAGATGTAGTATGGTCCATCTCCGGAATTAGATCCTCCGCCTAACCAGCGAAACCAAAAAAGAACATTGTCGGTATCATCTGTAGCTTCAAATATTCGTGTTACTTCTTTCCATTGTGTACCAATCGAACCTGCAGCTGTAGTGTTTGATTCACCTGAATCTGTATCTGCAACCAAACTGGTTTTTATATATTCGCCATTACTTCCAACACCGGATTTTACCTTATATGTAATCAAATATGTTCTTCCGCTTTTAACAGGAACATAGCGTTTAATGGAACATAATCCATTTGCACCATGATTATAATGAGTGCCTAACGCCCATTTCCCATCAGGAATTGTTGTAGAGTATGAAGTTTCAACATTGTTTAAAATTACAGAGGTTGAATTAACGGCATAAAAATGGTCAGTAGAAAAGGGACTTCCAAGTGTTTCTCCTGTACTGGCACTATTCCATCCTTCAAGAGAAAAGTTTCCATCCTCATCCTCAAAAGAACCGTTTATCATCACATTGTCGCTAACTAAAATACAAGCTTCCTTTCCTTCGTATGTCGTGCCACCAGTACAAGCTTCTCTTTCAACAATAAATGCCGCACCCCACGCAGCATTAAGTCTTAATGTAATTGTTGAAAGGTTTTCTTTTTGTGCCGCACGCATAATTTCCGTAACATCAAAAGTTATATATTCATCTTCTTTTGTTGCTGCATAAGAAAATAAAGGGTCGCTGTAGGACTCTAACAGCGGTGCATTTGCACTGTCATAATATCCGCCGTCCGAAAGAGTTGTCCAACTATCATCATTGACAGCATATACTGCAAAACGTATGGAACTATTGCCGTTAGAGAATGTGTTTGAATGCCATTGCCTTACATAAAATCTCGCAAAAGCCCTCTGATTGTTTCCTACTTCTGCTACAGGGAATTGGAAAAATCCAACTCGTGATTTTCCCAGTGTAGAAGGGTCTGCTTCCCCTCTCAAGGGGTCACCCTTATTGTCTGTAACAGGTGCTCTGTTCTCATCAGGCCCCGCTGCAACAAAGATATTGTTTGCATTGGTTGTATTAATTCCCCAAACCGTATTGTCAACTACAAACATATCTTCAATTACCTGATATTTGTTTGAAGTAACTTCTTCGTCTGCCATAACCGTCACAATTGGTATAATTCCACACAGCATTGAAAGTGCTGTAATAAGTGAAACAATTTTCTTAAGCATATTATATTTTCCTCCATTTCATTTTGTCATAGCCTTTTACATGCCCAATCCATCCACACTATGGCTGTCGCTGTTTACCATTGTCCTGCCGCCCTTTTGTAAGATATATTTTAATATATCTTCAGAAGGGTAAGGTGTTGTTCTGTACCCACGGGAAATAGCACCTGTATTTATTTCAAAAACCTTTCCCGTTTCAATAAGTTTGTCCACCGCTTTTTTATATGCTTTTACATACCTTTCATCGCCTTCGTCAAAAAGGCGGTTTTTTTCGTTAAACTTTGTTATAAGGTCAAAATGGCCTATAATATCGGCACCTGTCTTTTCCACAACAGAGGAAACCGTGTCAAAATAATCCTCTGCCAAAAGATAAAAGTCATTATTGTAATAATTCTTTACAATATCTATAAATATTTCTTCGCTTTCATCTATGGGCAGATACTTGCCGTTTTTCTTTAAATAATGGACCGACCCTATCACATAGTCAAAGCCTTCTGTAGATGCATCGGAATAAAAGTCCTGTTCAATGCCTAAAAGGATTTCTATTTTACCACGGTATTTTTCCTGCAATCTTTTAATTTCAGCTTTATATTCCTTATACCTTTCCTTTTTCATGCAATAGCTTTCATCAAAAAAGGTATAAGAATGTGCGGAAAAACCGATTGTTTCAATGCCTTTTTCAATTGCCTGAATTACCATTTCTTCAGGTGTATTTTTCCCGTCACAGAAGGTTGTGTGCACATGTAAATCCTTCATTACACCATTTTCTCCTGCTTAACCTTTTTGTCAATAACATGACGGGACTTAAGCTCATTATGGATATCCTCTAAGCTGATGCCCATTTCTATCATAAGAACCATTACATGGTATGTAAGGTCCGCAATTTCGTATATTGTTTCCTTTTTGTCGTTACTTTTTGCACCGATAATAACCTCGGTACATTCCTCGCCAACTTTTTTGAGAATTTTATCAATACCCTTTTCAAAAAGGTATGTTGTATAACTGCCTTCTTTTTTTTCTGTCTTTCTGCCTTTGATTAATGTCATAAGGCTTTCAAGAGAAAAGGACTGCAAACTTTCGCTTTCCCACACTTCATTAGTAAAACAGCTGTCTGTTCCCTTATGGCACGCAGGGCCGTCCTTTTCAACCTCAACTACCAAAGCATCGCAGTCGCAATCTGCCGTGATTGACACAATGTGCTGATAATTTCCGCTTGTTTCGCCCTTTAACCACAGCTCCTGCCTTGAACGGCTGTAAAAACAGGTAAGCCCCTTTTCCATTGAAATTTCAAGGCTTTCACGGTTCATGTAAGCTAATGTCAAAACCTTTTTTGAAATACTATCCACCACAATTGCAGGGATTAAGCCCTTTTCGTCAAACTTAAGTTCATCTATATTTATCATTCTAATTACCTCTTTCAAATTCTCATCTGAATATCTTTTGATTTAAGAAATTGTTTAAGCTCTTTAATATCCACTTCACCAAAATGGAATATAGATGCCGCAAGCCCTGCATCTACCTTTGGGATTGATTTAAACAGAATTTCAAAATCTTCCATTTTGCCGGCACCGCCCGATGCAATAACAGGTACGTTAACAGCATTACAAACCTTATCTAACATTTCAAGGTCAAAGCCTTCCTTTACACCATCGGTATCTATGGAGTTTAACACAACCTCGCCTGCTCCGTTACCTACGCACCTTTTTATCCACTCGATAGCTTCCATACCTGTATTTTCACGGCCACCTTTGGCAAATACACGGAACACACCATCAACCCTTTTCACATCGGCACTTATAACAACGCACTGGTCACCATAAAGCTTTGCCGCATTATAAATAAGGTCGGGATTTTTAATGGCACCTGAATTGACGCTGACTTTATCGGCACCACATTTTAAAACACGGTCAAAGTCCTCCACTGTATTGATTCCTCCGCCAACAGTTAGCGGGATAAAGATTGTTTTTGCAACAAGGCAAAGTATATCGGTGAAAAGCCCTCTGCCCTCGGCAGATGCAGTTATATCATAAAACACTAATTCGTCTGCACCGTTATCGCTGTAGAATTTTGCAAGCTCAACAGGGTTTGAAACATCGTTTAACCCTTCAAAGTTAACGCCCTTTACAACACGCCCGTCTCTTATGTCAAGGCAGGGGATAATTCTTTTTGTAATCATTCTGCCACCTCAATTGCTTCTTTAAGATTTATAGCTCCGATGTAGTAAGCCTTACCGATAATTGCACCGTATATATTAAGAGTGCGGAGCTTCTTCACATCTTCAATACTGCTTACGCCGCCTGACGCCGTAATTTTCACATTCAGCTTTTCCGAAAGCTCTTTATACAGAGCATGGTTTGTACCCTCCATGGCTCCGTCCTTTGAAATGTCAGTACAGATAATGACTTTTACACCCATTTGTTCCATCTTTTTGCAAAAGTCCATAAAGCTATACTGTGATTTTTCGGTCCATCCCTTTATTGCCACAAATCCGTCTTTAATGTCAACGCCTACCGCAATTTTGTCTCCGTATTTATCAAGTGCTTTTCTTAAAAAATCCTCGTCGTTTACTGCGGCAGTTCCCAAAATAACACGGCCAACCCCTGCTTCTACATACTTTTCAATAACCTCCATGCTTCTTATGCCGCCGCCCACTTCACAGAAAAGACCGCTTTTTTCGCATATTGACTTAATCACGTCAATATTAGGTGTTGTGCCGTCCTTTGCACCTTCAAGGTCAACTATGTGAATATGCTTTGCCCCTTGATTTTTAAAATCCTCAGCAATTTCCAAGGGATTTTCGCTGTAAATATCCATGCGGTCATATTCGCCCTTTAAAAGACGGACCGCCTTTTTTTCGTATAAATCAATAGCAGGAAATATATACATGATTATCCCTCACCTTCCGAAAACGCCTTCAGGATTTTAAGCCCCACTTCGCCGCTTTTTTCGGGGTGGAACTGACAGCCGAACACATTGCCCTTTTGTACGGATGCTGTAAGGGGGTATCCGTATTCACTTGTGGCTGTTACGTACTTGTCGCAATTTGCACCATAGTAAGAGTGAACAAAGTACACATAGTCCCCGTCTTTTATATATTTGAAAATTTCACTTTTTTTGTCTGTGAACTTTAATGAATTCCATCCTATATGTGGGATTTTATAGCCCTTTGGAATAACATTTTCAATGGCAACAATTTCCCCTTCAATAAGACCCAGACCCTTATGTTCGCCGTATTCATAGCTTTTTTCAAACAAAAGCTGCATACCAAGGCATATGCCCATTACCCACTTGCCTTTCTTTGCTTCTTCCCGTACAACGTCTCCCAAGCCTGTATCATTAAGTTTTTTTGCCGCATCTTCAAATGCACCTACACCGGGGAGGATAATTTTGTCCGCTTTTCTTATCTCTTCTTTATCACCTGTCACAACAACATCCTGACCGATGGCGGCAAAGGAGCTTTTAAGTGAAAAGAGATTTCCCACACCGTAATCTACAATTGCTATCATTCTAACACTCCCTTAGTAGAAGGAATTTCATTCTCGAAGCCTTCTTCAATTTTAACTGCCGCCTTTAAGCTCCGTGCAACTGATTTAAATATGCCCTCAATAATATGATGTGAATTTGTTCCCGAAAGCATATTGATATGAAGATTACAACGGCACTGACGGGTAAACGCTAAGAAAAATTCCTCCACAAGCTCGGTATCAAAGTCCCCTACCTTTTCAGTGGGAATATTTACGTTATATCCAAGATAGCTTCTGCCCGAAAGGTCAACTGCCGTCATTATAAGTGCTTCGTCCATTGGAAGGATAGTACTGCCGTAACGGGTAATGCCCTTCTTATCCCCAAGGGCTTTATTAAATGCGTCCCCTAAAACAATGCCGATATCCTCAACACTGTGGTGATAGTCAACCTCCACATCGCCCTTACACTGAAGATTAAGATCAAACCTTCCGTGCTTTGCAAAAAGTGTCAGCATATGGTCTAAAAATCCACAACCTGACTGTACACGGCTTTCGCCTTTCCCGTCAATTTTTAAAACCGCTTTTATCTGTGTTTCTCCCGTTTCTCTTACAATTTCAATCTCTCTCATAACTTACCTCCAGTATTTCTCTTACAGTATCTATAAGCTTTTCCATCTGCTCCTTTGTGCCTATGGTTATGCGGTTATAGTCCTTAATCCTCTCTGTGTTAAAATGGCGGATGAGAATACCTTTTTCCTTAAGCATTTTATAAAGCTCTTCACCGTCCATCCTGTTATGCTTTGCAAAAATAAAGTTTGCAGTTGAATTTGTCATTTCAAAGCCTAACTTTCCAAGCTCGCCTGCTGCATATTCCCTGTTTTCAATAATCTTTTTACAGTTATCACGGGTGTATTTTTCGTCCTCCAGCATACCTAAGGCAGATGCCATAGTCATACGGTTAATATTATAGGGGTTTGTGGAATATTTTATTGTGTTCAAATCCTGTATAAGTTCACGGCATCCTACCCCGAAACCCAATCTTCCCCCGGCTAATGAGCGTGACTTTGAAAATGTTTGCGTCACAAGCAAATTATCGTATTTATGTATAAGACTTACCGCACTTTGATTGCCAAAGTCCACATATGCCTCATCAATTACAACAATGTTATTTTTGTTATGTTTCAGAATTTCTTCAATTTCCTCTAAAGATAAGGCGATGCCTGTAGGTGCATTGGGGTTTGCTATAAATATTGTAGCATTTTTGTCAAAGTAGTCTGATATGTCAATTGTAAAGTTGTCCTTTAAGGGAACAGTTTCATATTCTACATTGTTAATATCGGCAAAGACCGAATAAAATCCGTATGTTATGTCGGGAAATACGGCAGGTGTTTTACTGTCGCAATATGCCATAAATGCAAAGTTTAAAATTTCGTCGGACCCGTTTGTGCAAAGAACGCAGTCAGGTGAAACGCCCAATGTTTCAGCGAGCTTTTTTGTAAGACGGCTACATTCAGGGTCGGGATATAAGTGAAGCATCCTTGCCTCTTTCAAGGCATATTCCGCTGACCTTTCAGAGGGCGGAAAGGGTGACTCGTTTGTATTAAGTTTTATGTATTCCATATCCTTTGGCTGTTCACCCGGGGTGTATGGAATAAGTTTTTTATATTTATCCGAAAAAAATCTGCTCAATGAAATCAGTCCTCCAAGCGTATAACAGCACTTTTAGCGTGTGCCGTAAGTCCTTCTTTTTTTGCAAAATATTCAACGTCACGGGCAACACTTTCAAGTGCGTCCTTTGTATAATAGGTGTACTGCATTTTCTTTACAAAGTCATCAACGGAAAGAGGACTTGCAAATTTGGCAGTACCGCTTGTGGGAAGGGTGTGGTTAGCACCTGCAAAATAATCGCCCAAGGCTTCGGGGCAATACTTACCCATGAAAACACTGCCTGCATGACGGACAGAGTCAATATAGTCAAAGGGATTGTCCACACAAAGCTCTAAATGTTCAGGTGCCAATTCGTTTGCAATATCTATAGCCGCATAAAGTGTATCTGCCACAATGATTTTACCGTTGTTGTCAATAGATTCACGGGCAATTTCGTACCTTTCAAGGCTTTCAAGCTGTATTTCAATTTCCTTTTGTACATTTTTCGCAAGCTCCATACTGTCGGTTACAAGGACGGCACTTGCCATTTTATCGTGTTCCGCCTGGCTTAACAAATCAGCCGCAACATATTTGGGGTTACAGGTTTTATCGGCTACAACAAGTATTTCACTGGGGCCTGCAATCATATCAATTGAAACAACACCGAAAACCTGTTTTTTTGCTTCGGCAACAAATGCGTTACCGGGGCCCACAATTTTGTCAACCTTAGGTATGCTTTCCGTACCGTAGGCAAGTGCCGCAATTGCCTGTGCACCGCCTGTTTTAAATATTTTAGTTACCCCTGCAATCTTTGCCGCCGCAAGTATTACGGGGTTTATATTTCCGTTTTTGTCAGGGGGTGTTACCATGACAATTTCCTTTACCCCCGCAATGAAGGCAGGGATAGCATCCATCAAAACCGTTGAAGGATATGCGGCAGTTCCCCCGGGCACATAAAGCCCTGCACGGTCAACGGGGATTACCTTCTGCCCTGTTACAATACCTTTTTCGTCGTTTATGATAAAACTGTTCCTCACTTGCTTTTGGTGGAATTTACGTATGTTGGCACTTGCCTTTTTAAGTATCTCAATAAACTTTTCATCCACTTCTTCAAATGCACGGTCAATTTCTTCTTCTGTTACAAGAAGGCTCGTAAGGTCCGCCTTGTCGAACTTTTTGCAGTATTCCTTTACCGCTTCATCGCCACGCTCTCTCACGTTTGAAATAATGTCGGAAACGATTTCTGCCACATTAACCTTTGCTTCGCTTCTTGCAAATATATCATTTTTATTAACAGATGAATATTCCAATATTTTAATCATACTTATTCCTCCAAATTTTTGATGCTTTCTGTCAGCTTTTCAATCATTTCACGTTTGAACATAAAGCCCGACTTATTTGCAATAAGCCTTGCACTTATAGGTACAACCGTTTCAATAACTTCAAGGTTATTTTCACGAAGGGTTGTTCCCGTTTCAACTATGTCAACAATAACATCACTTAAGCCTAAAATAGGTGCAATTTCAATAGAGCCGTTAAGGTGGATAATGTCAATATCCCTGCCTTGTGAAGCGTAGTAATTCTTTGTAATATTTGTAAACTTTGTGGCAACACGAAGTGTCTTTTCCGTATCATCCGTAAAGTCCTTTTTTGCGGCAACAGCCATACGGCACTTGCCTATATCAAGGTCTAAAAGTTCGTACACATCAGGCTCATATTCAAGCAAAATATCCTTACCTGCAACACCTATGTCAGCGGCACCCCGTTCAACATAAATGGAAACATCGGAAGGCTTTACCCAAAAGTACCTTACACCCTTTTCTTGGTTCTCAAAAATAAGTTTGCGGTTGTTTTCCTTTATGGAAGGACATTCAAAGCCTGCCTTTTCAAACATTGAGTATACCTTTTCCCCAAGTCTGCCTTTGGGAAGGGCAATGTTAAGCATCTTTTTTTCTTCCGACTTTTCGTTTGCAATTTCGTCCATACTGTCAATACGTGAAAGACGGTCAAGATATACTGCAAAGCCAATTGCCTTATCGCTCTTTCCCATTTTTGCCAAAAGGTTGTCATACTGACCACCTGAGAGCACGCCTTCTGCCACATTTTCAATATAGCCTTTAAATACAACACCATTGTAATAGTTTACGTCATTTATAACTGAAAAGTCAATAATTATATTATCCTTATATCCTTCTTTTTCCAGAACCTTTGTTATATATTCCAATTCCCTGACATTTTCGTCATATTCGCCGCAGATTTGCTTCAAACTTTCTAAAACCAAACTGCTTTCGCCGTATGTTGATGCCAGCTTTTTAATCATTTCTGCATTTTTTCCGTTGTTTTTGCAAATTTCCTCAATGCGGTGAACATTCTTTTCACCCATTGCTTTTATGATTTCTTTTCTGTCGCCTTCTTCTATGTCCATCCTGTTCAAAACAGAGGAAACGATACCAAGGTGGGATATGTCAAGCACAAACTTTCCCGAAATACTTTTAAGGCTTGCCGCCGCAAGACAAATAACCTCGGTAATATGGCTTTTGTCAATCTGACCGATACATTCCAGTCCCACCTGCATAATTTCTTTAAAGGAATTTGTCCCCTTTGACACACGGTATACGTTTTCATTGTAGTAAACCTTTCTTACACCGCCCTGACCGCTTTTTGTATTTTTAATAATTGACAAGGTAACATCGGGCTTTAATGCCATAAGTTTACCGTCGGTGTCGTTAAAAGTGATTATGTTGTCGGAAACTAAGAAATCTTTGTTTCTTACATATAAATCATACTCTTCAAACTTGCTCATCATAAAGAGGCTGTAACCGTACTTCTTATATAAAGAACGCAGAGTAAAAATCGCCCTTTCATCATTTTTTAAAACACTCATATCTATATTCATCATATTTCTCCAAGCCTTTCCAAAATAGTATTATATCCCCCTGTGCCGTATACAAGGCATTTGTTAACACGGCTTATTGTTGCGGTTGAAGCTCCTGTTTCCTTTGAAACCTCCTGATAGCTTTTACCCTGCTTTAATGTTTTAGCCACATTAAGCCTTTGTGCCATATCCTGTATTTCCTTTACAGTGCATATATCCTCAAAAAATTTTAAACATTCATCTTCATTTTCCAAAAGTAAAATTGCTTTAAATAATTCTTTTATATCTTCGCAATAGAAATTTGTCATTTTCTCGCCTCCTAAAATTTACTTTAACACTATATCATGCTAAAGCGATAAAGTCAATAGTAAAAGTGCAGAAATCTGCACTTTTGTAAAAGGAATATGTTTTTATTTAAGCACACACTTTTTGCAGGGGTCAAGATCTGCATAATATGTTGTTTCATAAGAGTTTTTGCCACCGCAGTCAGGGTCGTAGTGATATTTCTTTCCTGTAGGTGTTCTGTAAACCTTTTGCCCGTTTGTGTTGGGATTGTTAACCTTTTCGTTGGAGGTTGCATTTGAAGAGGTTGTATTTGATGAGGTTGTGCTTGATGAAGTGGTGCTTGATGAAGTGGTGCTTGACGGGGTTGTGCTTGATGAAGTTGTACTTGATGAAGTGGTACTTGACGGGGTTGTGCTTGATGAAGTTGTGCTTGACGATGTTGTGCTTGACGATGTTGTATTTGATGAGGTTGTATTTTTCGTTTTTTCAGTCTTACCTGATGGGGCAGTTTCAATTATCTTCACTTCTTCAAAAACAGTTTCTTTTTCGACTGTTTCTTCTTCGGAAGAAATCTCAACCGATTCTGTTA
Source organism: Clostridia bacterium (assembly GCA_051866635.1). Lineage (GTDB taxonomy): Bacteria > Bacillota > Clostridia > UMGS1883 > UMGS1883 > RGIG1927. The sequence goes on along the minus strand of JBJDXJ010000038.1, from coordinate 130,593 downwards.
AAGTTTCATTTGTTGTACTTTCTGTTGCAGTTTCAATAAAAACTTCCTCTTTTTCAGGTTTATTGCCGCTAAGACACCCTGTTGTCAATATTGCCGTTAAAACTACAATAATCAAAATATTCTTTTTCATTTGTCAGACCTCACTTTTATAATATTTATAAAATTATTTGCCCATAATTTGTAAATTGATTATAACACCGCTCTTACTTTTTGTCAACTGTTGGTTAAAATATCTTCTTATAGATGGTTTTTCATGATTTTATTAATTATTAAGCTATAATAAACTATAAGCGAATTTTTTAACTGTTGGCGGTGATTTCTCATGAAAACGAAGGACGAATATAAAGATTTACCACAGAATTTAGGGAAACGAATTAAAGAAATGCGACAGCTTAAGCATATGACAGGGGATAAATTCAGTGAAATGGTTGGCATATCCTCTACTTTCCTTTGGGATTTAGAAAACGGCAGTAAAAGACCAAGCGTAGACACACTTGTGAAAATTGCAAACATCTTGGAATGTAGTCTTGACAGCTTGCTTTGCGATTGTCTGGAAAAGAGTACCGTGCCTCAACTGAACAACATTTCCAAAAAGCTTGATAAACTTGACAAACACCAGTTAAGATTGGTTGAATTAACTATCGATTCTATGTTAAACGCCTTTAAAGATGTATGAGTTTTCAAGCATTTCTTCTCCAAAAAACATCATTTTCAAATATTTATACACCATAAATATATTTTATGTGCGTTTCAATAATGGTACAATCAAAAAAAGGGAGGTATTTGAAAATGAAAAGAGTATTTTTATGTATATTGGCACTTGTGGTTCTTTTGTCTGCAATGCCGATTTCTATTCATGGAGAGGATGATGTTATGTTACCCAAACTTAAAGAAAAAACCTATAACATGAACTTTGACTGGAAGTTTACAAAAACAAATGTGGCGTTTCCTTTAAAGGATGCCGTGGAAAGCATGGTAAAGGACGGCAAGCAGTTTTACGAAGTGGATTATGACGATTCATTGTGGGAAACGGTGTCTGTTCCTCATGCACCAAATGCTTCCGACTCCTTTGACAACGTAATCAAAGATGCAGGTGAAGCTTCTCTTTACCGAGGCTACATGATGTACCGAAAGCATTTTACACTTGAAAGCGTTGAAAATAAGAAATTCATTATAGAGTTTGAAGCTATCAGGCAGACTATATATCTTTATATAAACGGAAATTTTGTGGGCTATTATGAACACGGTACGGCACCTGTGGGATTTGACATTTCCTCTTTTGTTAAAGAAGGGGACAACCTTATCGCTTTAATTACCGACAATGCCGCCTACCGCGGTTCAACCTTCACAACAGTTGAAACAATTCCCGGCAACACTCCCGGGGATGGGTCAGGCGTAGGCTACCAGTGGAACCAAAAGGATTTTAACGAGGTTCAGGGCGGTATCACAGGCAACGTGAATTTATACGTTAAGCCTCTTGTTTACCAGACAAAGCCCCTTTATAACAACCTTAAAACAACAGGTAATTATATTTACCCCTCAGATTTTGACTTTAACAGTAAAACTGCCACAATAAATGTAAAGGCAGAAGTAAGAAACGAGTCTGACAGTGATGTTAGTGCAAAAATCGGTGTTTACATTGCAGAAGGCGACAAGGTAATTGCACACTTTGAATCGAAAGAAACAACTGTACCCGTGGCAAAGGACAAGGGCGAAGTTTTCAAGACCGTTGTGCCGCAGGACGCATACAGCGAAACACCTTCACCTACAAATGCCCAAACCTCCTCTGTAACATACATAAGTGCATCTGCCTCTGTTTCTTCCCTTACATTCTGGAGTATTGACAACCCCCACCTTTACGATGTATATACCACACTTATAATTGACGGTGAAGAAGTTGACACGGAATGTATTACAACAGGCTTCAGGAAAGTGGAATACGACATTGATAACGGTGGTCTTTTAATAAACGGTGAAAGCGTGTACCTTAAAGGATATGCCCAGCGTTCTACAAATGAATGGGCAGTTATAGGCGTTGCCAACGACTGGCTTACCGATTATGATATGCACCTTGTACGCCAGTCAGGTTCAAACTTTATCCGTTGGATGCACGTTACCCCAAAGCCCGTTGCAATACGTTCATGCGACAAATACGGCGTTGTGTCCGTATGCCCAGCAGGCGACAAGGAAGGGGATACAAACGGACGAACATGGGATATGCGAATGGAATCAATGCGTGATGCCATTATATATTTCCGTAATTCCCCATCTGTTATTTTTTATGAGGCGGGAAATGCGGCAATCTCCGCAGAACACATGCAGGAAATGACCGATATGAAAAACCTTTTAGACCCCAAAGGCTACCGTTTTATGGGTTGCAGAAGCATAACAAGCCCTGAACAGATAAAAGCTGCAGAATGGGCAGGCACAATGATTTACCGCTATGACGAATGGGCAAAAAGCTCCATGGCAACAGTGGGCAAGTTCATACCCATTTTAGAAACGGAATATAAGCGTGACGAATCGCCAAGGCGTGTGTGGGATGACTATTCACCACCACATTATGACTATCTTAACAAGTGGCTTGGTGACGGTGCCAAGAAAACCGATGGCTATGATGTATGGGACCAGACACAGGAGGAGTTTTCCGTTTATCAGGCATCAAGCTATGACGGCTATTCATATTTCTACAATAACCGTGTTGGGGGCTTGACAGGTAAGGATTATTATTCAGGTGCCGCCATTATGGTGTGGAGCGACTCTAACATGCACGGAAGAAATGCGGGCAGTGAAAACTGCCGTACATCAGGTAAGGTTGACCCTGTAAGAATTAAAAAACCCGTGTTTTACGCAATGCAGGTTATGCAGTCTGACACGGCAATGGTTCACATAGTAGGTCATTGGAACTACCCTGAAAACAGCGAAGAAAACTATAACTACCATACCAAGGAATGGAATGGCACATATTGGGAGGTAACTGATAACACAGACCGTCGTGACCCCACAGATAAAACAGTTTACGTTTTCGGCAGTGAAATGATAGATAAAATTGAGCTGTACGTAAACGGCGGATTGGTAGGCACAAACGATGCACCATATGATAACTACGTTTACGAATTCCCGCATATTGACGTTACGCAGTCTGGTTACATTTCAGCTATCGGTTACAACAGTGACGGTGATGTAATTGCAAAGGACAAAATTGTTACCGCAGGCGAGGTAAAAAGCATCCGCCTTACCCCATATACGGGACCTGACGGATTAATTGCCGATGGCAGCGATGTTTGTTACTTTGATGTTGAAATTGTGGATGAGGACGGAAACGTATGCCCCTTGGCATATGACAGAATTGACTTCACATTAGAAGGCGACGGTGTATTCTTAGGCGGCTACAACTCAGGTACATTTGACGAAACAAGTGTTATACATAAAGACTACTGCTATGCGGAAAACGGTGTGAACCGTGTATTTGTACAAAGTGTACCACGGGGTAATAGCTTTACATTAACTGCAACTGCACAAGGCTTAGAAAGTGCTTCCGTTACACTTTCCATGACAGAGTTTTCATTAATTAACGGAATGACAGAGCTTCCTCAAAGGGCAGAAAAGGTCAACACATTTAAAATTGAACGTGAAGATACCCTCTTTAACCGCCTTGTTTTAAAGAACATTAAAAAGACACGTATTCCAAGTTACGAAGATAACACTGTTAAATACATTATTAAAAACGTAGGAACAAACAAAGCACTTACAGTTACAGATGGTGCATTAACGCTTACAGACTTTGACGAAAATGATGAAAGCCTTATCTGGACCTTCGAAAATGTTGGCGGTGAAGCATATACAATAAAGCATGGTAAAACCCTTCTTGCAATTGATGTGCCTGCACGAAGCAAGGAACCAAAAACTGCACTTATCGTATACGGACCAAACGGCGGTGATAACCAGAAATGGATAATTCAAAGTGAAGAAAACGGCTATGTACGTTTAATTTCAAAAAGTTCTAACCTTTCTATGGAAATTTCGGAGGGTAAAGTAATTCAAAATAAACCTGACAATACCCTTAGCGCCGTTAACCAGAAATGGCAACTTATAAAGGTAGATATGAAGGATACCTTTAAGGTTATTGTAAACGGAGAAGAAGTTAAGTTTACCACGAAGCCTTACAAACCCGACACGGCAACAGGTGTTCTTTGCGAAGTACGTCCCGTACTTGATGCATTGGGTGCTCAATACACATATGAAACCCAAGGCAAAGTAAAGCTTACCATCATGGATAGCGGTGCAAGCCTTACGGAAGGCGAAACAACAATTTCCATAGGTGATGAAACAAACCTTACAAATGCAGAATTCTTTGTCCAATCAGGGGAGCTTATTGCTGAAATTTCCGCCGTTATGGAATATGTTTCCGGTGTTTCGGTGCAAACCGATTTAAAAGCAAAAACCGTAACCATAACAAAATAGCCATTTTTACATAACTAAAAAGTGCAATTTTGTCTGCTTTATCAGCTTTCAAAATCGCACTTTTTAATTATTCAATTTCGCAACGTTTTTCACCGAAAAAGGCATCTACAAGTTTTAATGTTTCTTCACCCTTTGTCTTAATTGACTCATGTGCTTTTATTTCTCTTTCGGGGAATTTTAAGATAACACTATCCTTGCCTTTTTTTGAAAGGATAATTTTTCTTAATTTATCAAAATGCTTTTCATCACCGTCATTTAAGTTTATAACCAATGTTTTTTTAGTGCCATTATCTATCGCTTTCTTTTCCAGCGGTGCGGCAGTATCAAGTATCAGCTTGGAAGGAGTATCTTCACGTATGTCAAGTCTGCCTGACAGGGTGAGAATTTCACCTTCCTTAATAATACTGTCAACCTTTGAAAGAACCTTGGGGAAAATTACAATTTCCATACTGCCGGTGAAATCTTCTAAAACAGCAAAGCTCATCATGGTGTTGTTTTTTGTAAGTTTGTCACGGCGTGATGTAACAATGCCTGCCAAAACAACCTCCTGCTTGTCGTAATACTTACTCTCCTCGTCCCCTGCGAGCATAATTTCACCAATGGGGTCGTATATATCACTATCTGCAATACCACGGTAATCGTCTAAGGGATGACCTGAAAAATACATCCCTCCCCATTCCTTTTCCATTTCAAGAATCATATTTTTAGGAAGCGGCGGTGCAGGCGGCAAATCATCTTTTGTATCCTCCTCATGACCTACAATAGTGCCGAAAAGGTTCATCTGCCCTTCAATGTTCTGCTTCTTTTCGCTCATTGCAGAGGCTATTATATCTTCATATGCCGCTAAAAGTTTATTACGCTCGGGTACTATTTTGTCAAATGCCCCCACCCTGATAATACCTTCCACAGCACGCTTATTTATATCCTTACCACACATTCTCTTTGCAAAGTCCGTAAAAGATGTAAATGGACCGTTTTCTTCACGCTCCGATACAACCTTATCCATAAAAGTGATACCCACATTTTTTACGCTTCCGATGCCAAAGCGAATATTCTGCCCCTCAACACTAAATGAACTGTAGCTTTTGTTAATGTCAGGGGGAAGTATGTCAATGCCCATCTTACGACACTTTTCAACATATAATGCCACCTTTACGCTTTCATCCATAAAGCCTGTAATAAGTGCCGCCATAAAGTAAATGGGATAAAAGCACTTAAGATATGCAGTCTGGTATGCCACATAGGCGTATGCCGCCGCATGGGATTTGTTGAAGGCATACTTTGCAAATGCATCCATATCGTCAAATATACTGCTGGCTGTTTTTTCGTCAATACCCTTTGCAATACATCCCGGCACTGTCACAATGCCATTTTCGTCCTTTTCACCGTGGATAAAGGCTTCACGTGCCTTTACCATTTCCTTTTCCTTTTTCTTACTCATGGCACGACGCACTTCATCGCTTCTGCCTAAGGAAAATCCCCCTAAGCTTCGTACAATTTCCATAACCTGTTCCTGATATACAATACAGCCATATGTTTCGTCCAATATATCACTTAAAAGAGGATGCTTATATGTGATTAAATCGGGGTTTTTCTTATTTCGTATATACTGGGGGATAAAGTCCATAGGACCGGGACGGTAAAGGGCAATACCTGCCGTTATGTCGTCAAGACAGCCCGGCTCCAGCTTACGCATGAAGTTTGTCATGCCTTCACTTTCAAGCTGGAACACACCTTCTGTTTCACCTTTTGAAATCATATTATAGACCTCAGGTGCATCATAGGGGATATTCTGAAGGTCAATATTTTCGCCGTTTGCCTTTGCAATTTCGATACAGTTACGGATGATTGTCAAGTTTTTAAGACCTAAAAAGTCCATCTTTAAAAGACCTAATTCCTCAACAGTATCTTTTGTGTACTGTGTTACAACAACATCTTCATTTTTAGAAAGGGGAATATGATTGTCAAGCCTGTCACCGCAGATAACAACCCCTGCCGCATGAGTACCGCTACTCTTAGGCAGATTTTCTATGCTCATAGCGGTGTCAATAAGTTTCTTTACCCTTTCGTCCTCCTCGTAAGCCTCTTTAAGTTTGGGAGTTTGAAGCGACTCTTTTATAGTTACGTTCAAGGTTTTCGGCACCATCTTTGCCACTGCATCCACCTCGGCATATGGCATACCCATAACCCTGCCTGCATCACGGATTGCACCTTTTGCCTTCATTGTGCCAAAGGTAATAATCTGACAAACATTGTCCTTGCCGTACTTATTCACAACGTAGTCAATAACTTCTCCCCTTCGTTCAATACAGAAGTCAATATCAATATCGGGCATTGAAACACGTTCGGGGTTTAAGAACCTTTCAAAAAGGAGGTTGTGCTTTATGGGGTCAATGTCTGTAATTTCAAGAACATATGATACAACACTTCCTGCCGCACTGCCTCTGCCGGGGCCCACGTAAATGCCGTTTCTTTTTGCATAGCCCACAAAGTCGGACACAATTAAAAAGTAGTCGGTGAAGCCCATGGAGTTTATAACACTAAGCTCATATTCAAGCCTTTTTTTGTGCTCATCCGTAACCTTTTCGCCGTACCTTTTACAAAGTCCTTCTTTGCACAGCTTTTCCAGATAGCTAACCTTTGTAAAGCCTTCGGGTACAGGGAACTGGGGAAGTAATTTCTGATGAAATTCAAATTCAAATTCGCACATGTCACTGATAACATTTGTGTTATCACAGGCAGAAGGGGCAAACTTAAATTTTTCACGCATTTCATCTTCACTTTTTAAGTAAAACTCGTCCGTTGAAAACCGCATACGGTTTTCGTCGGAAAGGTTTTTACCGGTCTGTATGCATAACAAAACATCCTGATATGCGGCGTCTTCCCTTTTTATATAATGGACGTCGTTTGTTGCAACCAATGGCGTATTTGTTTCTTCACTTAATTTTAAGAGGAGGGGCATAATACGCCTTTGTTCTTCGATATTATGGTCCTGAATTTCAAGATAAAAGTCATCAAATATTTCCCTATATTCCTCCAAGGCTTTTTTTGCGCCCTGGTAGTCGTTTTCAAGAAGCCGTGAAGGCACTAAGCCTGCAAGGCAGGCTGACAGGGCGATAATGCCCTCGGAATGTTTTCTTAATTCCTCCATATCGGTTCTTGGACGGTAGTAAAAGCCCTCCACTGCCGCTTTGGAGACTATTTTACATATGTTTTCGTAGCCCTTTTTGTTTTTAGCCAAAAGGACAAGGTGGAAATTTTCCGCATCCTCTTTGGTGGATTTGTCCGTAAGGCGTCTTGGTGCCACATACACCTCACAGCCTATTATGGGCTTAATCCCTTCTTTTTTGCACGCCTTATAGAAATCCACGGCACCGTACATGACACCGTGGTCTGTGAGAGCAATTGCACTTTGCCCCAATTCCTTTGCCCTTTTAGGCAAATCCTCAATCCTTGAGGCACCGTCTAAAAGGCTGTATTCGCTATGTACATGTAAATGTGTAAACATTTTCAATCACCTAATTCCTTTGCAATAAGGACTAATTTATTCAAGCGGTTATTCATTGTGCTTTTAGATAATGGCGGGTCACACAGCTTTGCAAGCTCGTTTATGGAGGCACCTTCATTTTCAAGGCGTAAAAGTGCCGCTTCCTTCAGCTTGGGTTTTAAGCTGTCAAGCCCTATTGTTTTTTCAATAAGCTTTATAGCCTGTGTTTCACGGCAACTGTTTTCGCTTGCTCTGTCCGCATTTGCCATATCGCAGTTTATAACACGGTTTGTATTGTTACGCTTGTTTTTCACAACCTTTGCTTCCAAAACGGTAAACACCGCATTTGGAGCCTCTGTTACCTTTAACATATCCTGAACAGACTCGCTTGTATTTGCATACACAACATAAAGGTTTTTTCTTTTTGTTTTCTTAACGCCTACACCCATTGTTATAAGGATGTTATAAACCTTGTCCACAATACGCTCGTTTTCCGAAAAAATTTCCATCCTATATGCTTTTTCAGGGTTTGAAACACTGCCAGATGCCAAAAATGCACCACGGACAAAGGCGTGCATACAGCACAATTCCTTTTCAATATCGATAGCCTCGTCAATTGTTATGTAGGCATCAAGTTCCAATTCTCCCAAAATTTCATCCGGTATTAAAAACTTATAGCTTTCCGCATTTTCATCCAATCGGTCGGGATAATTAATTTTGCATGTTTTTGAAAGATAACTGCTGAATTTTTTTGCAAGGGCAAAATCCTCTGTACCAAAGATTACGTTGCCATCATAGCACACACCGCCGAACATAAGTATTGCCCTTATTTCCGATGCCATACAACAAGTTTTTTTAACACGTATATTATTAAGTTCTTCTTTTACTTCTTCAAGAAAAGTCATGATCTTTACTTTCTTTCAATATCACGGTGAGAGCTTTTCGCCCTTATTCCGTTTTTAATAAATATATTTGCAAGTGCCTCTGTTATTGCAACGCTTCTGTGCTTTCCGCCTGTACAGCCGATGGAAATAGTTATCTGCCGTCTGCCGTCACGGATATAAAGGGGTATAAGATACAAAATCATATCCGTATACTTTTTCAGAAATTCGTCACACTGCTCATTTTCTGTAACGTACTTATATATATCTTCTTCAAGTCCTGTTCTGTAACGCATGTTTTCCACATAATAGGGATTAGGCAAAAACCTTACATCCATCACAAGGTCGGTACTGCTTGGAATTCCGTACTTAAAGCCAAAGGACATAACATTTACGGAAAAAAATCCGTTTTTTGTTTTTTCGCTTCCGAACTCGCTACGTACCAATTCGCAAAGCTCACGGGTTAAAAGGTTTGAGGTATTTATAATATGGTCAGCTTTTTTGCGTATATTTGCCAAAAGCTCCTTTTCCTTTGTAATGCCTTCTTCAACACGGCCGTTAGGTGCTAAGGGATGTGCTCTTCTTGTTTCCTTATAACGACGGACAAGTGACGGGTCGTCAGCTTCAAGGAACACTATTTCATAAGGGCATGTGTCTTTTGATATTTTTGCAAGCTCTTCTTCGATATTTGCGAACATCTCACCGCCACGTATATCGGTAACAACTGCTATGTTTTCAGCCTTTATCTTTCCTTCGGCACAAGCCTGTGCAAATGCGGATAAGAAAAGCACGGGCATATTGTCAATACAGTAATAACCCATATCCTCCAAAAAGTGCAACACATGTGTTTTACCTGCACCTGATATACCTGTTATAATAAGAAATTTCATTTTAAAGTCACCTTCTTAGTCCCAGAATTTCACCTCGGGTTCTAATTCTACCCCCGAATATTCACGTACAACCTCTTTAACCTTCTCCATTAAAGAAAGTACATCTTCTGTTGTGGCATTATCTTTATTTATTATAAAGCCCGAATGTTTTTCACTTACCGAGGCACCTCCTAAAGATGTACCTTTAAGCCCTGCTTTTTCAATAAGCTCTGCGGCAAAATGCCCTTGGGGTCTTTTAAATGTACTGCCGGCAGAAGGATATTCCAAAGGCTGTTTGCTCCGTCTTTTTTCGCCAAGCTCTTTCATTTTTTCAAGGATAGTTTCGCCATCGCCTTTTTCAAGCTTAATACATACTGCAACTACCACATAATCTTTATCGGAGAAAAAGCTTTTTCTGTAGCTGAAATTTGCGGTGTTTTTATCCATACGGTAAATTTCACCGCTGTCTGTTGCATAATCAATCCAGTCGATAATATCCCCGATTTCTCCGCCGTATGCCCCTGCATTCATGCAAACGGCACCGCCGATACTGCCGGGTATACCATGGGCAAATTCCATACCTGTCAAACTGTTTTTATAGGCAACTTGTGCCACTTTAGAAAGAAGTGCACCGCTTTGGGCTATGATATACTCACCCTCTGTTGTAATCTGACTTAAGGCTTTTCCAATGTGTATTACAGGCCTGTCTATCCCCTTATCCGACACAAGAAGGTTACTGCCGTTTCCCAAAATATAATATTTTTCGTTTAAATCCTTTAACTTTCTTAAAACATTTGCAACAGCCTGTGGGCTTTTAGGTTCAATCATAACCTTTGCCACACCGCCTGTTTTAAAGGAAGTATACTCTTTCATCTGTACATTTTTCAGTACATTGCAATTTTCAAAATCGTACATGTCACACCACCGATTTTCAGTTTTGAGTATATAGGAAGCTTGCACCTATGACACCTGCGTCATTAAAAAGCTGTGATATTCTTATATCCGTCTGCTTAAGGGCAGTTATTTTTCCTGTCATTGAGTTTTTATTTACAAAATCTGCTACAGGCTTCAAAATCCTGTCCCCTTCACGACTTACACCGCCACCTATTACAATAAGGTCAGGCTGGAAAATGTTCACCATGTCACATATGCCCTCAGACACATAATTAAGCCACTTATCAAGAACCTTTTGTGCCACTTTGTCGCCCTTAAGGCTTTTTTCAAATACTGTTTTGCCGTTCACTTCACCCGTGAAGCCTGCCTCTCTTGTCTGCCTTGACAGTGCCGAAACAGATGCATACCTTTCCCAGCACCCTTTTCTTCCGCAGTTACACTTTTCGCCATCCTTTACCAATGTAATATGACCGATTTCACCTGCACCGCCGTTAACACCACGAAGGATTTTTCCGTTTAATATAATGCCGCCGCCTATACCTGTGCCTAAGGTTATGAATATAAAGCTGTGGCATTTAACATTTGCCGCCACATATTCGCCCAGTGCCGCACAGTTTGCATCGTTGTCAATAAAGGTGTCTTTTCCTGTTTTTTCTTTTATAATACGGCATATTTCAATATTTTTATACCCCTCAATGTTGGCGCCCGTAATAACAATCCCGTTTTTGCTGTCGCATATGCCCGTTGTGCCGATGCCTATGGTATAAATATCATCCACTGTAAGATTGCTTTTTTTAAGAAGGCTGTATATTAAATCTATAACCGCATCAGGTATGTCACTTCCCATTTTGGGTGTTGGTGTTTTACACGATGCTGTAATATTTCCTTTTTTGTCAACTATTGCACATTTTATAAAAGTGCCGCCAATATCAACGCCGATGTTTTTCATGCCCTACTCCCTAACATTCAATATTCAAATAATCACAAAGCTTTTTTAGTGATGTGTTAAGTATCAGTTCCTTTGGAAAGTCAATTTCCTCAAGTAACTTTACACTGTTTGGCACAATGCCGATTTCTTCTGAAAAATGGGCATCGGTGCTTAAAACCACGGGAACGGAATACTTTTTGCATAAAAGTGCAATTTCCCTGCAGTTTTCATTGCTTCCTGCCCTTACTTTAAAGGAGTGATTATTTATCTCAATTATTTTACCCTTTTCTTTAGCTTTTTTTACAACAGTTTCATAATCACACATATATCTGCCGTCACCCATATGACCTAAAACGTCAACATTTTCGTTTTCCAAGGTATTAAGCCATGCCCGTGTAACAACATCTTTGTCCGAATTAGGCGGGAAACAAGGTGTATGAAAGGATGCAATTACAAGTTCAAGATTTTTAAGTAGCTCATCGTCAATGTCCAATCTTCCGCTCTCGTCCATAATATCAACTTCTGCACCTGTTATAAGACGGACACCACGTACATATTTTGGCAGATGTCTTGCAGACTTAAAATGGAACCACACGGCACCGTCACCTAAATCAGGTCCGTGGTTTGTCATGGCAATGCCCTCAAGATTGTTCTTTGCCGCAAATGCAATATTTTCCTCCAATGTGGAAAAGGCATGGTGGCTCACATTTGTATGTGTATGTGTATCAACTGTAATTTTAATCATTTTGTAACCTTCTCAATTATAGTATGCTGTTTGCATCCATATTTATCTGCTTGTTTAATCTTTCCGACAATTCTTCAGCCGCATTGTAGCCCATTTTTTGCTGACGGAAGTTCATTGCGGCAATTTCCACAATGATGGCAAGGTTACGGCCGGGGCGTACAGGCACCGTAACGGAGGGAACGTCAATCCCCAAAATATTTGTATATGTTTTATCAAGACCTAATCTTTCATAGTTCTTGCCCTGTTGCCACAATTCAAGGTTTACCACAAAGTCAACATTTTCCGTGTCCTTTACGGCACCCATACCAAAAATCTTTTTAATGTCAATAATGCCTATGCCTCGAAGCTCAATAAAGTGGCGGATAATTTCAGGGGATGAACCCACAAGTGTCTTTGCGGAAACCCTTTTGATTTCAACTGCATCGTCCGCAACAAGGCGGTGTCCACGCTTAACAAGCTCAACTGCCGTTTCGCTTTTACCAACGCCGCTTTCACCAAGTAAAAGCACACCTTCACCGTAAATTTCCATCAATACGCCGTGACGGGTGATAAATGGTGCCAGAAGTACGTTCATTGTGGAAATATATGTTGCTACAAACTGGGATGTATGTTCCTCTGTCCTTAAAAGCGGAATGTTGTACTTTTGTACCACTTCCATAAGCTCGGACAAAATTTCCGCTTTTCTTGTTACAACAATTGCGGGAATTTTCCGCTTGCAAAGGTTTTCAATAATTTCATATCTTTCTTCAGCGGACTTTTCCATAAGGTAAAACAGCTCTGCCTTACCTAAAACCTGTATTCTGTCATCGTCAAAATAATCATAATAATTGGCGGCAAACTGAATACCGGGACGGTGAATATCACTACATGTTATCCATATGTCGCCAATATTCTTAGGTTCATATATAACTTCAAGTTTGAATTCCGATATAATTCTTGTAAGGAGTTCTTTCTCCTTTCGATTAGCGGACATCATTTCAGTTTTCCCCTTTCAGCTTTTCGCTTTGGTAATATGTTGCAAGAGCATCAATAAGTTCATCTAAGTCCCCGTCCATAATAGCGTCTATTTTATAAAGGGTAAGATTAATTCTGTGGTCTGTCACCCTGCCCTGAGGAAAGTTATACGTTCTTATTCGCTCGCTTCTGTCACCTGTACCCACCTGACTTTTACGTTCTGCGGCAATGGATGCATTTCTTTCTGCCTCCATAAGCTCATAAAGTCGGCTTCTTAAAACCTTTAATGCCTTATCCTTGTTTTTGTGCTGGCTTTTTTCATCCTGACATGAAACCACAAGTCCTGTGGGAAGATGTGTAATTCTAACGGCAGAGTCAGTTGTGTTAACGCACTGACCGCCGGGGCCGCCTGCACGGAAAACATCAATCTTCAAATCGTTCTGGTTAATTTCAAGTTCAACTTCTTCAACTTCCGGCAACACCGCAACAGATGCGGCAGAGGTCTGTATTCTGCCCTGGGATTCGGTTTCAGGTACTCTCTGTACACGGTGAACACCGCTTTCGTACTTAAAACGACTGTATGCACCGCTACCTTCAACGCTGAAGGAAATTTCCTTATATCCCCCAAGCTCTGTCTGGTTGGAGTTCATAATTTCAATCTTCCAGCGTTTTTTATCTGCGTACATTGAATACATTCTGAAAAGCTCGGCAGCAAAAAGTGCCGCTTCCTCACCGCCTGTACCGCCTCGGATTTCAACAATAACACTTTTTTCATCGTTTGGGTCCTTGGGGATAAGAAGTATTTTTAACTCCTCCTCCAAATATGGAACACGGGTTTTTGCATCGCTTAATTCTTCACGAAGCAATTCTTCAAATTCTGCATCCTGACTCTCTGACAGCATTTCTTCCGCATCTTCGATTGTTTTTATTACTTCCTTATACTCCCTGTACTTTTCAACAATAGGAGTCATATCGCTATGCTCTTTCATGAGCTTACGCCATGACTCTATATCTGCTATTACTTCAGGGTCGCTGATTTTTTCTGAAAGCTCCCTGTATTTTTCTTCTATAAAAGCTAATTTACTAAACATTTCAAACACCTCAAATTTTTAGCCCACCATAAACACAAGACCTATGCCAATGCCCAACAGAAAGCCCATTGCCACCTGAAAGGGGCTGTGGCCTAAAATTTCCTTTAAGGCAGCTTCGTTATGCATGGTGCTGTTTTCCTTCATTGCATCGAGAATTCTGTTCAATGCCTTAGCCTGTTCGCCTACCGCACGCCTTACACCGCAGGCATCATACATTACAACAAGTGCAAATGCCGCCGCAAGTGAGAAAAAGTCACTTGAAAAGCCATGCTTAACACCTATTAAAAAGGCAAGGGCTGTTACAAAGGCACTGTGAGATGAAGGCATGCCGCCTGATGCCAGTAATGAATACCACGCAAAACGCCTTTCCATTATGGAGTTTATTGCCACCTTTAAAAGCTGTGCCGCCGCCCATGCTACTATAGCTGCCACAAGCGGTGTTGTTATAATTTCCATCATTTGATTATCACCCTTCTTAAGGTTAATTTTCTCTTTTCAGCATTGCTATGGCAAGTTCTTTTAAGAACTCGCCCTTTTCGCCGAATGTATTTGAAGCTTCGATAGCTTTTTCAGTTTCTTTTTCAAGTTCTTCTTTAGCCTGTTTTATACCCAAAAGCGTTACAAAGGTGGACTTGTCGGACTTTATGTCCTTCATTAAGGTTTTACCCATTTTTTCTGCGTCCCCTTCAATGTCCAATATGTCATCCTTTATCTGGAAGGCAAGACCGAGACTTTTTGTATAAGGCTCAGAACATCTTACATCCTTCCCGGATGCAATGGCACCTGCGGCACCGGCGGCGTTTATAAGGCCACCTGTTTTTCTTAAGTGAATATACTTAAGAGTGTCTATATCCACCTTTTCGCTTTCCGCTTTGATATCGTCAGTCTGTCCTCCTACCATACCACAGATACCTGCGTTTTTGGCAAGATATGATATATAGTCAAAAGCCTTAACTTTATCTTTCACTTTTTCCGTTATATACTGAAATGCATATGTCAACAGCCCGTCTCCTGCCAAAAGGGCATAAGCCTCGCCATACTTTACATGGCAAGTTGGCATGCCGCGGCGGAGTGTATCGTTGTCCATACATGGAAGGTCGTCGTGTATAAGTGAATAAGTGTGTATCATTTCAAGGGCACATCCGAAATAAAGAGCAGTATTCATATCTCCTCCAAGTGCATCGCACATGGCAAGTGCAATTACGGGACGAATTCTTTTGCCCCCTGCAAGAAGGGAATATTTCATAGCCTCGGAAACAATAACATCTCCTGGGAATTTCTCAGATACCTCTTCAAGCTCCGTATTAACACGCAAAATATATTCATTCAGTTTGTCTTTGAAATCCATCATTCTTCCGTCCTTTCCTCAAAATCGCAAACACCGTCCTCGGTAACCTTTTTTACCCTTAGCTGTGCATCATCAAGCAGTTTTCTGCAATTTTTCGTAAGGGTAACCCCCTTTTCAAAAAGAGTAATTGCCTCCTCTAAGGTTGTTTCCCCATTTTCAAGTTTCTTAACTGTTTCTTCCAATTCTTTCAATGATTCTTCAAAGGTCATTACTATCTTCCTTCACTTTCGGTTACTTGTGCGGTTATTTTTCCGTCCCTTAACATAATGGTAACCGCATCGTTTATACTAACATCTTTAACACTTCTGATAACCTTATTTTCCTTATATGCCACAGAGTATCCTCTGTCAAAAACCTTAAGAGGGCTTAAGGCATCAAGTTTCGCCGCATACGCTGAAAGGGTGCTTAACTTTCCCTCGCATCTCATTGTATATACACGGCACAAATTGTCAAAGGTATTATCGGTTATCTGCATAAGGTTTTCAACTTTTCTTACAAAGCTTTCCTTTGAGGCACGGGCAGATATAAGGTTAAGTTTAACTTCGCTGTCCTCAGCTTTCTTCAAAAGGAGGGTTTTTAAGTTTTCCAGGTATCTTCTGAGCCTTATATCAATTTCCTTCACATCGGGAACAGCCACCTCTGCCGCCGCAGAAGGCGTAGGTGCTCTTAAATCAGCCACCGCATCGGAGAGAGTAAAATCTGTTTCGTGTCCAACGGCTGAAATGACAGGTATATTTGATTTGAATATTGCCCTTACCGTATTTTCCTCGTTAAAAGCCCACAAATCTTCAATACTGCCGCCGCCTCTGCCTACAATCAAAACGTCAACATCTGTGTTGTTATTAAAAAATTCAATACCCTTTACAATGGTAGGCGATGCACCCGCACCTTGTACCAAGGCAGGGTACAAAAGCACCTCTGCTATGGGGTAACGGCGTTTTAAAATGTTTATAATATCCCTTACAGCCGCACCTGTGGGGCTTGTAACAATGCCCACCTTTTTTGGAAAAGACGGTATAGGCTTTTTATACTTTTCATCAAACAATCCTTCATTGGACAGCTTTTTCTTAAGCTCCTCCAACTGCTGATACAGATTGCCCTTGCCCTCCTGCTCCATATTTTCAATATAAAGCTGATAGGCACCGTCACGTTCAAAAACACCGATACGACCGTTTGCACTGACCTTCATACCGTTTTCCATTTTAAATGGAAGGCGCATAACGGCACCCTTGAACATTACTGCTTTTAATGTTGCACCTTCGTCCTTTAAGGTCAGGTACACATGTCCGGAGGAGTGGTATTTAAGGTTACTTATTTCACCTTTTATCCATATGTTCTGCAATACCTCCGTACGCTCGATAATGGCTTTTATGTAGTTATTTATTTGTGTTACCGTTGCAATATGCCTGTCAGCCATTACCCTACTTCCTTCCCAATTTTCAGTTATTTTGTGCGTTTTTTAAGTATTCTGCCAAAACACCGTTAATAAACTTATAAGTATCCTCGTCACCGTACTTTTTTGCAAGCTCAACAGCCTCGTTTGCGGCAACCTTTTCAGGCACATCCTCCACATTGTCAATTTCGTAAATTGCAAGCTGTAAAATCGCAAGACTTACCTTGGGAATACGGGCAATATCCCACTTTTTAAGAAGTGGTGCAATTTTTTCGTTAATTTCGTTTTTCTTTTCGCAGGCACCGAAAACTACCATCTTCATATATTCCTTGTCATTCTTGCTCATGGAGTCTTCTGCCCATAATTCGTCCTTGCAGGTTTCTTCAAAATATTGGCACATATCATGAGGAGGCTCTTTTAAAAGAGCACTGTTGTAAATAATTTTAAACGCATTTTCTCTTGCAGATTTTCTGCTCATTTTATCTCATCCTCTCTATATCAGTTTAATGATATCGGAAATCATTACCAGAACGCCAAGCCCCAACAAAAGGGCAAGACCGATAAGATTTATATATCCTAAAATTTCAGGCTTTTGTTTTTTCCTTGTTACAACTTCGATTAAATTGAAAATAATGCTTCCTCCGTCAAGACCGGGTATGGGTAAAAGATTGAACACCCCTAAATTTACGCTTATCATTGCAAAAATGTTCAGAAGGTTTATAAATATATACATTATGCCCAAATCTCCTACTGCCTCGGTTGTTTGGTCAACCACCTGAATAATACCCACAGGTCCTGACATATCGCTTATTTTAGCACCGCCTGTAAGGAGCATTTTTAAAGAATAAAATACTGCCTTTACCACATAACGGGTGTCGTAGTAGGAATATTTAAAGCTTTCCAAAAAGGTTAGTTTTTTCACACTGCCCTTAAAACCTATAAACATCTGACCGTTTTCACCAAGGAGCGGTTTAAGTGTTACTTTATGCTTTTCACCCTCACGGATAAAAGTTACCTCCACGGTTTCTTTTTTATCAAGCATGTGCAGTCTTACATCGGACTGTGTTCCCACATTTTTTCCGTCAAGTTTTATAATGCAGTCGCCTGCCATAATCCCTGATTGTTGTGCCGGGGAATTTTCAATTACTTCGGATACAAGAGGTATCTCGGCATATCCGTATATATTATTGATAATTACAAAACACAGAAAACCCAACAGCACATTCATAAATGCACCTGCCAGAAGCACGCATATACGTTTTACGGGAGATACATTTGAAAAAGCCTTAGGGTTGTCACTTTCATCATTTTCACTTTCAAGCTTAACATAGCCGCCCAAAGGAAGAAGCCTGAGGGAATACTGTGTTTCACCCTTGCCCCACTTAAAAAGGAGCGGTCCCATACCAATGGAAAATTCATGAACGGTTACACCGAACCGCCTTGCCATAAAAAAGTGACCTGCCTCATGGAGCATAACCATAATTCCAAATGCCAAAACAGTAACAATCAACGAAAAAGCCATCAGAAACCTCCAAGAAATTATAATCCCGCTTTTTCACGAACCATACGCCGTGCAAATAAGTCTGCCTCTTCCACCGCTTCGATGGAGGAAGGCTGTGTAATCTTATGTTTATCCATTGCATAGGAAATATATTCTGTAATATCGCCAAATTTACACTTGCCCTTAAGGAACATTGCCACGGCTTCTTCGTTGGCACCGTTAAATACACAGGGCATTGTACCGCCTGTTTTTGCCGCCTTTTTTGCCATGGTAACAGCCGGGAATGCTTCATGGTCAATATCGTCAAATGTAAGTGTTCCGATTTTAACCAAATCAAGTCTTTCCGACACTTTTATGCTCCTATCGGGATAGTGAAGTGCATAGGAAATGGGTAATTTCATATCAGGTACCCCCAACTGACCTATAACACTGCCGTCGCAAAACTCAACCAAAGAATGAACAATACTCTGGCGGTGTACAACGGGGACGATATTGTCAACATCAACACCGAAAAGGTGCATTGCTTCAATAATTTCCAAACCTTTGTTTACCAAGGTTGAGCTGTCGATTGTAATTTTTGCACCCATTGACCAGTTGGGGTGCTTTAGAGCGTCTTCAGCGGTAACGTTTAAAAGCTCTTCACGCTTTTTGCCGAAGAAAGGACCGCCCGATGCCGTGATAATTATTCTTTCCACAAATTTACCCTGATTTGCAATTGACTGAAAAATTGCACTGTGTTCACTGTCAACAGGGACAATCTTCACACCCTTTTCACGGGCATAATTCATAACATATTCCCCTGCTGTAACAAGTGTTTCCTTATTTGAAAGGGCAATGTCGCTTCCCGATTCAATGGCAGAGATGGTGGGCCTTAATCCTGCAATGCCAACAATGGCAGTTACTGCCATACTGCCCTGACGGGCACATTCACAAACGCCTTCTTCTCCTGACAAAATTACAGTATCAGTGTCTGCTACCCTTACCTTTAAGTCATTGGCACATGCACTATCGTACATTGCTGCCATTTTAGGTTTGTAGTGTCTGATTTGCTTTTCAAGTAAATCTGTATTTTTATATGCCGTCAATGCGGCAACCTTTAAATTGTTATCCTTATCCACAACCTCCAGACTTTGTGTGCCGATTGAACCTGTGGAACCCAAGATAGATATTTCTTTCATCTTCCTTGCCTCTTATCCTATAAGATTAAAAATCTCATTCATAAAATATACAAAAGGTGTAGTTAAAAGTATACTGTCAAATCTGTCAAGTATACCGCCGTGACCGGGGAAAAGATTTCCGAAATCTTTAACATTTGCTTCCCTTTTTATGGCACTTGTTGCAATATCGCCCACAGGTCCCACAAGAGAGCATCCCACACCGGTAATCATAAGTGCAATTTCGTTACATTCTATTCCCACGCTGTTTAACACCAAAGACAGAATTCCCATTCCTACTACACTTCCCAGAATTCCGCCGAAAAAGCCTTCAATAGTCTTTTTTGGACTTAAAACGGGGGCAAGCTTATGCTTGCCGAATTTAATGCCGATAAAATATGCACCTGCATCACAGCACCATGTTGCGGCAAAAAGCACAATAATCATCCATATTCCGTGTTCATCCTCACGAAGGGGAATAATATATGAATATAAAACCGCAATAAACACAGATGTGAAAAATGCTACTGAAGCATCGGAAAGCTTTACGTTTTTGTGGTCAAATACCACCATACAAAAAATGTATACAATATAAAGACTTAAACATCCCAGGCATACTTCAAAATTAATAACCGAATCGCCCAAATGCATACATCCCAAAAGTGCACAAAGTGCTATTCCGAAACAGCCTGACAGTGCCAAGGGCAAATTTTTGTTAATGCCTGTTACAGCATATATTTCGTATGTAGCTATACCTACAATAATCATTAATGCAGCGTGAAACACCATAGGAGGCAGGAAAAGAATTGTAAAAAACAAAACTATCCCCAAAGCTGCTGTTAAAAGTCGTGTTTTCATATTTTGAGCACCTTTCTATAGTACATATTACACACCGCCGAAACGACGTGTACGCTGTTGATAGTCATATATAGCCTCAAGTAAGTCCTCGTTTGAGAAATCAGGCCATAAAATGTTAGAGAACCACAGTTCACTATAGGCAGATTGCCAAAGGAAAAAGTTACTTAACCTATACTCACCTGACGGACGGATAATAAGGTCTGGGTCGGGTTGGGAAGCGGTATATGTTCTTTTTGAAATTTCTTCCTCACATATATCATCAACTTCCATTTTGCCTTCCTTAACCAATTGGGCAATTTCTTTTACCGCTTTTATAACCTCGTCACGTCCGCCGTAGTTTAATGCAACATTAAGCAAAAGACCACTGTTATTTTCAGTGGCCTTTTCCATGTAGAGCTGTTTTTCACGGAAAGAGTCCGAAAATGCACTTCTGTCGCCTATAAAGTGTATCTGCACATCTCTGCCTGCCAATCTTTGAAGGCCATGGTCCAGATAATCCTCAAGGATATTCATAAGTGCGTCAACTTCTTCTTTTGGTCTCTTCCAGTTTTCAGTCGAAAAAGCATACACGGTAACAACCTTTACACCGATGTTACCGGCATACTCAACAATTCGCTCAAATGTTTTTGCACCTACAGCGTGACCGGAGGTACGGGGCAGACCGCGTTTCTTCGCCCATCTGCCGTTTCCGTCCATAATAATTCCGATATGCTCAGGTAAGTTATCAAAGTCCACTTTTTGCTCTAAGGCTTTTTTACGGAAAAAGTCCTTTATTTTCATATGGACATAATTTCCTTCTGTTTCTTTTCTGTTATTACATCGATTTCCTTAATCTTCATATCGGTAAGATCCTGGATATCTTTTTCTGTACTCTTCAAATCGTCCTCTGTAATTTCGTTCTTTTTCTTCATTGCCTTGTATTCGTCCATAGCATCACGACGTACATTTCTTACGCTGACCTTTGCTTCTTCGCCCTTCTTGGACACTGTTTTGCTAAGTTCCTTACGTCTTTCTTCTGTAAGCTGAGGGAAATTAAGACGGATAACCTTACCGTCGTTCTGGGGTGTGATACCTACTTCAGATGCTAAAATTGCCTTTTCTATAGCTTTGAGAAGTGTTCCGTCCCAAGGCTGTATGCAAAGAGTTCTGGGGTCGGGTGTTGAAATTGTACCAACCTGTGCAATGGGGGTCATTGTTCCGTAATAATCAACCGCTACCTTGTCAAGAACAGCCGCATTGGCTCTGCCCACTCTGATAGTGTTTAAATCGTCCTTGTAGTATGCAATGGCTTTATCCATTCTTTTTGTAATTTCAGGGTATTTTTCCATAATATTCATCTTCCTTTCATAAATGTTTTTCTTTAAATTATTAACTCAATTACTCTCTTACCATAGTGCCGATAGCCTCGCCCATAACTGCATGGTAAATATTTTCGGGATCGTCCAATCCGAATACATGAATGGGCATTTTGTTATCACGGCAAAGAGCTGTTGCAGTGGAGTCCATAACCTTTAAATCCCTTGCAAGAACTTCAGAATAAGTAAGGGTGTCAAACTTTACTGCATCGGGGTTTACGTTGGGGTCGGAATCGTAAACACCGTCAACCTTTTTAGCAAGCAAAATTACATCTGCATTGATTTCTGCAGCACGCAGTGCAGCCGCTGTATCTGTTGAGAAGAAGGGGTTACCTGTACCGCATCCGAAAATTACAACCCTTCCGCGGTTAAGATGGCTGTTTGCCTTACCACGGATATAAGGTTCGGCAATCTGACGCATTTCGATGGCAGTCTGAACACGTGTTGTTACACCTATAGCTTCCAATGCAGAGCAAAGTGCCAAAGAATTGATAACAGTTGCAAGCATACCCATGTGGTCAGCACGGCTTCTGTCCATATTTTCGCCGCTTCTGCCTCTCCAGAAGTTACCTCCGCCTACAACAACAGCTATTTCAACGCCTGTTTCAGCACACTTTTTAATTTTTTCGCATATTGCATCAATAGTAGGCTGATCAAGACCGAAGCCCTTATCCCCTGCCAAAGCTTCACCGCTTACCTTTAAAAGAACTCTTTTGTACTTAGGTTGCATACATAACTCTCCTTTATGATTTACTTTGCATAATTACATACGATAATTGTATCAAATAAATAGTCATTTGAAAAGAGTTTTTTAACATTTTTCATTAAAAAGTTCACGCTTTGACAACGTAACTTCATTTTAGTCTAATTGGAACCTGAAGTATCCTTTTATATTTTCGGCATTTTTTTCTGTTAAACCGGCACTTTTGGCAAATTCTTCCCATTTTGACAATGCACCTAAAACCTGCTCAATGCACTTTGAGGCTTCAGATTTTTTAATGCCTGCTTTTTCAGCAACATTTAATACATCCTCCGTTGTTATATCTTCAGCTTTACCATTTATAAGCATTTGGTGAGCATTTACCCATGTACTGTTTTTGTTATAGGAAAAAGTTATATCATATGCCGGTGATAATCTCCACACACCTTTTTTATCCATCAAAAATGTTATATTCTTTGTATGATCATCATAGTTTTTGGCACATTCGTTAAACAGCATTCTTTTATAAAGCTGAACAAAGTCAGCGTGGGGAAGCTTCAACTGCCTCATAACATTAAAAGCATCTTCATAGGAGTACATCCTTGGAGAATTAAAATCCATATGTGCCATTGCACATAAACTCTGCATATGGAGTTTTTCGCCATTTGCACCTTTACGGTCAAATCTTTTTGTCATAAAATGGGCTCTGCCATTTTCTTTGAACAACATACATTCACTCATTTTAATGCCGGCATCCTTTGCCATCAGATAATATGCATATTCAATTTTCGTATATTCTTCACCGTCAGGCTTCAAGTCCTTATCAGTGTTGTTTGAAATATCATCAAATTTCAAAAGCCAATATTCAAAGCCTTTCCCTGCATTTATTTGCCCTGAACGAATAATATTTGTTTCAGGATTCCATGCAATAAGAGTTTTTGCTCTTGCACCGCCTACAGAGGAGCTTCCTTGCATTAGCTGTGCTATCATATTTTCATCATAATTTATTTGTACGCCCTCCCTTTCGGAAAGAATATCCGAAGCAAGCTTTGTGAGAGCATCAATATCAACTTTCTCGTTCATATGAACAATATCTGTTGAAGGCTCATATTCCAATGCACCCATTCCTCTTTTGCCGGTATAACACAACTTTTCCAGCACACCCAGACTGTCCTTTGTCTTCCCTTGACTTTCCAGATAGCTTTTGATTACAATATTACCGAATTTGTCAGGCAGAGAATCAGCGATCATACCGGGAAGTCCGCTGAAGGTTTCTTCGGGCAAAGCAGGAAAAGAATAAGTCAAATCTGACAGAGGCATTTTAATCGGTGCGACTTCAATTCCGCTTGAAATAAAATCCTCATCATACTGAAAGCCTATTAAGCCGTTGTCCTGTCTGTGGAGATACCCGATTGGCGTACCCCATAAATTAACCTTAACAGTTCGTATGTCCATAAATTGCACCTCTTACATAATTTACTTATCTTCGCCCCAAACCCAATTGGTTTTAGTTTTATACATACTTTGCTTCACCCGCTGTCTTGGGGGCTTTTTTTCATATAATGCTTTAAAATCCTCCTGGGGTTCGGGGATAAGTATATCTAAATTCTGAGCAAGCCCTAAGCTACTTAAAATTTTTAAATAATTTGAAATTTTCAAATCAGCACCGTCTTCAAGACGCACTACTGTGCTTGAAGAAACTCCCGCTTTTTCAGCCAGCTCTGCTTGAGTCAAATTTAATGATATGCGATATTGTTTAATCCGAAGACTTAACTCCTTTAAAATAGTTTGTTCACTTTCATTACCTGCCATTTTCATACCATCACCTTTTAATTTGTCATATCTGCATAATTATAATAATATCTAGCACCTAATTTGTCAAGTATGATAAATTATTTTTTAATTATTCTTGCTCATACTCTTTTCAAAAAATCAAAAGAGGCTCTGCAGTGCAAAACCTCTTTCCTTTGTTATAATTTAAAATCTGAAATCACGGACACCCTTTTCAATATCGATAAGGTTTTGTTTTGCCCTTTCTTTCACTTTTTCATTTGTTATTTTTTCAATTTCCTGTTCTATTATCTTCTCGCCTTTTTCCCTTGTGTCCTCACTTGCGTAGTCCATTAAATATTCCTTCAATGTCATAAGGGCGTTGGGGTGACAGCAGTTTATAATCTGTCCCGATTTCAAAAGTTTCATAAATCTGTCCCCTGTTCTGCCCTCACGGTAACAGGCCGTGCAGAAGGAGGGTACATGCCCCATATCAATAAGCCAATTTACAACCTGATCCAACGTTCTTCTGTCAGAGAGGTCAAACTGGCTTGTAGACTCGTCATAAACTTCTTCGTCAACATAGCCGCCTACACTTGTTCTGCTTCCGCCTGATATCTGGCTGATGCCTAATTTCAAAACCCTTTCCCTTACTTCCTTACTTTCACGAGTTGAAATAATCATACCTGTATATGGAACTGCAATACGGATAATTGCAACAATCTTTTCAAAAATTTCATTTGAAATTGCATCGCTGAAATCATTTACATCAATATCGTCTGCAGGACAAATTCTGGGCACACTGATTGTATGCGGTCCTACACCCTTTGCCGCTTCCAAGTGTTCTGCGTGCATTAAAAGGCCCACCAAATCGTAGCGGTAAAGGTTAAGGCCAAAAAGAACACCTAAGCCCACATCGTCAATACCGCCGTCCATAGCCCTGTCCATAGCCTCGGTATGGTAAGCATAATTACTCTTTGGTCCTGTGGGATGAAGGCTTTCGTAATGTTCCTTATGATAAGTTTCCTGAAACAGGATATAAGTTCCTATGCCTGCCTCTTTAAGCTTTGTATAGTTTTCCACGCTTGTTGCCGCAATATTTACGTTCACACGCCTTATTGCACCGTTTTTATGCTTTATTGAATAAATTGTTTTAATGCTTTCAAGTATATATTCCAAGGGGTTATTCACAGGGTCCTCCCCTGCCTCTAAGGCAAGACGCTTGTGACCCATATCCTGAAGGGCGATAACCTCATTTCGGATTTCCTCCTGGGTGAGCTTTTTACGGGGTATTGTTTTATTCTGCCTGTGGTAAGGGCAGTACACGCATCCGTTTACACAATAGTTTGACAGATAAAGGGGTGCAAACATTACAATACGGTTGCCGTAAAACTTTTCCTTTATTTCCTTTGCAAGGCTGTAAATTTCATTATTTGCCTCTTCGATTTCACATTCTAACAAAACTGCCGCTTCCCTGTGTGAAATACCCTTATAAGTCTTTGCCTTTTCAATAATGGAAAAAATAAGCTCACGGTTATTCTTATTCTCATCTGCATACTTGAGCGTTTCCATTATTTCCTCATGGTTAATAAATTCTTCCGCTTTTGAAGAATACATATCATATTTTATCATATTTTTCTTCCTCCCTTTTGCCTGGGAATTCCCTTGGCATCAGTATATATACAGCTTTAGGTCAGACTCTTCCCCATTGCCGTATTCATTATATCACTTTCTTAATTTTTGTCAATATGGCAACATTTACATAAAAGATTTTGATAGCTTTTCCCGAATAATCTTTTTAGGGGCAAGAACCAATTGTCCCGCTGAAA
The DNA here is from genome assembly GCA_051866635.1 of Clostridia bacterium. Taxonomy (GTDB): domain Bacteria; phylum Bacillota; class Clostridia; order UMGS1883; family UMGS1883; genus RGIG1927. The sequence goes on along the minus strand of JBJDXJ010000038.1, from coordinate 104,372 downwards.
GGAGAATTAACATGAAACTAAAACGAATTATTCCGCTTGGATTATCTGCATTATTGTTATCAGCCAATGCACAAGCGGCAACGCACACTGTCAAAAAGGGGGACACTTACTGGACAATTTCACAACAGTATAACGTTGATTTTAACGCACTTTTAAAGGCAAACGGTGCCACAACCTCCTCACAGCTTGAAATTGGAGATAAGGTATACGTACCCACGGATGCAACAATCTACACTGTAAAAAAGGGCGATACTTACTGGACAATTTCTCAAAGATACGGTGTTGACTTCAACACATTACTTGCGGCAAATAACGCTACTACTTCTTCTCATCTTGAAATTGGCGACAAGGTAATTATCCCCGGGGCATCAAATGTTCACATTGTAAAAAAAGGTGATACATACTGGACAATTTCACAGCAGTATAAAGTGGATTTTAACACTCTTTTAAAAGCTAACGGTGCCACAAATACTTCACAGCTTGAAATCGGTGACAGGGTAGTAATCCCTTCAGGTTCGTCTTCGTCATCGTCATCTTCCTCTTCATCAACTTCTTCATCTTCTTCCAAGCCTTACGTAACATATATTACATACACAGTTAAATCAGGTGACACCTACTGGAACATTGCAAACAATTACGGTATACCCATGAGCGAGCTTTTAGAAACAAACAAACTTACGGAATCATCTTATATTTATGCTGGGCAGAAACTTACAATACCTGTCCACCACGTGCCCGTCACAAGTACACCCGGGTCAAAATACGGCGAATATCTTGATTGGTGGACCGGGGCACAGTACGTGGTGCCCGTAGGTGCAGTTTTTACCGTTCAGGATTTTTATACAGGTCAGTCTTTCACAGCAAAAAGAACCACAGGTTCGGGACACGCAGACTGTGAACCCTTGACTGCATCGGACACAGCTAAGATGAACTCAATTTTTGGCGGTCAAAACTGGACAAGCAGACCTGTAATTATTATTTACAACGGCAGAAAGATTGCCGCATCGGCTACAAGTATGCTCCATGCCGGAAACGACAACGCACAAGGCGGCGTATGGACAAGCTGGCGAAGCGACAATTACGGTGCGGGCTATAACTATGACTGGGTAAAGGGCAACAATGCCCACGGTGTATTTGACATCCATTTTCTTAATTCAATACGCCATAACGACGGAATGGTTAATGCAAAGCACCAGGCAAACGTAAAAATTGCGGCAGGAAAGTAATAATAAAAATTAATAACTAAGAATTAATAATGAATAATTTCGGAAAATTTTCGCATTACGGCGAAAATGATTAATTATTGATTATTCATTTCATTACGCACTTCTTGCTGCATGGTAAACATTTAAAACTTAACTTTTTACCAAATGGGGTCAGACCCCATTTGGTAAAATCTACCGAAACAGGTAATTAATGACAAAAGGCGGTTATACATCCGCCTTTTTAAACATATAATTCAGTATGAAGTTCAATACTAAAAATTTAGTTTTATTATCCCTCTGTGCCATTCTTATTTTTTCCGCTTTTAAAGAACAGTCGCCCAAAGACTTTCTCACAGCCCTTGGTTACGAATTTTCCGAAAATTATTCAAAAAAAACATTTACTATTCCAAAAGAGTTTGATATGGTGTATAATAACTATAATGAAATTCAGAAGGAGGCAGGTTTTGACCTTGAAAATTTCAAGGGGAAGGAATGTGTAATGTACACCTATGAAATATACAACCACCCCTTCGGCAAATGCAATGCCAATATTATAATGTATAAAAACGAAATTATAGGCGGTGATATATCCTCTGTAAGCATAGACGGATTTATGACAGGGCTTTTATAACCGCTTTTTGGAGAGAATTACATGAGATTAGACAAACTTGTTTCCGATGCTATCGGCATTACAAGAAAAGATGCTAAAAATTTAATAAAAAAGGGACTTGTTTCTATAAATGGGGAAATAATAAAGGATGCAGGATGCGATGTAAACGAAAGGGCTTCTCTTTCAGTTAACGGGAAAGAGGCAGAATATAAAAAGTTCATTTATCTTATGATGAATAAGCCCCAAGGCTATGTCAGTGCCACAGACGACAAAAGGCAGAAAACCGTTTTGGACTTACTTCCCGAAAACTTTAAGCGATACGACCTCTTCCCGGCAGGCAGGCTTGATATTGACACCGAAGGCTTTCTGCTTTTGACAAATGACGGACAAACTGCCCACAATCTTTTATCACCCTCAAAAAAGGTTGGCAAGGAATATTTCGCAAGACTTATGTACCCTTTGACGGAATGTGACCGCATGAAAATCGAAAATGGGGTTGACATAGGTGGTTATATAACTATGCCCTCAAAGATAGTTATGGAAAGTGAAAATGAATGTGTAATAACTATTGTGGAGGGTAAGTTCCATCAGGTGAAAAAAATGTTTGAAGCCGTTGAAAACAAGGTGATTTATTTAAAAAGAATATCATTTGCTTCCCTTCCGTTGGACCCTGATTTGTCACCGGGGGAATACCGCTATCTTACACAGGAAGAGGTTAACATAATTGGGGGAACCCTTTGAAAACCCTGTCAAGAACTATTTTCTATACAATACTCACAAATATATTTTTGTAATTTTGGTAATTTGGTGCATTGGCAAAAAAAAATCTTTATGTTATACTATTGATATAAAGTTAAGGTACATTGTACCTTGAAATTTTAGGAGGTAATTACTAATGGCAAGCTTATCACTCAAGCACATCTACAAGAAATATCCCGGCGGTGTTACAGCCGTTCATGACTTTAACCTTGAAATTAAGGATAAGGAATTTATCATAATGGTTGGTCCTTCCGGTTGCGGTAAGTCCACAACGCTCCGTATGATTGCGGGTTTGGAAGAAATCACTGAAGGTGAACTTTACATCGGTGACCGTCTTGTTAACGACATAGCTCCCAAGGACAGAGATATTGCGATGGTTTTCCAGAACTATGCTCTTTATCCTCATATGTCCGTATTTGAAAATATGGCATTTGGTCTTAAACTTCGTAAGACCCCCAAGGAAGAAATTAACAAGCGTGTTCATGAAGCTGCTCGTATCCTTGATATTGAACATCTTCTTGAAAGAAAGCCCAAGGCTCTTTCCGGTGGTCAGCGTCAGAGAGTTGCTCTCGGTCGTGCTATCGTGCGTGAACCCAAGGTATTCTTGATGGACGAACCTCTCTCCAACCTTGATGCTAAGCTTCGTGTACAGATGAGAACAGAAATCACAAAGCTTCACCAGAGACTCCAGACAACATTCATTTACGTTACTCATGACCAGACAGAAGCTATGACAATGGGTACAAGAATTGTTGTTATGAAGGATGGTTTCATCCAGCAGGTTGATACACCTCAGACACTTTATGATGATCCTTGTAACGTATTCGTAGCAGGCTTCATCGGTTCTCCTCAGATGAACTTCTGTGATGCTAAGGTTGTTAAGGAAGGCGACGGTGTATCTGTTGTATTCGGCGAAGGCAAGAAGATTAACCTTTCTAAGGACAGAGCTGCAAAGGTTATTGAAGAAGGCTATGCAGGTAAGGTAGTAACTCTCGGCATCCGTCCCGAAGACCTTTACGATGATGCTGATTCTCTTGCAAAGTATGCAGGCAATGTTGTTGAAGCTCACGTTGACGTAACAGAAATGATGGGTGCTGAAACATTCTTGTTCCTTACAATTGACGAAATCAACATGACAGCTCGTGTTAAGCCTACTACAACAGCTAAGGTTGGTGACACAATTAAGGTTGCTTTCGACCCCGAAAAGATTCATCTTTTCGACAAGGAAACAGAAAGAGTTATCACTAACTAAGACGAAGAAAAGCAAAGCGGTGCAGCCTGAGGCGGCACCGCTTTTTTTGCTATAGGATTTATAAAAGGGAGGGGTTTTATGAAACGGCTTGCAGCATCACTTACAGCACTTGTGCTTGTATTTGCTTTTATTGCATTTGGGGTAACAAATTGGTGCATAAACCAGAAGAACAGTACACCTATTGAACAGACAATTGACCTGGACGCTACATATGACCAAAACGATTTACTTGTGGATAAAATAATTGAAGTTTATAATGGTACCGAAGTAGAGATACCTCAAATAAAAGGGCTTAAAGACACTGCAATTCAGGACAAAATAAACAACGACATTTACCAAAGAGCAACAAAAGCCTTTTTGGAATTTGAAAAAATTGATTATTCAAGCTATTACACCTATGGAAATTTTGCCAATGTTATATCTATAAGCCTTTACATCGGAGGTGACAGTTTATACAACCAGGTGGATTTCAACTACAATCTTGTGGACGGAAGCCCTCTTCAGCTTGAAGATTTGTTTGTAAAGGATGCGGATATTATATCCGTTGTGCGTTCAGCATTTTATGATACACTCGCTTTTTCTGATTTTTTCGATTCCATGGACTACGAGGGCTTTGACTATGAAGAATACCTCGCCTCACCTGATGAAAACCAATTATATAAATTAGTTAAAAGCTACATGAACGGAGATAAGGAATTTATCTTTTCACCATCGGCAATTTATCTTTCCCCCAGTAATTATATGGCAGAGGTGAGTATGGTTGACATTTATGATAAAGTCGCTATATATTCCAAGTATATGACAGAGGAAAGTATATTCACAGGTGAGTATAAAGGCTTTAAAAACATATTTACCTGTGCGGATGCCCATTACGAAATGTTTGACAAAATAGAATACGGTTATATAGAAGAAAACATGTGGTACGATATAACTGTATGGCAGGATTACATAGATGATGATATTAATAATTACCAATCTCAAAAGTATAAGAGCTTTAGAGAAAGTATTTACCTTCAATGCCATGACATATTAGAAGAATACAGGCTTTCTGCCAAAAGCAACCCCGATTATTTCCACATATTACTTATGAAGCCAAATATAACGTTGTATAGTAAATCGGAGCATGTAAATGGAGAGTGGATTAACCATTATTCAGACATGGCAACGGTAAATAACAGTATACAGTTTTTCCAAATGCCTATGGAGCTTTATGAGTCTGTATACAAGAACAAAATAATAGACGCCTATCGTAACAGATATTTTTCAATGGCAGGCGGTGTTTATCTTGACACCGAAGAAACCGAAGGTGCTACTGTTATGACAGCAGACGATACTAAGTTGTATAATTATATAACAAAGGAGCCTCTTACATCTTTGGAGGACGTTTTCTATCCTGACAGTAACTATATGGACATTATCGAAGATGAGATTATAAGTCAGCTTGCGGAAAGCGGCTACTTTGGTTATGACGTATCTGATGCTGTCATAACACTTAATGGCGACAGCATAATTGCCACAATACCAAATATTGACGACTTTTATGTATATATTAGTTTTTACCGTTTTGACAAAGAGTCATTTAAATTATTTGATTAGGAGGATTTATCATGAAAAAACTTATTGCAATACTTTTGGCAATTGCAGTTATGGTTGGAATTATTATAGGATGTGTACTGTGGTATAAATCCGCCACAACAACGCCCATAACTGAAGAACCCACAGAGGTTAACGCTTTGCCCCTTTTTACATTGGAGGACTATCCTAAGGTTGATGCATCCCTTGCTATTCACCCACTTGTAAATTCCATCGCCGCAGACTTTTTAGGCATGGATGAAAGCGAATTGAATTTTGAATACACAACCACCCGTTCAAGTGAGGTTTACCACAACCTTATAGACGGCAAGGTTGATGTTATATTTGCATCGGAAATAAGTCAGGAGGACAAAGAGTACGCAAATGAAAAAGGGGTTCAGTTAAATATTATCCCCGCAACAAGCTCCGCCTTTGTATTTATTGTAAACACCGAAAACCCTGTTGACGGCTTAACCTTTGAGGAAATACAAAAAATATACACAGGTGAGATTACCTCCTGGGCAGAGGTTGGCGGTGAAGATGCACCGATTATCCCCTATCAAAGACCTACAGGTTCAGGCAGTCAGACGGCAATGCTCAGCTTAGTTATGAAGGATAAGCTGATAATTGAGCCGCCCACAAGCCAAGTTCAGGGCGAGATGGGCGAACTTATCGACGCCGTTGCCGAATATGACAACGCAAAAAATGCTATCGGTTATTCATATTTTTACTATGTAAACACAATGTACAAACGGGACACCATTAAAATGCTCGCAGTTGACGGAGTTAACCCCACAATTGAAACAATCAAAAGCGGACAGTACCCCATTTATACAAATGGCTTTATCGTAACAAGAGCAGATGCTGACGAAAACACATTAAAATGGGTTGACGCTGTTTTATCCTCCCGTGGCAGTAAAATTATAGAAGATGCAGGCTATGTACCTGTAAATTAGTGTTGCGTATCGCAGCAACGATATAAATCCTTCGGATTTGCGATATGCCTTCGGTGCGATATGTGTTAACACACGCGATATGTTCTGCGGAACACGCAAGGGATTTATATCATATCAAAACCGAATAAAATGAGGTTATATCGCATTTGCAATGGCAAATATATCGTACGAGCAAAGCGAGTATATCGCTAAAGGAGTTTTTACAATGGATAACAAAACGATTAAAGTGTTAGCTGTTGATTTCACAGTTGAAACTACTACCATTTGTGATAACATTAAAGGTCGCAGCAATTTTGCTACAACCTTTAGTCGCTGAAAAACATGGTGTTTCCCCGATTTTGTGTAAACTCCAAAATGAACCTGTCCACAGTGGTAAATAGTGTTTATACGAAAAAAGAAGTTCCCGATTTTGGGAACTTCTTTTTTCTTTTTTTTGAGCTGTTATTTTGCTACAGCCAGTTTTTTAATGTGAAACCACGCTTTCAGATGCGGGAACCATTTTGCCTAAGCTGTTCCATTCCATTACCTTTGTATAGCTTATGGGTTCATCGGATTCCAATATTACTTCATCGTAGCCTGTTCCGCTTGGTTTAAATGTTTTCTGTGCAACAAGAACATTGTCATTTGAATATGCCGCCATTATAAGCGTATTTTCAGTATTGTAATAGCCTTCTGCCACCACAACGACAGCTTTAAGATCAACCTTGTAGTTAAATGCCGCCACCTGGCTTGCGGTATAACCCTCCTTTACTGCACATGCCATAATAACGGTATTTTCCGTTATCTTTATAGCTTCCGTATACAGAGTTCTTGAAGTATTTTCTTCATCGGAAGGATCTGTTCCGTCCAATGTGTAATAGATGTCAGCACCATCTGTTTCTGTAAAGAGGTTGACAACTGCACCCTTTTCAACAGTTCCGCTTTCAAAATTTGCCTTAACCTTTTCACACTGTAATGCTTCTTCTGCCTTGCCGGCTTCTACGAAAACTTCTATTGTTTTTTCAACATCTGTTCCGTCAATGCTGATTGTTATGAATGCATCACCAATGAGACTACTTTCAAGAAGTATAGTCGCTTTACCGTTTTCATCTGTTACAACATTTTCTTCCGAAACAGAAACAATATCATCAGAGCTTGACAGAACGCTAAGATTAAGGTTAGCACCTGCTTCTTTGGGAAGCACCTGAATTTCAATAAACTTACTTTCATTAAAGTTCATTGTTACGCTTTCCGGTACTGATATCATCTTAGGTTCAACATAAACCTTACTTTCTTCACTATATGAAGAATCCATCTTTGTACCTGCATAGTTTATAACATCTGCCACTTCCACAACTATGTTGCCTGAAATTTCGCTGTCACAGATAAATTCAAATACGCTTGCGTACTTAACATTTTCATCATTTAAGGTGCTTTCTGCATTTTTAGGTGTAATCGTTCCTGTAACTGCTTGATTATTCATAATAATTTTAACGGCAGAAGTATTTACAGAATCAATATTCATATACTGACTAAATCTGATTTCCACCTTGTCTTCATATGCATTTACAGTTTCAACCGTAGGTGCAAGAAGGGATGTGAGGGAGACATTTACATCCATCTGGGGTGGCGGAACGGGGAGCCATTCGGTTTCCATCACCTCATAGCCGTCCTTTTCGTAAACAACCTTCCATTCGCCCGTGGGAACCATCCATGAATACTGTCCTAAGCCATCGGTTATATGGGGGTTAATCTGGTCGTAATTTTCTGCGTCCCACTTAACTGCAACACCATTTTCATCCTTGTAGTATACTGTGGCAGTTACGCCTTCCAAACGGTTTGAAGGTACCGCTTCGTAAACATAACCGAAGGGGTCTCGGTGTACGCCAATATTGGGAAGAACAAATTTCTTATTATCATAATGGGCATAAACACCATCACCAAGAGTCTCTCTTATTTTCAGGCGAAGATTTGTGATATCTGTATTTACTATACCTCTTAAATATGATACATAATAATTTGCCTTATAAATATCCGCTTCTAAACTAAGCTTATTCTTAAGCAGTGTTTCTTTATCGCCAAATCTGAAATAGCTGTCAAAATTCCTTTCCGCTTCTTCGCTGCCTGTCTTAAAGATTAAGGAACGGATAACACTGTCGCTTTCCTTAAGCACTGTTTTTGCATTTCCCAATAAAGCTTCTGTTGAATCAGGTACGATTAACTCTTTCTGAAGGACGCCGTCAACCATACCTTCCTCCATTTCGTTCCAAGTTGATACAAAATCGGAAGAGTCAAATTGCTCAGAATTTAATACAGCTTCAACTGTAGATGAAACAAGAGTTGCCGATAACATTGCATTTAAGTATTCACCGACGATTTTCTTAGTTTCGTCCACATAGGTTTTAGAACCTGTTCTTAATTCTTCAAGTTCCTTTGTAAGCTTTTCACGTTCAGCTTCTTCAATTACATAAGAACCGTACGCATTTTTGGAATTTATAAGTGCCAACAGTTCGCTGTATAAGTCACTGTACTGTCCATTGAGCTGTGAAATTACCGTTTCCATATACTTGGCATTGGATTGGCCCAGTATCTGTTTAACAAAGGGCAATACTTCCGCATTTGTTGTAAACAAATCATAAATTGTTGTATCTTCGCCCTGTTCGTTAAGAATATTTGAATAGTCAACCTCAATACTTATTGCCGCTTTACCGCTAAGAAGTATATGTTCAAAGCCTGTATCTGTTGCTTTAATGCCGTAATAACAACTATAGATGCCCGGAACAGATAATTTATTTATGAAATTATCCGTTCCCACATCGCTCCATGCCTTGCCGTAATTACGGTTACTGAATTTTACGTCCCACAGCTTTTTTCCCGTAACAGGATTTTGTGCTGTATATACGATTTTTCCGTTAGAATCAACACTCTTTGTGTATGTAAGGTAACTTGAACCATTTTCTGCAAGCACATCAAGAGAAGCATCAATTACATCTCTGCACTGCCCTGTTATATTCATAGCTTCGTTCTGAATAACGCTGTCTTCAATTGTATTATAAGAGGGTACGTCAAAGGATACGTTTACATTAACGGGAGCATCGCCGTAAAATTTGGCTTTGACCATCCATGTGTCGGTAATACTGTTATATGTTGCTTCGTGATTACTTACACTTCCGTTGTCTTTAAGAACATGAAGAATAACATTTTTAAGGTCCTTTGAATTTTCATTAAACTTAATGTTAAATGTAAATGTGTCATTTGTAAGAACACTGTAATATTTTCTTCCGTCCAAATTCAAAGATGTATTTTTCTTAAAGTCAAAAATTACGTTATTACATTCTTCATAACCTGAAATTCCGCTGTTCATATCAATCCTTGTAATATATATGCCGCTTCCAACAGAATTTGTCTTTATATATTCCAATACCTTTGTCTTTGTCACAACACAGCCTGCATACTTTGGATTTGTAATAGTTGCGTAAATAGTGTGGTAGTAGTATGAATAGTCACCGTTAGGAAGATTGAATGTCAAACTCCAGTTACCATTACCGTTTGTCGTTGTTGTTCCAACCTTTTTATAGTTGTCATACACTGTTACAGTGCTGTCTGCCATGGCTACACCACTGACAGTAACGCTGCTTTTGTTTGTGCGTTCTGGCACACTGATATCGGCATTTGTAACATTAAGGGTACATGTGCCTATGGGCTTAATAATGTTGTTTTGGTCTGTCTTGCAGTCAATATAGCCAGTTATTGCATATTCTCCCGAAACATTACTTGTCACATAAAAACGTACCTTTGCTTCATTTGTGTTAGTATAAACCGTAACTTTATTTCCCTGTGTTTCATAATTTGCCACTTGGGAATTTACAACCACGCTCTTTGAAACAAGGCTTATATTTTCAGGCAGTTCAAATACAAGTTTTTCACCACCTGTTTCATAGCCGTCTTTAACCTTGTATTTTGCATCAATCTGTATAAGCTGACCTGTTACGGCCTGATAGCTGTTATTTACCACACTTGCATATTCGGTGCAATATAGCAGCTCTTCGTCAAAATCGGGAACATTAACATCACCTAACGCATTTATTTTCCCCTTTTCAACTGTTACATTTTTCAAAACATAGTCAGTTTCTTTAAGACCGATTTCACTAAGTTTTCCCAAAGACTCTACCTTTGAAAAATACTGTGTCTTTTTCAAAAATACTGCTGTATAATCACCTTCGGGCAAATTGGAGGACTTAAATTTGGTGCCTTGTACAAAATAAGTCTTTATAAATTCACCTGTCTTATCAAAAACAATAACAATTGTTTCATTCTCCGAGAAAACATCTGCCTTGAAACATCCGTTATACAAAAGTTCTGCCGTAACTTCCGCACTGCCTGCTTCACCCAACACAAATGTGATATCATCTGCTGTTACAATATTTTGTGCATCTGTAATTGAAAGGGTGATTTCATCACCTTCTTTTGCAACGCCCGAATCTATTACAAAATAGGGATGCTCGTATGAATACTCAGTAATTTCACAATCCTCAGTGTTGTTATATAATAGATAATCAAAATATGCTATATCATTATATATAAACTGCTCTATATCCTCTCCGTCTTCTTTAAGGGAATTAACCACATAGGACATTTTTATTTTACTGTCAGGCAATTTGTCAAGAACAACTTCTGAACCTGCTTCTCTGTCAAATATGTTGTCATAATCTATTACGTTGATAGTTTTTGAATAATATCCGTCCTTTGAAAACGTGACACGTGTAGGTACAAGCTTTACGTCCTTGCTGTACAATCCATCATTTCCTGTAGCCGCACTTTCTGTCTTTTCAACGCCCATGCTGAAGTCTTGTTCAACCCGGACTGAAACACCGTCCAAAGGTTCGCCGTCAATATCGGTTACAACACCTTCCAAAGCTACCGTAGGAATGGCTTTTAACCAGACCTTTCTATCAGTTGACTCTACGGTTATTCTTTCATTTAAGCGGTAATATGTTAAAGCTAAATCCTCGTCAAAGTCAATCTTACATTCGTAGGTTTTTGTTGTATCTTCCACCGAGATTTCCGGTCCTTGACCTACCGCATTGTCAGTACCCTGAACATACCAATTAACAGTATATCCATCCTTCAACTCTTCTCCATCATCACCTATAACTTGGATGGAAAGAAGTGTACCAACAAAATATACATAGTTCATGCCCTGTTCTTTTGCATAAGTTTCGGCATAGGAACCCTTCACAACACTTAAAACGGCTTTACAGTTATAAAAGGAGTCTACCTCAATAGATGTTACACTTTTAGGTATTGTCACCTCTTTAAGATTTTTACATCCGTAAAAAACACCTTCGGAAATAGTTTCAATACCACTATGTATATATACATATTCCAAACTTGTGCATCCTGCGAATAAATTTTTAGACAGTACTGTCATCTCTGCAGGGATTACAACTTCTTTAAGTGATTTACAATATGCAAAGGCACCTGTTCCCATAGCAAAAATACGTTCTGAAAGTATTACCTTTTCCAAAGCTATACAGTTGCCGAAGGAAGCCGCGCCCAATGCAACAACATTTTCAGGAAGTGTAACTTCCTTTAACAAAATGCAATAGCCAAAGCCACCTTTTTTAATATCTTTTAAACTTTGGGGTAAATTCAACTCTTCAAGCTTTGTACATTTGTAAAAGGCACAATCTTTTATGTATTCAACTGTATTACCAAAATCAATTTCCTTAAGCTGTGTTAACGCTGAAAATGCATATGCACCTACTGTTGTAATACCGTTTTCGATAACAACCTTTTTAATTTCACTTACATAACTGTACCAGGATGTTTCCTGTATTGAGGTGTAGTCATCCATTACACCTTTGCCGTAGATTGTCAGCACACCGTCAAAAAACTTCCAATAAGCTTCTTCACCGCATTTACCGCCTACCTCCATTGATGAGTTATAATGAATATTTGCTTTTTTCAGTGTTGTATTTCCCGAATAAACAGAAATATCTTTCCATTCATCTTCTGTACCTTCATAGTAAACATCACTAATAAAAGAGCAAGCATAGAATCCATAATTACCTATACTTTTTACACTGTCAGGGATTGTTACTTCCGTCAAATAGCTATAGGATTCGCCGTCAAAAGCTGACTCGCCTATCCTTGTTACACCGTTTCTTATAATAACCTTTTCAATCACGGAACGGTACTTTGACCATGGAGCTCGTAAGTCAGAAGATGACCAACTATAATCATCCATGGCACCGATACCTGAAATGGTCAAAACACCTTCATCATCCAATTCCCATGTGACATTGTCGCCGCAAGTTCCGCTGTAAGCTACATACGCTGCCCCAACCGAAGGGACAAATGACAGAACCATAAGGGCAACCAGAATAATTGAAACCAGTTTTTTCATATTGCACCATCCTTTCAAATTTTCCAATACTTATCTGTATTTTATTCTATAGAAGAAAACAGGATTTGTCAATAAAATGTAGTGATAAAATAGCGTCCTCTCAAAAAAACAGTCAGGAAAAGCTGCAAAATACGGAATAAATAGTAACAATCCTTGAGTTTTCTCATTTATTCCATGGTTTACTTGACAATGAGCCTCTGTAGATACGATTAAAGAGCCAAAGAACGAACAGCCGAGACGGGGTGCGACATATTTATTTACTCCTTTTAAAGTCCAAGAATATGTCCGCACCCCGTCTTGATTTTTCATTATTACCTCATTATAAAGTGTGGTTGCCTCAAATTAATGAAGCAACCACACTGATTTTAAATCACAAAGATCTGTCAATAATTTTATCTGCCAAATCTGACAAAGCCTTATCAAAGTCTGATGTTATATCAACCTGTAAACCGCCTGTTTTACTGGTTAAAACATTATAGGTCTTAAAAAGAGAGGTTGAAGTTATAACAGATGTATTCAAGTTCTTTGATGCAAGCTTATCAGCAATTTCTTCTAGACTGCTATAACCGTATGTATTTTCTGTCTTATAGCTTGCATCTGTAAGAAGAACAGCAAACTTAAATGCATCCTCTGACCAATCCATATGTCTGTTGTCTAAAACATGACCGAATCCGTCAAGAACACTTTCAGGAGCATCTCCGCCACCGGAAGCATCGATAGACGCCAATGTGGTTATTAAGCTTTCTGAACTTGTGTGCCATGTATTGCCTGCATATTTATGAACTTTAGTAGGCTCATCGCAAGTAATATCCCTGTATTCAACTACACTCATTTTAAGATCTACGCCCATTTCTTCTAAATGTGCCGCAAATTCACTGATATTTGTTTTAACATTTCCTATCTCATCACACATAGAGCCTGTTGCATCAATTACAAAAACAAGTTCTACCTTACCTTTTATTTTTTCATAATCCGGAACATCCGGAACATCGTTAGGTTCATCGATAATCTCATACCGTGTTATTTCTATTGCCTGCTGTGCTGTTTTTTCGTATTGATTTGTTGCAGTAAATGTAAAAGGATTTTTGCCCATTTTCAATGCAACTTCCGTTGCAAAACTACCATCTGCATTTATTCTTATATCTGCACCGTTACAGGAAAGTTTTACGGTAGAAAGATCGCTGTCTGTAATTATACCTTCAACAGTTGTTTTAGAAGCAACTGTGCTATTTTTGTATTTTGTTATAAAGATAATCGGAGCACTTGTTCTTGTGACTTCTATTGTTTTCTCTGCTGACATACTATATTCATTTACCGCCGTGAACTTGATAGTATTTTCACCCGGTCTTAACGATACAATCGTGCTGAAGCTACCATCTTCATTTAACAATACATCTTTACTGTTGCATGTAAAATCAACAGTTGCAACATTTTTGTCAATAACTGTACCGGAAATGGTTACTCTGCTTTCATCAGTTGTATCAGGATAATCAGTAACTTTTATTTTAGGAGCATCCGTCGGCTTTTTAACAATAACCGTTAAACTATCTTTCTTAAGATATGAATCATTATACTTAATTGTTGTTGTTCCTTCTTTAATTCCTGTGATTGTTGTTCCGCTTAAGGATATAACACCATTGTTTTCGGCATCATAAGGCTGCAAACTTGAATATGCCTGATTTGTTCCATCTGTATATGTTGCTCTTGCTGTCAACGTAACACTTTCACCAATTTCAATTTCTATCGGTGACTCCGGAGAAACTGTTACATTTGATATTTTTGCCTCGTAGTTGTCACTATGTCCTACGAAAGATCCTCTGTATAAAAGTGTTGCAAATTCAGCTCTTGTAAGAGAATCCTGTGCACGAATTGTTCCATCCGGAAAACCTGACACAAGTTCATTTTCGAGTGCAATAGCAAAATAAGGTCTTATATCTTTTGAAATGCTATTTTTATCTGTAAACATATCTAATACAGACTCATCAACATATTTTGCACCAACCTGATAACCAAGTGCATTAACAAGAGCATAAATTGTATCTTCTCTTGTCACAGGCATTTCAGGATTAAATGGTGTTTTTCCCTGATTTGTTGTATGTGTAGGGAATAAGTCTTTTCCGGCTTCTATGTAAGGTGCATACCACTTATTAGGATCTACATCATAAAAAGTACTTTCTGTTACATCTTCAAGCTCTAATCCTAAAAATACAACAAAAACCTTAAGAGCTTCTGCCCTTTTAATAGGACCATCAGGTCTGAAATTTCCATCGGGATAACCACCAAACCAATTTTTGCTGCTTGCTCTGCTAATTGCTTCATATGCCCAATGAGAAGAAGGTACATCTGCATACTTTTGTTCCTTGGAATTGTCGTATTCTGCCCATTCAGAACCGTACCCCAAAGCAAATACATTAAAATTGATTGCAGATAAGATTATAAAAACACTTAACAATAATGTGACTATCTTTTTTGCTTTACATTTCATGTTAAGAACTCCTTTCTATTTTTGGAAAGACGGCATAGTATGCCGCCTTTCCGTATCGTTAATATATTATCAGAGAATTGCCCAAGCAATACCGTTTTCTTTTGCATATTCTATTGCATACGAACTAACGGAAGCATAGATTGTGAGTGCGTTACATCCGTCGAATGCATCATCTGCAATAGTTGTTACATTGTCGGGAATAACGATTTTCTGAAGACCGCCACAATTTTTAAATGCGCCGTCTTTTATAGTAGTTGTAGATTCGGGCAATACAACCTCTTCCAAGCTCTTACAACCTTCAAAGGCATTTGCACCGATTTCTTTAACTGTTTCGGGTAAAGAGATGTTTTTCAACCTCTTACATCCGATGAACAATTCATCTGCAATCTTCTTAATACCTTCGGGTATGACAGCATCTGTAAGATAAACACATCCATCAAATGCATTTGCACCAATGCTTGTTGTTCCTTCGGGAATTTTCACTTCTAAAAGGTGTGTACATCTGCTGAATGCAGATGCCTTTATGGTCTTTAAAGTTGAAGGGAATGTAATACTTTCAAGATAAGTACAACCTTCAAAAGCACCTTCGCCTATGATGTGCACGTTTACACCTTCGATTTTGTCAGGAATTTCAATATCGGCAACGCTTGTGCCGCATTTTGTAATTGTTCCCGTGCTCTTATCAAAGGTTAAATAAGGTGTTCCTTCTTCTCCGCTTGAAGGCGTTGTTGGAGCAGAGACAGTTTCTTCTTTATCTTCTTTTTCTTCCTTTTCTTCCTTTTCGTCACCATCGGAATCTGTGTCGGGTACTGTTGTTGATGTTGTTTCTTCTTTTTCTCTTATAATAGTAACGCTCTTTGTTGTTTCCACACCATAAATATTTTCAGCCACAAACTGAATGTTATTTGTACCAATTACAAGTGAAACTGTTACAGCAAAGCTACCATCGCTTTTTACAGCAACATCCTTGCCATTACAGGTTAAATCAACATCACCGTTTTTGTCAGTAACACGGCCCTTGATTTCCATAGTTGATTCTTTTGTTATGTCGTCATAATCTGTAACTTTCAAGCTTGGACCTTCAGTAGGATTCTTAACAGTTATTGTCAAAGATTCTTTTTTCAAATAAGAATCATTGTATTTGATTACTGCTGTACCTTCCTTAACGGCTGTGATAGTTGTTCCTTTTAATGTTATAACTCCATTGCCGTTTGCATCATAGGGCGATAATTCGGTATAAGGCTTGTTCGTTTTATCTGTGTATGTAGCTCTTGCCGATAATGTGATTGTTTCGCCGACAGTCATTTCGATGCTGGTTGTAGGTGTTACGGTTACAGAGTCTATAATAGCTTCATACGCATCATTAAATCCTACAAAGCTACCACGATATAACAACGTTGCAAATTCTGCCCTTGTAAGAGAATCCTGTGCACGAATTGTTCCATCAGGAAATCCTGATACTAATTCGTTTTGAAGTGCAATAGCAAAATAAGGTCTTATATCTCCCGAAATGCTATTTTTATCTGAAAACATATTTAATATAGACTCATCAACATATTTTACACCAACATTGTAACCCAGTGCTTTAACAAGAGCATAGATTGTATCTTCTCTTGTCACAGGCATTTCAGGATTAAATGGTGTCTTTCCCTGATTTGTTGTATGTGTAGGGAACAAGTCTTTTCCGGCTTCTATGTAAGGTGCATACCACTTATTAGGATCTACATCATAAAAAGTACTTTCTGTTACATCTTCAAGCTCTAATCCTAAAAATACAACAAAAACCTTAAGAGCTTCTGCTCTTTTAATAGGACCATCAGGTCTGAAAGTTCCATCGGGATAACCACCAAACCAATTCTTCTCAGTAGATCTCATAATTGCATTGTATGCCCAATGAGAAGAAGGTACATCTGCATACGTTGTTGTTGCGTCATGATAATATCCATCCCATTCGGAGCCATATGACAGTGCCGCAAAGGATGTTACCGTCATGGAAAATAAGAATGCCGCACAAATTATTAAACTTACTATTTTCTTCATATAAATCTCCCTTTCTTTTATAATTACTGACCTATAAACATTTGAACCCAAATATCTTCATCTGCCGAATAGCCAATTCCTATCTGATCATATGAAGGATCTAAAATATTCTCTCTATGTCCCATTGAGTTCATCCAACTATCTACAACCTCTTGGGGAGTTGATTGTCCTTTTGCTATGTTTTCTCCGGCACTTATATATGATATGCCGAATTCATCCATCATATCGAAAGGTGAACCATAAGTCGGAGACTGATGGTCAAAATAGTCATTATTTTGCATATCTTCAGCTTTCATCTGTGCTACTTTTGCAAGATCGGGATTTTCTGAAAGCTGATTCAAACCATAGTCATTACGTATCTCATTAACCAGTGTTACAACAGCCTTTCTAAAAGCTATTTCACTTGAATCGGTTAATTCATAGTCTTCATAAGACTCTTCGTAACTTTTTGCCTCATCATTTGTCATTTCGATTTGGTCAATGCCTTTTCCTTGGCTAATCCGGTACGCTCGGTACAGCAATGTTGCAAACTCTGCTCTGGTTAACGAATCTTTTGCTTTAACAGTTCCATCGCTATATCCTGAAATTAACTTTTTCTGCATCGCTATTGTAAAATATGGCTTTATCGAATCATCTATTTCCTTGGCATCAGTGAATTTTTCAAGCATTGACTGATCCACATATTCAACAGAAATGTTAAATTTCATTCCACGAACCAAAGCATAAACAGTTTCTTCACGAGAGATAGGAGTATTTGGCTTGAATTTTCCGCCATCCTTGACGTTGAGAAACAAATCCTTCCCCGCCTCTATATAAGGGGCATACCAATCTGTAACGAATACATCACTATAACTGGTATCTGATATTTTTTTAACGTCTCTTTCAAGCAAAGAAACCAATACTTTTGTAGCCTCTGCCCGTGAAATTGTATTGTTGGGACAAAAAGTGCCGTCGGAATATCCATTAAACCACTTTTTCTCCGTAGCAAAAGATATAGCTTCAAATGCCCAATGATTTGAGTTTACATCTGAATACAAAACATTACCATCGTAACCGAACACCACAATCACACTGCTAAGAGTCAATATAATAATAACAGCCATCAATATAGAAAGTACTTTTCTCATCTTCCATACCTCCTTATTGATTCCATTTTTCCACATTGTCATTTACTTTATAAGTATGTTCATTTGTTGCCTCAATGATATTATAATAAGCCCAATGTTCTTCGTTCACATCAGCAAACAATGTAAGCAATGCTTTATTAGCATTCACATATTCTTTATCAGCATTTCTGATAAGCATATTATTTACAATAGTTACAACTTCTGCTCTGCTTATTGTATTATCGGCTCTGAATGTGTTATCCTCATAGCCACCAATCCAACTGTTGCCGGCGGCAAATGCAATGTAATCATATGCCCAATGTTCTGTTGTAACATCTGTAAAGTCACACTCAAACTCTTTGCTGACAGTTGCGAAACGACTTGCCATAGTAACAAATTCTGCTCTTGTTATAGTGTTTTGAGGTCTGAACGTACCATCTTCATAACCGGTGATGATTCCGAACTTTTCTATATATCCCACATAGTTATAATACCATGCATCCGGCGTAACATCTGAAAATGAAGATTCATATACGACATCACTATCCATTTTATCCTTCATAAGTCTTGTGAACATTGTTGCTACTTCTGCACGTGTCATATTGTCGTTTGGTCCGAAGGTTTTATCCGGATAACCGAACATATAAACAATATGTTCTTCTGTTTCTAACACATCTTTAACAACAGATTCACCCTTTTTGAATGAAGTACATATCCACTCGGAGACTTCACTTGATATGCCGCCCTTAATCGCAACTGCTTTCAGGATCTGACCTTCCTTCAAAATGATGCCGATGTTTGCATCATAACGCCTGCTTTTACTTGTGGGGGTCGTTCCATCGGTTGTATAATATATCTTCGCATTTCCTGTATCAGTATCTAATGTGATTTTTTTACCTGCTGTCACAGTTCCTTTTACATTATCAGGATCGCCGTTAGCGTATGGTTGTTTAACTGTTGTAGTGTCACTACCACCGCCTCCGCCACCGCCGGTGCCTTCGCCTGATTTGGTTATTGTAAATCTTACAGCAATATCGTGATTGTAGATGTCTGTTGCATATATCATATACGAACCTACATCAGAAACAGTAGCTACCTCAGTGTAGTTTATACAATCAAGATTATATTCTTCCGCAACTTTCGTATAACCTTCAAATGTTTTGCCGGCAAAACTAACTGTTCCTTTTCCGGATTTCATTAAAACACAGTTAACTTGGCTTAAATCTGCAATTTCAACTGTTTTGCTTCCGGAATAGCTTGAACCATCCACTAAATCTTTAAATACAGGCACTTCAGTATCAATTACAACCTCTTTTTCATCAGCAAAAGCGACAGCACTGCAACACAGTATTGTAACTGCAAGAATGCAAGAAATAATTTTTTTCATAGTATCTGTCCTTTCTCTAAGTTTTGGCAGAGAGTAGCATAAACTACTCTCTGCACAATTAGTTTAATTAATCATTAGTTGTAATTGAATATATACCATCTTCGTTGATTTCAACAACAGAACCAACGGAGATGTTTTCATTGATTCCGGGATTGAAAATTTCATCAATCTTCGTAACAGTAACCTTTTCGCCTTCAGCATCAATATTCAAATATCTGTTAGGTATCGAGCTAAGACTCATTAATGAAATTCCATATTCAGTACTTGGAGCAACAATTACATACAATGTATTTGATTTCTTACCTGCATCATTCTGTCCGTAGATATAACGTACGCCGGTCTTACCATCAATTAACTGGTTTGTTATACCATTATACATCTTGGTGTATTTGCTTTCGCTGTTTTCTTTCTTATAGAACGTAAGCATATCATCACCATCTGTAACTGCGATATTCAGCTTACCGAATTCATCTATACCAATGACATTGATTACATTCTGTAAATCTTTATTGATTGTAAAGCTGATATTTCTAACATTACCTGCATTGTCAATCAAAGTAAGATCATACTTGCCGTTTTCAGAGAAGCTGCTACTTGTCTGACTTGAATTAAGTGTAGTTTCAGTTACGGCACCGTCATCACCTGTAAAAGTAATATTCACTTTCTTAATTCCCGAATGAGTATCTTCAATTCCTTCAAGGCTTACATTATGGTTATATGTCCAACCGTCATGGATAACGTTCCATTTACTTTCGGGAATTTCGTGTTCATTATAAACACCAAGCAACTCAACTATGCCTGAGTATTCAGGAGCAGTTTTATCAATCTTTACTTCACAAGTATCTATTGTTTCAATGTTTCCGGCATAATCTTCTGCAGTTATTTTAACTTTAGTTATTCCTTCTCGTGTGATTTCGATAGAACCACCTATTGACGAAAGCTCACCTTTTTCCTTATGAGCACCATTTAATAATTCATATGTAACACTCTTTATTGTAGAAGATAATCCTTTATCAACTACATCAACCTTGATCATAACATCTTCTGTCTGCCAAGATGAAGGAGCTGTAATTGAGATTTCAGGTTTGGTTCCTTCTGCAAATACCTGAATGGATTTTACGGAGCTGTTACCTGCTACGTCTGTAACTCTAACAAGAACTGTTCCTTCAAAAGATGTTGTTATAATTGCATCGGTTTCAACTTTTGTGTCATTCCATTCATACTTCAATGGTTCCCAATTAGGCTCAATCATGCCTTTTTCAAGCAATGCATATTCATAGAATAAAACAGTAGATGCTCCGCCTTTATATGTTATGCAATTATCTTTAGCTTTTGCTGTTAATTTCTGTTGCTCATTTGTAGGTTCAGCCAATCCAAATAATGTCAATTCACCGCCTATACCAACAAGTTTTGTTTCTGCATTATCAAATACAGGAGCAGTCTTGTCTATTAAAGCAACTACTTGATAATCAGGAAGAAGATTATACTCTTTACCGCTTTCTGTTGTTATTCTTACATTTCCGATTGCCCATTCGCCTTCTTCAGAAAGCGTTAAAGTACCACCTGTTATGGGAAGATAAATATTTTTATTTTTTTCTGTAGCCACACCATTAAGATATAAGTCGTATACTACACTTTGGATATCAGCTTCACATGTTCCTTTATTAGGCACAAGGCTAACAGTTACCGATTCATTTGTAGAATTTACAATTTCAAAATCTGAACCGCCAACAGTCATGTACTTATTACCGTAATCATGTCTAATATCAATAATAGGTGTATTTTCAATAGGTTCGTAATTAATTACATAAGTTCTTACATCACTTTCACAGCCGCAATCTTCTCTGTAGGCCTGAAGTCTGATGCGGTTAGCTCCGGGAACAAGCGTGATAGAGTTTTCAATTACATCTGTCCAAGGTTCTCCGTTATTTGAATAACGAACCTTAACTTTATCGTCGGCATAAGATGCAACTGTTACTGTATCGTTGTCAATCTTCCAAGAACCGGAGGCAACACCTACTAACTCAGGCATAGCCACGTCATCGTTATGGATAACTCTTTGAGTCTTAACAGTAACATTACCTGCTTCATCTGTTACGCGAACCTTTACTGTTCCTGTAAATGCTTCTGCTTTTTCTATTGTTGCAGTTTTAGCAGATGTTATGTTATTCCACTGCTCATTTACAGAGCCTTCTGCTACCTTGCACCATTCAATAGACTTAACTCCGGATACGTTGTCAATAATATCCTTAACATTTACTGTAACTGCATTTCCTGTCTTAGCACCGTCTGCAAGAACATCCTCGCCATCCGTTAATTCAAGTTCAAAATCAGGTGCTGTCCAGTCAATATGAACATCTGTCCATGCTTCAAGAGATTTTCCGCTCTTTGTTAATGCTTTTACACTAACTTCATACACACCTTCTTGGCCTATTGTGATTGTACCGCCTGTAACAGGAAGTTCACCTTCTGTTCCACCGGTTACTGTATAATAAACGCTACTAATGTCAGAGAATTCTGCACCTGAAGAAACTGTTACTTTCACTTCTACAGGCTTATTGCTCCATTTTGAATCATAAGACTTGGAGATGCTGATAATCGGTATTGCACTATCAATATTGATAGACTTGGATTTTTCAGTTACGTTACCGGCATTATCTGTAACACGAACTTTAACAGTACCTGTTATAGCTGCATTGTCTTCATATGCTTTAATAACACCTGTTTCCCATGTTGCTTTATCAACTTCATGCCATTCTTCCATTCCTTCACTCGCTACGCAATATTCAACCTTTGCAATTCCGGAAGAAATATGTGAACGATAACCGACAACATCAGGTAAGTTAGGAATAGGATCTACAATTTCCTCACCGTCTGCTACTTTAATTCCAAATCCTCTAGAAGAAGTAACTATTTCTTCATTTGCTGCATCAACTAATGTAAATTCAAACGTAGGAGCTGTCTTATCAATCTTCACCTGAACAGTTTGGAATTTGAAATCTTCATATCCGGAAGGTGTAGCATTACCAACAATCATGGAGCCTTCCCAAGTTGCATTTCTTTCATCGGAAGCTGCCTTAACTGTTTGCTGTGCTGTATACTCTTCAGAAGCTGTAATTATAACATCTGTAATACCTTCTTCTGTAACTTCAATGAATGTACCTGCACCACTGATTGCCTCGGCATAAATATTTCTTGTTACCAAATTGCCCGCTTCATCATGAGTAAGAAGATTGTTATTACCCATATATTCTACAGTTGTAATATTTCCTGTTTTGGGAGAAGCCTTAACATGGATAAGCTGTGTTTCTTTCTGCCAACCTTCTGCTGCTTCAATATCAATTGTGGGAGCACAACCAATAACAGTGATATTGCCTGCTTTGTCAATAGCTCTTACAACAATGTAGCCATCAAAGCCTTCTTCCGGAAGGATAGGTGTTTTGTCATCAACATAGTTATGCCATACATATGTTGCACCCATGTTTCCGTTGTATCCGTTTTCATCATAAACGGTTTTAGGATCAGTTTCAAAATTCCACGGTTTAACATTTTCCAATTTGCCATTTTCAGGAATCAAAGCATACTGTAAACCGGGAAGTTCATACTGTCTTGTGTTGAATGTTCCACTATCAAATCTTTCAACTTCAGCATCTGCATCATTTGTTACTTTATATAAGAAAGATTTATCAGAGGCAAATACTCCGGATGCGGGAACATTTTCAGGAGTATAAACATTGTAAGTACCATCAGTAATATAAGGTGCAACACCGGATTCATTATCAATAATATCGGCTTTCAAACCAAGAACAACCTTATTGTTGTCAGCAGCACCGTGTTCGCTTGCCGGAATTGCAACAACCTTAACATTTACAGTAGGTGCTGTTCTGTCTATTCTTGATGTCCAGATACCTGTTGTCTTATTACCTGTATATTCAACATCGTTATGTTTAGCCTTATCGAAAATGGTTACCTTAATCTGAGCACTTTCAGCTACTCTTACATAACCAAGGTGGATATATCCTTCGCTATCGCGATAAAGTTTTTCAACAAGACCGTATGCATCAATTACATCATAACCGTATGCAGCTTCATTTGTGAAATCACTTAAAGAAACATAAGTATATGCAGAAGGATCAATCTTTAATGAAGGATCATTTGGAGCAAACTTAACTGTTTCCTTTGTTGAGATGTCGTTACCTTCAAGGTCAGTCACACTGATAAACACATTTTCGAGCCAAGCATCTACTTTGTCTTCGTTATCATCTTTTACTCGAATTTCAACATAATCGTAATCACGTTTTGACCAACCATAATTGTTTTGAGACCAAATATATCCGTTCTGAGGATTAAAGTCAATTAATGCTTCTCTTGATTCAGCAACAAATGTGATAGCTTCTGCGTAATCAATATTACCTACACGGTCAATTGTTCTGATAACGATTGCACCCTGGAATTCATCAGGAACAACAATTCCGCCATCTTTCCATGATGCTTTCTTCCATTCACACTTATCACCATCTGCATTGTATACCTTATCAAGATATTCAGCTACGAGTGCTTCAATAGCTTCATTAGATGCAGATGCAGCTTCTTCAAAATTGCCGCCTGTGCCATTAATTGAACCCGCTTCTACAGGAAGAAGGATATAATCAATGTTAGGATCTACTGCCTTGTCATTTACATCATCTGTTGTATATGTTGTAGGCTTATTATCATAAAGATGTGTTTTATCTTTTTCTACATAATTTTTATATACATCAATTAAATCTACGCCTGATATCTTTTCGTTCTGAATATTAACACCGGACTGTTCTGTTGTTGTGTTTTCATCAACAATCTCAAATGTTATCTTCATCTGCTTTCTTGTATTAACTTCAACATTTGTTTCGTTGAAAGAGAAGAGACTCCAACCTTTATCTTCAACGTCTATATCTGTTTCAACAAGTTTTACGTTTTTAATTTCAGGGTTAATTTTATCAACGCGGAGCATTGCATCGTATAATACAGGTTCTGCCTCAGCAGCAGTTGCTATAGAAGGATAATCTCTTACGTTGGGTGCTGTAGCTGAATCATCTGCAAAGAATTCAACTTTTGCAATGCCTGTACCCTCATATACAAGATAGAACTTATAACCAACATTGGATTCATACTTTTCATTAGCAAGTTCTTCACAATCACTAAGTGATACTACATTATCATTACCTGCGGCATAAGTCTTAATCTTTGTGAATACACCACCAACGTATTCATACAAGTCTAATTCTTTGTCAGCGTTAAATCTTATATTTTTAGTCTTAGACTGTATCGGAGTAATATCATCATCTTTCACAACAACTTCAAGAACCTGGCTGTTCGGTCCCCAAGGCATATTACGAACTTCGTAATCAACTTTTTCATGGTTTGCTTTCAACAAATCTTCATTGGCTTTATCTGTGATATCGTATCCCTTATATATAATGTAAGGATTGATTTTATCAACTCTAAGCTGAGTTGTATAAATTGTTGAGAAAACATCGCCATCATTTACATCTGCCTGGTCTTTAACAGAAACCGTGATATCAACAACACCTGTTCCTTCATATTCAATATAGAATGTTAAATCCTTGTCGGTTTCTGTTCCGAAAATGTAGTCTTCTGTAAGGTTGAAAGAATCATCAACATTTTTCTTGTCAACACCATTTTTGTTCCAGATTTTAACCTTTTTATTTTCATTTTCGGCATTAAATTCTGCTGTTACATTAATCTGACCTTTTTTAAGACCTGATGAACGAATTTCATTAGCAAGATCCTCATCAGTAATCTTTACTTCTAATACTGCAGAATCATTAATCCAAGGTGCCACATCACCTGTGATTGTATGAATAACCTCATTTTCAATTTCACCGTCAGTTGTTTCAGTTACTCTTGCTGAAGTAATTAAAATATCTGTAGCAGTGCCGCCAATTATTTCTGCATCTGTATTGCCGATTGTATCGCCATTGGTGTCAAGGGCATATTCCTTAACATCAATTACAGGGTTAGTGTTATCTGTAATAATTGTTTCTTTTCCATCACTTGTTACTGAAACGATAGGTGACCAGTTACCTGCTCTGTCCTGAACACGTACCTGAACAATACCGTCAAATTCTTTATCTATAACAGGGGTTTCTGTTTCGCCGGTCCAAATTTTCCAACCGCTTAAATCATTTCCTTCTTTGTCGAGAACAGTTGCTGTATAACCATCAGGTACATTTCCGCCTTCTGTTGCACCTGCTTTTGTTGCAAGTAAGCGATACTGATACATCTTATTATTTTCTGTTTCGCCTGCTGTTGCATCTTCAAGCCCGGAAATCACATCAACGCTTGCCGTTACATCATCTGATTCACTCATATCAATAGCTTGCTGTCTGTTTGTTACTGTATCAGCATCAGTAAATAAGGAAACAACGTTCTTATCCAATTCTACAAGGTCAAACTTTGCTTTGGGTGCTGTAGTATCCATGTAGAAATAGTATCTGTTTGTTGTTTTAAGTCCTGAATTGTCAACTGCTGTAATTGCCAAAACATTAAAGCCTTCATTACTGATTACAATAGGTGTTCCTGCCGAACAAGTTTTTGTTGCCGGATCATATGTAAGTTCAATTGTTCCTTCTAATGTAGATGGAGTTACATTTTCTTTTAATCCGTAATTTGCAACCGAATACTTAACACTTTCAATTCCGGAAGTTACTAATAAGTCTGAAATTTTTATTTCGTCTATGGAAATATCACCCATAGCCCAAATATCTTCCGGCTTATAGTTTTCGTCTTCCCAATTCAAAGCATTCTGTAATGCATCTTTATCAAGATTATGCCATCTGTAGCTTTTATGAATATTATCGGTTTCGTTTTCTTCTTTGTTTTCCTCTGTATCTTCCATAACAGTTACAAAATCCATTTCATTAATAAATGTATTTTCTGCAACAGTTGTTACTGCACTATTTTCAACATTTTCACCTACGGGATTTTTGTAAGTTGAAGTGCTGATAGAAACAGCGGGATACTGACCATCTGCTACAATAGGATAGTCCTGCACTGTGGTGTTGCCGTTGTTATCTGTAATCTTAATTCTTAAATAACCGGCAAAATCGCTTCTGATAACATTGTAAATCATGAAGGATACCATATCACCTGTTGCAAAAAGCTGTGCAGCGGTCAAAAGTTCGGGATTGATTCCCTCAAGCTCTTTTGTAAGGAATGTTTCCAGTGTACGGTCTGTCTGCTGAACGTCTTGAGAAAGATCTATCCATGCGTTGCTCCAATCTCCACTGCCAATAACCTCAAATTCCTCACTGTCTAAATCTATTTCCAAAGGTTCTCTGTCTGTATCCAAATAAGCGATTTCAACAGCATGTTCAGCCACACCCGTGCTTGTAGAGCTGTTAATAAAGTTGCTGTCATCCTGAGATTTTGCAACGAATGTGAGAATTTGTTTTCTTCTCATGTTGTTAATTTCGCTGTCTGCATTATGGTATACTGTACCATCTACACCATCAAGTACAGTCTCCGCTCCAACTGCTGAATTAACAGTCGGAAGTGCATCATTTGTTGTTCCTGTCAAGTCTAAATCTGTACCTTTATCCACACCACTGATATCATTAGTCATTTCACTAAATACATCAGTCACAATTACCGGATATGGTGCCGGTGTTGTATGATCACCTGTCGCTAAGGCAAGCGAGCTTGGTAACATTGTAACAAGCATTGCCATGACCAATATCCAAGCTGTAAATTTTTTAGATTTCATGTTTACATTTTCCTTTCTGAGTGTTTTAGTTGTTGAGTTTTCATGGTCATACGGTACTAACTGCTATCAAGCCTTTCCATAGCATAACCCCCTTTGAATTCTTAATATTATATACATAGTTTTATCTGCTGACAGTCACTACATAATTTGTATTATGTTATAATAGCACAGACAATAAACCTAATTATACGCTACCATTATAGCATGTGAATATATAAAAGTCAATAATTTGCAGTTAATTTACATAATTTTATATCTTTTTCAGATATTCAAACAAAAAGAGGCAACGAAAAACAGACCAATGTAATAATTTCTAATATCATTGGTCTTGTTTTTGTGTGAAATTTGATATTGTGTATCTTCCTACAATGAGAATACATCAACAATGTCACTACATAATACAAATTATGTTATAATTTATTGCTACACAGGAGTAATCCTAATTTTTGAATTTGCTTTCTGTGAACCTCTCCGCTTTCCATAGTATAAATCCTTGTAGTATTTACACTTGAATGACCTAAAATATCAGCAAGTCGTACTACATCCTTTTGGAGAGAGTAATAAGTTCTTGCGAAAAGATGTCTCAAATTATGAGGAAATACTTTCTCAGCAGATACTCCGGCAGATTCACAGAGTTTTTTCATATCGGACCATATATTTGATCTGTTAAGCGGCTTCCCGTTTTTGCTTACAAATACGGAGCCGCTTTTTATATTGTTTGCTTTTGCATAAATGGTAAGCATTTTGCAAAGCTGCTTAGGTAAGATAACTATTCTCATTTTTCCTTTGCAGTTAATGGTTGCTTGTCCACATCGAACCGCATCTGTAGTAATGAATTTTAATTCCGAAACTCTCAAGCCCGTACTGCAAATAGTCTGCATCAGGTAATACAGCCTTTCATTTTTCTTATTCTTCGCCGCATTCAATAGTCTTTCATACTCAGTCTTGGTAAGTTCTCTGTCCTTGCTTGCAAATATTTGCTTTTGAATTTTAACGGATTTTACTCTAAGTTCATACCACTCATTATAAGCAAAAAACGCATTGAGCGATGAAAGCATTGAATTCACACTTGCAGGAGCATAATTTTCTAAGATTTCTTTTTTATATTGCAAAACATATTCCTTACATACTTCCTTGCCGCAAAGCCAAGCCATAAATGCGTATATATCACGCAAGTATTTATCAATAGTTGCCTGGGCTTTTTCTTCATTTGTTAAGTAAATTTTGAATTTTTGGATTAGCTCATTAGTTAATAACTTCATTTAAACAACTTCCTTTCTTATTTATATATTTTACCATCGTCATAAAATATATCCTAAAGCTGTCAATGATTGCTTTAAACAGTGGATAAACAATTAAAATGGAGTAGTTCCTTGATTTTGGAACTACTCCATAAAAAACTTCCTTATGTGGCCATGGCTAAGCCCAACCGGTATTTTTTATTCTATTATAGCTTTTGTCTGAATTATTAAACTACGCCCTGTTAATTATTCTGTGCATACCTTGCCGCTTCGCATCCTGCCAATAAAAATGCACCCACACCGAAATTCTGTGTTGTGTCATAGCTCATAGCCTCAGTTGCATTAGAACCGATGTACTGCACATAGCCTACCTTGCCATCAGGGTGAAGGGCAACCTCAGAAAGGTATTTCCAGCCTGCAAGTGCATAGTCTGTGTAAGTTTCTTCATCCAATATTCCGTTATTAATGCCCCAGAAAAGACCGTATGTGAAGAAAGCAGTGCCGCTTGTTTCATAGCCATAGTCGTTATTGTTATTGCCTGTGGGGTAATTTTGGAGCATACTTTGTGTCCAGAAGCCGTTGCCGTCGCCGTCCTTAAGCTGACAAGCAATTATGGCAGGAGCCATTTCCTTGTATGTAGTCAAGAACTCATCATAGTGCTTATAAGTTTTTGGCATATCGGCAAGCACCTTGCATAGTCCGGCAAATACCCAGCCGTTGCCACGTGCCCAGAAGTTCTTTTCCTTTTCGTGACCGGGATTAGGCTTTAATGGATAAACAAAGTTTGCATCACGGAAGAAAAGGTTTTTATAATCAGAGGGGTCTGAATAACTTGCACCTTCCAAAATGCTTGCGGAAGTTGTATATCCGTCCTTATTTGTGGGGATGCCGCCCCTGCCGTCGTACATCAGTTCCTTTGCGTAGCGGAAATATTTATAAAGTGCATCAAGATACTTTTCATCTTCTGTCAATTTATAGAGTTTTGTGAAAACAGGCATCACCATATAAAGAGCATCTGCCCACCACCAGTAGTTGTCAACATCCTTTTCAATCTGATGATTTATTACATACATTACTCGGTCAATTGTTGCACCATCAACGCCTGCATTGTAAAGATCAATATATACCTGGAAACAGATTTCCCAGTCGCCGAAAATAACAGCGGCAGACCCCTGTGTCTGGTTATATTCCCAGAACCATTCAGAAGGGTCAGCGTCTGAATCGTTACCCTTCCAGTTGCAGAAATTTGCCCAGTCAATTGTATACTGCAAAAGGTCTTTATCGCCTAACAGCTTGTAAACTTCCATATTGCCTGTGTGGTACGCCGCCTTGTCCCAAAAAGCAGGATGTGCTCCCCCGTTCCAGTCAACAAAGTCAAAATTTTTCTGCCAGTAAGTGTCCGCTCTTCTTATTTTTTCAACAACGGATTCATATGTAAGTGCCATTTTCTACCTCTCCTTTATAATGATTTTAAATATTCAATCATATCTTTAAAATTGCCTCGTTTTCCTTCGTAAGGTGTAACCTTTGAGGGTTTTACAAACCCTTCCACAAGATATGTGTCCATACCTAATTTTGCGGCAGCGTGCATATCCTCATCTTCGCTGTTGCCTATCATCAAACAATCTTTCGGTTCAACACATATGTATTCACAAACCTTTTCAAAGTATTTTGGATTTGGCTTTGTGAAAGAACAGTTTTCATAGCTTGTAACCAAAACAAAATCAGATGGGGTAAGATTCATCCAGCTCATTCTGGAAATCTGCCCTGTCATTGGAAACAAGGGGTTTGTGGCAAGTACAACCTTATCTGCTTTTTGATGTGCAATTTCCACCGCAACTTTGGCAAGAGGGTTTTCCTCAGAAAAGATTTTAGCCTTGTGAAATTCATTAGAGTAAAAATCGTTTGATGCATCGTAAAAAGGTTTATAGTCAAGATGCGTTTTTTCGGCAAACCTTTCCCAGAAAACCTGCTCGTTTGTCTTGCTGCCGTCATTTTGGTACATACACTTTGTGCCATACCACACAGCATCAATAAGCGTGTCAGGGTCAATTCCCAAGGGACACAGCTTTTGTGCCAAAAGCTTAAAATACCCTTTCGTAAACTCATCTTCATCCATGGGAAGAAGGGTGCCGTCCATATCAAACAGTATTGCTTTCACATTAATCACCATCCCATACTTATATAATTTTATCATATAAAGGGGCTGTAAAAAAGTCAGCACTGAGATAACAAAAGACCATTTCGGGACTGTCCCAACAAAACCTCGCAAGGTTTCTTTGGCAAATTGTCTCCCAATTTGCCATAAGGGGGACTGTCCCAAATGGTCTTAACTTATATTAGACTTTTTTTACAGCCCCTTTGATTATATTTTACTGATTTTGTGCGTAACGTGCAGCTTCACAGCACGCCAACAAGTATGCACCTACACCAAAGTCTTGTGTTGTGTCATAGGCTGTTGCCTGAGTTGCATTGGAACCGATGGGCTGAACGTAGCCAACTTTACCGCTATCGTGAAGTGCAACGTTTTCAAGGTATCCCCATGCACGGAGCGTGGGTTCAAGGTATGTTTCTTCGTCAAGAAGGCCGTTGTTAATACCCCAGAACAAGCCATATGTGAAGAAGGCTGTACCGCTTGTTTCATAACCCTCGTCGTTGCCGTTATTGCCTACCGGATAGTTCTGAAGCATGCTCTGTGTCCAGAAACCGTAACCTGATTCATCCGTTTGTTGACAAGCGATAATTGCAGGTGCCATTTCCATATATGTGTTATAGAATTCATCGTAATGCTCATAAGTTTCGGGCATATCGGAGAGTACCTTACTTAAGCCTGCAAATACCCATCCATCGCCACGTGCCCAGAAGTTCTTTTCATTTTCATGACCTGAGTTGGGGTTCAAGGGATATACATAATTCGCATCACGGTAGAAGAGGTATGCATAGTTATCGGGATCCGAATAGTAGGCACCGCTTCTTAAGGATGCACTTGTTGTATAACCGTCTTTAGTTGCAGGAATACCTCCGGGGCCGTCATACATAAGTTCCTTTGCATATCTGAACCACTTGTAAAGTGCATCAAGATACTTTTCGTCACCTGTATGTTTATAAAGTTTTGTCATGACGGGCATTACCATGTAAAGGGAGTCTGCCCACCACCAGAAAGCATCTTCCTCTTTTGAAACCTGATAGTCCATAACCTGGAACACTCTGTCTAAATTTGCATCTTCTACGCCAAATTCAGCCATATCAAGGTAGCTCTGGAAGCATATCTGCCAGTCACCGAAGAGGACTGCGTTACTGCCCTGGTTCTGGTCATAGCCCCATGTCCATTCGGATGGATCGGCAGAAGTGTTATCGTTACCCATCCACTTGTTGTAATTAGCCCAGTCGATGGAGTGCTGAAGGTAATTTTCATCACCTGTAAGTTTGTACACTTCCATGTTGCCTGTATGATATGCGGCTCTTGCCCAGAAAGCGGGATGTATACCGTTTGTCCATGTGTTGTAAGCGTAATTACTCTGCCAGTAGTCATTTGCCTTTCTGAGTGTTGCCACTGCACCATCATATGTGGGGGTCATTTTAATTACTTCATCGGGAAGATAGCTTGAAATCTTAACATCGCATATTTTAACAGTGTCCGTCAAAGGCTCTGCATTTCCATTCCAAAGGAAAACAACACTGTTTTTATGCTTTTCTTCGTTGTATACAAGGCTCTTTTCAATGGTGACAGTTTCGCCTGTACGGCTTGGAACCACTGCACTTTCTGTTACTGCATTTAAAAGTTCACCGTTGTCGTTATAGTCTGCAATTACCACCTTAACTGTTTCGTCATTAAGTTTTGTGTTGAGAACATCGGCACTTACAGTCATTGTGTAGCTTGTTCCTTCAAGGTCATCAGCTTTAATTTTAACATTAAGGTCTGCTTCAACAGCTTCTTTCATTGTATATGAAAGCTCAATGTTCTGATTTAATTCATTCATCACAACGCTGTCGCCAATTGCATTTGCACTGCCTAAAATTCCTGTAAGAACATACATGTTGCCAAGGTATGTTTCGTATTTTTCGGAAAGTGTAAATGTTGAGCCGTAGCTACCCTCTATTGTTATTGTTTCCTTGTATGTATCATCTGCGAAAATTGTTATGGTCAAGTCACCGCCTACCTGACCGTTATATTCGGGGAATACGGTAACAGTAGCTTTTACGTCAATGTCAGTGCCCTGGATTTTACCTTCGGGGAAAAATTGGCCTTTTTCACTGTAGCTCGATTGATCAATGCTGTTCCACTGCACAGGGAAAATTGCACTGTATTCTCCGCTTGTAACAGTGAGTACCCTTGGAAGTGTGGGCGCTTTGCCCACATAAGTTCTTAAGTTTACTTCTTCTATGCTGACATTTTCAGCTTTTTCGTATACAACCTCTATAACATCCTCACCTGTGACAGAATCGATTGTAAGATTGGACAATTCTTTATTTACAACGTAAATTGAATTGTTGTAGCTTACAAGAGCATCCTGGGCAGAGTATGTATAGCTCTCGCCCAAAACGCCGTATACAACGGATGAAGAAATCCGATTGCCCTCCGTATCAACACGGCTGATTGTAATAGGTGTACCCTGTTGATAGATAATTAACCGGGGCATCATATCTGTCTGATTAGATTCCGATGTATAAAGATACATAACGTCACTTCCGCAAGTGAGAAGGAAAGAAAAGCCTGTAGATGCATTTTCCTTTACAAAGTCAGTAACATCCCACTGCATATAGAAGTTATTTTCGCCACCTGTCGCCTTTTGGGTGTCAAGAAGTTCTCCATTGTCAAAAACGCCCACGTTGGAGATATTTCCGCCTAAGTATTCGGAATAGTTGTCGTAAGTTATTTCGTCAACGTTCCATGAGTTACTATTCCCTGTTAAGCCGTAGCAGTAATATTCGTCTTCCCCTGAGTTGTCAACCTTAGTTACATAAACGCTTAAAACTGCTTTTTCACAGTTTGCCATAGCTGTAATTTCCCCTGCTGAAAGTTCGCTTTTACGCATTAAACCGTAGCGTGTATATGCCGCACCGTTGTTGGAGGAAACCATCATGACCGTTTCACCGTTCATATTTGTAGATGGATATTTTCCGCTTAATTCAACATCTTCATCAATATTAATTACAGTTTTAGACATTGAGTCATAGTCAACAGGTACATCCGATGGCTTTTTACTGTTGTAAAGCTCTGCAATTTCATCTGCCGAAAGAACTCTGTCATAAAGGCGGATTTCGTCCATTTTGCCCTTAAATTCAGGATTGTTTGCATTTTCTGAGGAGTTGGCTGCCCACTGTGTTTTACCAATCCAGAAGCCGTAATTTGAACTTTCAGATGTACCTAAATCAGCTAAAGAGCGTGTAAGCGTTGTGAGAGTATTATCGTACTCATAGCGTTCAACGCCGTTTATGTAAATATGTGGTGTATAATATTCGCCAAAATCACTTTTCTGATATGTTATGGCAAGGTGTGCCCATTTATCGGCAAATGGATTATCCGTAAGTGTGGCAGATACTAATGAATTTGCATCGTCACTTGATGCTCCTACGCCTCTGTCCTGGAAACGTGACTCACCTGTTGTGGGAACGTAACGGTAAAAGAAAGAATTTTTCTCTTCTGTACCAAAGTCAAAAAATCTTTGAATACTTGAGGAATAACGGTAATCCGTATCTGCATAAATCCACGCTGTGTATGTAAATTCCTCAATATTTTCATTTATTCCGTCAGGCATTTTAATTGCCGGACCGGGGTAGAAGGTGTTTCTCTGGCTGTTTCCCGGAATACCTGCATCGCTTCCTATCATAGCACCGGGGAAGTAAAGGACGCCGTCTGAAACAGTCATATTTGCCTGTACAACATACGTTCCCCAACGTGAGGAAACCTCCTTGTAAAGGTTATGAACAGTTGCATTGTTATTGTTGCCTGACATATCCGATATTGTATTGGGCAGTTCACTGTCATTATCAAAGCTGTAATACGCAACCAAGCCTTGATTTAAGGTTGATATATCCTTTTTTATTACCGTAACATTTACGCTAACCGGATTGCCCATTTCTGTTATTCCGTTCACTTGGATAACACCTGTATGAGCGTATTTATCGGAAGAAATAAGTTCCCATGTAACCTGTTCTGTTTTAACGGCACCTGTGTTATAAATAACAATTACTGTTTCGGGCAAAAGGGGGTAATCCCCTGCAAGAGTTGTAACATCTTCCGCCTCAAAGCTTTCCATTACAATAATGCCAACGGGGCTTGTTGTATTATAAAGCTCTTTAACTTCATTTTCTGTAAGAGCACGGTTATAAATACGGATTTCGTCCATCTTGCCTTTAAAGTCAGGGTTTTCCGTGGTGTTCTGGTTTGTTGCAGCCCACACGGTTCTGCCGATAAAAAGTCCGTTAGAATTGTCGTCAAGCTCGCCAAGGTCTGAAAGACCTCTTGTAAAAGTATTTGTTGTTGAAAGTTCCTTTACTTCTTCACCATTTACGTAAACCTTTGTTTCGTAATAGCCTGTGTCCTCGTTTTTTTCATAAATGAAAGTGAAAAGTCCCCATGCGTCTGTAAAGGGCATGGTTGAAAGTGTTGTTTCCTTATACTTATTTATCTCTCTGTCCTGAATACGCAAAAGGCCGGAAGAAGATGTGTATCTGGCAAAAATGCTGTTATAGGCATAATTTGACTCCGCACCTAAGTTGCCAAAATCAAAAAACCTTGTCAGCTTATTTGCGTAAGTATAACTTCCGTCTGCATTAATCCATGCAGAAAACGTAAAGGAAGATACGTTTTGGTTAAAATCATTAGGCAGCTTTAATGCCGCACCGTTATATGTACTCCAGGGCGTGGGGTTTGTCATACCCGGGAAAGTGGCTACGCCTTTTTCGACCGTAAGCACATTGTTTGCCCCCGGATTCCATCCTCCGTCACCCGCTACAACGGTGTTAAGAACCGTTGCATCGTTGCCGTTACCTGATGCATCGGTAATGGTTGACAAATTTGTACCCTCTTCCGCAAAGTCATAGTAAGCTATAAGGCCCTCTGTAAGGTCAATAGTTTCTTCTTCGGCGTTTATAATCGGCACAATGCCTATTACCATGATCATCGCAAGAAGGATGCTAATTACTTTTTTCATTTTCACAATAATCTCCCCTTTTTGTCCCTTTAATACAGTTCTATATTATCATAAACAACATTGCTTTTCAACAATTTAACTGTTAATTTTTTGTGTTCTCACTTAACAATTTCATCAATCATTTTTAATTCTTCATCGGTAAATGATGTGTTTCTCACCGCTTCAATATTTTCAATAATCTGCTCGCTCTTGGAAGCCCCGATTAAAACGCTTGTAACAGTCTCATCCTTTAATATCCATCCAAGTGCCATTTGTGCAAGGCTCTGCCCACGTTCCTTTGCAAGGCAGTTAAGCTGTTTCACCTTTTCTATAACCTCGGGGGTTATTCTCGACTCGTTTAAAAATCTGCCGTCTGTTTTAACTCTTGAATCGATCGGGATGCCGTCTATGTAGCGGTCGGTTAAAAGCCCTTGTTCTAATGGGCAGAAGCATATTACACCCTTGCCCTTTTCCTTTGCCGCATCTAAAAGTCCGTTATTTTCTATTGTTCTGTCCATTATTGAATATCTGTTCTGGTTAATAATAAATGGGCAGTTCATATCTTCAAGGATTTTTGCCGCTTCCTTCATTCTTTCACCGTTGTAGTTTGAAAGTCCCACATAAAGTGCCTTGCCGCTTTTAACAATACTGTCCAAAGCGTGCATTGTTTCCCAAAGGGGAGTATCGTAATCGGGGCGGTGGTGGTAAAAGATATCAACATAATCAAGCCCCATACGTTTTAAACTTTGGTCAAGGCTTGCAACAAGATATTTCTTACTTCCGAAATTGCCGTAAGGACCCTCCCACATATCGTAGCCTGCCTTTGTGGAAATTATCATTTCATCACGGTAGGGTTTCATTTCTGTGTTCAATATTCTGCCGAAGTTTTCCTCTGCCGCACCGTAAATGGGTCCGTAGTTATTTGCCAAATCAAAATGTGTTATACCTTTATCAAAGGCTGTAAAGCACAGCTTTTTCATGTTGTCCATTTTGGCATTTGTTCCGAAATTATGCCACAGTCCTAAGCTTACTTTTGGAAGCATGAGTCCGCTTTTTCCGCATCTTTTATATTCGGCTTCTTTATATCTGTTGTTATCTGCATAATACATATACTTAACCTATCTTTCTGTAAAATGGTTTATAGTCCAAAATTTTATCAATCTCGCTGAGTACATCGGAAGATAAAACAATTCCCGATGCACCGATATTACTTTCAAGCTGACTTACGCTTGATGCACCTGTGATAACACCTGCAATTATCTGTTTTCTCAGTATCCAAGAGAGTGCCAACTGGCTCATTGTAATACCTAACTCTTCTGCAATTTTAATAAGTTTTTCCACCTTGTCAAGGTTTTCTTCTGTCAAAAGGTTGTTTATCTGCTTATCCCACTGCCATGTTGCTCTTGAACCTTGGGGGATTTGGGCACCCTTACGATATTTTCCCGTAAGAAGCCCCTGTGCAAGAGGTGAAAAAGGTACTATACCTATTCCGTTTTTCTCGCATATACCCATTATGTCGTCCTCAATATACCTGTCCATCATATTATATTGGGGCTGAATAACGCTCATCGGTCTTAAGCTCTTCTTTTCTATTACGTTAAGTGCTTCCATAATCTGCACAGGACTCCATTCACTTACACCGTAATAGAGAATTTTTCCTTTATCAACCATATCGCTTAAGGTTTGGATTGTTTCTTCTACAGGTGTTTCTCTGTCGTAACGGTGGCAAAAATACAAATCAAGGTATTCAAGGTTCATATTTTTAAGTGATCTGTCAAGTGCTTCCACAATGTGTTTGCGGGAAAGACCGCGGTTATTTACCCCCTTTCCCATGGGGAAGAACACCTTGCTTGACACCACATAGTCACAACGCTGGTAATCCTTTAAAACATTACCCAAAAATATTTCCGCATTGCCTCCGCTGTAGGCATCTGCACAGTCAAAGAAATTAACTCCTTCTTCAAATGCTTTGCGGACAATTTTTTCCGCATTGTCTCTTTGTTCTTCGCTACCTAAATCAGTAAGCCAGCTTCCAAGTGACACTTCGCTTATTTTAAGTCCCCATTTACCTAAATTTCTGTAATTCATAATTTTCTCTCCTTTTATTAAAGCGGAAGTGAGAAACTTCCGCCTTGCCTTAATTTTTATTCGTCGAATAATTCCCCCGCTTTTTCGTACCGGGCTTTTTTAACTATTTTATTTTCTCTGTTAACAAATACAACTCTTGGCTTGAACCCGTCAGCTTCCTCCATATCCATCTGTGCATATGCCATAATGATTATTCTGTCACCAACATCAACAAGTTTTGCCGCCGCACCGTTAAGGCAAATTACACCGCTTCCTGCTTCCCCTGCAATAGTATATGTTTCAAGGCGGTTGCCGTTTGTAATGTCAACAACCTGTACTTTCTCATATTCCAAAATGCCTGCCGCTTCCAACAGTTCGCTGTCAACAGTAATACTGCCTACATAATTAATCTCAGCCTGTGTCACCTTGGCACGGTGAATTTTACCTTTTAACATTGTAATTGTCATATTTATCACCTGTCAATCAAACCATAAAGTTATCTATAAGTCTTGTTTTGCCGATATATACTGCCATTGCAAAAAGTGTTTCGCCTGTAATTTCTTCCACATCCTGCATACTCATGTCAACCGCCTGGACATAGTCAATTTTAGCCAAAGGTTCTTTTTCAATATGAGCTATCATTTTGTCTAAAATAGCTTTTGTGTTCTTCTCGCCCTTATTTACCATATCCTGTCCTATTTTAACAGCCTGTGAAAGGCACAATGCCGCTTTTCTTTCGTCAGCATTAAGATATGTGTTGCGACTGCTCTTTGCCAAGCCGTCTGCCTCTCTTACAATGGGACAGCCTACAATTTCTATACCGAAGTTCAAATCCCTTACCATACGCTTTATAATTGCAAGCTGTTGTGCATCCTTCTGACCAAAATATGCCCTGTCGGGTGTTACAATATTGAAAAGTTTGCTCACAACAGTACATACACCGCCAAAGTGGATGGGACGTGTTTTACCGCAAAGGTTTTTACTTAAAACATCAGGCACAACCTTAGTTGTGGCATCGGGATAGTACATCTCTTCTGCTTCGGGATTGAAAACCGCATCTGCACCACATTCGGTAAGAAGCATAACGTCCCTTTCCAAATCTCGGGGGTATGCTTCAAAATCCTCATTGGGGGCAAACTGTGTGGGGTTTACAAATATGCTTACAACGGTAACATCACATTCTTCCACGCTTTTTTTAACAAGGGATGCGTGACCCTCGTGGAGATAGCCCATTGTAGGCACCAAGCCCACAGTTTTACCTGCCTTTTTTGCCGCATTTACATATTCACGGACCTCTTTTACTGTTTTAAATACTTTCATTTAAACACGCCTCGATTTCTTTCAAAACATTTTCATCTATTTTATAAGTATATTCCACTGTTGGGAATGTGCCGTTTTTAACTTCTTCATCGTACTTTTTAAATGCGGCAGTCATTTTTTCGCCTATGTTTTCGTAGCGTTTTACAAACTTGGGGGTAAAATCCGTAAACATGCCTACCATGTCCTGATAAACAAGAACCTGTCCGTCACAAACGTTACTTGCACCTATGCCGATTGTGGGGATAGTCAATTCCTTTGTGATGATAGCCGCAAGTTTTTCGGGTATGCCTTCTAATACTACCGCAAAGGCACCTGCCTTTTCAACTGCCTTTGCATCATGGATAATTTTCATTGCTTGCTCTGATGTTTTGCCCTGGACCTTAAAGCCGCCGAAAGCATTTATTGACTGAGGTGTAAGCCCGATATGACCGCACACGGGTATACCGCAATCTACAATTGCTTTAATATGTTCTTGAACAGTCACACCGCCTTCCAGCTTTACGCACTCGGCACCACCTTCCTTTATAAGTCTGCCTGCGTTCACTACTGCATCATAAACGCTTGTCTGGTAACTCATAAAGGGCATATCACATATTAAAAGGGCATTTTCATTTCCTCGGCTTACAGCCTTACAATGGTGAATCATGTCCTCCATTGTAACAGAGGTTGCATCTTTATAGCCAAGCATTACCATCCCTAAGGAATCGCCCACAAGAATTGAGTTTATTCCTGCCTTATCAACTAATTTTGCAGTTGAATAGTCGTATGCTGTGAGCATTGAAATTTTCTCGCCTTTTTCCTTCATGGCGGCAAATGTAAGTGTTGTATTTTTCATCATTCTAACTCCTTCCTGAAAAAAGAGTAATCTTTATTATATTTTTCTTCTGCTATATAAGTAAGTTTTTTTGTCAATAATTTGTAAATTTCCCTGTCCTCACCTGTAAGAACAGAAAGGTGCTTTTTTACTGTTTCTGTATCAAATCTGTCAACGGGGCCTGTTAGGCTTTCTTTTATACCTTTATCAAATATGTTTAAAACATTTGTTGTTGTCAGCTTTTCAATAGCCTTTAAGCCCTCGTCTTTATTAAAACCGCATTTTGTCAAATTGTCAATACTAATCTGCAAAACTGCCTGCAAGAGATTGCTTGCAAAAACACATGAAGCATGATAAAGCTTCTTTTTGTCAGAGTTAATCTTTCTTATGTCAAGGAAAGGAAACATATCTATAATAGCATCTGCCTTGCCACCCTCAACAGTGAAGATGGCAGTTTTTAATTCTTCCGTACTGTTTATGGAGGATACTGCCATCATAGGATGCAGACTTGCCGCTTCCTTTTTGTCGCCGAAAGCGTCATAAGCACTCATGGCTCCTGACATATGGCACACTGTTTTATTTTCACAGTAGCCTTTAATTTCATTCCATACAGTATTTATGGCTTTGTCAGGCACTGTTATAAATATTATATCAGAAGCATTACAAAGCATTTCTGCAGTTTCAAAAACAGGATAGTCAAATGTGGGATATACATCGGAATAAAAGCCCGACAAAAGGTTTTTTTCGTAAAGGAGACGTCCAAAGCTGACCCCCACCCTGCCGGCACCGATAATACCTATCTTCATAACCTCACCCCTGTTTATTTTATGAGCTCTCTTACACGGAATTTAACGCCGATTTCCTCGGCAATCTGTCTGCAGGCATCAATATCTTCCTTGTCCATAACATCAACAACAGAAAATACCACTTCCGGCACATATTTCTTTGCACATTTTGCAAATTCCAACATACCGTAAAAGCCTTCTTCACCGTATTGGCAGTTACAAATTTCGTTATATTTTTTTGCATTGGGAGCATTAAGGGAGATTGACACAACATCAATAAGTCCTTCCATATGTCCTGTTACATCTTCCCCTGCAATCATGTTGGCGTGACCGTTTGTGTTAAGGCGGACTTTTATATGGCAGTATTCTTTAATTTGCCGTACAACCTCAATCATGTCAAAAAACCTTTCCGTAGGTTCGCCGTAACCGCAAAGGACAAGTTCCTTATATTTTTCAACACCCTTTGCCTTTATGTCCTCTACCATTTCATCAACTGTAGGCTCTTTGTCAATCCACAAGTCGTAGCCCATGCCTTCATCTGTTGTTGTACGCACACAAAAAGTACACGCATTTGTACAACGGTTTGTTAAGTTTAAGTATAAGCTGTCCCCTATGGGGTATGCAATAATGTTCATCATATTCAGTCCTTAATATTAAAAAAGTCTTTTGCGTTCTTTTCCGTAATTGCCACAACCTCTTCTACATCCATGCCCTTTAACAGGGCAATTTTTTCAGCCACAGCGTGCATATACACCGAACTGTTACGCTTGCCGCGATAAGGCACCGGTGCAAGATAGGGAGAGTCTGTCTCAATCATCATTTCTTCAATGGGTACGTATTTTACAACCTCAACGGTTTTCACGTTATTTTTAAAGGTTACAATACCGCCTATTGAAATTTTCATGCCTAAGTTAAGCATTTCACGGGCAGTTTCTCTGCTTTCTGAAAAGCAGTGCATCATACCACGTCTGTCGCCCATCTTTGCCTCTTTTAAAATTGCAAGACAGTCACGGGTGGAATCGCGAGAGTGAACCTGAAAGGGCAAATCAACACTTTTTGCAAGCTCAATCTGCTCAAAAAAAACCTTACGCTGAATTTCCATAGTGTCTTTGCCGTAATAGTAATCAAGTCCGATTTCACCTATGGCAACCACCTTTTCGTGTTTTGCCATTTCAATTATTCTGTCGTAGTCGCCTATTCTTACATTTTCCGCTTCGTGGGGGTGAAAGCCCACTGCCGCATATACGAAATGATATTTTTCGCTAAGTTCAATACTTTTTTCGCTTGACTCAATATCGCAACCTATATTTATAATATGACCAACGTTGTTATCATGCATTGAGGACAGGATAATATCCCTGTCCTCGTCAAAACGCTCGTCATCGTAATGTGCATGAACGTCAAATAACATTATCGTACCTCACTGCCCTCTGTAATAGGTGCAATAGGCGATACAAGTGAAAGCTCTTCACCATTTGCGGCAGACAAAATCATACCGAAACTGTCCTCACCGCAAAGTTTTACGGGCTTAAGATTAACAACTGCCACAACCTGCTTGCCTATTAAATCGTCAGGGTTATAATATTTTGCAATACCCGATACAATCTGACGCTGTTCATAGCCAAAGTCAAGCCGGAACTTTAAAAGCTTGTTTGACTTTTTAACCTTTTCGCAAGAAAGTACCGTACCTACACGAAGGTCAATCTTGCAAAATTCGTCAATTGTGATTTCTTCCTTTTCTTCGGGCTTTTCAATTGTCTTTTTAGGTGGTTCTTCCTTTGCCTTCTTTTCCTGTTCAAGGCGTTCAAGCTCTTTTTCCAGGTCTATACGGGGGAATAAAACTTCGCCCTTCTTAACTGTTACATTCTTTGCCTTGCCGTATTCCTTTGCACTGTCCCAACCGTATGAGTCGCATCCAATCTGTTCAAGGATTTTGGGCGTTGTGTTTGGCATTACAGGGCGTATAAGCTCGGAAACGATACGCAAACATTCAACAAGGTTATACATTACCGTGGCAAGGCGTGCCTTCTTTGTTTCATCCTTACTAAGTACCCAGGGTGTTGTTTCATCAATGTACTTGTTTGCTCTTGAAATAAGTTTCCATATTTCGCTGAGTGCGTTGGAAAAATCAAAGGAATCCATCAGTTTTTCAACATTTTCAGCTGTTTTTGATGCAAGTGAAATAAGCTCGTTATCAATATCCGCTGTTTCTCTTTCTTCGGGGATGGTGCCGCCAAAGTACTTTTCAACCATCGCAACAGTTCTTGAAACAAGGTTACCCAAATCGTTTGCAAGGTCTGCGTTAATACGTGCAATAAGTGTTTCGTTTGTAAAGTCGCCGTCGCTTCCGAAGGGAACTTCACGCATCAAGAAATACCTGATAGCGTCAACGCCGTAATTATTTACAAGTACAACAGGGTCAACCACGTTTCCCTTACTCTTGCTCATCTTATCCCCGTCGATTTTAAGCCAACCGTGACCGAAAATCTGCTTAGGAAGGGGCAAATCAAGTGCCATAAGCATAGCAGGCCAGATTATTGAATGGAACCTTACGATTTCCTTGCCCACAAGATGTACGTCACAGGGCCAGTACTTTTTAAAGTCCTCATCATTGTCAGTAAATGCACCCATAGCAGTAATGTAGTTTGTAAGTGCATCAAGCCATACGTACACAACATGCTTAGGGTCAAATGTTACGGGAATACCCCAGTTAAAGCTTGTTCTTGAAACGCACAAATCCTCAAGCCCCGGGCGGAGGAAGTTATTTAACATTTCGTTTTGCCTTGAAGCAGGCTGTAAAAAGTCGGGGTTATTTTCAATTAAATCGATTAACTTATCCTGATATTTTGAAAGACGGAAGAAATAGCTTTCCTCCTTTGTTTTTTCAACATTGCCGCCACAGTCGGGACACTTGCCGTCCTTAAGCTGGGTGGGGGTCCAGAAGGCTTCGCAAGGTGTGCAGTATAAACCTTCGTATTCGCTTTTATAAATATCGCCCTTTTCGTAAAGCTTGTTGAAAATTTTCTGAACGGCTTTTACGTGCATTTCGTCTGTTGTACGGATAAAGCGGTCGTTGGAAACGTTCATTAATTTCCACAAGTCCTTAATGCCTAAAACGATGTTGTCAACATATTCCTGCGGTGTAACGCCCTTAGCTTCTGCCTTACGCTGAAT
This sequence comes from Clostridia bacterium, assembly GCA_051866635.1. Lineage (GTDB taxonomy): Bacteria > Bacillota > Clostridia > UMGS1883 > UMGS1883 > RGIG1927. Next base: position 60,310 of record JBJDXJ010000038.1, on the reverse strand, counting down.
TTTCTGACCGTGTTCGTCAGTACCTGTTAAAAACATTACGTCATAGCCCTGTGCTCTCTTATATCTTGCAATGCTGTCTGCCGCTACAGTACAGTATGCATGACCGATATGAAGTTTGTCACTTGGATAATATATAGGTGTAGTAATATAAAATTTACCTTTACTCATCTGTATCACTCTTTTCGTTTTTTTACCAAGGCTTTACTGCCCCGATGATTTCGTTTACATCACCGATGTTATTATTTTTAAGATATTCTTCAATGCCTGATGCAGTCTTTATTGCCGCATAGGGGTCAACAAAGTTCTGTGTACCTACAGATACAAGGCTTGCACCTGCAAGCATAAATTCAACTGCATCATTGCCGTCACATATGCCGCCCATACCTATAATGGGGATATTTACAGCATTTTTAACCTGCCATACCATTCTTACGGCAACAGGCTTTACAGCGGGGCCGCTCATACCGCCAACATTGTTGTTTAAAATGGGACGGCGTGTTCTGATATCAATTTTCATACCCAAAAGGGTGTTAATAAGGCTAAGTCCGTCAGCACCTGCTTTTTCGGCACTTTTTGCAATTGCGGTTATATCGGTAACATTGGGGGAAAGTTTTACAACAAGGGGTTTTCCGCACTTTTCTTTAACCTTTGATGTAATTTCTGCCACCATGCAAGGGTCAGTACCGAAAGCAACACCGCCCTCTTTTACGTTGGGGCAGGAAATATTCATTTCAACCAAATCAACATTACTTTGGCTTATAAGTTTGCCCATTTCAATATAATCTTCTACAGTGTTTCCGGCAATATTAGCAATAATTTTGCACTTTTTAAACTTGTTTTTCAAAAAGGGCAAGTCGTATTCCAAAAAGTGTTCAAGTCCGGGGTTCTGAAGTCCCACGCTGTTTAAAATACCACCGTAAACTTCGGCAATACGGGGAGGTTTGTTACCCTCTCTGGGCTTTAAGGTAAGTCCCTTAACGCTTATGCCGCCTATATAATCCAAATCATAATACTGTGAATATTCATAGCCGAAGCCAAATGTACCGCTGGCTGTTACAACGGGATTTTCAAATTCAACACCGCAAAAATTAACTTTAGTATTTATCATTCAAAAACCACCTCTTTCGCATCAAATACGGGACCCTTCTGGCAAACCTTGTCATAACCTGAATGTGTTTTGCAAACGCACACAAGGCAAGCACCTAATCCGCATCCCATTCGCTGTTCCATGCTGATTTCAGCTTTAATGCCCTTTTCTTCGGCAAGCTGTTTTACTGCTTTTAACATGGGACCCGGTCCGCAGGCATAGATAATGTCGCAATCATCAATTGCATCCTTTGCGGCATTTATTGCAAAGCCGTTATATCCGTAGGTGCCGTTATCTGTCGCAATAACAGTTTCGCCACAGGCGGAAAAGTCCTCCTCCATGCAAACCATTTCCTTATCACGGAAGCCCAAGAATACCTTTGGGCTTGTCAAATTCTTTGCAAGGAACAAAAGTGGGAAGGAGCCAAGTCCGCCGCCTAAAACAACAGCCTTTGCCTCTTTGTCAACAGTAAAGCCTGTGCCTAAGGGGCCAAGAAGATCGATTGTGTCACCAACATTTTTTTCGCTTAAAATTCTTGTACCGTCACCTTTTAATTCAAAAACGATACGTGTAATATTATCATATGCGTCACAAATTGAGATAGGACGCCTTAAAATGTGCTTGTCACTGCCGATATTTATGTGGACAAACTGTCCCGGCTGTGCCTCACGTGCCAAAGCTTCATTTTCAAGAAGAAGCTCAATCTGATTTTTCGCAATTTCTCTTTTTGAAACTATCTTACAGTATTTTACTTGAGTATACATTTTTTAAGAGCCTCCTTCATATTCTCTGCTTCTCTACGTGCCGCCAATCCGAATTCTTCATCCTTCCAGTCGCCTTTCTTATATGCACACATAATGCCACGGGAGGAATTAACCAAACCGCCTAGACCGTTCTTGTCAAACGCCAAAGCACAGTCCTCTGCCTTTCCGCCCTGTGCACCGTAGCCGGGGATAAGGAAAAATGTATTTGGCATAATTTCACGAAGGCGTGTAAGCTGCATGGGGTATGTTGCACCAACAACAGCACCGATACGGTTATAGCCGTATTCGCCAACGGAATCTTTACCTAAATCACATACAATCTGTGCAGTTTTTTCATAGATAGGTGTTCCGTCAACCTTTAAATCCTGCAATTCTCCGGAAGAAGGATTACTTGTTTTAACAAGGATGAAAATATCCTTGTCATTTTCACTGCAATCCTTAACAAAGGGTTTTAATCCGTCTGTTCCAAGATAGGGGTTAACAGTTATACAATCGGGGGTAAAGCTCCTTGCCTTTTTGCCCATGTAGTCGGTCTGTCCGATATATCCTGCGGAATAGGCCTCTGCCGTTGCACCGATGTCGCCACGCTTTACATCCAAAAGCACATACATACCTTTTTCTTTGGCATATTCCATAGTTTTCTGAAGGCACTTAATGCCTTCAATGCCGTACATTTCGTAGTAGGCACTTTGTGGCTTAACAGCGGGAACAATGTCATAAAGGTTATCAATTAAAACCTTGTTAAATTCATAAAGTGCATCTGCCGCACCCTTTGCAAGATTATCCCCAGCCTTTTCCATGCAGGGTATCTTAATAAAATCAGGTACATAGTCAAGTTTGGGATCCAAACCTGCAACAGTGGGGTTCATATCCTTTTCAATAATTTTTTTAATGAGTTTATCCATTATACATCACCCGTCCCTCTACAATAGTAACATGAGCTTTACCCGACAGAGTATATCCGTCATAGGGTGAGTTTTTGCTCTTTGAATTAAACTTATTCACATCAACAGTCCATATTTCGTCAGGGTCAAAAATAGTAAGGTCAGCTATTGCACCTAATGCAATTTCGCCTAAGCCTAAGTTCAAAATGCCCGAAGGGTTACTTGTCATCTTCAAGAGCATTTCCCCAAGTGTCATTTTGCCTGTTTTAACAAGATATGTTATGCTAAGTGCAAGGGAGGTTTCAAGTCCCACAATGCCGTTTGCCGCATAGTCAAATTCAAGGTTCTTTTCGTCAATATGGTGTGGTGCATGGTCTGTGATGATTGCATCGATAGTACCGTCACAAAGTCCTTCAACAATAGCATCAACATCATCCTGACTGCGAAGGGGAGGATTCATCTTTGCGTTTGTGTTATAGCCGGCTACCGCTTTATCTGTAAGAGAGAAATAGTGAGGTGCCGTTTCGCATGTAACAAGTACACCGCGGCGTTTAGCCTGACGGATTAAATCAACACTTCCCCGTGTGCTTACGTGGGCAATGTGTACTCTCTTCTTTTCGTGTTCCGCAATTAAAATGTCACGGGCAACCATTGCTTCCTCAACAGCGGGAACAATGGGGCGAAGTCCCAATAATGTACAAGTTTCCGAGTCGTTCATACTGCCTGAGTCAAGAAGGCTTAATTCTTCACAGTGGCTTATTACGGGAAGGTCAAAATGTGATGCATACATAAGTGCCCTACGCATAACGGAACCGTTTGAAACAGGTCTGCCGTCGTCAGATACCGCAACAATGCCCTCCTTCTTCATTTCGCCCATTTCAGCAAGCTCCACACCTTCAAGTCCCTTTGTGATTGCACCTACAGGGAAAACCCTACAGGAGGCAACCTTTTCTGCACGGGAACGGATAAAGCTTGCAACTGCACCGTTGTCGCATACAGGCTTTGTGTTGGGCATACAGCAAACAGAGGTAAATCCCCCCGCAGCTGCCGCCTTTGTTCCTGTCATTATATCCTCCTTATATTCAAACCCGGGTTCACGAAGGTGAACGTGCATGTCTATAAGACCTGCGGAAACAACCATGCCCTTAGCATCTATAATTTCCGCTTCGCTATCTTCAATATTTTCACCAATCTGTACGATAACACCGTCTAAAACTAAAATATCACCGTACATATCAAGGTTATTCTTCAAATCTATAATATGACCGTTTTTTACCAGTAATTTCATACTTATTCCTCCCTATGCTATAAAGTAATACCGTAAATCAGTTACACAACATGTCCAATACTGCCATTCGTACCGCAACACCGCTTGTAACCTGTTCGTTAATTACGCTTTGGTCACAGTCTGCAACGTATGTGGAAATTTCAATACCGCGGTTTACGGGACCGGGGTGCATAATAAGTGCATCGGGCTTTGCAAATTTCAGCCTGTCTAAGCTCATGCCGAAAAATTCGCTGTATTCACGTACCGTCGGGAAAAGAGCAGACTTTTGTCTTTCAAGCTGAATACGGAGGTTAATTATAACATCAGCTTCAAAGATTGCTTCCTCTACGCTTTCACACATTACAACATTGCCCAATTTTTCAAAATCCAAAGGTATAAGTGTGGGAGGACCTGCAATAAAGACTTCTGCACCTAATTTTGTTAAAGCAAAGGTGTCGCTTCTTGCAACTCGTGAATGTGTAACATCACCGATTATTGCAACCTTTAAGCCTTCGATTTTGCCCTTCTTTTCACGAATTGTAAGCATATCCAAAAGGGCCTGTGTGGGATGCTCGTTCATGCCGTCCCCTGCGTTTATAACGCTTGCCTTAACGTTCTTTGCCAGAAGATGAGGGGCACCTGATGCACTGTGACGGATTATTATAGCGTCTGTACCCATAGAGTCAAGAGTTTTACCTGTGTCAATAAGTGATTCACCCTTCTGAATAGATGAGCCTGATGCGGCGATATTGGCACTGGATGCACCCATATACTTACTTGCAAGTTCAAAGCTTGTGCGTGTTCTTGTGGAATTTTCATAAAACAAGGTGATTACGCTTTTGCCTTGTAAGGCCGAAATTTTCTTATTGTCCGATTTTACAATTTTCTTCATTTCGTCTGCCTTGTCCAAAATAGCTATAATGTCTTCTTTGGAAAGCTCCCGGATACCTAAAAGGTCCTTTCTTCCTGAAATCATGGTCAATCCTCTCTTTCTCTTCTGTTAAAAAGTATATCTAAAACCTTCTGAAAGTCTTCGGGAATAGGTGCAGAAAAGCTGACCCTTTCCCCGCTTTCAGGGTGTATAAAACCGATTTTGCCTGCATGAAGGAGCTGTCCTTCAAGATTAAATTCTTCCTTTTTTACACCGTATGCCTTATCCCCTACAATGGGGTGACCGATGTGTTTCATATGAACACGTATCTGATGTGTTCTGCCCGTTCTTAATTTGCAACGCACAAGAGTGTACATGCCGAAGCGTTCTTCAACAAAAAAGTCAGTTACCGCTTCACGGCTGTTTTTATATGACACCGCCATTTTCTTACGGTCGGTAAGGCTTCTGGCAATGGGAGCGTCAACTGTGCCGCTGTCCTCTTTTATGTTCCCGTGAACAAGTGCGTAATACTCCCTTGACAGACTTCTGTCCCCAAGCTGGTCCGACAGACAAAGGTGTGCTTCGTTAGTTTTTGCCACAACAAGTAGCCCCGTTGTGTCCTTATCTATTCTGTGGACAATACCGGGCCTTATTTTTCCGTTAATGCCCGAAAGGTTACCTTGACAGTGATAAAGGATTGCATTAACAAGTGTTCCCGAATTGTTTCCCGGTGCGGGATGAACTACCATACCACGCTTTTTATTTATTACAAGAAGGTAATCGTCCTCGTACACAATATCAATGGGGATATTTTCAGGTTCAGCATCAATTTCCTGAGTTTCGGGGATTTCAAATGTGATTTCGTCCCCTATTTTTAATTTATAGGAAGCACTTCTCTCTACGCCGTTTACAAACACCTTTCCTTCATCAAAAAGGCGTTTGATGTGTGAGCGTGAAACGCCCTGTACATTTTCGGCAATAAATTTATCGCACCGTGCGTTTTCTGTTGCTTCTAATACTATCTTATCTGTCATATTACTCCTCGGTGTTTCTGAATGCATGTATAATAAGTAAACCTGCCCCTATACAGATGGCACAGTCAGCTATATTGAATACAGGGAAGTTTATAAATGCCACTTCGATAAAGTCACGGACAAAGCCTAACATAACACGATCAATAGCGTTACCTACAGCACCTGAAAGAATAAAGCTTATAGCACAAAGAAACAGCGAGCTTTCAGGGCGGTGCTTGCCGATGTACCATATTGCCGCAACAAAAACAACCACCGTAAGAACGAGAAATGCTACCTTCTGCCCTTGGAGCATACCGAATGCGGCACCCTTGTTCTTAACATAGGTGAAATTTAAAATTCCCGATATAACATTTCTTGTTTCGCCTGTTATAAAGGTAGATGCAATATAAGACTTTGTCGCTTGGTCTAAAACACATATAATAACAGCAATTAATGAAAAAACGGAATATTTAACTACAAGACTCTTTTTCAAAATCATCTCTCCATAGCATTTCGTCACAGAGGAAACACTTCCTCTGTGACGAAAAAAATCATTCTAAGTTAGCCGCACATCTTGCACAAATAGTGGGGTGTGCTGAAATTGTACCCACAGACTTGGAAACAGTCCAGCATCTTTCACACTTTGTGCCTTCTGCAGCAGTTATAGCAATATTATCTTCGCCCTTTTCCACCTTGACAGAGGAAACAATAAATACTTCAGCAAGAGTTGCTTCAATATTCTTAAGGAACTCGTAATCACCATCCGCAGTTATTGTAACTGCCGCTTCAAGACTCTTACCGATTCTCTTAGCAGCTCTTTCTTCTTCAAGTGCCTTAAGCACTTTTTCACGAATGGAAAGGAGTCTATCCCACTTTTGTTCGATTTCATCGTCAACATATGCGGGGTTTACCTTGGGCATGTCGTTCATTGTAACGGAGAAATCCTCGTCTGTTGCCTTATGGGGCATGTAGCTCCAGATTTCTTCGGAGGTATAGCAAAGGAAGGGTGCAATAAGCTTAACGATAGAGTCAAGTACAATGTACATAGCACTCTGTGCACTTCTTCTTTCCTTGCTGTCAGCCTTTTGGGTATAAAGGCGGTCCTTGATAATATCAAGATATACGTTACTCATATCTACAACACAGAAGTTGTGGATATTGTGATAAATCATATGGAATTCATAGGAATCATATGCAGAAATAACCTTTTCTACAAGTTTGTTTAATCTTATCAACGCCCACTTGTCAATTTCCTGCATATCTTCATAGGAAACCATGTCGCAATCGGGGTTAAAATCGGAAATGTTACCTAAGATGAAACGTGCAGTATTTCTGATTTTTCTGTAGGCTTCGCTGAGCTGTTTCAAGATTTCATCGGAAATTCTCATATCTGTCTTATAGTCGGCAGATACAACCCACAAACGGAGTATGTCGGCACCATATTTATCTATAATGTCAGAGGGAGCAATACCATTGCCCTTGCTCTTACTCATCTTTGCACCTGTCTGGTCAACAATCATACCATGCGTGATAACTGTTTTATAAGGTGCACAGCCACGTGCCGCAACGGAAGTTAAAAGTGAGGACTGGAACCAACCACGGTACTGGTCGTTACCTTCAAGGTAAACATCCGCGGGGAATGTAAGGGACTTTTTAACATCAAGTACACCTGCATGGCTGCTTCCTGAGTCAAACCATACATCCATAATGTCCTTTTCCTTTGTGAACTTACTGCATCCACATTCACACTTTGTACCTTCAGGCAAAATTTCTTCAGCTTCATGTGTACACCATGCAATAGAGCCTTCTTCGCCAAAGAGGCGTGCTACAGCTTCAATGGATTCATCAGTAACCAAAGGCTTCTTACAATCTGCACAATAGAAAATCGGAATGGGAACGCCCCATGTTCTCTGACGGGAAATACACCAGTCATTTCGGTCAACAACCATAGACTTAATCCTGTCTTCGCCCCAAGCGGGAATCCACTTTACCTTTTCGATTTCCTTAACTGCCGCTTCCTTAATATCATCAACGGAAGCAAACCACTGTTCTGTTGCACGGAACACAATAGGTTCATGGCATCTCCAGCAGTGAGGGTACTGGTGGATAATGGGAGTTATTGCAAAAAGTGCATTGTCCTTCTTTAATCTTTCAATAATCTTTTCGTTACTCTTTTCATAGAAAAGACCGTTAAATTCCCCTGCAAGCTCGTTTAAATAACCCTTAGAGTCAACGGGAACAACGATGGGGAGCTGTTTATACTTCTGGCATACAATATAGTCTTCAACACCGTGACCGGGAGCAGTGTGTACACAACCTGTACCGGCATCAAGTGTTACGTGGTCACCTACGATAATAAGGCTTTCCCTGTCTTCGATAAAGGGATGCTGACACACAACATATTCCATTTCACTGCCCTTAAGTGTGCCTACAGTTTCGTACTGTGTAATGCCGCCTTCAGCCATTGCATTTTCAACAAGCTCTGTTGCAATAACGTAAACTTCGCCATTTGCTTTAACTAAGCTGTATTCAAAGTCGGGGTTAAGGGAAATTGCAACGTTGGCAGGAAGTGTCCATGTTGTTGTTGTCCATATAACGAAGTATACGTCCTTCTTGTCAATGCCGAATTTTTCAAATAAGCCGTTGTCCTCCTTCACGTTAAACTTAACGTAGATGGAGTTTGTTTTGTCTTCTGCATATTCAATTTCAGCTTCTGCCAAGGCTGTTTCACAATCAGGGCACCAGTAAATAGGCTTAAGACCGCGGTAAATATAGCCCTTTTTTGCCATTGCACCGAAAATACGGATTTGCTCGGCTTCAAACTTGGGGTCAAGTGTTACATAAATATCGTCCCAGTCACCGATTGAGCCAAGACGTTGAATTTGCTTTTTCTGATTTTCAACATAGCCCAGTGCAAAGTCACGGCATGTTTCACGGAACTTAACAGGGCCTGCACTTTCACGGTTTATACCAAGCTTTTTAATAGCCTGTCTTTCAATGGGAAGACCGTGAGTGTCCCAACCGTGGATATAAGGTGCCTTAAAGCCACTCATATTCTTATAACGTGTGATAATATCCTTTAATGTTTTGTTCAATGCATGACCCATATGCATATCACCGTTAGCATAGGGAGGGCCGTCATGAAGGATAAAGAGGGGCTTACCCTCGTTATGTGCCATCAATTTACCGTAAAGGTCTTCACTAAGCCATCTGTCAAGTATTTCAGGCTCTCTCTGAGGAAGAGATGCCCTCATGGGGAAATCAGTTTTCGGAAGATTCAGCGTCTGACTGTAATCCATTACTATCACTCCTTAAATTAAGAATCTGTGCCACAAGCTGTTTTTGTGCATTCAATATGTTTTCAACCTGTACACTGTATGTATAAATATCATTTTTCAGCTTTTCACTTTCGCTGAAGGTCTGATTTGCTTTGATACGTGCACCTTCGCAAATCATTTCAGCTTCTTTTTCTGCACGGGCGATTATGTTTTCAGCCTTTTGTGTGGCACCCTTTGCCAAATCATCGGCAGCCTTCTGTGCCACAACAAGGGTATCACGCATTGTGTCCTCCATGGTCTTGTACTTGTTGACCAAATCCTCTAAAACTTCCAGCTTATCACGAAGCTTTATATTTTCCTTGTACAAAGTTTCATAGTCGGCAGAAATTACGCCTAAGATTTCATCAACATCGTTTGCTACGTACTTGCCCATTTTCTTTTTAAATTCAATTTTCTGAATTTCAAGTGGTGTAAGCATAATAGCCCTCCTCACATATATTTTTCAAGTTTTACAAAAATACGCCCTTTTTTGCTTCTGCCCGATATATCACAAACCTTTGCCTTGCCGTGATGACGGACTGTTAAAATATCATTTTCTTTAATTTCTTTATCGCATTTTGTGCATAAGATTTGGTTTAAGAAAAATTTCTGTCCTTCGATATATTCCACAGCCTTGCTTCTTGAGGATTTAAGCATTACGCTTACAACGCTGTCAGCACGAAGGGATGCCACCGTACCTGAGATTTCTTCAAAGGTATGTGTAATTTCCACATCATATGATGGCGAAACACTACATTCCACATATACACCGCCAACCATAGTTAAATTCGTTGCAATATACCCGGCAATTGCATCTTCGGCAAATACAACGCACCTGTCTGTACCCATGACAATGTCGCCTAAGCTGTGGCGTTCAATCCCCATGCTCATAAGACTGCCTAAAAAGTCGGGGTGCTTTAATTTTTCAATACCTTTACCTGTAATGGTTATTGCACTTATGGGGAAGGGTGCCTCTTCTTCACCAAAGCACAGCATAACCCGTCCTGCCCCCGTAAAGCCACCAAAGGCGTAGAAGGGAACAGAGTCAATATTCTTTTGTCTTTCAAGCACGAGAGAATATTCCCTCTCTGACAAAAAGGAGGTGAACGTTTCCCTGCCTATTTTCAAACAAAGCTGAGATTTGTCAAAAACCTTTGCCAATGTTTCCTTATCATCCTTTTCCAGGGATGACAGGAATTTTTCACGGTTATTCATTTACACATCCCATGAAAAATCGTCAACACCCAGGATTTTTTCGGCGATATCGCCTGTAATTTCCATATTGTGGGGTGCTACAACGAAAATATCATTGCTCACCTTCTGCATACTGCCTTCAAGACCGTAGGATGCACCGTAAACAACATCCACTACCCTTACTGCATCACTTCTGTCAAGACGTGCAATATTAAAAATTACGGGGATATTGTTTTTCAAATTATCGATAATAACCTTTACGCCTGAATTTGAGTCAAGCTTTACAACTACAATCTGAGAAATTGCACCTGTGTTAAAACGTACAACCTTGCCTTTTTTTACGCCTGTTGCGGAAAATTCCTCTTTAATGGGGGCTTTTGGTGCACCCTGAGGCTTTACTGATGCCTCGTCTTCGTATTCATCGTCAATATCATCAACGGCAGGAAATACAAATTTCTTTATGGAATCCATCACTGACATAACTATTTCTCCTTCTGTTAATTTCTTTTTCCGAAAATGGAAGAACCTACTCTGACCATTGTTGCCCCTTCTTCAACGGCAACGGTATAGTCGTTACTCATACCCATTGAAAGAGTGTCAATCGAAGAATTGTCTTTTTTGTAATATTCAAAAAGCTCTTTTGCCTTTTTGAACACCCATCTTACTTCTTCTGCATTATCGCATTTCGGGGCCATTGTCATAAAACCTTTAATGCGGGTGTTTACAAGTTCCCCCATCCTACTTATTATATCTGTTATTTCCTCTGTTGTCAAACCATATTTGCTCTTTTCTCCCGATATATTTACTTCTAAAAGCACATTTTGAATTATACCCTTTTTTTCGGCAACACGGTTAATTTCACTAAGAAGCTCGTAAGAATCAACGGAATGGATAAGACAAGCCTTTCCCACAACGTATTTTACCTTGTTTTTCTGCAAATGACCTATAAGATGCCATGATGCATTTGGAAAATAGTCAAACTTTTCCATCATTTCCTGGACACGGTTTTCACCGAAAAGAGTAATCCCTGCCATTTCTGCCTCCCGTATATCCTCCACGGGGAAGGTTTTTGTTACGGCAATAAGGGTAACATCATCTTTTCTTTCAGCTCTTTTCTTTGCTTCTTCTATTTCGTTTTTTACAAATTCAATATTTTCTGCGATAGTTCTCATTTTTCAGCCTTCTATCATTTTCATGTAAATTTCAAGTATTCTGTCTGCCGCTTCTTCCTTTTCCATTTCAGTTACATCGACTGTCACATCACAATTTTTGTATTTTTCACGTCTTGAGTCTAAAAGTTTTTGTGCTTCCTCCATTGTTTTACCTGAAAGAAGAGGGCGTGTATCAGTGTTACCACCGATGTTTTTGTACACCTTTTCAATGTCTGCATGCAAGCAAAAGACAACTGCCTTTTCTCTTAAAATATTGATATTTTCCTCTCTTATTACAGCACCGCCGCCCAAGGATATGACTGCGCCCTTTGTTCCTGCAAGGCTTTTTATAACCATAGATTCAACATCACGGAAATATTCCTCGCCGTGTTTTTCAAAAATTTCGGATATGGGCATATTTTCTTTTTCTTCAATCAAGGCATCGGTATCAATAAACTGTGCACCTGTCAAAGCACAAAGCCTTTTTCCCACAGTTGACTTTCCTGTTCCCATAAACCCTGTTAAAACAATGCTTTTTTCAAGCTCTGTCATGCGGTAAAGATAGTCAACGGTTTCTTTGTCAACTTTTACTCCCGTAAAAATTTCAAAGGCAATTACCGCCTGATTTATAAGCATACCTATACCGCCTACTGTTTTAAAGCCCTTTTCCCTTGCCATTTTTAAAAGTGCTGTTTCACGGGGGCAGTAAACTATGTCACATACAACCCCGCCTTTATTAAGTCCCGTTAAATTTTCAATAGGGGACTCGGATGAATTCATGCCTACACTTGTGGTGTTTATTAAAATATCGCAATCATTAAAGCTGTCAGATGCACATGCTATGGAGGGGTAATAGCTGTTTATCTTATCTGCCAGTGCCTCTGCCTTTTCATATGTTCTGTTTACAACAGTAATTTTTTTTGCACCGCTATCTGCCACTGCCATTAAAACACCTGAAGCGGCACCGCCTGCACCTAAAATGACAACGCTTTTGCCTTTTACGTCTACACCTTTGTATTCCAAAGCACGGATAAAGCCGGGGCCGTCGGTATTGTAGCCTTTTATAACACCGTTTTTATTGCAAAGGGTGTTACAGGCACCCATCTTTTCTGCAAAGGGGTCAACGCAGTCACAAAGACGGAAGGCCTCCTGTTTGTGGGGGATTGTAACATTAAAACCGCGGATGTTAAGTGCACGCATACCCTCCAATGCCTTTTTCAAGTCATCTTTTTTAACGTGATATGCACTATATGTAAAATCCAAAAGTGTTTTTTCAATCATTGTATTGTGTAGCTGTGGTGAAATGGAGTGTTCAACAGGGTCGCCTATAACACCAAGCTGAATGGTTTTACCTGTAATGTTCATCTTTATACACCTTTTCTTAAAAAGAGCTTTTCCAACACACGTTTCAGTTTTATATAAAAGGGTTCGCTTTTTGGGTCAATGGGGTCAACAAGCACGCTATAGCAGCCTGCACGGTTACCGCCTAAAATGTCCGTAAAAAGCTGGTCCCCGATTGCCGCAGTTTTAGAAGGCAAAACCTCCATAATCCGTGATGCTTCCAGATATCCGTAGGCACGGGGTTTTAATGCATCGGCAACAAAATATTCAATGCCGATTTTTTTTGCAAAGCTTTCAACCCTTTTTTTGTTATTGTTTGAAACAACGCATATTTTTATGTTATTTTCCTTCATGTCCGAAAGAAAATCCATTACCTCTTTTGTGGGATTTGGGTCATTGTGAGGTACAAGAGTATTATCTATATCAAGCACCACAGCCTCCATACCTTTTTCTTTAAGTATGGAGGCAGTGATGCTCTTTATATTTTCAACGTGTAATTTTGGATAAAGACTTTTTATCATAATCTTTCTACCACAGCATCGCCCATTTCCTTACAGCCGATAAATTCACCGCCACCTGCGATATCGCCTGTTCTGATGCCGTCAGAAAGAACCTTTGCAACTGCATTTTCAATACAGTCAGCTTCCTTTGTCATGCCGAAGGAATAACGGAGCATCATAGCCGCAGAAAGGATTGTTGCCAAGGGATTTGCCTTGTTTTCACCTGCAATATCGGGAGCAGAACCGTGAACAGGCTCATACATACCAAAAGTACCTTCGCCTAAAGATGCGGAGGGAAGCATACCGATAGAACCTGTAATCTGGCTTGCTTCGTCGGAAAGGATATCGCCGAAAATGTTGCTTGTTGCAATAACGTCAAACTGCTTGGGGTTTCTTACAAGCTGCATGGAGGCATTGTCAACGTAGAGATAGTCAACAGTAACCTCGGGGTAATTGGGTGCTACCTTCTTTGTAACTTCACGCCAGAGACGTGAAGATTCCAGAACGTTTGCCTTGTCAACAACGGTAACATGCTTATTACGCTTCATTGCAATTTCAAAAGCGTGAACAAGAAGCCTTTCTATTTCGTAATCGGAATATTTTTCTGTGTCGTAAGCACTCTTTCCGTCCTCACTTCTTCCGCTTTCACCAAAGTAGATACCGCCTGTCAATTCACGGACAATCATAATATCAATACCGTCACCGATAATTTCGCTCTTTAAAGGAGAAGCATCGGAAAGCTCTTTATACATCATTGCAGGGCGGAGGTTTGCATAAAGGTTCAGACCGCCACGAAGCCCTAAAAGTGCCTGTTCGGGGCGTATGCCGGGGATATTTTCCCACTTGGGACCGCCAACAGCACCTAAAAGAACGCTGTCGGAGGCTTTTGCCTTTTCAAGGGTTTCTTCTGTAAGAGGTTTTCCGTATTCGTCTATGGAAGAGCCGCCTGCAAGCAAATATTCATACTTAAATTCATGACCGAACTTTTTATTTACCGCATCAAGGACCTTAATTGCTTCACGTACAACCTCGGGACCGATACCGTCACCGGGAATAACTGCTATATTTTTAATCATTTTTAACATCTTCTTTCTTTTTGTGTGGACTGTAAATTACAATTTTTTCTGTGCGTAGCCAACAAGACCGCCGCAATTTATAATTTCCTGGATAAATTCGGGGAAAGGCGTTGTGGAGTATTCCTTACCCTTTGTAACATTTTTAATAATGCCCTTTGAAAGGTCAGCTTCAATAATATCCCCTTCCTCTGCATCGTTAACACATTCTTCGCTTTCCAAAATGGGGAGACCGATATTTATAGAGTTGCGGTAAAAAATACGTGCAAAGCTTTTTGCAATAATAAGGTCAATACCGCTTGCCTTTATGGCAATAGGTGCGTGTTCACGGGAGGAACCGCAACCGAAATTCCATCCGCCGATCATAATATCACCTTGATTAACACGTGTGATAAAAGTTTTGTCTATATCTTCCATACAGTGTGCCGCAAGCTCCTTTTCCACAGAAGTGTTAAGGTATCTTGCCGGAATGATAACGTCTGTGTCCACGTTATCGCCATATTTAAAAACATTTCCTTTTACGTTCATTACAATTCCTCCTATCAGTTTTCAGGTGCTGTTATATAGCCTGTGAGAGCACTTGTTGCGGCAACAAGGGGGGAAGCAAGGTAAACTTCACTTTCAACGTGACCCATTCTGCCCACAAAGTTGCGGTTTGTTGTTGCAATAGCTCTTTCTCCGTCTGCCAGAATACCCATGTGTCCGCCAAGACAGGGACCACATGTGGGAGGAGATACAATACAGCCTGCATCCATAAATATGTCAATAAGACCTTCATGTAAGGCTTCCTTGTAAATCTTAGGTGTTGCAGGGATAACAATAACCCTGACGCCTTCCTTTACCTTTTTGCCCTTTAACACATCTGCCGCAATGCGAAGGTCTGTAATACGTCCGTTTGTACAGCTTCCGATTACAACCTGATTAAGTTCAATGTGCAGTTTTTCAGCATCTTTCGCAGTCTTTCCGTTGGAGGGAAGATGGGGGAATGCCACCATAAAGGGTACTTCGCTCAATTCAATATCCATCACATAGTCATAAGGCGCATCGCTGTCGGGTTCATAAGTTGTATATTCTTCTACACCTGCATTTTTCATATACTCTACAGTTTTTTCATCGGCAATGAAAATGCCGTTCTTCGCACCGGCTTCAATAGCCATGTTTGCAATAGTAAATCTGTCATCCATAGTAAGGGCAGAAACACCGTCACCCACAAATTCCATTGACTTGTAAAGTGCACCGTCAACGCCGATTTTTGAAATAATATATAAAATAAGGTCTTTACCGCTTACGCCCTTACTGAAATTGCCCTTAAGGTTAAAGCATATGGCGGAAGGCACCTTCATCCATGCCTTTGCCTTGCTCATGCCGATTGCCATATCTGTGGAGCCTACGCCTGTGCTGAATGCGTTTAAAGCACCGTATGTACAAGTATGGCTGTCTGCACCGATAACGGCATCACCTGCCTTAACAATGCCTTTTTCGGGCAAGAGTGCGTGTTCAACACCTGCACAGCCGCCTTCAAACATTTTTTTAATGCCGTGCTTTTTTGAAAACTCCCTTACCTGTTTGCAGTTCTGGGCACTTTTTATATCCTTTGTAGGTGTAAAATGGTCCAGTACAAAACAAACCTTATCGGGGTCTGTTATTGTAAGTCTCCCATTTTCAAAAACGTTTACCGCAACAGGACCTGTTACATCGTTTGCCATTGCAAGGTCAAGATTAATAAGGACAAGGTCCCCTGCTTTTACACTTTCCAGCCCGCTTTTTGCGGCAAGAATTTTTTGTGTCATTGTCTGTGCCATATAAAGTCCTCCTAAAAGTCTTCTACATATTTAATGCATATTTATGTTATTATAAACCTAAATACCCAATCCGTCAAGGAATTTTAGCCTTCAAAAGGCACACAAAAAATATTTTTTTACTTTTTTTAAAAAAACTCTTGCATTTTTCCCGATTGTTTGCTACAATAGGCAATGCATTAATTGACAATCGGTTTTTGTGCCTAACGCAAAAACTTAATTTATGACTTTTGGCTAAGGAGGTTTATTGGTATGGCAAAGTGTGATGTATGTGCTAAGGGCGTTACTTTCGGTATCCAGGTGAGCCACTCTCATCGTCGTTCTAACAGAACATGGAAGGCTAACGTAAGAACAGTTAAGGCTCTTGTAAACGGTACTCCCAAGACTCTCCATGTGTGCAGCCGTTGCCTTCGCAGCGGAAAGATTGTTCGTGCTATCTAAGTGCGGATTTGAGAGAGAAAACAGGAAGCGAGAGGATTACCTCTCGCTTTTTTGCTAATAAAAAGGTGGTTACCATGTTAAAAAAAATAATTATTGCGGCTATATGTTTAACAATGTTTTTATCTGTTCCCGTCTTTGCCTTAAACTATGACACAACAGGTGCATTTGAGGAATGTTACACTCTTTACCCCGAATTTATTGACAGTATCATTGCAGAAGGCACCACAGAAGCAAAAATTATACGTTTTATGGATGATGTAAGGGATTATCTTTTAAAACTTCCGGAAGAGCTGACAGAGGGAAATATAGACAAACATATATACGACGCTATTAATGAAGCTTTTAAATACCGCTGGAATATAGGTGTACGTGATGCACTTATGGCAGCCTATCCCGATGCTGTTACAAAGGCTATGGATGGTATAATTTCGGAGGAGTTTCTTCCCATTTATGAAACTGTAAAAAGATACATTCTGGGTATTTCCACCCCTGTCATAACCTTAAGCGGAAAAGACAGTGTAAGCGTACATTATGTGTACATGCCTGAGGATAAGCTGATTTTGGTAGGTTTTTATGAAAGTGACGGCACCTTGGTAAAAGCTGTTGTTTCACCACAGGGTGAAATGGAGCCTTGCGGCGACTATGCGGTGGCATATGCATTTTCTCCATCTTCCCTTTCACCTATTTGCAATAAATACATGCTTAAATTTTAAAAGGGCTGTAAAAAAGTCAGCACTGAGATAACAAAAAGACCATTTCGGGACTGTCCCAACAAAACCTCGCAAGGTTTCTTTGGCAAATTGTCTCCCAATTTGCCATAAGGAGGACTGTCCCAAATGGTCTTAACTTATTTCTTTAGAGACTTTTTTTACAGACCTTTTTTATAGGTTCGGATAAAGTAATTTATATATTTTCTTATAACTATTAATTTTCTCCACATGCCGTCTTGTTTCCTCATAGGGGATTATGTGGAGGCTTTCCCCGTCTGTTGAAAATGTGGGGTCATTAAGCCACTCTTTAACCCTGCCTTCCCCTGCATTGTAGGCGGCAACTGCCAATGTTTCATCACCGTCAAAAAGCTCCAATGTGCGTTTGAGGTAATATACACCAAGGCGGATATTTACATAAGGGTCGTAAATATCACCCTCATCAAGCACAATTCCCATCTTTTCAGCACAAAAGGCGGCAGTTTCGTCAGTTAGCTGCATTACACCCTTTGCATTG
Organism: Clostridia bacterium; assembly: GCA_051866635.1. Classification (GTDB taxonomy): domain Bacteria; phylum Bacillota; class Clostridia; order UMGS1883; family UMGS1883; genus RGIG1927. The sequence goes on along the minus strand of JBJDXJ010000038.1, from coordinate 42,384 downwards.
GCATTTGACAGTGCATCGCTTTTAAAATTGCTCTCTGCCTTTATAAGTGCCGCCACAAGGTATTTATCCACACCCATCTCTACGGAAACATTTCTTATTTCCTCAACATATTTTATGGGAAACAGCCTATAAGCTGTTATAACAGCACCTATCAACACCATAATCGCCAAAAGTGTTGACAAAATATTTCTTATAAATTTCATCAATACACGCCTTTCCCATGTTTATTCGTCACGTATGGTCTGGAAAATTTCAATTACTCTTCTGTTCAGATTTTCCACGTTGCCGTTGTTAAGTATAACAAAATCCACCCCATGGGCATACTGTGCATCTGTGGGCTGGGAATTTATTCTGTCAAGTGCCCTCTGTTCGGACAGGTTGTCACGTTGTACTATACGCTCTACACGCATATTTATAGGTGCAACAATGCTTATTATAAAATTACAAAGTGTTTTAAGCTTTGTGTCTTTGAGAACGGCGGCATCTATAACTATTAAGTCACTGTCACTTTCCTTCACCATTTTTTCAATTTCATCAAATATCTTTTTATGTGTTATAACATTTAATGTTTCCAACGCACTTTTTGACGAAAAGACAACTTCACCAAGTTTTTTTCTGTCAAGTGTATTGTCGCTTTTAATTACATCGGGACCAAACTCAACACGTATTTCATTTAACACGTCTTCCCTTGCGGTTACCTTATGACCTACCTCGTCACCGTCTATTATATAAGCACCCATAGATGCCAAAAGTTTACAAACCTGGCTTTTCCCGCTTCCCGAGCCGCCTGTAATACCGAGCACCAATTTACCTTTCATAATTTTATCCCCTTTGTTATACTTTTATTTCGTATCATACCAGCTTTTGCCACACTTTACCTGTGCAATCAAAGGCACAATAAGCTCTGTGGCATTTTCCATTTCCGTTTTCAAAATCTGTGCAACCAAATCCTTTTCGTCATTATGTGCTTCCACAATAAGTTCATCGTGTACCTGCATAACAAGGTGGCTTTTGGGGCATTTTTCCTTTAACGCATTGTAAACACGAATCATGGCTATTTTTATAATGTCTGCCGCACTTCCCTGTATGGGGGTATTCATTGCACATCTTTCGCCGAATGCCACAAGGTTTTTGTTTTTTGCATTTAATTCTTCAATATAACGACGTCTGCCGAAAATGGTTGTGACAAAGCCTTCCTCCTTTGCTTTTTCCACCGTTTTGTCCATATACTCACGGACACCCGAATACTTTTCAAAGTAGCTTTGTATATAAGCCTTTGCGGCTTTTATTGATATTTTCAATTCCTTTGCAAGACCGAAGTCCCCCTGACCGTAAATTATTCCGAAATTTACTGTCTTTGCTTCGGAACGCATTTCATCGGTTACAAGAAATTCAGGAACGTTAAAAACCTGAGATGCCGTCATAGTGTGTATATCAATATTTTCACGGAAGGCACGGACCATATTTTCGTCCTTTGAAATATGGCTTAAAACCCTTAATTCAATCTGTGAATAATCGGCACCAACCAAGCTGTAGCCCTCCTTTGCCACGAACATTTTTCGTATCTCCCTACCCAAAGGTGTACGGGTGGGGATGTTTTGCAAATTAGGCTCCGTACTGCTTATTCTGCCTGTTACGGTTACAGTCTGATTAAGGGTGGAATGAATTCTTCCGTCCTCTTTAATCACGCCTAAAAGTCCGTCCGCATACGTTGACTTAAGCTTCATAAGGAGTCTGTACTCGCTTATAAAATCAATGATTTCATGCTTTCCCGTCAGCTTATCCAATACCTCGCTGTCGGTGGAATATCCTGTTTTTGTTTTCTTCACCACGGGAAGTCCCATTTCCTCAAACAAAACAATTCCAAGCTGTTTTGTGGAATTTATGTTAAACTCATGCCCTGCCATAAAATATATGGAATTTTCAAGGTCATTAAGCCTTTCTCCAAGCTTTTCGCCGAAAATTTTAAGCTCTTCATAATTTACCAAAAAGCCCTCCTCTTCCATGGAGTGAAGCACTTCGCAAAGGGGCAATTCAATATTGAAAAGTAAGTCCTCCTGTCCCCTTTCTTTTATTGTTTCAAGCTGTTTTTCGTAAAGCTTCGGGAAAAAAGAAACATTTGTCACAGAATTCTTTAAAGAGGGATTAATCACATATTCAGCCAAGTCAAAATCGTAATACTTTCCCTTTAATTCAATGCCCATATCACTTAAAATATGCTTTGCTTTTTTATAGTCGCATGTTAATTTTTCAATTGTTTCATCTTCAAAAACATCTTTCAGCTTTTCTATAGGTGCCTCGTACACATTGTTTTCAAAAAAGGTGACCTTTTCATCCAAAATAAAAAAGAATTTATCCTTTATACCCTCTATCACCTTGTCATCAGCTTGGTAAATTTCTGTGCATACAATCTCCTCTTCCTTGTCAATGCCCAGCCTTTCTGCAACTTTTTTCATTTCAAGCTGATTAAGTTTTTCTACAAGTGCCTCTTTGTTATATTCCTTCCGCCTTGCCTCTTCAAAATCACATTCAAGTGGCATATCGCACACAATAGTTGCAAGGTGACGGCTTAAAAATGCACTTTCCTTTCCCTCAATAAGCTTTTGACGCATAGCCTTTTTTATTATATCGGAATCAATATTTTCATAAACTCCCTCTAATGAGTGGAAGTTTTCTATAAGTGTGAAGGCACCCTTTTCACCAATTCCCGTTACTCCCGGGATATTGTCGCTACTGTCCCCCATAATTGCTTTAACGTCAATAAATTCATGGGGCGTAACATGATATTTTTCAATAAATGCGTCCTTGTCGAAATCCTCCACAATAGTCTGACCCATCCTGGTTACTGTTAAAAGGATATGTGTTTTATCTGTTGCAAGCTGTAAATCGTCCTTGTCCCCCGTTACTATAAAGCATTTAATACCCTTATCCTCGCACATTTTTGCAACGGTGCCGATAATATCGTCAGCCTCATACCCCTCCTGTGACAGCATTTTAATATTCATTGCCGAAAGAAGCTCTTTAAGATGTGGCATCTGCATTGCCAAATCCTCGGGCATACCCTTACGCTGTGCCTTATATTCGCTGTATTCCTTATGCCTGAAGGTAGGAGCCTTTAAATCAAAAGCAACCAAAAGATAATCGGGATTAATATCCGAAAGGTGCTTTAAAAGTATATTCATAAAGCCGTAAATACCGTTTGTGGGAATACCCTCTTTTGTGGACAGTGGCTTTATGCCGTAGTAAGCACGGTTAATTATGCTGTTACCGTCTATAATCAATAATGTTTCCATAATTTCTCTCCTAAACTTATCAATACAGTTTATTATACTATTGTTTGCTCTTTTCTTCAAGTTTTTTCTTATTATTGCATAAAAAACTCTTGCAATGTGCAAAAAATGGTGATATAATCATGGTGTATCAGGTAAGAGTGGGCAGACGGTCCACTCTTTTGTATTGTTGGAGGTGCAGCATGGCAAAAATAGAAGCTATTTTGGAAGAGATTGCCTTGCCTATATGCCAAGATACGGGCGTATATATTTACGAATGTGAATATAAAAAAGAAGGCGGCAGTTACTATTTAAGGCTCTTTATTGACAAGGATGGCGGCGTAACTATAGACGATTGCGAAAACGTAAGCCGAAAAGTCAATGACAAGCTTGACGAACTTGACCCTATTAAAGAGGAATATATTTTTGAAGTTTCCTCCCCGGGTATCGACCGTAAGCTGACGAGAAACTGGCATTTTGAAAAGGCCTTGGGCAAGGGGATTGACGTTAAGCTTTTTGCACCTATCGAAGGCAGTAAATCCCTTAGCGGTACACTTATCGCATGTGACGAGGATACACTTACAATTGATTACGGCGGAAAAATTATACAAATTGAAAAAAGCAAGGCTTCATCAATAAGACTTGCGTTTGAATTTTAATTGGAAGGTGAATAAGAAAATGAATGCAAACAAAGAACTTATCCTGGCGTTGGAAGCGTTGGAAAAGGAGAAGAACATCCCTAAGGAAGTAATGTGCGAAGCCTTGGAAACTGCACTTGTGACAGCGTATAAAAAGAATTACGGTTCCAATTTTATATGTTACGCAACAGTTGACAGAAATACAGGTGCTATGCGTGTGTGGGCTGAAAAAACTGTTGTTGAAGAAGTTTCGGAGGCTTCTACAGAAATCTCCTTAGAGGAAGCAAGAGCAATTTCAATCCGTTACCAGTTAGGTGACAAGGTTGAGCTTCCTGCCGACCCTGCCACATTTGGCAGAATTGCGGCACAGACTGCAAAGCAGATGGTTGTTCAGAAAATCCGTGAAGCTGAACGCGGACACGTGTTTATGCAGTATTCCGACAAAGAAAACGACATATTAACAGGCAAGATTGTTAAAATAGAAAAGAGAGGCATATACCTTGACATGGGCAATGCAGAAGCACTTTTGGCACCCGGTGAACAGATTCCCGGTGAAGAGCTTCATGTAGGTGATATGGTAAAGGTGTACATCCTTGAGGTTAAGAAATCTACAAAAAATCTTCAGCTTTTGGTTTCAAGAACACATCCGGGCATGGTTAAGAAATTTTTCAGCCAGGAGGTTCCCGAAATTGCGGACGGTACAGTTGTTATTAAATCCATCGCCCGTGAAGCCGGAAGCAGAACAAAGATTTCCGTTTATTCCGACAATGAAAACGTTGACCCCGTAGGTAGCTGTGTAGGGCCCAAGGGTGCAAGAGTTGCCGCTGTAGTTGACTCTTTGGGCGGCGAAAAGGTTGACATCATTCTTTACAGTGACGACATTTCAAAATACATCAGTGCCGCACTTAACCCTGCAACAGTATCATCGATAACTATAGATGAAGAACATAAGAGTGCATTTGTAACAGTTCCCGATTTTCAGCTTTCTTTAGCTATCGGTAAGGAAGGTCAGAACGCCCGTCTTGCCGCACGTCTTACAGGTTGGAAGATTGACATTAAGGGCGATGGTCAGGCATGAGTACTCCCGAAAGAATGTGTGTAGTATGCAGGCAGATGAAGGAAAAGAGATACCTTTTACGTATAGTTAAAACAAAAGACGGGGAAATATGCTATGACCCCACAGGCAAAATGCAAGGCAGGGGTGCTTATATTTGCCCTACGAGAGAGTGTTTTGACCGTTTGCCGAAAACAAAAGGCTTTGAAAGGTCTTTTAAGTGTCAGGTGCCTTGTGAAGTTTTTGAGGCTGTAAACGAAAAAATTGGGGAATGATTCAGTTGAATAATAAAATTCTTAATATGATCGGTCTTGCAGTAAGGGCAGGCAAGGTAAAGTTCGGTGTGTTTTTAGCATTGAACGCCTGTGAAACAGGAAAGGCAAAACTTGTTGTTATCCCTTCTGACTTAGGCGGCAGTAATAAACGAAATTTAGAAAGTAAATGTAAAAACACAAATATACCCATTATTGAAGTGGGCGACAAAGCATCCTTATCTAAAGCGGTAGGCAAGGAAAATGTTTCCGCAATAGCTATTTGTGATGAAAACTTTAAATCGGCAATTTTAAAATTACATGGAGGTGGCGCTAATGAGTAAGATTAAGATACATGAAATTTCCAAGCAGTTCGGCGTTCCCAACAAAGAAATATTGGAAGTCCTCGCCAAATACAACGTAACAGGCAAAAGCTACATGAGTTCCCTTGAAGGTAATGAAGTGGATATTCTTTTGGAATATTACACACAGAAAAACGACAAGGGCGAAGACCTTCGGGCATTTTTACGCAGACAGTTTGAAGCCAAGGAAGAACCTAATGTAAAAACCGAAAAGAAGGAAAATAATGAAACTGTAAAGGAAACTGCAAGTGAAGAAGTTTCCGAAAAGTTCACACGCAAGAAGGAAGTACGCTACATTGACACACGTACGAACGCAGTTGACCTTGAACAACAGCTTAACCGTGAAAAAGCACAGGACCTTGTTAATGTGGACATGAAGGACACGGAAACAAATAAGCAGAAGATAAAGAAAAACAAAAATAAACCTTCTCAGGGCAAGAAAAATCAGCCCAATGAAGAAATTATGGAAAAGAAGAAGCCCGAAAAGAAGCAGGAAAAGCTTCACATTCTCATCCCCGATGAAATCACTGTGGGCGATCTTGCAAAATCCCTTAAGTGCAGTCCTGTTGAAATAATCAAGCGTCTTATGCAGCTTGGTATTATGGCAACCGTAAACCAGTCAATCGGCTTTGACGAAGCCAGCATGATTGCGGAAGATATGGGTGCGGAAGTTGAAAAAGAAGTTGTTGTAACATTAGAAGAAAAGCTCTTTAACGATACACCCGATGAAGAAGCTGACCTTCAGCCCCGTCCTCCCGTTGTTGTTGTAATGGGTCACGTTGACCACGGTAAAACAAGCCTTCTTGACTGTATCAGAAAGGCAAATGTTACCGCAACGGAAGCCGGTGGTATTACACAGCACATTGGTGCTTATACTGTTAATGTATCAGGCAAGAGCATAACCTTCCTTGACACACCCGGTCATGAAGCATTCACCGCAATGCGACTTCGCGGTGCCATGGTTACAGATATTGCAATAATCGTAGTTGCCGCAGACGATGGTATCATGCCTCAGACAATTGAAGCAATAAACCACGCAAAGGCGGCAGAAGTAAGCATTATTGTTGCTATCAACAAAATTGACCGTGAAGGTGCAAACCCCGACAGAGTAAGGCAGGAGCTTACAGAATACGGCATCGTTCCCGAAGAATGGGGCGGCGATACAGTATGTGTTGAAGTTTCCGCAAAGCAGAATATCGGTATTGACAACCTTCTTGAAATGCTTACACTTACGGCAGAGCTTAAAGAATTAAAGGCTAACCCCAACCGTCAGGCAAAGGGTACTGTAGTTGAATCCAAGCTTGACAAGGGCCGTGGCCCCGTTGCAACAGTCCTTGTTCAGAACGGTACACTTAAAGCAGGGGACATTATCGTAGCAGGCACAGCTGTGGGCAGAGTAAGAGCAATGACTGACCACAACGGCAAAAAGATTAAGGAAGCAGGTCCTTCCACACCTGTTGAAATTATCGGTCTTTCCGAAACACCTGACGGCGGCGATACATTCTATGTTGTTGACGATGAAAAAGCCGCAAGAAGCGTTGTTGAATCAAGAAAACAGAAGATTAAAGACGAAGCATTCAAGGCACAGAGCAAGGTTTCTCTTGACAACCTCTTTGATGTCCTCAGCGAAGGTGCTATGAAGACACTTAACATTATCGTTAAGGCTGACGTTCAGGGTAGCGTTGAAGCAGTGAAGCAATCACTTGAAAAAATTGCAAACGAAGAAGTTAAGGTTAAGGTTATCCACGGTGCCGTTGGCGGTATCACAGAAAGCGACGTTACACTTGCGGCGGCAAGTAATGCAATTATCGTAGGCTTTAACGTTCGTCCCGATGCAGGTGCAAGAAGTGCCGCTGAAACAAGCAAGGTTGATGTAAGAACATACCGCATCATTTACGAAGCAATTGAAGAAATCGAAGCGGCTCTTCGTGGTATGCTTGCACCCAAGTTCCGTGAAGCAGTTATCGGTCATGCAGAAATTCGTGACACCTTCAAGGTTTCAGGTGTTGGTACAATTGCAGGCAGCTATGTTACCGATGGTAAAATCGTGCGTCACTGCTCTGTAAGAATTGTTCGTGACGGCATAGTTATCCACGAAGGCGAGCTTTCCAGCTTAAAGCGTTTCAAGGACGACGCAAAGGAAGTTGCGGCAGGTTACGAATGTGGTATGGCATTTACTAACTACAACGACATCAAGGTTGGCGACAGCGTTGAATGTTACGTTATGGAAGAAGTTAAACAAGATTAAACCTATAGCTTATTGTAGGGGTATTGAATGTAACCATATATAAAGGAATTGATATTATGGCTAATTATCAGCGAACAGACAGAATATCCGAAGAAATACGAAAGCATTTATCGGATATTATAAGAGAATTAAAGGACCCCCGTATTCCTCTTATGACAAGTGTTGTTTCCGTAACAGTTACCAAGGATTTAAAGTATGCCAAGGCATATATAAGTATTATGGGTGACGAGGAAACAAAGAAAGAGGCTTTAAAGGGGTTAAGGAGTGCCTCAGGCTTTATAAGAAAGGAAATCGGTGCACGTGTACTTCTCCGTGCACTGCCCGAATTCCATTTTGAACTTGATAACTCCATTGAGCATGGTGCCCATATAAATGAATTACTTCAATCTGTAATAAAGAAAGAGGAACAGGACAATGATTAATCCTCTCAGTTTTTTACTTTCAAAAAAATCAGTGGGTATACTCCCACATATAAATCCCGACTGGGATGCTTTGGGTTCATCATTGGCACTACGTACAATTTTGCGTAGTGCCAATGTTAAAGCTGACGTAATTATGCCGGAGCCATTGAGCTTTCATTTAGGCTTTATGAACTCCGATGTTTTGGTATATAACGCCGAAGATGACTATGACTATGATGTTATGTGTGCAGTTGACGTTTCCACATTTGACCGCCTTGGAGACAGAAGCGTTCTTTTTGACAACGCAAAGGAAACAGCATGGATTGACCACCATTTAACAGAGGAGGTCAATTCTCCCGTAAGCTGTATAAATCCCAATGCGGCGGCAACGGCAGAGGTTATATACACCTTAATGTGCGATTTGGATATTCCCGTTGATAAAGAGATTGGCACATATCTTTACTGTGCATTAACCTCCGACACAGGTAGCTTCCGCTATGCAAACACAACGGCAAAATCAGCAGAGCTTTTGCAGAAAATCATTTTAGCAGAAGTTGACATCCCCTACCTTGCAAACCAGCTTTATTTTCGTACAACCTTGCCCCAGATGAAATTAAGGGCGGCGGCTGTAAACACCATTGAGCTTTTTGAAGAGGGCAAAATAGGTATTGCTTTAATTACTGATGAAATGGTTGAAAAAAGCGGTGCAACTAAAAGTGATACCTCTGCCCTGTCCGATGTGCCACGGTCCATTGAATCAGTTATGATATCGGCTGTTATCCGTCAGGAGGATGATGGCTTTTCAAAGGTAAGCTTCAGAAGCAAGGGCGAATATGATGTTGAAAGGATTGCGGCAATCTTCGGTGGCGGCGGTCACGTAAAGGCATCAGGTGCAACCATAAAGGGAAGCGTTGAAGAAGTAAGGGATATAATTTTACCACACCTTGCCGAGGCGGTGAAATAATGCACGGCATAGTTATAATGGATAAGCCTATGGGCATAACGAGCTTTAAGGCTTTAGGTATTATAAAAAAAGCATACGGCACCAAAAGAGTGGGTCATACAGGCACACTTGATCCTGATGCAACAGGGGTGCTTCCCATCCTTGTGGGCAACGCCACACGTGGTGCAGAGCTGATTGTGTCTACAGAAAAGGAATATGTAACCGTTATTAGATTGGGCGTAAAAACAGATACACTGGACCTTTCGGGAAAAATCCTTGAAGAAAGGGTTGTAAATGTAACAAATGAAGAAATAAAAGAGGTCGTTTCCTCCTTTGCAGGCGATATTGAACAAATTCCGCCTATGTATTCCGCAATCAGTGTTGACGGTGTAAGGCTTCATGACCTTGCCAGACAAGGCATTGAAGTTGAAAGGAAGCCCCGGCTTGTAACTATCCATGAAATTGAAATAGTTGACATTTCTATCCCTGAAATAACACTTCGGGTACGCTGTTCCAAGGGTACATACATAAGAACGCTTGCTGACGACATCGGTGAAAAACTTGGGTGCTTAGGGGCAGTTAAAAGTCTCAGGCGTACAAAAACGGGGATTTTTTCCCTTAAGGATGCACATACTCCGGAGGAGATTGCCCAAAATCCCCAAGGCTGTATTTTACCTTTGGACACCTGTTTTATGGAGTATGATGCCATAAAACTTAACGAAAGGCAGTCAAAAATGGTGCGTAACGGTGTTCCCATTTATTACAACAAGCATATAGGACAGACGCTTCGTGTCTATGACTACATGGGGGAATTTATCACTTTGTCCCGTGTGGAGGAGATTGACGGAAACTTCTGCCTTAAAATGATCAAGGGGTTTTATTGATGATAAATTCTGTATGTGCCTTAGGCTTTTTTGACGGAGTGCATAAAGCACATTCCAAAATACTTTCGGATTGTGTTCTCTATGGAAGAGAGCACGGCTTAAAAAGTGTTGCAGTAACATTTGAAAAATCCCCGTCAGAGTATTTCGGAAAAGAAATAAAATATCTTACCCCCCTTCCTATGAAGGTGGAGATTATGAAGTTATTAGGTATAGATGAGGTTTTCTCTCTCCCTTGTGATGAAAAAACCCTTTCACTGTCACCTGTGGAATTTGTGGACAAGATTTTGGTGGATAAACTTAACGCAAAAGCTCTTTTTTGCGGTTTTAACTACACCTTCGGCAAAAATGCACAAGGTGACACAGAGATTCTTAAATCTTTGTGCTTTGATAAAGGTATTGAAGTTTTTATCTCCCCTTGTATGGAGGATGAGCACACCACTGTTTCAAGCAGTAACATCCGTATATGTTTAAGAGAAGGCGACATTGAAAAGGCAAACAGGCTCCTCTCCCGCCCTTTTGAAGTCCGTGGCGTTGTGGAAGAAGGCAAAAAGCTTGGAAGGACACTTAACTTCCCCACCGCAAACATTTATCCCGAAAGCTATTTCCCCGATATACCCTATGGTGTATATGCCACAAAAACAAAAATAGATAATGCAGAATATATTTCAGTCACAAATGTTGGCATTAACCCCACTGTAGGCGACGGAAACCTTAGGATTGAAACTTACATTTTAGGCTTCAACGGTGACATTTACCAAAAGGATATTTCCGTTAAGTTTTATAAATACCTTCGTTGTGAGCAGAAATTCTCCTCAATAGATAAACTTAAAGAGCAAATTGAAAAGGACAAGGAAAATACAATAGATTACTTTTTAAAAAGCAAGCAGTAACAACCGCTTGCTTTTTTTATATACTGATAATGTAATGAAAGGATTGATTTTATGTCATTTTGTCCAAATGCAAAAAGGTGTGCTCCCTCCTCACTACCATATATTATTCGTGAGGGTGACACTTTATATAAAATTGCACTGTCCTATTCTACAACAGTGGAGGATATTTTGTCAGCTAACGTAAACCTTAACCCATACAATCTTAATATAGGTCAGACTATATGCGTACCACTTCCTAAAGAGCAATACCCCTCCTGCAGAACAACAAATTATTACATTGCACAGGAGGGTGATACCTTCTTTACAATAAGTAAGAAATTCGGTGTTGATGTAAACGAGCTTATAGGGGCAAACTTAGGGGTGCTTCCTGAAAATATTTTTACAGGCATAATCCTTTGCGTGCCAATTGCCCCATCACCTGTATGTATTTCAATTAAGTCAGATGGCAGTATGATTACAATTACAGAAGACGAAACAGGTGAAGCTAAAACTTACAAAAGTAAAATCAACTCAGAAACAGTGCTTATGCCACAGGAATATGTGCTTACAAAAAAGCGTCTTGAGGCAGGAAGTTTAGAGGGTGCCAAAGAGCTTTTATTTTCTCCTTTCGAAATCGGCATACGAGGAGAAAGTAAAATGCAGGATTCATCGGCAATTTTTGTGGAAACAGACGATAAATCAATGCTTGAAATATTTAATAAATGCCCTGTAGGCACAATACTGGAGGTGATAGATTGAGTTGCCCCATAGGTTCTTCACCTTATGAAATACGCCCGGGAGATACTTTGGCAAAAATTTCAAGACAGTTTGGTATCCCCCTTGCAGATATTCTTCTTTTAAACCCTTTTGTAAACCCAGAAGATTTAAGGGTAGGGCAGATTATCTGCCTTGGCACTGTAAACCGTCCCACTATCCCCTGTGAAAGCGGAAACTACTATGTGGTAAGAAAAGGTGACAGCGTGTATTCAATTGCACAAGGCTTTGAATTAACTACCGACGACATTTTTGCTGCAAACCCCCGCCTTACGGAAAACTTACGTATAGGTCAGGTTTTGTGCATACCCGCAAACCCGTTAAAATTAGAATTTCGTGTAAACATTGCCGCAAAAACACTTTCCGTTTACCAAAACGGCGTAATTATAAAAGAATACCCCATCGCCACAGGAAAAGACACAACCCCTACCCCACAGGGAGTATTTACAATTGTAAATAAACAGCTTGACCCGGGCGGCCCCTACGGCACAAGATGGATGGGACTTTCAAAAAAAGGCTACGGTATACACGGCACAAATGACCCTTCAAGCATAGGAACAGCCGCCTCCAACGGCTGTATACGAATGTTTAACCGTGATGTTGAGGAGCTTTTTGACATTACAAATACCGGCACGGTAGTAAGAATACTGCCATAAAAGAAGCTGTGAATAAATCGATTTTACTCGGCTTATTCACAGCTTCTTTACATCATATTATTTTGTCAACATTCTCTAAATTTAACATATAATATTTATTTCGTCCAAATTTCTCTACTTTCATCAATTCAGTTGGAATTTTTTCAAGCCTACTCTTTAGCGTGTTATAGGATGATTTTATACAAGTCTGCAAATCTTTTGTGTCAATCCCATTGTCCGAAAAAAGGCTGGCTTGCACCAAAAGAAAGTAGAGATTTGAAATCTGTTCGTCATTTCCGTTCGGCAAGCGTTTAATCGCTTCACCGTAAAAATCAAGTTTTTCTTTTCTTTTTCTAAGTGCCTCTACAAGTTGCTTTTCCGCAATTTCAACAATAGATAAAAACATTTCAATAAACGGAGTTATCTCACCCTTATTGTTGTGGTGATTGCACAGCTTAAAGGCATCATAGTAGGCTTTTATATTATCCTTTATTGTATATGAAAGTCTGTACGCTATGAGGGGATTTAATTCTTTTGAAAGAAGACAGCTTGATATAAACCTGCTACACCTTCCGTTTCCGTCATAAAAAGGATGTATATACCCAAAAAGATAGTGAAAAGCGGCAATTCGGAATAAAGGTTCTACAGCAGAATTTTTTAGAAATTTTAACGCACCATCCATACTGTCTATAATCTTTTTTTCGGGGAAAAGTCCACGGTGGAGTTCTTTATCTACATCAGAATATACGCTGACACTGTTCTTCCTGAAAATCAATCCATCAGGAACGCTATCGGGATCAGACGCACGTATTTCATCGCCAAAGAGTTCATCATAAATATTTCGTATATCCTCACATGTATCAAATGAGATATCCGTATTTTTATTAAGCAAATAATATTTATTGACCAAGCCTGAAAACCTGTTGTTTTTCTTGTCACTGCCAACATCCGAAAGAATACTTTCTAATTCTCTTCTTGTGCTGTGGACACCTTCAATATCATTTGTCTGCATAATTTCGTCAATCAAACAACGCTTTGTAAAGTGTTCAATAGCAACAGGCGGAAGTAATCGGTTCAGTTTCTCTACCTCCCTGTCACTACGCATGATTGACATAGCTAAGCGGTATATATTCTGTGTAGTAACAAAAAATGCCGGATTGTCACCTATCATCAAATCCATATGAACGCTGTCTGATGAATTAAATCTTTTTTCGTATTCCGCTCTTTGAGCTTCACGGTCTATATAAAACAATTTGTAAAGAGAGTTTTCCGACATATATAGCACCTCCCTGATAATTTCATTTTTGAAATTATTCATTAATAATATTGGGTTTTCGAAGTTTGAATTTCATTTTTGCCCGTTTTTGAAATTAAACATCCATTTTTCGACATTTAAATTTCATTTTTGGCTGTTTTTGAAATTGTAAATTTATTATACAACCCTTTTGCTATATTGTCAAGAAAAGTTAATGTCAATCATTTTTTACGTGTACATCCATCTGGGGGAAGGGTATTTCAATATTAGCAGCGTCAAAGGCTTTTTTGATTTTTTCGTTCAAATCAAAGTATACAGACCAGTAGTTTTCAGTTTTTGTCCATACCCTTACAGCAAAGTCAACACTGCTTTCCCCGTGATTTGAAACGAAAATGTCAACGCCCTTATCGGTGAGAATATTTTCGCTTTTTTCAATTACATATGCAATAACCTTTCTGACCTTATCGATATCCGCCGAATAAGAAACGGAGAAGGTAAAGTCAACCCTTCTGGTGTCAAGCTGGTTTACGGCAGTTACCGTTGAATTCATCAATCCGCCGTTGGGGATAATAACCCTTTTGTTGTCAACTGTTAAAAGTGTTGTGTAGAAAATGCCGATAGCTTCCACCGTGCCTTCCACACCGCCCTCAATTATGTAATCGCCAACCTTAAAGGGCTTGAAAATAAGTATGATAATACCGCCTGCAAGATTTGCAAGACCCCCTTGCAGTGCAAGACCTATCGCAACACCGCAGGAGGCAATAACAGTTACAACACTTGTAAGAGGAACGCCCAGAATTCCGATTGCAGTTATAAATACAATAGCTTTAAAAACAATTGAAACCGTACTTTTCAAAAAGGTTTGTGCGGTGGGGTCAATTGCCTGAAAAACCTTTGTTTTACACATAAGTTTAACCAAAACCTTGGCTAATTTTATTCCTATTACCAACACTAACAGTGTAGCAATTATTTTTCCGCCGAAAGATATACCCAAATCTATCAGCTTTGTTAAAAGTTCTTCTATATTAATCATATCAATACCTCCGAAATTTAAAAGAGGTTGTAAAAAAAGTCTCTAAATAAATAAGTTAAGACCATTTGGGACAGTCCCCCTTATGGCAAATTGGGAGACAATTTGCCAAAGAAACCTCTAAAGGTTTTGTTGGGACAGTCCCGAAATGGTCTTTTTGTTATCTCAGTGTGGACTTTTTTTACAGTCCCTTTTTTGTTTCAATTATAAGCCTCTTGCTTCTTTTACAGCCTGAACAAAAGCCTTTGCCGTTTCGGTAATCGCCTTGTAATCGCCTGTTTTAGCACCGCCTGTAAGAGAGCTGCCTGCACCTACCGCACAAGCACCTGCCTTAATCCATTCGCCAACGTTTGTAACGTCAACACCGCCTGTAGGCATCATCTTAGCCTGAGGAAGGGGACCCTTAATAGCCTTCAAAATCTTGGGACCGAAAGCTTCACCGGGGAATACCTTTACAATATCAGCACCTGCTTCCATTGCAGTGATAACTTCTTTAATTGTCATTGCACCGGGCATGCAGGGAATACGGTAACGGTTACAAAGTTTAACTGTTTCCAAATCAAAACAGGGACTTACAATATACTGTGCACCGCTTAAAATTGCAATTCTTGCAGTTTCGCTGTCAAGTACAGTGCCTGCACCGAGAATCATGCTACCATCGGAATATTCCTTCGCCAAATCTTCGATAACGTGATGTGCCATGGGAACTGTGAATGTAAGTTCAATTGCGGGAACGCCGCCTTCCATACATGCATCAGCAATCTTCTTAGCCTTTTCGCCGTTTTCTGCTCTTACAACGGCAACCACACCTGCATCGGTAAGTTTGGTAATTACCATTTCCTTATCCATATATATCAACCTTTCATAAATTATTTAAACATATTACATATTAACAGAATAGTTAGGTGCTTCCTTAGTTATGGAAATATCGTGAGGATGGCTTTCACGGAGACCGGCGGAAGAAATCTTAACAAACTGACCTCTTTCCTTAAGTTCACTGATAGAAGCTGTTCCGCAATAGCCCATACCTGAACGGAGACCGCCCAGAAGCTGGAAGATAGTTTCGGACAAGGGTCCCTTGTAGGGTACACGACCTTCAACGCCTTCGGGAACAAGTTTTTTACTGCCTGTCTGGAAGTAACGGTCTCTACTTCCCTGTTCCATAGCCGCAATAGAGCCCATGCCACGGTAAACCTTGAACTTTCGACCCTGATAGATTTCTGTATCTCCGGGAGATTCGTCACATCCTGCGAAGAGTGAACCCATCATGATAACATCGGCACCTGCGGCAATAGCCTTGGGCAAATCACCTGAGTACTTGATACCGCCATCGGCAATAATGGGGATATTATACTTTGCACCTGCTTCAGCGGCGTTCATAACAGCTGTAAGCTGAGGCACACCGATACCTGCAACAATTCTTGTTGTACAGATACTGCCGGGACCGATACCAACCTTAACAGCATCAGCACCTGCCTTGATAAGGTCTTCTGCACCTGAATATGTTGCTATGTTACCTGCAATAAGCTGAAGATCGGGGAAAGCAGTCTTAATCTTATCAATACATGTCATAATATTCTTGCTGTGGCCGTGAGCAGAGTCAAGAACAACAACGTCAACCCCTGCTTCATCGAGAGCCTTTACACGGTCAAGAACGTCATTTGTAATACCAACTGCCGCACCTGCTAAAAGTCTGCCTCTTTCGTCACGGGCAGAATTGGGATATTGAATAGCTTTTTCAATATCCTTAATTGTGATAAGACCCTTAAGCTTATAATCAGCATCAACAATAGGAAGCTTTTCAATTTTATGTTTACGGAGAATTACCTGTGCCTGTTCAAGGTCTGTTCCCACAGGACCTGTGATAAGATTTTCCTTTGTCATAACTTCGCCGATGGGACGGTCAAAGTTTGTTTCAAAGCGTAAATCACGGTTTGTAAGAATACCTACAAGTTTGCCTGTTTCATCAGTAATGGGCACACCGGAAATCTTATACTTGCCCATAAGGTTGTCCGCATCACGAAGTGTATGTTCGGGAGAAAGGGAGAAGGGATTTACAATAACGCCGTTCTCGCTTCTTTTTACCTTGTCCACCTCATTAGCCTGAGCCTCAATAGTCATATTCTTATGAATAATACCGATACCGCCTTCACGTGCAATGGCAATTGCAAGTGCGGATTCAGTAACAGTATCCATTGCGGAACTCATAAGAGGGATGTTAAGTTTAATCTTGTTTGTAAGCCTTGTTGTAAGGTCAATACCTACCTGATACACGTCACTTTTTTGAGGGATTAAAAGCACATCATCAAATGTGAGACCCTCATAAAGAATCTTATCCATGTTCCTACACCCTTTCCTTTAATAAAATATTTTATATATTATATCAATTTTTGTCTGTTCAGTCAACCGCATTTGACAAAGAAAACAAAACATTTTTCATTTCATCAAGGCTTTCTGTGCGATTAACCCGTTCCCGTACCTGTGCTGCACCTTCGATGCCCTTCATATACCACGCCGCATGCTTTCTGCCTTCACGTATGCCGACATACTCCCCTTTTATTTCACATAAAAGCTCAATATGTCTGACAGCTTCTTTTATGCGTTCCTCTTTTGTGGGATATGTTACCTCTTTCCCCTCTGAAAGAAGGGCAATCTGTTCAAATATCCAAGGGTTGCCCTGGGCACCACGACCTATCATAACAGCGTCAACCTTTGTTTCTTCTATCATGCGAAGGGCATCTTGCGGCTTGAAAATATCGCCGTTACCAACAACGGGAATTGAAACAGATTCCTTAACACGACCTATCCATTCCCAATCGGCATTACCTGAGTAAAACTGTTCACGTGTTCTGCCGTGGACGGTTATGGCAAAGGCACCCTCCTCTTCACAAATGCGGGCAAGGTCAATAACGTTTTTGCTACCCTCGTCCCATCCAAGACGCATTTTAACGCTTACAGGCTTAGGAGAATTTTTCACAACACTTCTTACAACCTCCCTTGCCAAGGTAAGGTTTTTCATCAATGCACTGCCGTCCGAGTTGTTTACAATTTTCGGTGCTGGACAGCCCATGTTGATGTCTAAAAACAATCCTGCCTGTCCTGCTTTTTGGGCAATTGACCCGAGTACATCGGGGTCATGACCGAAAATTTGCACTGCGGAGGGAAAGTTTTCCGTTTCCATCATGCTTTCGGTTTTTTTACTGTCAAAACTTAAAGCCTTTGCACTGACCATTTCCGTGTAAGATAAACTGCAACCGTGTTCGTGGCAGATTTTTCTGAATGCCAAATCTGTCACACCTGCCATGGGGGCTAAAAATATATTATTTTTTAATTCAATATCACCGAATTTAAAGCTCATCTTTAATTCAGCCTTTCTTAAAACAGTATATTATTCCCACTTTTAGGTTATTATATAATTTTTACGTAAAAAAAACAATGATATTTTTTAAAAAGGTATTGATATTTCAAAGAATTATGGTACAATTAGAGTATAAAATAAAGAAAGAGGTGCTACTATGGCATACGTAATCTCTGATGATTGCATCAGCTGCGGCGCTTGTGCTTCCGCTTGTCCTGTTGGTTGTATTTCCGAAGGCGACACAAAGTACGAAATCAATGCTGACGAATGCGTTAGCTGCGGAAGCTGTGCAGGTACTTGTCCTGTTGGCGCTCCCGTTGAGGAATAATCTGAATTTGCATTAAAAAGGTCAAGGTTTTCCTTGACCTTTTTAATTAGGCGTGTCTAACGACACTTGACCGCAAATCTTGCCGCAGGCAATCTTCGCGGTCTGATATTTTCTTATGAACAAAGTGGCGATTTCTCGTGCAAGGGGCGTTCAGCCCCCTAAAATCGCCACTTTCGGAGCCGAAAATGCGATTTCCATCTCCTATTTTATTTGGGGAGCTTACTCCCCAAACCCCTTGCTACCCCTTAAAAGTTTAGTTTATCGACAGTCTGAATTGAGGTTTGATATGGAAAATATTATTTTACCGGGCGAAAAAATTGAAGATTTGGGACTGGGCGGTTATAAAATTATCCAGACTAAGCAAGGCTTTTGCTTTGGCTCCGATGCGGTGCTTCTTTCTAAATTTGCATCTTTCAAAAAGGGGCAAAGGGTCCTTGATATGTGTACAGGCACGGGGATAATACCTGTTCTTATATGGGCACTTAACGATTTGGATATGATCGATGCTGTTGAAATTATGCCTGATGTTTCATCTATGGCACAAAGGACCATGTTACTTAACAATCTCGGTGACAAAATTATTGTTAAAAATCTGGACCTTAAGGACTGCGAAAAGGTTTACGGCAAAAGGGTCTTCGATGCGGTTACATGTAATCCCCCTTATATGAACCAAGGCGGCGGACTTGTTAATCCCAACGATTATTTAGCCGTTGCAAGGCATGAAATACATTGCACCCTTGAGGACGTTATACGAGTGGCATCTGTGGTTTTAAAGCCGCAGGGTAAGCTTTTTATGGTGCATAGAGCAGACAGATTATGCGATGTTATTACGCTTTTCAGAAAATATAAGATTGAACCGAAAAGGCTTTCAATGGTCCATCCCAATTCTTCATCTGCACCAAAGCTGATACTTATAGAAGGTTCACTTTACGGCAAGGCTCAGCTTAAAATAACTCCGCCTGTGTATATGTACGACGATGACGGCAACTACATACAACAGATTACAGACGGTTTAATGTGCTAACTACCCTTGAAAGGACTGATTTTATGGCAGGAACATTATACCTTTGTGCAACGCCCATAGGTAATTTGGAAGATATAACATACCGCTGTGTACGCATATTAAGTGAGGTTGACCTTATAGCCGCAGAAGATACACGGCGTACCTTGGGGCTTTTGAACCATCTTAGAATTGAAAAGCCACTTACAAGCTACTACGAGCATAACAAGGCGGAAAAAGGTCCTTACCTTGTGAACAAACTTTTAGACGGGTTAAATATAGCCCTTGTTTCCGATGCAGGCACCCCCGGTATTTGTGACCCTGGTGAGGACCTTGTTGCCCTTTGTATAAAGGCAGGGATACAGGTTGTGTCTGTCCCGGGTCCCGTTGCGGCAATCAACGCCCTTGTAGGCAGTGGTCTTTCCACCGTTAAGTTTGTGTTTGAGGGCTTTATTTCCACCAATAAAAAGAACAGAGCAGAGCTTTTTGAACGGCTCAAAAACGAAACAAGAACAATGATTTTTTACGAAGCACCACATAAATTACTCCCCACCCTTTCCGATATGTACAAATACTGGGGCGACAGGAAAATTACCCTTTGCCATGAGCTGACAAAGGTTCACGAGGAGTATATACGCATTACTTTATCCGAAGCTGTAAATTATTATGACAACACCCTTCCAAAAGGGGAATTTGTGCTGATAGTTGAGGGCAAAAAGGAAGAAGAGCTTTTAGAGGAAGCAAGAGAGAGCTGGCAGAGCATGAGTGTAAGGGAGCATTTTGAACACCACATAAATAACGGACTGGACGAAAAGGAAGCGATTAAGCTCACGGCAAAGGAGCGCGGACTCAGAAAGCAGGACGTGTATAAAGAAATTAAGATTGATATTTAATTTCAGAATAATGTGCGAGCGTGTAATTTCAAAAGACGATAGCGTCCGTTTTCTTGATGAAATAATTGACAATATGGACTTGTCAGAGCTTTGCCGGACATATTCACCTTTGAGAAGAAAAAGTGCAAATAGAACAGTTTGGTGACATGGCACTTTCCGGGTAAAAACCTTAAAAATAAACATTTATTGCCACGTCAAACTGTTCAAACTTTTTCATTTAAAACACATCTAACACATCTGCACCTTTTTTACAAAAGGCGATAAATTCATTAAGTTCAGCATGACAGGTGTAAGTTCGAGAGCCTTCATACTCTTTTTTGTCTGTTGTTCTTATCCAAGTGCCTTTGGGGAGATACACCTCTCTCTCTCGTGCACCTTGTGTATAGATAGGAGCAAAAATAATATCGTCACCGAAAAGATATTCGTCATCTATACTATAACATTTTTCATCCTCATAATAATCAAAGAACAAGGGGCGCATCATGGGGGTGCCGTGTTCTGATGCAATGTCCATATGATGAAGAATGTAAGGCTTTAAGCGGTTGCGAAGAAGGATAAGGTCACGTAATATGGGAAAGTTTTTCTCGCCGAAGGACCAGATTTCATTGTCACCGCCGCTTTCCTCCTTAACGCCGGGGTGGCGTGGAACGTAGCCTTTGGGCTTCTTTCTTGCACCGTGGAGCCTCATAACAGGGCAGAAAAGACCAAACTGGAACCAGCGGACTATAAGCTCACGGAAATAGTCACTTTCAATGTCACCCTGGTGAAAACCACCAATGTCGCTGTTCCACCATACTATGCCACACATTGACATTGAAAGACCCGAAACCATACTTTCAAAAAGAGCTTGGAAGGTGGAAGGGATATCGCCGTTCCACACGATTGCACCAAACTTCTGACTGCCCGGATAACTTGCACGGGTAAGTGTTGCAATTTCAGTTTCCCCTTCTTTTTCGAGAGCTTCGTAGAAAAGCTTTTGATAATAGTATGGGTAAGTGAGAGCCGTCTGTGCACCGTTACCAATGTGAAATTTCAAGTTATTGAACTGCTGGGGGTGCACCTCGGGTTCAGACTCATCTAGCCAGAAGGTTTTAATGCCATAGGAATAGTAGCTCTTTTTAATCTGCTCCCATACAAATTCCCGTGTTTTTGGGTTAGTGGGGTCTATAAAATCCTGCAAACCGTAAAATTCAAAGGTGCCACGCTGACCGTTTTCTGTTCTCACCAGCATATTTTCGTCATTCATTGCACGGAAGTTTCGGCTGTTTGGATTGATTGTAGGCCATATGGAAACAACCGGGCGGATGTTCATAGAATAAAGCTCATCGCACATAGCCTTAGGGTCGGGCCAAAGCTGGGGCTCAAAATCCCAGTCACCCTGCTCTGTCCAATGGAAGTAGTCAATAACAATTGCATCAACGGGGATGTTTAATTCATGATACTTTCTTGCAACCTCCATTAAGTCATCCTGACTTTCATAACGGAGCTTACACTGCCAGAAGCCAGCCGCCCAGGAGGGCATTTTGGGAGAATAACCTGTTAAATCACAGTAAATTTTCATTGTATCGGCAGGTGTTTCACCTGCAAATATCAAATAGTCCATTTGATAGGCACTATCCGCTTGCCAAAGGGTGTGGTTATTTGTAAACTCGCATCTACCCGGGGAAGGATTGTTCCAGAAAAATCCGTAGCCTAATGATGAATAGATAACAGGCATTGCACTCTTTGTGTTGTAGTGGATAAGGTCACTGGAACTGCCTTTCTTGTCAAAATAAGGAGTCTGCTCCTGCCCAAGCCCATAGATATATTCACCACGGTTTGACTCAAAGAGAGCTTTTATCCGATAATTATCGCCTTCAACGTGGGCATACTTCCTTACTGCATCGCCCTCTTCGCGAGTGGATAGGATATGCTTGCCGTTTTTGTAAAAGTGTATGCGATAGCCACCCCATACTTTCCTGACTTCAGCTTTCATAATTCCGTTTTCAAGAGAAATTAAATCGTCATTAATTTTTGTGACGGTTGCATTATCCTCTTTTGGGGGAAGAAGCGTCCAGCTTTCGTCACTTATAATATTATTTTTTGTGGCACGGACACGGATACAATTTGTGCCGTACGGCTCAATTAAAACAAGCTCGTCACGCATCTGAAAGGTTATACTTTTTTCGTCGTGTTTTAAAACGCTCATTTTCTTTTCCTCCTTGACATTTGAAAATGTTTGACTTATTATAATTTTATCGTATAGTAAATGCATAATCTATAACTATATTGACTAGAATTATAAATATATTGACCGGCGGAGGAATAAATGAAAAAATATGAAAATATGCGTCATGGGACAGCGACTTTCCCTTTAGGTATTCATGACACTGTCTGTAAAAAAGGATTTTCGCTATATCCTCATATTCACAGAGAATTTGAGTTTTTTGTGATGGAGGAAGGCTGCGGAACGGTATACATTGAAGATGAAAAGTTTGAAATAAAAAAGGGCGAAGGACTTTTTATCAATTCAGAGGAATTGCACATAGGAATAAAAACCAATGAAGAAGATGCACGGTTTTTTGCTATTGTATTTGCGCCTGAAATTTTTGGAAATTTTGCGATGGATATAATAATGCAGAAGTTTGTTGAGCCTGTTATAAAAAGAAGGATACATATTCAAAGGAGGCTTGATGAGAAAACCGTTGCCCTTTTAAAAAGAG
Organism: Clostridia bacterium; assembly: GCA_051866635.1. Lineage (GTDB taxonomy): Bacteria > Bacillota > Clostridia > UMGS1883 > UMGS1883 > RGIG1927. Next base: position 19,490 of record JBJDXJ010000038.1, on the reverse strand, counting down.
TGCATGAAGCTGATAATGAACTTATGATAAAATCCCTTCTTTTTGAAATATGGGATATATGCCTGAGAAGTGCCGATAAAAACTCCGATATGCTGAAAAACAAGAGTGTTGATGATATGAAAATGATTATGAATTATATAAAGGACAATTACAATAGGGACATTACACTTGAGGAGATGGCGGCATTTCTAAATGTAAGCAAAGGGTTTTTGTGCAGACGGTTTTCCCGTGTTATGCATATGACACCATTTGAATATCTCATCCAGATACGAATTGACAAAGGCTGTGAACTGTTAAAAAATACGGATTTGTCCGTGGGTGAAATTGCAACAATCTGCGGATTTAATTCATTTAGCTATTTTTCAAAAGTATTCCGTGAAAGAGTTGGCATCTCACCGAGAGAATACCGAACAGCCTGATGTGGAGCACGAAAACAGGACGTGTATAAAGAAATTAAGATTGATAATGCTTGATTTGATTAAATCGGCATTAAGAACTAAAAATTAAAAGGCGGCTGTGACCGCCTTTTAATTTTGCCCACAGGAGGCAATAATCTGCCCCGTGTTTACTTATTCCCATTTAAAGAATTTAACTGCAACAGATGTGCAAATAACCCAAGTTACTACCATTACCGCCACGGGAAGCCATGCATTTTCAACGGGCAAGCCGAGAAAAGTTGACTTCATCAGCTTTATCCCCCAGGGCAAGGGAAAGAGGCTCACAATTTTCTGCATAGCTTGGGGCATCACCTCGAAGGGAAGCGTTGCACCTGAAAAAATCAGCATGGGGAAATACAAAATGCAGGCGATAACGCTTGCACTCTTTGAATTTTTGGCAACACCGCCTACCATCATTCCGATACTTAATGTAGATACCATTGTCAACATTAAGCTTCCCAAAAAGGCTAAGATGGAGCCGTGCATTCTCACATTCCAGATAAGCATTGCTGTGGGAATGATTGTAATTATAGACATAATACAGTACACAACATAAATGGCAAATTCAACAACGAGCAGTTTTAAGGGGCTGACGGGCGTAACTTTAAAACGCTTTAATATTTTTCGCTCTCTGTACTCTGATATGACAAGGGGCAGTCCCATCAATCCGCCGGCACATATGCTTATGGTGCAAAGTGCACCGATTGACTGCTCCATAAAGGTGTAAGATGCAGTGTCTGAGGCAGGTTTTGTTCCGTAGATAAAACCGAGAATGAATAAAACCACCAAAGGCATAATGATTGCAAATATGACCATGTTCATATTTCGGATATTTAGCTTCAATTCATTTTTAAAAAGTGTTACAAACGATTTCATTCTTCTGCCTCCTCACCTGAAAGAACAAGATAAGCATCTTCAAATTTATTGCAACCGCTTACCTCTTTTGCCTGTTCAACCGTTCCGCAAAATACGACCTTACCCTGTTTGAGAATACTTATCTCATCGCAAAGGGCTTCCACCTCGTCCATAAAATGTGAAGAAAGAAAAATAGTCAAGCCCTTGCTTTTTAAATCGGATAAGATTTTCCACACACCTCGACGTGCTTTTGCATCAAGTCCTGTTGTCAGTTCATCAAGAAATACAAGCTGTGGATTTGGGATAAGTGCAAGGACGATAAACAGCCGTTGTCTTTCGCCGCCGGAAAGATTTTTTACCGGGCTTTCAATCTTATCCCCTATTCCAAATCGGCTGCAAAGCTCTTTCCAATCAGCAGGATTTTTATAAAGGCAGGCTGTTTCCTCGCACAGCTCGGAAACTTTGATTTCTACCTGGTAGTCACACTCTTGAAATTGTACGCCTACCTTTTGGAAAAGAATTCTTCTGTCCTTCTTTGGATTGCACCCTAAAAGTGTTACCTTGCCCCTATCTGCAGTTTTTGTCCCTAAAATACATTCAATGGTAGTGCTTTTTCCTGCTCCGTTTGCACCAAGCAGTCCATAAACAGTACCGCTTTTTACAGATAGACTTATATTGTCTATCGCAAGCAGGTTGCCATAGGACTTTGACAACTGCTCAACCTTGATTGCTGTTTGCATAATAATGCCTCCTTTGTCTTATTTTCAAAATAAGAATACCACCAATGAAAACATTGGTGGCAAAGTGTAGGGTTACAAAAATCTGATTTTCATATCCTTTAGCATGGTGCGTATTTTATAAGCGTTTTTCTCCGCTTCAGACAAAGAAACAATCAGTCTGTCGCAAACAGAAATAATATCATCGGATTGTTTTGGTGTATTCAGCACAGTCTGAATATCCGTATACGGGTTTTGAGATAACTTTTGTAACAGCCGCAAAATAGCTTCCAGTGAATAATTTGCACATCGCAAGGTGCGAATGACTTTAAGAAGTCTGATGTCGCCATCCGTATATATGCGGTACCCGTTTTCTTTTCTTTTCACGGTAATTAATCCGTTCATCTCCCAATTTCGGAGCGTATCAACAGAAATGTCAAGTGCTTTTGAAACTTCTTTCCGCTTTAAGCTCTGCGTGTGGGACTGCTCACTGTGTGTCAAAAGCTGTTTTACAATTTCAACAGCTTCCCGGGCTTTAATGATTTCCTGCTTAATTGTTTTAATATATTCATCGATTAGTAAAATTGCAGTATCAAAATCCCCCGTGGCAGAAGCCTTGAGCATTTTAATGATTGTCTTTCTGAGACCGTTTTGCAACACTTCCACCCCAAAGGCAATCCGCACTAAGCGGCACTGTTCTATGTGAAAGTCCGTAAATACCCTGTATCCGTTTGGAAGTCTTTCGGGCTTGGGGATTAGCTCTAGTTTTTCATATAACCGTACTGTGTTGGGATGTATTCCGATAATTTCAGCAACCTGAGCAGTTTTATATGTTGTCACGCATATCACCTCACTATCTTAGAGGATAACATAAGCTAAAAGGTTGGTGTTATAGTGTAGGGTTTGTTTTTATCCTGTATATTCAATTTTCACAGTCCTTAAACTTACAGAATTACAACAATTTGCAGTACGCTTTTATTGCATCGCTCATAAACTGCGCCGTGCCGCTGCCGTGCCTGTCTATATTTGACCTGAACCTCTCATCGGCAACATACATTTCGGCAAGATAGGCAAGAATTTCTTTTGTACAGGTGTAGTAGTTTTCTGTAATAAAATCCTGCCATTTTTTTGAAAGCTCCTGTGCTTTTTGGCTGTCGGGCACAAAGCCCTTTCTTTTGCAGTCTGCAAATTCTGCAATTTTGCTGTCCATAGCGGAGTTTATTTGCTCCCATTTGTCCGCCGAATAGTTTTTGACCTTTTCGGAGTTCTCCTTATAAGCGGCAGTATTACCCCACTTTTCCTTGGCTTCTTTCGCGTATTGGTCACGCTTTGCTTCAAATTCACTGTTATCAAAAACATTCATATTTACAATTTCTCCTTTCATTACGTCGTCCAGAGCTGAAATGAGCCTTTCCAGACGTTCTTTTTTAAGCTCCAGTAAATGTTTTTGCTCTTTCAACGCATTTTGCTTGTCATAGTCGGGAGAGGATAAAATCATCCGAATTTCTTTCAAAGGAAAATCCAGCTCACGGTAAAACAAAATCTCCTGCATTTTAGTAAGTGTATACTCATCATAAAAACGGTATCCGTTCTGCTCGTCAACAGATGACGGTTTCAGCAGTCCGATTTCGTCGTAAAAGTGTAGTGTGCGCACGCTCACTCCCGTGAGTTTTGCAAATTCTCTTATGTGCAGTTTCATTTTACCGCCTCCCTTGATTATGAGTATATACTATATCGTAACGTGAGGGTCAATACTTTTTTGAATATTTTAGTAAACATTTTATTTTCAAAAAAATTTAAGCCTTGAACGGCTTTGCCTTTTAAAAATGTCCGAAAACACAAGGGGACGGTTAATGTAAATACCAACTCGTCCCCTTCTGTTTATTATGGGAGTTCTATATTCCTATTTCCACAATTCCGACATCTCAATTGGTTGTTTTATAGAACACATCAGTTTATCATCAAAATAAACTTCAATGCCAATATCTTTTGCCTGACGAATTGTAGGCAGTCCCTTAATTGTAATACCACGCGAGTTACGAATATCAACCGTAGTTTCTATAGATTCTCGATTGTATACAGTTCTGGAATTAAACCATTTCAGCCAAACTGTTACTCTTATGGGTTTTAAATCGCCTAAGTCATTCTTTTTCATCATTCGTTCTACATACTTTTTGCTTGCATATGTATCTGAAAACGCAATACTGACTGTATTATTGTGATATGAGCAGTCCGAAATAAAGAAGCCATTGTTTTCAAAGGTATCGTCATTGTGCACTTTAATAATTTTTTGATACCTTGCAAAAGCAGTTGGATTTTCTTCTCTTAACAAATTAATTAACGTAGTGCGTTCCAAACTATTTCTGCATAAAACAGTTTTAATACAGGATTCTATCGGCATTGAATTTGGATGTGTAATTTCTGCATGACGATATGCCTTAGTAGTACTTAAATTTTGATAAGAATTATCATAGATATAATCAAAATTTAAGTTTGAAAATGCCTCCACTCCTCTATATGCAATTGCCCCGTGACCTGCCTGCGATATTTCCGAAAACTCTACCCCCGGAAGCGATAATAGTTTATTCAAATCGAATAGCAAAAAAATAGGAACAGGTACATTTGCATTTTCATCGCAGTCGTATCTAAGTGCCGGATGTTTATATCCCTCATTATAATATTGGGTAGGCGTGAGGGGTCTGAAATAAAATCTTACTTTCGAAATCACCCCCGAATTTGTTATGTCAATCACGTGTCGGCTTGCGTTATCGTTTCTCATAACTCTAAGGGTAGAAGCATCTGCTCGACTATATAAATATCCTGAACTCAAAATGCTGGCTGCATTTGTTACATCTGTATAATGAAACGCAAACTTAGGCCACCAAGAGACAGGGCTATGCTTTTCGCAGTTTTCTCGGATAATGTTAACATAATCCATCTTTAGACCTCCTTAAACGCAAGAACTCTCCCTCGCCCTGCATTGATTTGATACCCATCTTCCATTTGATTTAACTTTGAATTAAAAAGTTTAATTTTTGATAAGTAGCCTGCAAAATGTAATAATCCATATACTATCCTTTCAACCTCGTTTGCACCGTTTTCGGAAAAGACCGAACGAACACGAATATCATCCCATATGCTATACAAAAGATTTTCCTCAATTTCCCACACACTATCTGTTCCAACGGCAACAATATGCAACTTATCTTCACAATACTTCATTTCATATTGCTTCTTATTCACTTCAAAGGGATATGGCAATATCGAGCTCAAATAGGTTAAATCATCTTTAACACCATTAAAAGACATATCTTTAGCATTTTCTTTAAGCCAACTTATTGTTTTTTTATATTCTTTATGCTCCGGCACAATATCAGGATTATTTCCCAAATAAATATAAACATCTATTGGTAAATTTTTTAAATATCGCTCCATAAGAGGTTTAACATCATTCCAATCCAATTCTCCGTTACCACATCCAAGGCGAGGAAATGCAATAGATGTTATATTTTTTTCTGCGTAAGTTTGAACAAATTTCATTAATCCTTTTTCTATATATTCAAGCTTGGACGGATTTCTCCAATTCTCTTTTGTAGGAAACAATAAAAGCCAATGATCTGCCTCATAAAACAGCATAAGTTTTCCAATTGTGAGCAAATGTTTTTCACAAGCAGTCTTGTACCTTTCAAACATTTCCGGATAGCGTTGTTTAAACGAAAGTGCCAAGCCTTTCCCCATAACACCAACTGTATTAACCGTATTTACAATAACTTGTGCAGGACTTTCAAATATATCGCCTTCAATATACTCAATCATAATCTCTCTCCTCAATTATACAATGATTATTCTATCTCCATTTGGATATATAAACTCACATTTTAATTCACATCCTGATACAAGTGCAATATCCATCAATTCTTCTACTGAAAACTTCCCTCTTTTCATTTTTTGATTAAAAGCCTGTGGAGTTTTATTTAGTCTTCTTGCTATTTCCGCCAAAGACATATTGGATTTTACACAAATCATTTTCAAATTTTCATCAATTCTCACTATATTTTGCCCCCTTTATCTAAATTATAAACTGAAAAGTTTATTATGTCAATTAATATATTTATATTTTATAATGCAAATAACTTTAAAATAGAAGCAAAATTATTATTGTCATATTTGTACAAAACAATGACCGTATCTCCGAATTATTTCCGGTCATACGGTCATCATATTGACTTTATTATTTTTGAAAATTCGCTTAATGGTTTTATTGCTCTTTTATTCTCTTCTCGCAATTGTAAAGCTAATCCCCTGTCAATCGACTAATCTGTCGATAAGACAACCCTTTGCTCTTCAATTAATAAGTTTTGTGTAAGCATTATAGGTTTTCCACTTTCGCTTTCTTCTCTTGGCAATCATGGCAGACTCATCTTTGCCAAAATTACCCCACATATTGTTTTTATTAATGTAATCACTGTCGGTAAATATAATGCGATAATTTTATCTTATCTTTCATTAACTTATCCCTCCCGGTTTCTAACCGTCCCCTTGTGTTACGGCACATCAGCCTTATATAAATTAATTGCACTTATTTAAAGAACTCTATACCGAACATAATACCAACACTCTTCAAAATGCCATACGCTTGTTATTCCTTTACGCAAACCTATCATGTCGCAGATTTGATTTTTATTTAGTTTTTGATTTTGCCCAACGTGCTAAAACTATTTTCTAAATTCAGTATAACAGCTTAATGCTTATCCGTCAAGTTTTACCAAAAATGGACAGCAGAAGGTGTAAAAGGTTCGGTCTACAGCTTGCAACTCTTAAAATTCCAACGCAAAAATATGCACCCCTCAAAATGCGGAGTGCATATCATAAAATTTTTGTTATTTACACGGTCTACTTGACAGGGTTGGGTTCAAAATTACTGCCTTTCTTTTTTATTTCGCACATTTTTCACAAGGAGTAAGCCCTATCGCAATTGCACTGCTCAAGGTAGTTTCTCTACTGTTCTTACCACCACAATCGGGGTCAAAATGATACCTTTTTCCGGTAGGAGTGCAATACACACCGCCTGTTTTCATGTTGTTTGAGGCTGCTGAATTATTCTTTTCAGTCGAAACTTTATTTGCATTTTGTGCATCATATTTTGTTTCGTACCAACCAGCATTTCTATACGCCTGAACTTCTGATTTAAAAACAGTTACAGTTCTCCCATCGGGAGCATACAATGTCTGCTGTGTTTCCGCCAATGTGCTATACCATCCCAAATTTAAGTATGTGGCAACTTCACTTTCAAAAACTTCTATTGTTCTTCCGTCAGACGCATATAAAGTTACTCTGTTTTCTGCAGTTAACCCGTCCGGTATCATCACTTTAAAAACCATAGAGTCATTTTCGTCATAACTTCTGACAATGTAATATCTCGGAGTATCCTCATATTCCTTTGTATATATAAAAACTACAATATCATCCTCCAAATAATACCATACTTCTGAATATTTACCTAATACTAACGCCGAGTTATCATACAAATAAGAATAATAATCATCATTGCTCATGTCACTGTAAACATAGGTTAAAACTTTGTACCCATCATGGTTTGTTTCACTTAAAATGGGAATATTGTAACATTGCCCCAAATCTGGAATATCGGGGTAATCTGTATAAGCATATACATCCTTAGAACATATTACAACTGCATTATTTAACACACTCCACTGAACATATCCTCCAAAGGCTTCTGCAACGTATCTGACAGGTGCAAGAGTTCGTCCCTCAATAACAACGGGAGAAACATCCATTTTTGTTATTTGGTTATTAATGTACATATCCATGCTGTTAACAGTCATTTTAACAACTGTGCCATCTTTAGTACATACCGCCGTGTTCGTACTTCCGTCCCAATCAACAACAGCACCCATTTTTTCAAAAATCGCACGTATGGGGACCATTGTTCTTCCATTGATAATTTGAGGTTTAACATCAAAATCTATTTTTTCAGCATCTAAGTAAACACTAATTTCATTTTCTTCTGCTAATGCAGGGCATACCATCGTTAATACCAACATGACCGCCATAAAAACTGACAATAGTTTTTTCATAAAAATTCCCTCTCTTTACACTTTAACTATCTAAACAGTGACAAAAGGGTTCCGCAAGATGCGGAACCCTTTTGTCACTTATAATTTTAACACGCTCCGCGTGAAATTTACTTTGTGTAAACTTCAACTTCTGCAACAGAGTTCCAACCGGAAACTGTATTTCCGTAAGCTGTAATTTTTATATATCTTGCGGAAGCGGATGTGGAAACATACTTTGTTGTATCGGTCTGAGGATCACTGTCACCGGACCAGATTTCTGTATAGGAAGCACCGTCTGTTGATACTTCAATTTTGTAGGGGATTGTTCTTGTATCATCATACATCTTCATAGCAACGCCTACAGAAGAAAGCGTCTTAGCACTGCCAAGGTCAATTACAACGTTTGCTTCGTTCTGAGAAGCCCATACTGTCTGCTTATTGCCGTCAACAAGGTTGCCTGCATGGTTTTCAGCTTCAGGTGTCTGGCTTGCAGTAAGCATGTTAGACGTAAGAGCTACCTTTGTGCCTGATGCACTTGTTACAACACTTCCCTGGGAAGCTGTAGTATTTGTGTTTGTAACAGGTGTTGTTACGCCTGTTGCCGCACCGGAGGAGTAAACTTCGATACCGCCTACAGAGTTCCAACCTGAAACTGTGTTACCCATAAATGTAACACGTACATATCTTGCAGCTGCAGAGAATGCAATATACTTTGTTGTATCTGTCTGAGGATCACTTTCACCGGACCAAACCTGAGTATAGTTAGCACCGTCTGTGGAGATTTCAACCTTGTAGGGGATTGTTCTGTCATCATCGTACATCTTTGTTGTAACGCCAACAGTGGAAACAGTTTTAGCACTTCCAAGGTCAATTACAGCACTTGCTTCGCCCTGAGATGCCCATACTGTGTACTTATCTGTATCAACAAGGTTGCCGCCATGGTTTTCAGCTTCAGGTGTCTGGCTTACGGTAACCATGTTAGACGTAAGAGATACCTTACTGCCTACAGGGCTTGTTACAACGCTACCTGTTGCACCGCCTACTGCTACAGTTGTTGTAGCTGTGCCGTTCCATGCTTCAACTTCAAGGATACTTGCCCAGTCACCTACTGTTGTACCGTTTGTATTAATGCGGACATAACGAATTGTATCGTTTACGTCATAGGAGTCATATGTAGAGCCGGAGGAACCGCCGTCATAAATCTTTTCGTAGCTTGCACCGTTTGCGGAAACTTCAATAGAGTAGTTAGTGCTTCTTTCGTTAGGCTTCCAAACAGCTACCTTAATGTTTGTAACGGGCTTTGCACTGCCAAGGTCAAGTATTGCACTTGCCGCACCCTGAGATGCCCATCTTGAATTAAGGTTACCGTCAATCATGCACATACCGTTGTTATCGGGTTCAGGTTCCTGATCTGCTGATACAGATACGAATGTAAGTTTGCCTGTTTCAGCATTGGAATTGCCGCCTGATGTAATTTCAAGCACAGGTGCCTGGATAACAATTTCGGGAAGAACGCCGCTTGTTATAGCAGAGGAAATTGTGCTGATTGCATCCTTATCACGGGAGGAAAGGCACTTACGCTGTGTAATAACAGCCAGCTTGTTTGCACTGTCATAATAAAGGTGCTTACCGAGAATAGTTTCAACCATGAACTGTACGGGCACCATAACCTGACCGTCTACAACTTTCGGCTGGTTGTCTGAAATATAAATACGACCGTTTACGGAGGCGTAGTTCTTGCCTACCAACAAGTATGCAATTCTTTCGCCGCCCATATTAATGCTGACAAGACCGCTTGCCGCATCATATGTATACTCACCGCCAAACGCACTTGCAACAAACTGTGCAGGTACATAAACAACACCGTTTTCTTCAACGGGTGCCACAGGAATATTGACAATCATATTCCAAGCGATGGCATTTGTATTGCCTACCATTACTGCTGCATTGTTGTTAATTGCAAGAGAATAGTCAGCAGCTGTAGCAAAGGGCACTGCCGTAAACATCATGCAAAGAACAACAAGGAGACTCAAAACCTTTTTCATAAAGATTCCTTCCTTTCATTTTCCAAGGCTTACGCCTAAATTTTTCAATATAAGTGTAAATGCCAAAAGACATCTCTACTATATAGAGATACACAATTATTATAAACGAAAACTTTCTTTTTGTAAATAGCTAATTCACATTTTTTACAAAAAAGTAAGGCTGATTGAATTTTTCTCAATCAGCCTTATAACGTTATCCTTCTATTACACTGTACATGGTTGCCGCATCATTTTTAAGGGCGTGTTCTGTGACAATTTCAACTTTCACCTTTATCACCCTTTCACCGAAGGTAATGGTGATAATATCGCCTACCTTTACCTCGCTTGAAGGCTTTGCAACCTTATTGTTAATCGTTATCCTTCCGCCTTCGCAAGCCTCCTGTGCAATAGTTCTTCGCTTTATAAGACGGGAAACCTTTAAATATTTATCAATACGCATTTTATCCTCACTTGCAATCTTTAAGAAATGCCCCAAAAGCCTTATAGGACATATACAAGTCCATCTTGCCTACCACTTCATATGGTGCGTGCATGCTGAGCATGGGAACACCGCAGTCAATTGTGTTTACCCCAAGGTTTGCAACGAACTGTGCGATTGTACCGCCGCCGCCTGCATCAACCTTGCCAAGCTCTGCTGTGTGCCAGAGGACACCGTTTTCGTTAAAGATTTTTCTTACAATTCCCATAAGCTCCGCAGAGGCATCGTTACTTCCGCTCTTGCCGCCGCTTCCTGTGTATTTGCTTACGGCAATACCCTTATTCATTCTGCCGCAGTTCATGGGGTCGCAAACATCGCTGAACTTGGGGTCCAATGCCGCAGAAACGTCAGCGGAAAGGCAGAAGCTCTTATCAAGCATACGAAGACGGTTAATATCGGAAGCCGTCTCCCCTGTCTTTTCCATAAGCTCGCCCAATACAAGCTGCATAAAATAGCTCTTTGCACCGGTGTTGCCCATAGAGCCAACTTCTTCCTTGTCTGTAAGGATGCATACTGCTGTTTTTTCGGGTGCTTCGGTTTCCAAGGTTGCCATAAGAGCCGCATAAGAACAAACCCTGTCGTCGTGGCCATATGCGGCAACCATACTGCGGTCAAGACCTAAATCCTTTGCTTCAAAAGCGGGAACAACTTCAAGCTCAGCAGAGAGGAAATCTTCCTCCTTAATACCGTACTTTTCGTTTATAAGTGTAAGGATTTTGCTCTTAACTTCGCCCTTTTTAAGACCCGTTTTCTCGTCGTCTTCACCTTCATAAGGGATGGAGCCCAAAAGAACTGTAAGCTCTTCACCGCTTATTACTTCATTAGCGTTTTTGCTCATCTGATTTCTGCCAAGGTGAGGAAGAAGGTCAGTAATAACAAATGTTAAATCATCGTCATAGTCACCGATGGAAACTTCCACCTTTTCACCGTTTTCAAGCACAATAACACCGTGGATTGCAAGGGGAATTGCCGTCCACTGATACTTTTTAATACCACCGTAGTAGTGAGTTTTGAAGAAAGCCATATCGTTATCTTCAAACAAGGGATTCTGCTTTAAGTCAAGACGGGGAGCATCAATATGTGCACCAACAATGTTCACGCCTTCGGACACCTTTTTGTTGCCGATTACGCAAAGCATAACGCACTTATTCTTGTTAACTGCATAAACCTTGTCACCGGGATTTAAGCTGTCCACACTGCATAATGCCTTAAAACCGAAAGATTCTGCCATTTTAACAGTTTCCTTTACACATTCACGTTCTGTTTTACCGTGATTAAGGTAAGTTTTATAGCCTTCACCAAATTCAAACACCTTTTTCTTTTCGGCATCGTCGATTACGTTCCAGCCGTTTTTAAATTCAAGTTTCATTATTATCGTCCTTTCATAAAACACTTGCTATCATTATACAATATTAGATTTGTAATTTCAACTATTAATATTGACTTTATATTTATCCCATGCTAATATCTTCGTAGAATATTTTGTCGAAAGGATAAAGAAAATGATATCATTCAAAGGAAATTATTCCCCCTTAAATAAATCGGTGCTTAGGAAAAGTGCTTTTTTCGATAACCGAAGCCGCACGTTGGAGTATTTAAAGCTCCTTGACTGCGACCGTATGCTTTATAATTTTAACCGCACCTTCGGTGTAAAAACTGCGGCTGAACCCTTAGGGGGCTGGGAAGAACCAACGGGGCTTTTACGCGGTCATTCCACCGGGCATTTTTTGTCCGCACTGGCACTGGCATACAGCGCAACAGGTGAAGATATATACAAGGAAAAAATGGACTATATGGTTCATAAGCTCCGTTCCCTTCAGCTTATGTGCAAGGGCAAGGCAAGTGACTTTAAAACTAAAGGCGACAGCGAACATGCAGGCGAGGAAATGTGGAGCAAGAACCCCGAAGAATGGGGTGAAGGCTTTTTGTCCGCATACTCTCCCGACCAGTTTGCGCTTTTGGAAAAGTTCACAAAGTATAAAGACATCTGGGCACCATACTACACACTTCACAAAATAGTGGCAGGGCTTATTGACTGTTACAGCCGTGGCGGAAACAATGAAGCACTTGATTGTGCAAAGGGTATTGCCCATTGGATTTATGACAGGCTGTCACCCTTATCGCCTGAACACAGAAAACAGATGTGGAGCATGTATATAGCAGGGGAATTTGGCGGCATGAATGAGTCACTTACCACCTTGTACAATATTACAGGGGATGAAAAGTATTTAACTGCCGCAAAAATGTTTGATAACGACAACATTTTCCCCGGTCTTTCAAAGGGCGAAGATACAATACAAAACCTTCACGCCAATCAGCATATTCCTCAAGTTTTAGGTGCAATTGAGGAATATATAGCAACGGAAGATGATTTTTATTTAAAGGTGGGCAAAAACTTCTTTGATATTGTGACAAATCATCACATGTATTCAATAGGCGGTGTAGGTCAGGGTGAAAGTTTCCGTGACTCAGACAAACTTGCGGAAAATATAAAAGAGGCGACAAACTGCGAAACATGTGCCGCCTATAATATGCTTAAGACTGCCAGAATGCTTTATGCTCTTAATCCTGACGAGGTTAAGTACATGGACTATTACGAAAGGGCAATGATTAACCAGATACTTGCATCACAAACGCCTATTGTTACCGAAAACGTACATAACGGTGTTACATATATGCTCCCCATCGGTCCCGGAGCACAGAAGGAATATACAGACGATTATATGAGCTTTACATGCTGTCACGGCACCGGCATGGAAAACCATGTTAAATATCAGGACGCATCATTTTTTGTGCGGGATGACAACACATTAATCTGTAACCAATACGTTCCCGCCACATATAATGGCGATGTAAAAATTGATATTAAATCTGACTTTCCATTTGGCGGAGGCACTGTCGAAGTTACCGGTGATTGTGACATGAAAATAATGTTCCGTATCCCCACATGGTGCGAAAACCCCTTTACCGTAAACTCTGCTCCCCTTACTACAGAAGGCAGATACGCCATTCTTTCACATAAGGCAGGTGCAACGGATGTGATTAATCTTTCCTTTGATTACACCATCCGTTTTGAAAAAACACCTGATAAACTGCAGGGAAAAACAATAGCTTCTGTTATGTACGGACCTTTTGTTATGGTTGCCGAAAACAGCTATACAAATTTCCTTACAATAGGAAATGACCTCACCCCCGTTGAAGGGGAGGTTGCACTTACGGGCTACGGTTTAAAATTTGTACCAATGTACCGGATGCACAATAAACCTTATCATACGTATTTTATAATTGAAGAATAATTATTAATTTAAAGATAAAGCCTCGGAGGTCAAATGCTTCCGAGGCTTTATCTTTATTTTTGTCAATCAATTTGGAGTCGTCAGTCTGCGTAAAACAAGCATTTCCGTCTATGACCTTACCAATCAATTTATTTTACAGTTCCGACAGTAATACATTCCTTGCCGAATAATGAGTATAACTTGCCCACAAGAGATGATATATCAGCGTTTTCGCCATTTTTAACAAATTGCATACGACCTTCAATTACTCCGTCACCAATTTTTCCAAAGGAAACAAGCACGGAAAAATCGCCCTCGTATACCATATATAAGCAAAAGTCTTTTTTGAAGTCTTTGGGCATAATATATCCTTCACGGTTAGTCAGCACACTTGTTAAGGCAAGTGTATTGGCTCCATATCCGCCATTTATAATGTTGGCAAAAACCGATAAATTAAACTTTTGATATTCAATAACCTTTGCAAAATCTATTTCTTCATCAACAACTTCTTCGGCATAAATGCTTTCAAAAAATTCTACAGCTTTTTCGGGATTAAATGAAAGATAGTATATTTCTTTGGGCTTTGAATAATCAATTTTATTAAATTGTTCACAAATTTCTTTTGCCATATCTTTGGAAACGTACATAGAAATAAACATTTTATCCGCCGCCATTTGGGAAGTTTCCGTTGCAAGTTTAACCGCTTCGTCAATATAGAATTTGTCTAACTTCACATCTTCGCCAATAATGATGTCTGTTGCATTTTGTGAGGGTGTACTATCCACAATAATACTTGTAGGACCATCTCCACCGCCGATTATGGCAACACTTGAATTTTTCTCAATAGCTCCTACATCTTGAGCACTTTTATAAACTCTCACAAGAGTTACTATTGCCTGCTCTGTTGTGTATGTATCTTTAGGAGCGAACTTGTTATCGCCCACACCCTTCATAAATCCCAAATTGCTGATTGTCTGAACAGAATCTAATGCCCATTCGGAAATATCGTCTGCATCATCATACTCAAACCACATTTCCGTTTTTTCCATAGGCACAATTTTATTAACCATACGCACAATAATAGTTGCGGCTTCTTCACGGGTAAGATAGTCTTTTGGTGCAAACTCTGTTTCACTCTTTCCGTTGATAATTCCCAACCCGTTCAACATAAGAATTTTATCATTTTCAGTATCTGTGAAATTATTTGTTATAGGTGCTGTAAACTCCCGTTTTAAAGATGTCACAAAATTATAAATCAGTTCACAAAATTCTTCACGTGTAATTTTATTTTGGTAAGCATACTCCTTATTTATATCAGTAATGCCTACTTCATAAGCAAAAGTTACATCTTCAACCGCCCATTCATCAGCGAAAAGGGTTATTGCACTGCTGTTGGCCTCACTATCCGTAAGCACAGATTTCAAATCAACGTATTCATAGATTATGGCAGAATTTTCATCATCTGCATTATTGAGATTATATTTTTCCATAATCTTTTCTGTTGTTCCATCCAGAATAAGTTTTTCTATAGTTTCCTCAACACGCATAAAGATTGTTTCATACTCTGCCAAAGATGTGGACCTATAAAGTGCATCATAAGTACCCTCTTTAAAAATTATTGAATACATTTCCAAAGCTTCTGTTTCAAAATCCTCGTCTTTATATATTACATTAGCTGCAAAATACGGTCTTGTAAAATCAACATATCTTTCTCTTTCTTCTGTTGCCACTATAGCTGAGATAGCACAATCAACATCACCATTTGCAACTGACGGAAGAAGGTTATCAAACTTCATATCTATATATTCAATTTCATATCCTATATACTCTCCTATAAGGTTCATAAAGTCAATATCAAAACCTTTCAGCTCTCCATTTTCCCAATATTCAAACGGAGCAAAATCCGCACAAACAGCAACTTTTAGTATGTTGTCCTTTTCATTAGCCAACGATATCACAGCTGACGATATAAGCATCGTTATTGATAAAATAACGGATATTAATTTTTTCATTGATTTTTTCTCCTTATTTTGTAAAATCTGATATTACCCCAACATAGCCCGTTTCTTCGATGATATACTGACCTTCCTCTGACAATATCCAATCAAGCAGCTTATCAACATTTTCATTTGTTTCCTCTTCATATGTAACAGCATAAATCGGTGTTACAACAGGATATTTACCGTTTCTGATATTTTCTGCTGTAGGTTTAATTCCGTCAATGGAAATCATTTTAATATCAGGATTTTTGATAATTCCCTCAACATAAAATCTGAATGAGAAACCGATGGAATTTGATTTATTTCTATAATTCGACACCTGTTCAATAATACCTGACATTAAATCGTTTTTTAGCTCTGTGGGAGCTTCCATAATAGGCTTATCGCCCATAAAACGTTCTAACATACTTTGACTGCCGCTACCCTTGTTTCTTTGGAAAGGGGCAATTTCTTCGTTTCTGCCCCCAAGTTCTTTCCAATTGGTAATTTCTCCGGCATAAATGCTTTTAATCTGCTCCGTAGTCAAGTTTTCAATGGGATTGTCTTTATGAACAAAGAACACAAATGCCTCCGTTCCGATAGGTGTGTATTCAAAAGTTGTGTTACATTCTTCTGCATAGGCTTTCTGTTCGTCAGAGGGATATACTCCAATGAAAATATCTGTTTGCTTTTCTGCCAAAAGCTTATAGCCACCGGGAGTGTTATTATATTCAAAAGTCCCGTCGTTAAGCTCTGTTGTTTCGGGATATACCGCATTTACAAATGCTGAATACACCGGAAACAGTGCCGCGGCTCCGTCAATTCGTGGCAGATTGCTTGTAAGCTTCAATGTTTTGCTATCATATTTAACTATCTTTGAATCTTCCTTAAACGGAAGATATTCGTGAACATTGATGTTCGGTGATGTGTTTATGGTAATGCTTTCATCGTACTTGATCATTCCATAGTTAATACCCAATGAAATAAAGTAAATACATGCAGGTATAAGCCATATTAAAAAGAATTTCTTTCTCTTTTTCAGCCATATCAAAGGAAGTAACAAAGACGGCAGAACAAGCACAGTAATAAATAATATAATCGGATTAATGCCTTCTAACGTCAGTATCAATGCTGAGAATACTGCAACATAAGCACTTGCCACAATTGTTCCAATTGTTAATGCTACCTTGACAACCATTATAATAATTTCTTTGTTTTCGGGTTTTGGTATATCATTACGCTTTTTCCAAAGGTAAAAGCCAAAGATGCCATAAAAAAGTAACAGTATAATTCCGAGAGGGATTTCAATATTTACAACCTGTTCTGTGTACTGTGTTCCCATATAAATCATATGGATTGCAGGAAACAATCCGAAAGCTCCGCCCCAAAACAATCCTTTATGTAAAAAGGTTGCAGAGAGCCAGAAACACGCAATCCAAATTAAAGCCATCGGCAATGTTAATCTTACCCCTGTCATTGGGGCATATACGCAAAACGCGGTAAACAATACCGCCGGTATATATCCTATAAATTTTCTCATTTATCATCCCTCCCGTTATCAAATTAATCAAATTCAATATTCCAATTCTTATTTTTCCTTTTTTTTGAAATGCTCCGCAATCCTTACTTCAATCATACCACCCTATAAAAGCTTTGTCAACGATTGCCCGTTATCGCCGATTTACAAAACAAGAATGACAGACAGTTCTCGTCAGGGTAACAGAAAGATCTTATATATAAAATACTCCTTATTTTTAATTTTTTCAATTTCAAATTTTACCTTCTTTACTAATAACTATAAACAGGACGATTCTATTGTTTTTATATATCTCACAAATAGAATCGTCCCGTTATGTTTCATATAAAATTATCCGTCACTTGAGTATACCGCAGAATCAACGTTTTTTATTTTGTGGTAAATGAGGACAAGATTGTCTTTACCTCTTCGTAGACAGTGTGGTTTGCAAACTCTTCATCTTCAGTAAGTGTGAAAATATAAAGGTTTCCGCCGGCAAGAATCATGTATACAGTAGTATATGTCTTTAATCCGGATTCTTCGTCTTCGTGGTATCTTTGGAAGGTATAGAATTCGTGTCCACCAAGCTTTTCCTTTGTCACACTCTTGGATAAACCAAAACCTTCCTTTTTCAGCATATTACTGTAATATTCCACAATTTCAGGCATATCCTTCTGCTTTATGTCATCACCTTCACCGCAAGTTACAGAAATAAGTGCACCTGTGTACAAATTCATATACGCACCGCTTGAGGCAGTAGTTTCTGTCAAACTGGTCCAGTCAGATGACAATTCCAATGTCCACTTTGAAGTCGATACATTTTTGGGAGTAGTGTCCCTGTCCGCCCTGATAAATGTGCCTGTTGTTTCTCTGTCAAGTTCTTCCACTTCAAGAGTACTCATCACTTTGTCAAACAAATCAGTATCACCCTTCAAAACTTTTACTGAAATATTATACACATAGTCGCCCTTTTCAAAGAAAACATCGTACATTACATAGTCGCCTGAGTAAAGACCGTTAGACGTTATCCAATAATAATACGCATTTTCTCCCACATCGTTTGCCTTGTATTCACATACTTTGGAAACGGTGCATAATTCCGGGTTGTAGTACTTTTCGTTGTGCTCTCTGTCGGAATTTGCCAAAATATTTGACGTAACAGTTTCGCTTTTGGAATACACGCCTATGGCAATTCTTGTACAGTCGTCACTCTTATCCCCTACAATTTCAATACTGTTAAGCTCTTTAGGATTGTTATCACGGCATGTTGCAGGAACCTTAACAGAAATCTTCAATTCTTCGTCTTTAACAGTTCTGAATCCGTCCTCACCCACATTGGAAAGGTCGTAGGTGATGGCTTTTTCGTCTTCGTCCAAGGCAAATTCCAGCTTAAAGGAATTAATGATTGTTTCAATAGTTGCCATTGCATCATTGTTTCCGGCTTCTGTTGAAAATACAACTTCGTAGCTGTAGTCACCCTTGCATACTGAGTAAATGTCAACACATTCTTCCTTATTTCTTGCAGTAATGCGGAAGCACTTATTTTTGTTTGCATCAGTGCTCTTTTCTGCCTTTGAAAATGTGTATCCCGAAAGAAGTGACTTAAAGTAGTTGAAATTATCATCGTAATACGAACCTTCATATTCGGAAACATCATAAATATGCAAGGACAGCTTACTTGCTTCATCTTTAAACACTGTATAACATCCGTCAAAATACCTGTCAGTCATTCTCATGCCGGTAGGATTCATCATAGACCAGCCCCAGTAACTGTCGCCTATTCTGGGAAGGTCTGTGGAGGAGGAAATAGTTCCGGATTCGGAAGTTGTCTCCTTCACAACAGTAATAGCCGCCGTTGCATCGTCATAGCCTACAGTTGCACCAAATGTTTCGGAAATAAATCTTAAGGGTACCATTGTAACGCCGTTTTCGCTTAAAACAGGTGCTTCGGGAAGCGTTTCTGTATGTGTGTTTACTGTCGCATTGATGTTACCGATCTGAAGTGTAATGTTAACATCAGGGTATTCAAGGATAATTTCCTTTGTTTCACCAACCCATGTAACATGAGCACCAAAGGCCTCTGTAATGACACGCAAAGGTACAAGAGTCGTG
>JBJDXJ010000037.1:0-7593 GCA_051866635.1 Clostridia bacterium | reverse complement strand
AGCCTGTAACCTCTCCGCCTATTCTACTTCTGTCAACCTGTGCAATAAATCTTAATCCGTTGCCGTCTGATACTTTGCCGTTTTCGTCTAAGCCGCCGCCGTAACGAACCTGGGCACCTGTTACCATAGAAACATTAATGTTTACTGTGGTGATAACGTCACCGTCTGCTACGTCAAGCTCACCTGCAGGAACAAATTTTGTTACATCGCCGCTTATAACACTGTAGCCTATTACGTTTTCGGGAAGAGTGTAGCTTTCCTCTGTTTCGTTACCAAGGGCAATTGTGCCTTCTGTAACAACATTGTTGCCGTCAAAAGTTACGTTAGAGTAGTTAAATTCTGCGATTTCGTAAATTCTGAAATTACCTACGGAAACCTGACCCCATTCATATGCCCAACCAAGCTGGAACATGAAGTAACCGTCCGCATTTGCTGTTGCGGTTGTTTCAACCGTTACCCATTCATCCGCTGTTGTAAGGTATCTGCTTCTGCCGATGGAATTGTCAAGCACGCTTGTAAGGGTTTGAATGTCGCCGTTTGTACCGGGGATTTGATTTGCATACACATCTCCGTCTTCGGTAACTGCCGTAAAGCCCACTACATTGTTGATTGAGGAGCTGCTTGCAATGCTTGTTGCCTTCATATCAAATGCCATGTAATATGTCTTGCCTTTTT
Source organism: Clostridia bacterium (assembly GCA_051866635.1). GTDB lineage: Bacteria > Bacillota > Clostridia > UMGS1883 > UMGS1883 > RGIG1927. The sequence continues at coordinate 6,918 of JBJDXJ010000037.1, read as the reverse complement.
CTGCCTTAAGGTAAGTGTTTACATCATTTGCGTCCATCATCCAGCTTGTAAGAACAAGACCCATGTAAGGTTCGCTTACATCATTTTCCCAAGGATAAGTACCCCAGCTGCTTGAAGTCATTGTGCTTCTTAAAGGTGTTGTTACGTATGCACCTTCCAAATCTGTGGGGGCAGTGTAAATAAAGTGTGCGTCTGTGGTTGTGCCTGATGCACCTGCATTTTTAAGGTCGGGAGAGGTGCTTAAGGGGTAGTGTACAGCGTTAACATAACCGCCCTTCCAGCCTGTTACATAAGTATAGCCCGAGGAAGTTGTTGTTTCGCTCATGTCGCCGTTGTAAATAAGGTTTTCTCCGATTGTAGCAGTCTTTTTATATACTGCGTGAAGCTCAGCCCCGTCCTTTACAGCACATGTAAGCTTAGATGCAGAGGTGTCAAGTGTATAGATTGCATCGGCTGTTGTAATTGTGTTTGGTGCGGTATATGTGTAAGTTGTAATGTTGGAGTTAACGGAAACTGCCACACTGTCTGCAATTGTGTTGCCGAAAATGTCTGCGAAATCTACTGTTATTTCCTTAGCACTCTTGTAGTAAACTTCGAGAACATTGCCATCTTTCTGTACAACAGTACTGATATTTGACATATCGGGGTCTATATAATATGTAGTGCCGTTTTCTGTGATTGTTTCTTCTGCTTCGTAAAGGTAAACTGAGCCCAAAGTAGCAGTTTCTGTGCTTGTGGATTTTAATACGCCGTCTGCATATTTTTTAATTGTAACCGTGGGGTCTGGCTCAGAAGAAATTGTATAATTATAAGTAACTTCGAGATAGGGGCGGTTAGCCTCGTCTGCGGCTAAAGCGTAGAACTTAGCCGAGCCTGTTTCACTAAGCATTGCCCATGTGAACTTGTAGTTGTTGTTTGCCGCAAGATATGAGGGGAAGTTTGTTGTAAACTGCACCCAGTTATTTACGGCAACGCCGCTTGCGCTGCCCTGCCAACGGTAGGCATAGCCTGTAAATCCAGCACCGCTGCTTGTGCCGTGAGTAGGCATCTTAGAAGAGTCAAGTACAAAGGAAAGGTTACTTCTTGTCCATGTGCCGTAGTCTAAGTAGTAGAAATGGAGGTTACCGGCAGAAGCATTTTCGTACATCTTCATATTGAGGGTGACATTTGTAATTTCCTTATCGGCAAAGTCAGAAAGGTCATAAGCCATATATGCATTTCTGTTGTTCCAGCTGGACATTGCCGCCTGGATAATTGTTGTATTGCTTGTGCCTTCGTTACCTGTACTTGATGCATAAGAGTGGAAACCATCCTTGTCGGGGTAAACCTTTGCGGTAGCACCTGTTACGCTTTCACTAACTGCGGAGCTTACGGCGTAGATGTAATCGCCTGACTGTGTAAATTTCACACTTTCGCCGTTTAATGTAACAAGTGTTGTGTCAGGTGCGTAAATCTTAATTGCGGTAGCACTGTCGGAATTTGCAACGAGCTTTTCACCGCTTATGGTAACTGTGCCACCATCAATTGTAACGCCCATGGAAATGATTGTAGCGGAGGATTCAATTTTGTCCGAAACGGTTTTACCGTCTGCAATCATGTATTCCGTGTCTGACACATAAGCCATTTTGGCATCTGTGGTGTATGTGCCGAATGTGCCATCGGAATCAGAAGTGTTTCTTACATAATAATAAGCTTCTTCGCCGTCAACTGTTATTTTAATTGCCGCCTTTGTTGTGTCATCCTCTGCCAAATCGGTGGCGGCAGCTTCGATTTCTTCATCTGCTCTTTCGGGGTAGAGAAGTGTGTCAAACTTTACTGTTGTGCCTGTTTTTTCAAAGGAGGCGTATTTACTCTCTGCAACCAAGCCGTAATCGGCACTGTGGTAGCCGTCATTGATTGAAGCACTGTCAGCACTTGCCGCAGATACTGTAACATCGGGTGCATTGTAAAAATCGGTCTTTGCTGTTGTGCCTGAAACAGTCGCATTTGAGGAGGGCATAAAGTGCCAGTTCTGGCGGTATGCACGGCTTGTATCACCTGCAACATAGTCGGTTACAATTGAAAAGCCTTTTCTTGCAAAGAACACATTTCGTGTGTGGCTTACGTTTGTGTAACCGTGCTGTTCGCTTGATGCAAAGTCAAATATGTCGTTACTGTTTGCATATGTTAAGCTGTTTGCACTTGCAGAAGCACTGTGGGCACCCAAGGTCAAACCTTCGGCTTCAATTGTGTTGTGGGATGCCGCTGTACGGAGGGTGTTATAAATAGAGTTTGTGGAGGAATAGCTGTAGCGACCGGAATCCACCAAAAGGGGTGAGCCGTAAGCATACATTATAACTTGGTTACTGTCGGGGTGATAGTGACCATCGGCAGGGTTGTTTGTGAAGTTAACGTAAACTGCCTCGGACGGGTTCCAGCTGTTACGCATATATGCACTGTTTGTGGATGAATAATAGTGAGTAAGGTATTCAGCACCCTTATCCGTGCCGGAAGCATAAGAATTTATAACTGCATCGGAGGCACCAAACACTTCGTTGAGCATTTCAAAGTAATACTTCTGGTCACGGTAGTTGGAGTCACCGATATTTGTGTCGTAACCGTTGGGGTAGTAGCTTTCAAGTGCGTTTCTTGCGGCATACTTAACCTTTTCGGTAAATACTGCACTCATGGGGTTTCCGCTCATTTTTGCGGCTCTTAAGCAGTCGCCGAAGAGCTTAACGCACCATGCGGCATAAGAGGGACCTGCTTCAGTGAAGGAGTAGTCGTCATTGTATAAAAGGTCAAAGGTGTATTCAACATTGTATTCCACCTTTTCACGCCATGTGTCATGTGTTAAAAATTCGGGGAAATATTCAACAGCCTTAAAGAAGCCTGCGTTTGCAACTATTCTCCAGTTGCTCCACCAAACGCTGCCGTTTGTAATTGAAAGGGAGTTCAAATAGTTACAGTCGCCCCACATAAAGGAAATAATATTGCAAAATTCATCAAGACGGGTGTCAAACACATCTGTTTCCAAAAGTGCGTCCACAATATCAACCCAGCGGTTTAATCTTTCACCTGTTTCAAGTGTACGTGTGTAGCCGTAGCTCATCTGTGTTGCAAAAGCGTCCATAAGCTCAACAAGCTTGGGGCCAAACTCTTCACCCGGGTACACATCGCTGTATGGGTGGGTTGCGTTATATAAATCGGGGTCTTCAAGATAGGAAAGATATTCGTAAGCCATAGGTTTACCAAACCAGAAACGGCTTGTTACATTGTGATACTCGCCGTCGCAGTTGGGTGCAGAGGCGTTCCATGTGGGACTTTGGGCATCCTGATATGAATAAATGCTTCCGCGTGTACCTGCCCATGTGAGCGAGTCCTCGCTCCACATAGTGTCACCAACGTTAATTACAAGAACGTCCTTATCGCCTGTTGTACAGTCGGCGGCGTAAGCCGCGTTCAAAACCAGCTTTGCGGCAATGATAGTTGAATTTGCCGCCTCGGTAAGGGGGAAGTTAATGTAGGTTCTTCTTGTGTTACTGCCTGTGGAATCGCTTCCCGAACCGTCCTCTTTGATGTTCAAAACTGTTTCCGAGCCGTAAGTTGTGCTTGTATTGCCGGAAGATATATATGTATCGTTATCGGCTGTGACTGTTACGGTATTTTCCGTTCCGTCAATATCATAAGTGATAACGAGCTTGGGAGCAACATCACTTCCTGCTTCTTTACTTTTTACGTAAACAGGGTACTGCTGTTTGTCCCCTGCAAAAAGCATAAAGGAAGCGGCACCGTTATTTAATTCCGATGCAATGCGGTCTGTTACGTCAACTTCGTAATCGGCATAGGAGGAGCTTGTTACGGTAAACTCTCCCTGCCACATATCAAATTCGTAAGGACCTGTGAGAATGTTACGCATGGGCAGAACTGCCATGCCGTAAAATTCATCAGCTTCCGTTATTCCGAAGCCTGAAATTGTGCTTGTCTGTTTGCGGTCTTTAAAATACTGCAAAAGAGCCGCTTTGGCGTTGTCGTAATCGCCTGAGTCAACATAGGATTTAACTTGGGCTAAACCGGGGTTTGCCGCATAGTCAAACTTTGCAAAAAATGTGGCGTCTGCCATGCTTGCCGCATTTATAACTGCCGGAAAAGCCATAAACACGGAAATAATCATCGCAAGCGACACGATTGCTGAAATAAATCGTTTCATAAATTTCCCTCCATAAAATTCAATATAGATACATAAATTATATCACGCAAAAATAAAATAATCAAGAAAAAAACACGCATTACAAGGCGTGTTTTGAGTAAAAAGTTTTTTCGTTTAAATAGTTTAGAAAAGGGTCAGTTATGGCAAAACTTAACTTATAGGATATAAGTTTCTGCCCGCCATGGGTTTTTGCACCGTACTTACTATCCCCTTCAAGGGGACAGCCCAAGTGAGCTAACACTGCCCTTATCTGGTGGCTTTTACCTGTTTTAAGCTCAACTTCAATCTTTGCTCCCAAAGGCGTTTTTTCAAGCACGTTATAACGGGTGAGTGTTTCTTCCCCTTTGTCTGTTACATACATCTTGTTGCTCCCTTTATCTTTGGTGAGAAAAAGGGATATTTCTCCCCGGTCCTTAGGTGGATACCCCTCCGTGGTGCAAAGATAAAATTTATTGACTTCCCTTTTTCGTATGGCTTCGTTCATGCATCTTAATGCTTGGGCATTTTTTGCACCTATAACAAGCCCTACGGTGTTTGTATCAATGCGGTTACAAAGTGCCGGGGAAAAGCTCTGCTCATTTTCAGGTATGAATTCCTTCCTATTATATAGATAGCTTTTGAACATATCACAAAGGGGCGTTTTTCCCTCCTGACCTGCCTGACAGGGGACCCCCTTATCCTTGTCTATTATGACAATGTTGCAATCTTCGTATATAACAGTTATATTATCATCTGTGGGGGTAAAGGTTTTTGCACTAAAGCAATCGTCGGGAAGGTATATTGACAGATTATCCCCCTCCTGTAAAAAAACGCTTTCCTTAATCCATTTTCCGTTTACCTTTATATCTTTTTTGCGGAAAGCCCTATACATTAATGCTTTAGGAAGATTTGGGAAAGCCTTCGTTATAAATTTGTCAGCTCTTTGCCCTGCATCGTTGGAATTTACAGTTATTTGTTTCATAGGCTTAGCTCCTTTATATTCATTTTAATTATATAGGAAGAAAGTGGCGTGGTCAAGGTAAAAAAATATTTAAAACTCTATCTTTTGCCTGATATAATGCGGAATTTATGCAATTTCACAATAAAAATATCCATTTTTTCAGGTTTGTATGTACAAAACGCCGAAAATGCCTAAATTTAAAACTTTTTTACATTCCCACTTGACTTTTTTTGTCCCATCATATATAATAACAGAGCTGTGACAAGCAGACGATGAAGCGGGAGGTTGCTACCTTAAGGTAGGTTTTTCCGTGGAGAATGTCCGACTCGTGAAGTTGGGCGTAAGTCACTGTACAACATGATAAAGTGCGTAATTTGGGGCTTTTTGGGCCTTATTTGTACGCAACCATGTGTACCCGGGACTTAGTTCTGGGTTTTATTATCGCCGGAAAATGGAACGCCCGGCACGGTGTACAGTTGTCCTTAGTCACAAATAAACATTATTTCAGGAGGCTATGACTATGGCAGCACAACAGAAAATCAGAATCAGGGTAAAGGGTTACGACCACGTTCTTCTTGACCAGTCCGCAGAAAAGATTGTGGATACTGCTAAGAGAACAGGCTCTAAAGTTTCAGGTCCTATCCCGCTTCCCACAGAAAAGGAAATCGTAACAATCTTAAGAGCGGTTCATAAGTATAAGGACAGCCGTGAGCAGTTCGAACAGAGAACACACAAGAGATTGATCGATATTTCAAACCCCACACCTAAGACTATGGAAGCTCTTGGCAGACTTGAAGTTCCTGCCGGTGTAAGCATCGAAATCAAGATTATCGACAAGGCATCTAAGTAAGGTGAAGGTCAATGTTGGCAATGCCAACCAATAACCAATAAGGAGGAAACAAATTATGCAAAAGGCAATTATCGGCAAAAAGCTCGGTATGACTCAGGTTTTCAGTCCTGAGGGCAAGTTAATCCCCGTTACTGTAATTGAAGCGGGTCCTTGCACAGTAGTCCAGAAGAAGACTATTGAAAAAGATGGCTACGAAGCAATCCAGGTTGGCTTTGGCGAAGTAAGCCCCAAGAGAGTTACAAAGCCTCTTCAGGGTCACTTCAACAAGGCAGGCGTTCCCTTCAAGAAAACTTTGAAGGAATTCCGCTTAGAAGACATCTCCGGATACGAAGTAGCAAGCGAAATCAAGTGCGACATTTTCGCAGAGGGCGAAAAGGTTGACGTGACAGGCGTAAGCAAGGGTAAGGGTTACGCAGGCGTAATCAAGAGACACGGCTTCGCAAGACTTAAGGAAACTCACGGTACAGGTCCTGTACATCGTCACCCCGGTTCTATGGGTGCATGTTCTACACCTTCAAGAGTTATGAAGGGTAAGAAGCTCCCCGGCCATATGGGTCACAAGCAGGTAACTGTTCTTAACCTTGACGTTGTTAAGGTTGACAGTGAAAGAAACCTTATTCTTGTAAAGGGTGCAATTCCCGGACCTAAGGGTTCTGTTGTATCCGTAAGAAATACAGTTAAGTAAGAAATTTAACGGAAGGAGAATAAGTTATGCCTAACGCAGTTTTATATAATATGCAGGGTAGCAAGGTTGGCGAAGTTGAACTTCCCGCAGCCGTTTTCGGTGCAGAAGTTAACAAGAGCATCCTTCATGACTCTGTTGTAAATTATCTGGCTAACCAGAGACAGGGTACACAGTCTACAAAGACTCGTACAGAAGTAGCAGGCGGCGGCAAGAAGCCTTTCAGACAGAAGGGTACAGGCCGTGCAAGACAGGGT
>JBJDXJ010000036.1:0-1616 GCA_051866635.1 Clostridia bacterium | reverse complement strand
CTGCAATCGTCCTCATTTTTTATCTTTTGAGCTGTTATTTTGCTACAGCCCCTTTGGCTGTTGATAAACTTTTTGTGTATCGCACTTTAAAGGTCATCCGCATCCTGTGTGGGCTTGTCGTCACGGTCTCTGGGTGTGCCTGTCCAACTGCCCAAAGGGTCTGTGTGAAGGGTGTCTGTGTTGATGAATTCTTTTGCTATTTCTTCACCCATTTTCTTTATTTTTTCGTTCATGCGATAGTTCTTTTTTTCGTTCATGTTATACCTCCTTTACAGTTTTGTTACTATTATTGACTAAAGAAATAAAAAATATATAATATATATTAGGGAAGGTATGATTGATTTACAGGTGATTTTATGAAAAAAATTATTGCTTTACTGATTATAATATGTATGCTTTGTCCCGGATTTGCCCTTGCCGATGAGACTGCCGAAAAGAAAATTTTCCTTTTCGGGGACGATTGGGCGTATTTCTGGGGCGAGGAATTAAAAGGCTACGTAACAGACGGTGCGGAGTTTATTAACTGTGCCGCTGAAGGGAATCTTCTTTCAAAAATTGAAAAGGAAGATGGATATAACCAAATTTCAAAGGGTGATGTTGTTATCCTTTCTTACGGTATAATGGAAAAAGACCGAATAGGTGATAAAAATGCGGAATATGAAAAAAAGCTTGGAGAAACAGTGAAAAACATACATAAAAAGGGCGGGGAAATTCTGTTTGTTTCCATATGCAGCAGTATGCGGTTTAACTCTTTAACGGGAAAAATGGAGGAAACAAAAAATTTCTATACGGAAAAAACACGTTCGCTTGCAAAAAGCGAAGGTATTACATATGTTGACCTTGCAAATCTTACTGCCGCCATGGCAAATAAAATAGGAAGCGGAAGAATAAACAAACTGTATAAAGGCACCCTTTCGTTAACAGATACCGGTAACAGGATGTGTGCTTATGAGGTTTTTAAAGAACTTGAAAAAATTCCTTCCCTTGAAGGTGTTCTTAAAAACAATTTGCACATTGTAAAGGACTTTACGGGAAACAGAACAGAAATAGATTTATTTTACGAGGAAGATTTATTTGACAGCTTTGCAGTTTACATAAAAAACGGTGTAAACGTAAGGGTGAATTCCCTGCCTGTGGAAGAGGGAGATACTAAAGTTATTTGTCAAAGCCTTGACGGAAAAATAACCGTGGAAGCTTTAACTTGTGAAAAAATTCAGGTAAGCCCCATATATCGCTTTGATGCCAAGGGCTTTGAAACGGGAGAAATGCCCTTCGAGGGAAAAATGTACCCGGGAATTTATGATGTTACGGTAAAAAAGACTGAAGCATTAAAGGCAAGCGTTTATTTGAACGGCTATCTTATCGCATCAAACCTTGATATGCCCGGAACACAACCGGTTTATGAGGCGGCAGAGCATACCTTTGAAGAATACCATCTTGATAAGAATAAAATCAGCGTAACTGTGACAGGGCTCACAGATAAGCTGGATTATATATATTTTGCACAATCGCCTATTATATATGAAGAAAAGCCCACAATTTTCCTTGCAGGCGATTCCACGGTGTGTAATTACTATCCCCTTTTAAGGACAGGAGATGAGGAAGATGGCACCGTT
>JBJDXJ010000035.1:0-7970 GCA_051866635.1 Clostridia bacterium | reverse complement strand
CTTCTACTTACATGTGAAAAACCGCCTAATCACTTAGACGGTTTTTGTGCAGGTTTACTATATCATGCATTTTATCATGAATTTTGTCTTTCATTTGAAAAAAATTCATATGTGCTATAAACACCCCAAAGCAGCGAACGCACGGAGCGAATCAAATACTCTAATAAAGCTTTTTTGTTTCCTTTCGTAACCACCAAATTACCCATGCTTAAATCTCCTTTGTGTAATATTTCAAGGTTCATGAAAAATTACTAAAAATTTTTGTGTAGGATTTTCCTTCCCCACTTATATTTAAACATAAAGGAGGTAACTCTTCTTTTAAAGGCAGGTTTACTCCAATTATGGCGCCAATAATTAATCATTCGTTCTTTTGCCTCATATAAGCCGCCACAATTAAAACTATACTTTTTGATTTCTTCTATTGATGGGCAGTCTGTACTCTTTTTAAGATAATATCCTCTGTCCGTAAAATAGAAAGCATTTGACTCCAAGATTTCTCTTTCAGGCATTGGAAATTTTCTTTTCAAAAGATGAATATAGCAAAACTCTTCATTGTTAATTTTTCCATTTCTAATAAATGTACGGTAAACTGCCCCGTTTTGCCAATAAAAGACCTGATACCTATAATTTTTTAATCGGCAGCACTGAAACCTTTTAAGTGCCGGGTTTATATTTGCGTAAATTGTTTTTTCAAATATAGGGTATCCGTTAAATCGATATATATTATTTATTCGGTTTCTTTCATCAAAAACAAAGTTATTCTCATTAGAAAAAACTTCATCGTATGTATAATAGCTTCCGGGTTCTTTATAATAATTATTACACTTCTCTGTATTTCGATATAGTGACAAATGACCTTCGTTAAGAAATTTATCATATGTTTTTAAATTGTAATAATCGGTAAAATATCTTATATCTCCAAATACTAAGTCGAGATCGCAGCTACCCCAATAATCATATTTTTCTAAATATTCCTTAAAAATAACTCCATACACAGGTTTAAAATCACATAACTTATATGGTTTTGTTAACACTATCTCCATTTTAAGATTTTTTGTCGCCAGTTCTTTTATTTTCTCAAGCGTTGTTTTTACAACACGCAAATTTTCGATTTTTGACACATAATCCTGGTCTGTAATTAGGATAAAATCAATTGTAGGATTAAATTTTACACTTTTTATCCACAATTCAAATGTATTTGGAAATTTCCCTAACCACACACTTATAATTCCGATTTTAGTATTTTTCTCACTGCTGCTATCCCCGTCGATATTCCGTTCAGGGGGCGTGTAATATTCAATCGTATTACCGTTTGAAAGCTGAGAATTATTTAACATACTGCGAAAAGATGTCTTACCTAAATTTTTGCAACCCATATTATAGAAATCTCCCTTGCTTTTGTTTGTGTCATTATTTTTACAACATAATGTGTCTTATGTTGTTTCATTTAATATTTTGACAATTCGCAAAAAACAATTTATTGCAAAAAAAGCAGACCGCCTCAAAAAATTTTAAGAATTTTTTTGAGGCGGTCTGCTTTATCTTCCATATTTTGCCTTAAATACATCTTTAAACAAAATTTAAGTTGACATCACATATTTTTTGTTGTAAGATAATTATGTAATAATGTCACATAAGACACATTATGTTGTAAACAGTACAATTATTAAATTGCCAACAATCCAAGCTGTTCAATACTTTTTCGCTGTTTTTCGCATGATTCTGCTGTATATATGCGTGTTGTATTAATATTGGAGTGTCCGAGTATATCCGCAAGTCTTACGAGATCCTTTTCGTTTTTGTAAAAAGTGCGTGCGAAAAGGTGACGAAGATTGTGTGGAAAAACCTTTTGTTCATCAACATTGGCACATCTGCATAAATTTTTCATTTCACGCCATATATTACTCCGGTCAAGTGATTTTCCTTTTTTTGTTATAAATATTTCTCCGTTCTCTATGTCGTGCCTTTTTGCATAGTCCAGCAAGGCACGACATAGTTTTTTAGGCAAAATCACGGTTCTTATCTTGCCCTTGAGCTGAACAGAAGACGTACCTTTTCCCGCAGTCTCTACTGTTATATTCCTCAGCTCAGAAACTCTTATACCGGTTGCACACAATGTTTGCAAAATCAGAAAAAGTCTTTCATCATTGCGTGCCGCTTCTATAAGGCGCACATATTCGTTACGATTAAGCGAGCGTTCAACCGGCAAGTAGATATCCCTTTGAAGCCTTATTGATTTCAATCGACAATTGTCAAACCCTTTAAAATTAAAATATGCATTTAGGGTTGCAATCTTAGTATTTACACTTGCCGGACGATATTTTTCTTTAAGAAGCTCCTTGTACGAAATCGCCGCCTCTCGCGTAATGCAGTTTTCGCAAAACAACAAAAACTCTGCTGTATCGTGCAAATATTGCTTAACGGTCGTAATGCTCCTTTCATTTTCAATCAACCATAATTCAAAATCTTTCAACAAAAAAATCACCTCCCTTTTATTTTAACAAAAAGGAAGGTGGTAATTCGTGCTATATCAAATTTTTTTACTTACTTTGCGTACTTCATAACGCCGGCAGGAGCCTTGTCAGCAGCGAGGCTAATGAAGATAACAACTTCACATTCCATCTTTTCGCTGATTACATTTACTTCGTCAAGGAACTTTTCAAGCATTGCAAGGTCGTCCCCTGCAATTTTTGTAACAGAATCAACAAAAATGTGCTTAATATCGTAGTTCTGAGAAATCATACCGCAAACCATACCGTAGAGAGATGCGTATGTATCTACGTTAAATTCGGCTGTATTAACCAATCTTACCTTATGAGATACGTCAAAAATGTGTCTGTCACCCTTGTTTATGAATACAACGGAGCCGTTTGTAGTTGCCTCAGCCTGATGGATACTGTCAATGAGTTTCTTTGTCTTACCTGTACCCTTTTCGCCAATAATAATGTTAAGCATAAAAAATCCTCCTTTTTATGTGCAAACTTTTATGTTGTTTAATTCATTATACTATACGCATTTATGGATTGCAAGTATTTTTTTATGTTTTTTAAGGAAATGTAAAAGCCCTCGCAAAAGTATTTACGGGGGCTTTCATATTTAGCGATTAACCGAGTCTTTTAAGAAGTTCTGCCTGAGCTTCTTCATAGCCCGGCTTACCAAGGAGAGCAAACATATTTTTCTTATATGCTTCAACACCCGGCTGGTCGAAGGGGTTAACACCGTTCATATAACCGGAGATACCGCATGCCTTTTCAAAGAAGTAGATAAGGTTGCCAAGGCAGTATTCGTCCATTCGTTCAGCCTTAATTACAAGGTTGGGAACATTGCCGTCAGTGTGAGCAAGAAGTGTGCCGTTGAACGCCTGTTCGTTTACATAACTTACATTTTTGCCTGCAAGGAAATTAAGTCCATCTACATTATCCGCATCTGTACCGATAACAACGTCGTGTCTTGGGTTTTCAAAGAAGAGAACTGTTTCGAACATAATTCTGAGGCCTTCCTGAATGTACTGACCCATAGAGTGTAAATCGGAGGAAAAGTCAACAGCAGCAGGGAAAATACCCTTGTTGTCCTTGCCTTCGCTTTCGCCGAAAAGCTGTTTCCACCATTCTGCAAAATAGTGAACGTTAGGTTCGTAGTTTACAAGCATTTCTGTAGTTTTGCCCTTTCTGTAAAGTGCATTACGAACTGCCGCATACTGATAACATTCGTTTTCCAAAAGGTTAGGATTAGCATATTCCACCATAGCATCCTTTGAACCCTGCATAAGTGCGTCAATATCACAACCTGATGCGGCAATGGGAAGAAGACCTACAGCTGTAAGCACGCTGTAACGGCCGCCAACATCATCGGGAACTACAAAAGTTTCGTAGCCTTCCTTATCTGCAAGATTTTTAAGTGCACCCTTAGCCTTATCTGTTGTAGCGTAAATTCTGCTCTTTGCACCTTCTTTGCCGTATTTTTCAACCAAGAGGTCACGGAACACGCGGAATGCAATGGCAGGTTCTGTTGTTGTGCCGCTCTTAGAAATAATATTTACGGAGAAATCCTTATCCTTTACAACTTCAATAAGGTCTGAAAGATATGTGGAGGATATGGAGTTACCTGCAAAGAAAATCTGAGGTGCACCACGGCGTGCTTCTTTTGAAATATTGAAGAAGTTATTGTTCATCATTTCAATAACCATTCTTGCACCGAGATAGCTACCGCCTATACCGATAACTATAAGAGCTTCGGAGTCGGACTTAATTTTTTCAGCGGCCTTTTTAATTCTTGCAAATTCTTCCTTGTCGTAATTTTCGGGAAGATTTACCCATCCGAGGAAATCATTTCCCAAACCTGTGCCGTTGTGGAGAGTGTCATGAGCAACTTTTACGTAAGGTGCTAAAGCCTCTACCTCGCTCTTTTTAACAAACTTATCTGCTTTGGAGTAGTCAAATTTAATTTTAACCATTGGAAACATCCTTTCAAATTATAATTACAAACTTGCCGGACCTAAATCGGGTTCGTCCTTAAGGCTTATTGTATCGGCAGCCTTGCCGTCTGTTTCAAATACAACAATTTCGTTCTTGCCCAATTTTACAAGAGGACCGGGAACATAAAGTCTCTTCTGGGGACCGATTTCCCAAAATCTGCCCAAGTTAAAGCCGTTTATGAATACAACACCCTTGCCGAATCCTTCCATATCAAGGAAAGTATCGCCCTGCTCTGCGGCTTCAAAAGTAAACTTGTAGAAGGCAGGTGTTCCTTCCTCATAACCCTTTGTAAAGTCAACCTTATCAATGTTGTCAAGAGGAAGTGCATAGCTGTCCCAGCCGTAGTGGAAGTGACCGTTAATGAGAACACCGTTTGTGATACCCTTACGTTGCTTTTCAATCTTCCAGCTAAAGTTTACTCTGCCCATATTTTCCATAAGAATACTTATATTTTCAGCACTTTTGTTAAGTTTTCTTTCTTCCAGAAGTTCACGGTCGTAAATTGTTTCGCAGATTTTGCCGTCTAAACTTATAACTGCACGGTCGTTAGCATCTGCAAGATAAATCTTTTCAAGCCACTTTTCTTTGCCGAAGGTGGACTTGTAGTATGTAAAGCCGTAGCTTTCGTCAAGTTTTTCCATGCCGATTGTATTTTGGGCAAACACTTGCTTTGTAGCAATAGTGTCAAGAGTGTTGTCTAAGCTTACCTTTGCTTCGCACTTCATATCGCCGTAAGCAATTCTCTTGATTTCTGTCGTAAACTGAACTTCGGGAATATCCACATATTTGGAGGCAATTTCACGGAAAGCCTTATACTTTTCAGTAATCTGACCGTCCTCGGAAAGAACAGCGTCATAGTCATAGCTTGTAACATCGGGAGAAAGCTCGCTATAGTAGTTACTGCCGTTCATAAAGCCGAAGTTTGTGCCGCCGTGGAACATATAGATATTGATATTACCAAGACGAAGTGCATCGTCAAAGTCCTTCTTATTATTTTCCAGATTGCTGATAGTATGTTTTCCGCAACCCCATGCATCAAACCAGCCTACCCAGAATTCCATAACCATCAAGGGGCCACCGTCAGTGTGCTTCTTTAACACGTTGAACTGATTTGCAACGTCACTGCCGAAGTTGCCGGTGGGAAGTGCACCGGGGCATTTGCCGCTTTCCAGTGCGTCGCCCCATGGACCGTCACTTGTTACAAAGGGTATATCTGCACCCAATTCAATCATCATGTTCTTCATAGCTTCAAGGTACTTTTTGTCATTACCGTAGTAGCCATATTCGTTTTCAACCTGGTACATAATGATGGGACCGCCGTTTGTAATCTGCAAAGGCTTTAAAATTTTGAAAAGCTCTGTGTAATATGCCTTAACTTTGCTCATGTATGGCTCATAAAGACCACGGAGCTTAATGCCGTCATACTTTAAAAGCCATCCGGGAAGACCGCCGAACTCCCACTCAGCACATATATAAGGGGAGGGGCGTACGATTACGTACAAGCCTAAATCCTGTGCAATTTCGATATATTTCTTCAAATCACAGATACCTTCAAAGTTGAATACGCCCTCCTTAGGCTCGTGCATATTCCATGCAACATAGGTTTCAACAGTATTACAGCCCATAGCCTTAAGCTTTTCAAGTCTATCTCTCCAGTATTCGGGCACTATTCTGAAATAATGCATACCACCGGATATAATCTTAAAAGGCTCGCCGTTAAGATAAAACTGGTCTTTGATTTCAAAGCTACCCATAGTAAATACCTCCATTTTTTCATATATTTGCTATTATGTTTATTATATCTTTTTATGCTCTGTATGTAAAGCCTTTTTTCAAAATATTATCGGTTTGCTATTTGCCAAAATGCCACTGCACTTGCCGCGGCAACATTTAGCGAATCCACCCCATGACCCATTGGAATTTTTACCGTATAGTCACAGTCGGCTATGGTTTTTTCAGCCAAGCCGTCACCTTCTGTACCCAAAATTACCGCAAGCTTTTCTTCTTTTAAGAGCTTTGGGTCGTCAATACTTACGGAATTGTCACTAAGTGCCATAGCGGCAGTTTTAAAGCCCATTTCGTTTAGTTTCATAAGTCCTTTTTCGGGCCAGTCTTCCATGTTCTTCCCGATAAAAGTCCAGGGGATTTGAAATACAGTTCCCATGCTGACACGGGCGGACCTACGGTACAAGGGATTACTGCAGCCGGGAGTGAGCAGTACCGCATCCATATTAAGTGCTGCGGCACTACGGAAAATGGCTCCGACATTCGTGGGGTTCATAACATCTTCAAGTATGGCAATACGTTTTGCGTCTTTGCACACTTCCTCAACTGTTTTTAATGGGGGACGGAGCATGGCACAAAGCACACCACGGGTCAACTGAAAGCCGGTAAGCTTTGTTAAAATTTCACTTTCCGCTGTATATACGGGAATGTCACCGCAACGGGCTATGACATCTTTTGCCTGAGTTTCGATATGTTTTCTTTCCAACAATAATGACACAGGCACACATCCTGCGTCTAACGCTCTTTCTATAACCTTGGGGCTTTCTGCAATAAACATACCTTTCACGGGTTCTTCCCTATTTAAAAGCTGTGCTTCCGTAAGACGAGCATATACATCCAGCTCCGGGGCGGTAAAATCAGTTATTTCAACTATGTTAGGCATTTTGTCACCTTCCTTCATTGCTAAAAAACATAACGTAATAAATGGGCAGATACGTTATCTTTCCTTTAGTTACAATTTCTCTTGAATTTGATAGTACATAAGCTTTTTTTATATTGTAATCTTCGTTGGACAGGAAATGATTTAAAGCACTGTGCACCGTATAATCCTTGCCTGATTTAACTTCAATAGGCACAACGGATAATTCGTCATAATCATCAATAAGATAATCAACCTCTCCTTTACTGCGGTTGTCATAGTAAAACAAATTAAATCCGTGTGCTTTCAGTTCAGATGCAACAACCGATTCGTATACAGTCCCCAAATTTATACTTTTTTCGTCATCCAACACCGCTCGGATATTATGTCTGTACAAAATATTTGTAAGTATACCTACATCGTTAAGATACAGCTTTAACAAATTTTTACCGCTGGATTCAATCAGTGGAAAGACAGGTGTTGAAATCGCCTTCACTTCAAGTGCAATTCCTGCGTTGATGAGATAGTCAAATTCATCCTGGTAATCAGAAAACCTTTTTCCCTTAATGCCTTCAATATCTTTTATTACAACTCTCTTTTTCTTGTTTTCCAGGTTTGAAGGGATTTGTTCATATATTCTGCGTATTTTTAATTTACGCTCCACATCATATTTTGATGCATCCGCACCGTAATACGAATAGATTTCATTCTGGATTTTTCTCACATTGACTATATTTTTATCTTTATTGAAGCTATTGACCGCATCTGGCAATCCCCCAACAAGAAGGTACTTTTTAAACAGATCCAGTATTCTGTTATGTGTATTTATATCCAGACTTTCTCTCAATTCA
>JBJDXJ010000034.1:0-37437 GCA_051866635.1 Clostridia bacterium | reverse complement strand
TAGGGTTATACCCGAAAATGAAATACCACCCGCTATTGCGGGTGGATATTTATTGCGTATATTGTTTTTTATATTTACGGGGAGAAAGCCCTGTTACTTTTTTAAATGTTCTGGTAAAATCCGACAAGTTTTCATAGCCTACTTTTTCGGAAACAGCAGACACGCTTAAAGTGGTGCCTGAAAGAAGTGACTTTGCCTCATTTATATGATAGACGGTTATATATTGCTTGGGTGACTGTTCAATGAATTTTGAAAAAATTTTGGAAAGATAACCTCTCGACACGCCTATTGATCTTGCCACATCCTCAACAGTTGTTTGCTTATTGATATTTTCGTGGATATATTTAAGTGCATTGTTGAAAAGCAGTGATAAATTATCATTGGAACGGGTATTGTCTTTTGCCAATGAATCCGCCATCACCCAGAAAAGCCCTGTAAGACGCATAGGGGATAACACACCGCTGTCAGTGATTTCTTTTAAAATGCTTCCGCAATCATAAGGTTCTGTTGCAATGTGTACGGGGTTTTCTTTTGTAAGACGGGCCGAGGAGAGAAAATCAAGTGCTTTATTGCCGAAAAATTCAACCCAACGGTAGGAGAATGGGTTATCTTTATCAGAGGAATACCAGACCTCTTGCCCGGGGTATATGATAAATGCCTGATTTGCCGAAAGTTTATATTTGTTTACGTGCCCCGTTTTGTTTTTTACGCAGAAAGTCCCCTCGCCCGAATACACATAATGAAACAGATAGTTTGGGCAGGACTCGTAATATACGCAAAAATTTGGAAGACAGTCCCTAAAACCGTATTGAACAACATTAAAATCGTTATTTGATACATCGGAAGAATGGTATGAAGAATAAGCCATAGTATCACCTCCAATATAATTTTATTATTTTTAAGTGAAATTGTCAACTGAAAGAGTATACATTTTCACAAAAAACAAAGAGTATACATTTTCACAAAAAATGAGTACGTTTTGTTATTTATGAAAATCGATAAATACTGTAATATTTAAATATAGAATAAAATAAGAGGAGTTGTCAAAATGAAAAAACTTATAAGTTTGCTGCTTGTATTCATAATGCTGTTTTCAATAACGGTATTTGCAAGCGATGAAAAGATTACTGTTATAATCAATAACAATGAAGTTGTCCTTGGCGGAGATGTTATTATACAAAATGATGCTCCGTATATCCCTATGCGCGCTTTTTGTGAGTATTTGGGCTATAGTGTTAAGTGGGACGATGAAGAGCGTTGTGCTGTGGCGGTAAATAGTAACAATGAAATCAAAATTCCCGTGGACGAAAAATGGGTAAAGAAAAACGGGCTTAAAAACAGCATGACAAATGAAACAATTATCATAGCTGGTAGCACATATATGCCAATAGATGCGTTAAAGGGATTTGAAGCTACATATTCCTTTGATAAAGAAAAGAACACCGTTAATGTGGAAATATCTCTTCTTGACGGCAAGTATTATGTTATAAAGCATAAAGCAACAGGCAAGGTAATGATGCCTAAAGACAAAGAGACACGTGACGGAACACTTATTGTCCTTACAGATATGGACAACAGTGATGCACAAATCTGGCAGTTCTTATCACGCGGTAGCAATGTTTACCGTACTATTAACCAAAAAAGCCTCCGCAGTATTGATATGCCAAACAGGAAAAGTGACGAAGGATTGGAGCTTATTCAGTACGGCAACACGGAGGGTACAAACCAGAGGGTTAATTTAGTTGATAACGGCGACGGTACATTTGCACTTGTTATGAATCATTCCAATATGTACCTTGGTGCAACAGAAAACTTAACTGTTGCGCAATATAGTGAATTCGATAAGGAAAGAGACTCCTTTGAACTTGTGGAAATTACAAAGGAAGAAAATGCCCAAACAAATGAAAAGGCGGAGCTTCCCAAAGAAGATGCCATGACAGGAAAATTTGTAGAGGTTGAAAACAGAGGCGTCTACAAAGTAATCCTTGACGGCAGGGGTAGCTATATCTTAGAAAATAAAGAAACAGGAAAGCTACTTAAAAAGCAGGGCGAAACAGATGACTTTGCAGCTGCTGATGTGTTTACATTAAACGGCGATACACTTACAAGCGGTGATTATTCCGTAAAAATCAGCGATGCAAAAATAAGTGTTGACAATTACACAAAAGACGAAACAGGCGGCAGATACTACAAATTAACAAACGTTGCAAGTGGGAAAAAAGTAACCGTTGCAATGGACTCAATGGATAACGGCGGTAAGGTTATCTCTTGGACTCAAACAAACAAGGATAGTGAAATTTGGGCATTTGTTTCAATGGGCAATAATAAATATGTTCTTATAAACAAGAACTCAAACCTTGCAATAGATATTCCCAACCACAGCAAGGATGCAGGCATAGAAGTTACACAGTATAGTCCAAATTACGGTGGTAACCAGATTTTTGAAATGATTGAAGACGGAGGGGCAGTTCTTTTCAAGAACGAGACATCGAATCTTTACCTTACAGCAAAAAATGAATCTATTACACAGGAAAACTATGTGGGCAACGGTACACAGAAGTTTACCCTTGAAGATATGGGCGAAAGCAATCAGAAAATGATTGGTGCTGCGGCAACGCTTTTCCTTTTAAAGGGCGAAGATGCTGTTACAAATGTTAAACTCCAATGGAATGAAGTTGGCGGTGCAACAAGCTATGATATTTTCAAAAGCGTTAACGGCGGTGAGTATGAATTTTTCACAAACACATCTGCTATAACTGTTGACGACTATGACCTTAATGTTGGAGATACAGTTACATATCAGATTTACGCACTCCAGAATACAAACCTTATTGATTATGCTAAAACAGAAGCTGTGACAGCTTATGAATTGCCTGCTGATTTGGAAAGTGCAGATAATATTAATCCTTCCGGATTAAATACTCCCAATAAACTTAAAACTAAAGACGGTGTATACTACAAGTTCGAGCAATGGGGCAGAGAAGACGGCAAGGGCGGCTTCGGCAGAATGATGGTACGCACGAGTACGGACGATATTACATACTCAGATGCCGTTGAGGTAATGAATATTAATGATATTCTTTCTCACGAAAGCTGCAAGGGTCACGAAATGTGCCGCTTTGAAAGCGTTAACTATAAATATAATCCCGATACAGACACCTTTGCATTTATTGCACACTTTGAGGCAGACGGCGGTTACGGTACGGCAAAAACATCCTTTGCCACAATGAAGGTTGGCGAAAAAATGATTTTCCACGGTGCAGTAAGACCTAACGGTGACGACACAAGAGACCTTAATGTGTTCGTTGATGATGACAACACAGCTTATGTTATGGCGGCAGTACACGGCAATGCAAACTTGGCAATTTACCGCCTTAAAGAAGATTGGTCAGGCGTTGAAAAGAGAGTGGCACTTATTAACCACAACAAATGGAGAGAGTTTCCCAATATTTTGAAGGTTGACGGCATTTATTATCTCTTTACATCAGGCTGTGCAGGCTGGTACCCCACACCCAGTATGTATAACAGTGCAACAAGTATGGAAGGACCCTGGAGCGAATTACGTCATGTTGGAAATCGCACAACCTTCTCTGCACAGTCAGGCGGTGTATATACACTTAAAGAAGGCGGAGAAAACTACATTATGAATCCTTACAGATGGATGTATTACTGGAAGGATGCTGTTACAAAATCAACACAAAGCAGAAGATTCCCCATAAAGGTTTCTAACGGTTATGCATTTTATGATTTCTATGAGGAGCTTTTGTATAACTGGGAGAACGATATACTTGTACCCGTACAGAGAGGCAAGATTTTGTCACAGGAAAAGCCCGCGGGGGAAAACGGCAAATTCAGTTTAAACGATAAGGCAAACGACGGCAATTACAACACGCTTTGGAGCACAGAGAAAAAGTGGCCTTATGTTTGGGAAACAGATTTGGGAGAAATGAGAAATATCAATCAGGTGCAGATTTCATGGATGATATGGAACAGCAGCGAAGCATATTATCAGTATAAGATTGAGGGAAGCTGTGACGGTGTTACATACGAAACATTAGTGGACAAAACCGACAGCTATACAGATTACGGATTTACTGTTGACAACACAGTTGGTGCGGCAAGGTACATAAGATTGACAGCTGTCAATGCAAAACCCAGAAACAGTGAAGAAAATACATATCCTTCAGAATTTTTTGAAATTAAAGTTATAGGTGAATAATTAATGCAAAGGGGGAATGCAATAGCGTTCCCCTTATTGTATACGTTTTCACAAAAAATGAATACGTTTTGATATTGTGCAAAAACCATGGTAATGTTAACATAATATCGGTCGGAATGAAAAATGAAAAAGATTTTTTTGACTGTTTTGACAATAATAATGGTTTTAATATGCGCAGAGGGCGCTTTTGCACAGGATTACTACAGCATACAGCCAGGTGAGTTATGGTACGACAATAACGGCGGACACATACAGGCACATGGCGGCCGTGTTATCTGGGACGAAATAACACAGAAATACTATTTTTACGGCGAAGCCAGAAAAATAAGTATCCGTCCTTTTGATATAGGCTGGCTTTGGACGCAAATGAAAGAATAGTGCAGATGTATCATATCTTGATGTAACAGTGCCGGGAGACTACCCTGTTGTTATTTATGTTACTGATTTTGCAGGCAATAAAACCGAGGAAGAAATAATTGTAAAAGTAAAAAATAAATAAAGTAAAGGAAGGAATGGAATTTATGAAGAAGGTAATATCCTTAATTTTGGCAGTAAGCATGCTTTTGGGGGTTGTTCCCGGAGGGATTGTTGCGTTTGCAGAAGTAAGCGAAACAACTCTTGAGCTTGTAGGCTACGGACACAGCGGAACCGCATTGGGGACAGGTATTTTGGTTGCAACAGTGGATGCCCCCGACACATCAGGCTCAAGCACATGCGCACCTTATGTTGAGGGAGATACTGCGTCGGCATCCACAAGGCTTGGCAGCACAAGAATAGGTGTTATGGCATTTTCAGTTGAAGGTGCAGACTTGAACAAAATAATAAAGGCGACATTGAACGTATATGTAAATTCAGTAAACGGAAACCTTGGCGGTAACTGGATGCGTTTTGCGGTGTATGAGACAGAAAACCCTTCGCTTACATATAACGTAGGAGGTATGAATGCATCAGACTTTGCAGCAGTAAATAATGATTATTCTTATTCTGCGGCAATGTGGTCCGATGAAAAATTCACAGCAAGCGGAAGTATCGGTTCAACATCCGGATGGGCGAAGGTTGATGTAACAAAGGCTGTTTACAATGCTGTAAGTGCAGGTAAAAGCCAGGTTGTACTTCGCTTTCAGGTGCCTGTAAACGGAATTAACCTTTCCGTTGAAGGCGATTATGAGCCATACATACAGCTTATAAGTGTCGACACAGACACGGTGCTTGATGAGGTTACAGCAACGGTTATTGACGGAAATAAGCCTGTTTTGCCCAAGACTGTAAGAGTTAAAAAATCAGATGGTGAAGAAATCATATCAGAAGTTGTATGGGAAGATGCTGATTATTCCAACGATACAGAAGAGGTTAAAATCGTTACCGTAAAAGGTGACGCTTCAGGTGCACCTGCTACTGCGTCTGTTACGGTTTATCCAGAAACATTTGCACTCGAAGGCATGTATTCGTTAAAAAATCAGGAAGATGCTGACACATACATGAAAAAATTCCCTGTTTCGATTGAGGATGAATTTATAATTGAGATGGATGTGGTATGGCAGGAATTTGGTGATGAATGGATTATGCTTAAGGATAGCAGTGTTAAAAACTACTTTGGTCCTGACCAAATCCTTTTTGGTGTCAATTCATCGGGTGGATTTCGATGTGTAGACGGTAACGGCACCGGTGGAAGAAACACAAACCCCGATGTAGTTCACACGACCCTCTCAACGGATACTGTATACAGAATAATGATAAAAGCGAATGCATCCACGGATAAATATTCTCTGACACTCACTGATCCGGAGGGAGTCAAAACAACTGTTACAAATTATGGCTTCAGAACAAATTTGGATGTTATTGATTGCTTGTCAATACTTACAAACGGAGGGGAATATGAAGGTCAGTTCCACGCAGATAATATAAGAGTTTATTGCAGTACCGATACAGTTAATGTTACAGTAAACTATACTGATGGAGAAAAGATTATTGCAAGTACAACAGAGAGCTATATTGTCGGCGAAACACTTTACGATTTTCCCGCGTCAGAGGCCTTTTATGTACGCATAGGCGATAAGGCATATATTGCTTCCTGCGAAGAGCAAAGTCATATTGTCACAGAAGATGATGACGAAAAAACATACGAGGTAAAGCTGGAAATTATACATGAAAATGCTGTTTTAGATGATACCTATGCGGTAACGGCAAGTGACCCCGGAAACAAAGACAACAGCGGAGATATGCTCTTTGTTGGAGCGTCGGGGCTAAGTAATGCACCCAATCAGGATGAGGATAATTCTGCCACTGTTGGAAGTGGCGGAGTACTTGGAAGCGCCAGGATACCACTTCTCACTTTCAATATCCCCGAAAATTATAAAAAAGGCGATGCAGTTAAACTGAATGTTTATGTTGCAAATACAAATCAGAATCTGGGCATAAACAATTCCATGCGTATAGCTGCAAATGTTGTTGATATACAGGTAAATGAACTCGCAATGTACAATGTTGGCGATGTTGCAAGCCTTGAGGGATTACTTTGGTCAAAGGATTCTGTTATTGCTGTAAGTACATCTGATGACGGAAAAAATCCATGTGATAAGTGGATATCTATTGATGTAACTGAGGCAATTGAAAATGCGCAGACGGATAAAATTACCTTTGCACTCTATGCTCCTACGGCAGGTGCATACATTGTAAATCGTGAAAATGCAGAGTACGGAAAGTCATACGAGGGCAAAGCATCGTATCTTGAGGTGTGTGGTGCATGGACAGTTCAGGTGTCAGGTGCTTCGAGCATAACGAAGAATGGTAGCTTATTAAAAAATTGCAAAGAATTTGTAATGACAGAAAACGATACCGTAAGATTTTACTCCGAAAATGAAAATATTGCAGCATTTACCGATTACACAAAGGTCTATAGGGTAGAAAGTGACGTTCGTCCCGTTGAAGGTGCCTATACTACTGCAATTTTAGGTGTAAGCACAGTTTCCGGTGCACAGGTTCGTTACGGCGGCGGTGTTGACGAAACGGGTAAGGTATTAAGCGGCAACGGCTTAAGATTTATCGGCAAGGTAGACCGTAATGACTCCCTTGTAAATGTAGAAGGTGCAGAATACGGTATTAAAATTACAGCCCAGGAAAGCGATGTAGCTGTTTATATAAAGGCTGAAAAATTCCAGAACGAAGAAGACGGCATTTTCACAGTGGCACTTACTGACCTTAAAGAAAATAACTACAACCGTAACTTTACTACAACACCTTATGTAAAGGTTGACGGACAGGAATTTACAGGAAATGATAGTGTTACAAGAAGCATTTATAAGGTTGCGGCAGGCTTGCTTAAAAACGGTGTGACAGCTTCTGACAACGGCGAAGATGCAAATGATGATTATTCAATGCAAAACAAGGCACTTATAAACGTATTGCAGGCATATGTAAATCAGGTTGGTATTCGCCTTACTCTTAAATCTGACGGCACAGTTTCTGCAAGAGAGACAGGAGCAGGCGCTTATACAGGCGATATATTCTTTAATGTAGAATCTGTAAAGAACGATGACGGAACATATCTGATTACTGTTACTCCCGATGAAAACTTTAATACAAAAGTTGAAATCAAACCCAACTGGTGGACAGAATATGTAAGAATTAACAACAACAATTCTGTTGTCAAAAATAACATCTCTGATGTTACAATTGATGAAAACGGAGTTCTTACATTTACATTCACAACTCCTACAGTCTGATAGGGAGGATGAAAAATATGAAAAAATCCTACACTACCCCTATTTTTGACAACATGGAATTGGAAGATATTCTCCTCACCAGCAATCTTGATAATGCCCAAGTTGATATTGTCGATGATAACTACGATGACGAAAGTGGCTGGATGATTGCGGATTGATAAGGCATAAGACAGTAAATTTAATTTAAAATTAATCATATTTCAGAATAAATGTTTCATTTATGAGGTTTCCTCCAACTCCGCGTCAATGAAACCAAAAGACCTGCTAAATAAAATCGAGAAAATTTTTTTGAAATTTTTTTTGATTTTAGCAGGTCTTTTTGTATACGTTTTCACAAAAAATGAATACATTTTGATATTTTGAAAAGCCCGTTATAATGTTAAAATAATATCGGGAGGAATGAAAAATGAAAAAGATTTTTTTTGCTGTTTTGACAATAATAATGTTTTTAATATGCACAGAGGGCGTTTTTGCACAGGATTACTACAGCATACAGCCCGGTGAGTTATGGTACGACAATAACGGCGGACACATACAGGCACATGGTGGCTGTGTTATCTGGGACGAAATAACACAGAAATACTATTTTTACGGCGAAGCCAGAAAAACAAGCATAATTCCCTCTGATATAAAGTGGCTTGCAAATGCAGGTGAAAGAATAGGTGTAAGCTGTTATTCTTCAACGGATTTATACAACTGGACATACGAGGGACTGGCATTAAAGGTTTTGAATTATTATACAGGCAATTATCCCGAAAGCGATATCCAGCCCTATAGAGTTCTTGAAAGACCAAAGGTAATTTATAACGAAAAAACAGGAAAATACGTTATGTGGCTGCACGTTGACTACTCTGACTACTCTTATGCAAGAGCAGGTGTTGCGGTAAGTGACAGCCCTACAGGACCTTTTAAGTATTTGGCATCATACCGTCCTAACGGTAAAATGGCACGTGATATGACACTTTTTGTGGACGATGACGGAACGGCGTATCTCTACGCCTCGGGCGATAATAATAAGACAATGTACTGCCACAAGCTGACTGACGACTATTTGGGCATTGAAGGTACATACACCAAGCTTTTTGAAAACTGGCAGAGAGAAGCACCTGCGGTTTTTAAATACAAAAACAGATATTTTATGGTAAACAGCGGTTGCTCGGGTTGGGACCCAAACAAGGCAGATTCTGCAGTGGCATATAACCCTATGGGCCCTTGGTATAGTAAGGGTAACCCTTGCGAGGGTGATGATGCAGACATAACCTTTGGCGGACAAAGCTGTTATGTATTCCCTGTAGACAAGGATAATGGTAAATTTATATTTATGGCGGATATATGGAGACCAAGTAATCATTCCGATAGCCGTTATATTTGGCTCCCCATTGAATTTACAGGAAGTGAAACCTTTAAGATTGAATGGAAAGACGAGTGGACAATCGATGGCTGGGTAGATGAAACCGGCGTTGACCAGGTTAACAATATTACATTAAAGCCCGGTGATGTTTACAAAACAAGGATTAACTCAATTACAGGGGAAACACCCCATATATTATCTCTTGAGGGCGATACGGATAAAATTGATATGGAGCTTAACGGCAGCGAGCTTACTTTCTATGCCTTGGACACAGGGAAAATAAGTATAACTATCCGTGTGGGCGGCGGAGGATATGACGGTGCCGCAGTAACATTTACTGTGGAGGCAACCAACATTGGTGCTCGTGCCTACATTGGTGAAAACGGCGTTGTTATGATAAATGCAAAAGATGCATTGAAAAACAGCGAAGTTGCATTTAATTCTACCCGTGACTATCACTATTGGTCGGAAACAGAAACAGGCTTGGAAATTCTTCCCGACCGCAGCGGTGAGTGGCGCGATACTGATAAAAGGAACGAAGCGCCTTGCCTTTACTACAGAGTGTTTATAGCAGAGCCCGGGGATTATTATGTTGCACTTAACACATCACACCCTGATATTTCAGGCAACAGCTTGCATATAGGTGTGGACGGTGAATACCTTTTCACCTCAACAGGCGAGGACAACGTTGGCGAAAATATGTGGCTTAGTGATGATGTGTGGAAGATAAACTTCCCCCGGGCAGATGCCTACATTATCAATGTTTGGGGGCGTGAGGACGGAAGCGAAATAAACAAAATTTGTCTTTCAAATGAAAAAATAGAAGATTATGATGCGTATTCTGTAAGTAGAGTAACCCTTGCAAAGCAAAGCACAGAGTATTTGTCGGGAAATGACAAAATTGAACTTGACTTAAAGTATAACGAAAAAATAAGCAGTATACTTACGGAAAATATCCCCTTTAAATCATACTTTGGAACCTCTGTTACATACTCAGGCGGTAGTGTTATATCAAAGGACGGCACCGTTAACAGACCAAACAGAGGCGAAAGCGACGAATATATAACACTTACGGCAATTTATGAAGCCGACGGTGAAACTGTAAACAAAGATTATAACGTGCTTGTTCCCGCAGAGAGCGAAGACTATTTATCAACAGCAAGCTTTGGCACAATAAATGTAGGCTCAATAAAAGACCGGGGCTATATTTCCTTTGATTTGATTGTGAAAGAAGCGAGCGACGGAATGATGGCTTTTTGTTCAACTGATGAAACGCCAACTGACTGGGGTGATTATCCGATTACATTCAGAATACGCCCCGATAATTTCTTCGATGCAAGAAACCTTGGTGATTACGCAAAAACCGAAGAAATAGAATACAGAACCGATATTACATATCATGTTTTTTTGGATGTTGATGTGACAAATCAAGTCTACAGTGTTTATGTTACCGATGACTACGGCAACAGCGGAACTGTTGCAAAGGACTTTTCTTTCCGTTTTAAAGCTGACGAAATAGGTAAGGTGACCGTAAGAGCCGGTAACTATGTGTCGGGCGGATTATTCACTGTTAAAAACATAGTTGTATCGGATTTGGGTGTGAGGGTGTTTAACCTTTATGCAGATGAAGATGCCACGACAGGTACTGTTATGTATTATGACGATGAGCCCTTAAAGCTTTACACAGCTTTTTACAGCGATGAAGGTGAGCTTATAGGTCTTGGTACAACCATTCTTTCAGAAAAAGGTGTGCAGCTTATCACAAGTAATACACCCGAGGGCACAAAAAAAGTAAGGCTGATGGTACGCACAGGCGATGTTATAACACCTATTGGAGAAAGCATGGCACGATATAAAGCAGAGCCTGTTTTTGAAAGGGCTGTATCCTCTAATCAGAACGAAAACGCCTTTTTAGATATTCCTGCAAAGACGGAAGCGGCTGTTTACGACTTTACATTTACAGATAACGGCAGCGAAGACAGCGGTATTATTTTAGGCGACAGCAATGTGTTAAACTCTTCAAGCCGTAACTATTTCGCAACCGGCAGTATTGTTATACTTTTTGCAAACGGCGAAATCTATACACGTGACAATGAGAGCAAAACAAAGGTTGCCGACTATACAGTGGGCGAAGCGGTTAGTGTAAAGATTGAAGCAGGCGTGCTTTCAGACACATATAACCTATATTTAAACGGTGTTTTAGTTGCAGAAAACGTGAACTTCCGTGTTGAAGCAGAATATATTGATACTTTGGCTCTTGTTGAAAACAAGGGCGGTGAAATGTTTGAGGTTAATAACTTTACTGTAAAATAAATCTGCAGTAAATTTATTTAACATAAAACCACGGTGAACCCTCCAACGCACCGTGGTTTTATAATTCCATTTTAGTATGCATTATAATAAAACAAGAGGAGTGATTACATTATGAAAAAGATGGCATTTTTAATGTGTTTAATGGTGAGTTTATCTCTACTGCCCGATCTTCCTGCAGAAAGTAAAATGAAAATAGAAAGTCAGGAAGAGGTGGAAAAGATGGTATATGACAGCTACAATGTAATATGGACAAGTCAAAGTAAATCCTCGGAAGAATCAATGCCTGTGGGCGGTCATGATTTAGGGCTTAACTTATGGGTGGAGAATAATGAAGTTTATTTTTACATAGGCAAGAGCGATGCCTTTGATGAAAATAATCAGCTTGTTAAATTAGGATTGGTAAAACTTAATTTAACGCCAAACCCATTTGAGAATGCCGTAAGCTTTAAGCAGGAATTAAAACTTAAAGAGGGGTATGTTACAATTACGGCAATTGATGCAAAGGACAAGGAAACCTCCATTGACGTATGGGTTGATGTTTACAACGGTGTTATACACGCCTGTGTGACAAGTGAAGAGGCTGTTGAATTAAAAGCTGAGTATTTAAGCTGGAGATACGATGATATTTTGTACACAACATCAACAATCCCCGGCAATGCCATCTGGGATTTTAAAGATTATCCGGGTAACACCACAAAGCATAAGGATAATATCACTTATCAGGGTAATGATGTCTTTTTCTATCACAGAAATGACAACACCGACCTTGCGATGCACAAAATTATAAAACAACAGGGCATGGAAGGCAAAATTGACTGGGATACATGGTATGACCCTGTTACAAACTTTACATATGGCGGCAAAATGAATGGCGAAGGCATGGTTGCAGGCGAGATTACAAGTGGCACATATTCGGGCTGTAACTATAAGTTATGGTCTTTGGTAAGTGAAAAAGCCGCAACAAGTCATCATATAAAAATTGCCACATATTCCGACCAAACAGACACTTTGGAAGAATTGGAAACAGTGCTGGACGAAAGAATGGCAGCATCCACTTCCCATGAAGATAGTAAAGAATGGTGGAATGAATACTGGCAGAGAAGTCATATATTTGTAAATGACGGAGCGATTGAGGCAGATACAGGTTGGCAGGTTGCAAGAAACTACACATTGTTCAGATATATGCAGGGTTGTAACGCCTTTGGTAAGATACCTACAAAATTTAATGGTGGTTTGTTCACATGGGAGTATAATGGTGATCCCGATTACCGTAACTGGGGCGGAGCTACCATGACTGCACAAAATCAGAGACTTTTGTTCTGGCCTATGCTCAAATCGGGAGATTTTGATACAATGGAATCCGAGTTGGATTTTTACAACAACGGTTGCGGAAATAATGAGCAAACTGTAAAGGCCTACTGGGGACATAACGGTACCGCATTTAATGAATACCCCACTCATTACGGACTCAGTGCAGGTTATCTGTATCAATGGGCGGATAGAGATGACGTTGAAGAGGGCATTGTAGCAAATTCTTATGTTATATATGAATATATACATCAGCTTGATTTTGCACATATGATGGTAGATTACTATCGCTACTCAGGCATAGATATCGGTAAATATATACATTACATCGAAAGTGCTCTTACATTTTTCCAAGAACATTATCAAATGAGATACAAGCAGTACAATCCTAACAGTACAGACGGTTATGACGAAAACGGAAAGCTTGTAATCTATCCTTCAACAGCAGTTGAAACGTATAAAAATGTGCTTAATCCCAACGACACTATTGCAGGTATTAATGCCGTTATAGAGGATCTCATATTCCTTTATGAAGAAGGCTATGATGATATAGACGTTGAAAGATGGAAAGATTTACAGGGTAGAATTCCCGAAATGACAGTTGAAGATTCAGACTACGGCAAGGTGTATAAGCCCGGTCAGCATCCGGGAGATATGGCAGAAGGATATTATGACCGAGATACATATTTCCTTAAAAACTGCGAAGCACCACAGACATACGTTGTATTCCCCTTTGAGCTTGTTGGTGTTGTAAACGGTGAGAAGGATATTGACATTGCACAATCCACATGGTACACACTCAACAATTCCCAAAAAGACCATATAAGCTGGCACTATACAAACATTTATGCCGCAAGAGTAGGTCTTACGGATATTGCTAAGGATATAACCGTTAAGAAAATGAAGAATGCTTCTAAGAGATTTCCTGCGTTCTGGGGTCCCGGTCACGACTGGACACCTGACCATAACTGGGGCGGAACAGGCTCGATGGGACTTCAGGAAATGGCACTTCAGGCAAAGGGCGATGTTATAGCACCTTTTGTGGCATGGCCGAAGGATTGGGATGTCGACTATAAGCTTTGGGCAACTCAGAGAACTGTTGTTGAAGCAGCAATGGAAAACGGAGTAATGACAAAGCTTAATATTACAGTGGACGAGAACAGTACACGAGATAATATAGAGCTTATGTATGACAATGTTGCACATTGTGTTATCACTGACAGTGACGGAAACGCTGTAACATATGATGCTGATGGCAATGATAAGATTACATTCTCTGTTCAGCCCGGTAAGACGTATTGTGTTGAAGCAATCCCCGAAAAAAGTATTGATATGTCGGAATATATTTGCGAATGGGGCAGAGAAATTGACAGCTATGAAAAGGCATATGACGAAAAGAAGCCTTACAGTACAGCAAACATTTCCACATGGTCGGGCTGGAGCAAGAGTACAACAAGCTCCAATTTCAAAACAGACCTTGAAACATTCCCGATAGACACAAAGGAAGGCAACTATACAAACGGTATAGAGTTCTACAAAAGCTCGAATGTTGCAAGTGATATGACAGCAACTGTAGTTTCACCGGGATACGGACAAAACAAGAAAGAGATGGTAATACAGTTCTATTACTCCAGAACCATGAGAACAGGAGTAAACCATCAGGTGATGAAATTCATTGATAATGACTCAAATACAATCGCAACATGGGACTTTGACACAAGGTGCAAAAAGGCAGATTCTACTCATAAATTCGGCTTGCCGGACCAGGGAGATACATGTCAGATAAAGTTTGAAGATATGGGAGACAATTGGTCGGTAATATATTATGTGAACGGTAATGAAACATATAGAGAAGAATACGAAAGCGTAAACGGATTTAAGAAGATTGAAAGCACAGCCAAGGCAGACAGCAGTATATGGGTAAATATGTCTCTTGGTGACTTTGCGGTGTATTCTACTCCATCCGAAAACGAAACAAAGGTTTCTGTTGACTATATTTATAACGGAAAGGTTATAGAAAGTCAGACAAGGGTGTACGACCATACAAAGGAAGAGGGTGCACTTTTTGACGCAGTGGCGGTGAGTAAAAACGGAAGCGGAGTTTTGTATGCGGCAGAAGCACAGGTAATAGGCGAAAGCTGTGTTATAGAACTGAAAGCAGTTGAAAACGCTTCAAAATACACTGCGGGAGAAAAGATAACGATTGACGGAACAGAGTACGAAATCAAAGGAAGTAACAAGGCAGTCAATGGGGATTTCGCATATGGCTTCACAGGATGGTATGACAGAGTCGGAAATGAACTGAACCAGGAAAACTTTGAAATAATAAGCGTAAATGAAGCAGAAATTGAAGCCGAGAAGGGAGTTAGGGCAAAGAACGGTCTTGGCGGACAGAGTGCGGCAAACAGCATAGGAACCAAGTGGAAGGTTGAAAAAGGAAAGAAATATTATGTGGAATTTTTCGTAAACCTTGAAGGAAGCATATCATCGAACAACCTTCAGTACAATAAGCTGATAGACGGAAGCGTGAGCGTGTATGATTTCGGAAACGAAATAGGACAGACAAGCACAAACGGATGGAAGAAGCTTTGTTGTGTATATACGGCGGAAAGTAATGAACTGTTATTCCAGTCCAGCTGGGTGGCAGGTAAGATAAGCTACACAGATTTCTCGGTTCATGAGGTAAATCTTTTGGGGGAGTTTAAGAAAGACAGCTTTGAAGAAGGAATGAAAGGCTGGAGTAGTTATTACGGAACCCCTGAGATAACAGAAAACAGAGCACATAGCGGAAAAAAGAGCTACAGTGTGCAGGGAGATTTGGAAGCAATATCGAAAAAATTGCCTGAAAAATGCAATGATATAGTATGTGTTTGGTTCTATGACAGTTGTGACGGAAGCAATCAACAATGCATAGCGAGAGCAGATTCGGCAAAAAGCACAAGTGAGTGGCGAGGAATGGGGGTAAAAACTTCAACCTCGACAGATAAATATGTTTACCGAATGGGAAGTGATTGGTATGCTACAGAAGTGACAAGAGAGACAGGTTGGCACGAATTTTTGTGGGATTATTCATCCTGCAATGGGGTAAATATGTACATTGACGGAAAATTAGTTGCACAAGATGAAACAATGACATACTGCGACACGATTGCTATGGGAGACTTTTGGGGAGAAGGAAACACAGGAGATTTCAGCTTTGATGATGTTAAGATAGGAAAATACCCTGTGGAGCTTGCATTTAAGGAAGAAAATGAAGAACTGAAAGTTAATGTAAAGAATGTGGGCTTCGGATATTTGAATGCTAAAGTTTTTGTTGGAGTGTTCGGCAAATATAATGAGTTGAAGGAAGTTGTGAGCATAACGGCAGAGCTTAATGAAGATGAAGAAAAGGATTATCCCATAGAGCTTAACGTGAGTGAAAATGATATAGTTAAGGCTTTTGCGTGGACAGACAACGAGAAAAAACTAATTCCGATTGCAAAAAGCTGTTATTAGAATTTTTACAAAGCGTATGTTTTCAAAAAACACCTAATCTAAAGGCAGTCCTCCAACCAAGCCATGAGCCCTCCACAAGGAGGGCTCGGCCTGTCGAAAAAGTCTGTATAAATCCTAATGTCATTAAGTTACCTGCCTTTCTGCACAGGACAAGTTTAAAAAGTATCTTGATTATTTGGAAATTAAAAACCTTGATGCAGATGAGCGGGAAATTATCTGTGACAAGGAAAGCGGTAAGGATTTAGAAAGGACAGGATATCAGGCGTTGAAAAATGCTATGTTACGTGGCGGAGATACGCTTGTAGTAAAGAGCCTTGACAGATTGAGCCGAAACAAAGCGGACATAAAGAATGAGCTGCAATATTTTAAGGACAACAATATTCGAGTAAGGGTTATTGACCTGCCCACAACAATGATGGAGTTGCCACCCGGGCAGGAATGGGTATTTGATATGGTTAATAACATACTGATTGAAGTACTCGGCACAATCGCAGAACAGGAACGCCTTACAATACGTGCAAGACAGCGTGAAGGGATAGACTCGGCAAAGAAGCGGAACAAACACATGGGGAGACCTAAAACAAAAAAACCTGAAAATTGGGAAGAGGTATATTGCAAGTGGATTGGTAGCCGAAAATGTAGGATTCAGAAATTCGGCAGATGTGCTTGACACCCTTGCTCTTGTTGAAAATAAGGGCGGAAAAGCTTTCGAGGTTTACAATTTTAGAGTGAAGTAAACAAATAACGTGTAATCGCAGATGCGATTACACGTTATTTGTTTACTGTAAGTTACAGTGATTTTTCAGAGCGGTTAAATGGAAATTCATAGCAAATGCGGTGGCATCAATTGAGGCGAACAAGTCATCTGTTTCGGATTGGAGTGAGACGCCGAGGAGTTGTCTATCCTTAGTGAAAACAGGTGAGCCGGAGAAGCCTGTAATACTTAAATCTAAATCATCGTCAATCATATCTGACATGGGCATAAGGATACTGCCGCATCGAACAATTGCTCCATCAGGGACATAGCCTATGGTGATGAATTTGATTAATTCATATAACAGATCGTCAGCTTCGGGGAGGATATTTTCTTCGGTTAAGGTTATGTAGTATAGGTCTGCTTTTGTAACTTTTTTGAATTGTTCTTTGATAGAATCCAGTTTACAGAATGCTAAGTATGAACCCAGTGTTGTCTGCCAGTTGAGATTACATCTAACTGCTTCAGTTAAAATTTCATCATCTGATTTATATCTGAGATGTAATGTACAGGTGCTTGCTTTTTCCGCTACATGCTTTGCTGTAATGAGGACATCTTCATTGTTAAGTTTTGCAAAGAATCCTGTGGCTGATATTGTTTCCTCGTTTTCACTTTTAACATCTATGCGAATGGTAAGGTGTTGTAAGAAATTATGTAGTTCCATTATTTTGTCATCCTTTCAAGTTTATGTTGCTGTCGATATATGCGTCTATTGATTTACGCGGTATCTTCCAGTTGCGACCTATCCTGAAAGCCTTTAATTTACCGCTATTTAAAAGTATGTAAATTGCATTTTTGCCAATCTGAAGTTCCAACATCGCCTCTTCAGGGGACAGAATATCATTAGGGTTTTCAAACATTAGATTTTCTCCTTTCAGTTTATTATTAATTTAATGTTATTAAAAATTAAGTTTTAATTTTGGATTTTTGAGCGAAGGAAACATATATTATATTTTTGAAAACAAAGGAGGTTAAAGTATGTTTGACAACAAAAGATTTATAACAAGAGGGATTGACGAAAATATCCCTCCGCTTCTTCAAATGCTTTTATGGCAGTTGATAGACGAAATGCCTGTAGATAGTAAAGACTATTTACAGGTTTTTTCTTTATCTGAAGAAGAGGGAAAGCAGGTGGTGGTTCACGAACAGGAGGAACCTGAGTACAGACGTGAACACAAATTTGACGTCGGCGAAGTAATTGAAGGCAAGGTGTTTGTGATAGATGATGAAACACATTCGACTATGCTGATGAATTATGAATACTAAGGGGGAAAGAAAATGAATGAGATAATTACATGTGCCATTTGTGGTGCTGTGTTAAATGAAGAGGATGCAAGAGAGTTTCAGGGTAATTACTACTGTGAAGAGTGCTTAGAGGGGAACACCGGTATCTGTCAGGACTGCGGGGATAGGGTATGGAATAGCGACCTCCGCAGTGATGGGAATATCGCTGTATGCAATGACTGTTATGACGATAATTACAACACCTGTGAGACCTGCGGCAGAATTATACATAGTAACAACACATATTATGAAGAGGATGGGGATATTCCTTATTGCCATAACTGTTATGTGCAGCTTGAGGAAGCGGCAATAAAGCCATACTCATATAAGCCTGAGCCAATATTTTACGGCTCGGGTATTTTATTTATGGGCGTTGAATTGGAGATTGATGAAGGCGAAGAGTTGCACGATAATGCACAGGCACTTATTGAGATTGCCGGAAGTGACAGGATTTACTGTAAGCATGACGGAAGCTTGGATGACGGTTTTGAGATTGTAAGTCATCCCATGAGTTTGGATTATCATATACATAAAATGCCATGGGGAGATGTGTTCGAACAGGCTATTCGAATGCATTACAGAAGCCATCAGACAGACACCTGCGGGTTACATGTTCATGTAAATAAAACCGCTTTTGGTAAAACCTATGAGGAGCAGGAAGCAGTTATTGCAAAAATTGTACATTTCTTTGAACTTCACTGGAATGAACTTGTCCGCTTCAGCCGAAGAACGGAAGCAAACCTTCAGCGTTGGGCAAGTCGCTATGGTATTTCTGACAGTGCTAAGGATACGTACAAAAAAGCGAAGGACAAGCATTTAGGCAGGTATGTAGCTGTGAACCTTGAGAACTATTCAACAGTGGAATTTCGTATGTGGCGAGGCACGCTCAGGTATGAGACTTTTATAGCAACACTTCAGCTTGTACATGAAATTTGCCGCTTCGCTATCTGTTTAAGCGATAAAGAAATTGAAAATATGGCATGGAGTGAATTTGTGCTTAAGATTA
Organism: Clostridia bacterium; assembly: GCA_051866635.1. Lineage (GTDB taxonomy): Bacteria > Bacillota > Clostridia > UMGS1883 > UMGS1883 > RGIG1927. Next base: position 17,985 of record JBJDXJ010000034.1, on the reverse strand, counting down.
ATCCTGAATTTCAGGAATTGATACGTTACCTGAAGTCAAAGAGGCTTTACGTGAACGAGATTGAAAATGGAACGGAGGAGATGTAATTATGTGCGGACTTTTTGGGTTCCATATTTATGGTGATGCTAAACTTAAAAATCTTGCAGATTTGACAAATTCATTAGCGGCCCAGAGCACTGTAAGAGGTGTGGATGCAACGGGTATTGCATTTAATTCAAAAGGGCTCTTAAGAATTTTAAAAGAATCTAAATCTGCAATGAAGATTGATTTTAAGCATGGGGATGAAATTAAAGCTGTAATCGGTCACACGAGACATTCAACCCAGGGGAGTGAAAAGAAAAACTTCAACAACCACCCTTTCTATGGCAGGGCTAAGATAAGATTTGCCTTAGCTCACAACGGTGTTATAAATAACGATATACGATTGAGAAAAGAGCTGAATCTCCCGTCAACTAAGGTGGAGACCGACAGTTACATAGCCGTTCAGTTAATTGAGTGTCAGAAAAAGTTGGATTTTGAAAGCCTTCGGTTTATGGCAGAGAAGATTGAGGGGTCATTTTCCTTCGTGATATTGGATGAAAAGAATAATGTTTATTTAGTGAAGGGTGACTCACCGTTATCGATAATTCACTTTCCTCGGTTAAAGATGTATGTGTTTGCCAGCACTGACGAGATATTATACAGAAGTATTATTGATTACCCGCCTTTGTTTAAGGAAATAAAGCAGGGGGCATTTGAAGAAGTAGAGATAGAAGAGGGGGACATTTTAAAGCTGTGCGCAAATGGTGAGACTAAAAGGGAACATTTCAAGTTTGACTATTGGAGCGGTATGCGTTGGTATGATTATGCATTCCACCCCACGAAAACAACGGAGGACCCGTACGGGGAATACATAGAAACACTTAAGGCTGTGGCGAGTGCATATGGTTACTTGCCTGATGAGATTGACCATCTTTTGAGAGAAGGATTTTCGCCTGAAGAAATTGAGGATTATCTGTACGGGTTAGAAGTGTAGACAAGAGTATGAGGTACATAAAGTTGGTTTTGGTGGCTTTAATAGAGCTATTGGTGGAAATTTACACAAGCCACAAGGACAGCAGTTAAACTGTGCTTTGAAAAAAGATGATTTGTTGGTTATAAAGAGCATCGACAGTCTTGGTAGAAATTATAGCGAAATACACGAGGAATGGCGGAATGAATGTAAAGATCGGAACGGGAACGATAGTGTCATTTGAGTATACTCTAGTGGCACTATCTAAAAGCGTTCCATTAGAATTGTTTTTTGTTTTTTTGGGACGTTTCATAATCAAACGATACCCTAATGGGAAAGGAGAGGGAAAATGAGGATAGGGTATATTAGATGCAGTTCAGCAACGCAAAATACGATTAGGCAAGAGGTGTTGATGGAGGAGCTTGGTGTAGAAGAGGTGTTCATTGATAAATTATCGGGAAAGAATACGGATAGACCTCAGTTGAAAAAACTACTCTCATATGTAAGAAAGGGCGATACGGTAATTGTAAGTGAGATAAGTCGATTTGCAAGAAACACAAGAGACCTCTTAGAACTTATTGATGTTTTGACACAAAAAGAGGTGGAGTTTGTAAGTCAGAAGGAGGCTATTGATACCACTACTGCGACCGGTAAATTTATGCTGACGATATTCGGTGCTGTCAGCGAACTTGAACGAAGTTATATTCTTAGCAGACAGGCAGAGGGAATTGCCATTTCAAAATCCATGGGAAAATATAAAGGCAGGAAGCCCAAAAAGCTTCCTGCCGATAGTGATACTGTTGTAAAGAAATGGAAAGATGGACAGATTTCTGCTGCGGATGCCATACGGAGGCTTGGGATAAGTAAAAGCACATTTTATCGCAGATTTGGATGAGAAGGTGTCAGGTTGACGGGTTGTAGCAAAATTATGAGAGAAAAAACCCAATTTTTTTTAGCAGAAAATTTACTTTAACCCGTCATTCCCGTCACCTTTTGGGAAAACCCGTGAAAGTTTTAAGACCATATCATAATCTACGTTGTTGGTATATAATCTATCAAATGTTCCGACAATTGAATTTATTGTTTTTGTAAGAGGCTCTCTGTTTAACCAACGAATCAATTCACAAAGTCGAGACGGCGGCACGTCCTTATCGTCCTCCATAAGATAATATGCTTGCATTGTTCTTGCGGTGCGAGATATTATAAAATCAAGCATTTCATAATCACGGAAAGAAAGATTGTCAATTATACAATTTGGATTATTATGTATGGAGGAGAGAGTTAACCTTTCCGATGAGGTGATGTTAATTTTTTTGTTATTATCAATTATTACGGAATTAATGTGATGCTTGGTAACAATGCCGTCTAAAAGAAAAGGCATAAATTCAACATTGCCTTTTAATATGTTTAAATCGTAAACATATGACCGTTTATTTATGTAGTAAAGATTTAGGAGTCTTGAAAACGGCTGACTGTTGTCATTTAGTGCGGCGGCACATTCAGCGTATGCAGAGATTAGAGCGTTCCGACTGTCATCTGCTCGTTTGCCAATATAAAACGTGTTTGAATTTAAGACTGTGGTAAGCAGTCTTTCTTTTATTTCGCGGTTTTTATACAGGTGATAATAGTGCCTGGAAAGAAATATGGCGCTTGGGATAAATTCTTTTAGAATGGGAGCTCTTGCATCATTATTCACGTTGTTCATTACAGAAAGTTCATTTTCAAGGTAATCCTTGATGTTTTCAATGTCATCCGAAGGATTTAATTCCACTTTATACTTTTTAATCGAAGCTACCTGTTTGGAAGCACTTCTTTCGATAGCTATCAGCAGAGCATCGTAAACTATAGCAAAACCCAACATTTCAATTTGTTGGTAAATTGAAATGAAATTTTCCTCAATATATTCACTAAGGAACTTTATTTGAACAACTTCAGATTCTCGGATGGTTTCATAATCAAAAATCATAGGATAAAACATTTTGTAAAAATATAGTTTCAGTGCATCTGGGAAAAGAAAGCGAAAAGGCAGAAACTGCTTAGAATCATCTTTAACAAGTATTAACGCATTTTCGTGTTCAGCAAAATGGAGAATGGCGTAAATGAGCTCGTTTTTTGATGTGTCTTTTAGACACATGGAATTGGTTTTCTCAAAATTATTAATCAGGGCTAAAAATTTTTTGCGAGCATCTTTATCGCTTGTGGTTAATGGATTGCGGGTAATGCAGATTTTGTTATTGCTGTTCAAAAAATACCTTGAATAATATGATAGAGACTTTCGCTCTTCTGCTCTCTCAGGCGCAATGCTTCTTTTTGATTCGAAAATCTTATTGTTGATATTTTCATTGGTTTTATCAGTGTATGCAGACTGCGAGCTGCTGTCGGTTTTTCCTCTGCCCATAGCGTGACCTCCTAAAAAATTTGGACTTTGCGTTTATAAGTTCCCTCCAAAAGTGAATGACAGTTATTCACTTTTAAATTATATTATGTGTGTGGTCCACGATGTTGACAAGCTAATGGTGTTGTGTATGGCGCCTGTTATGTTCTTATAATTATTATATCAGAACGTAACCCACTTCACAATTAGATTTTGACAATGTTTGAAATCATAAAAAAATTTATAGGAGGACGAATTTATGTCTAAAGATAAAAATAATAATTTAATTACATTTGAGGAGCTTTTTGGCGAAACCCAGATAAGGGAGTTCACGGAAAACGAAGGCAAGAACGTCATTCACGGTAGTAATACCAAGCCGTACTTGAATGAACTTGCACCGGATTTTCTGCAAGAACTTAAAGAACGAAAGAAAAAGATAAAAGACAAGGTTCTTGACTACACAACTGATGATGCCGGAAACATCGATTGCTTTATGGATATGTTTGGGGATTACGTTATTTATAATAGCGATAAGAACACCTATTACTATTGGACAGGAAGGTTGTGGAAGGAAGACACAGAGAAAAAAATACTCCTTTGGGCGCAAACGGCTATGCGAGCGCGTAGAGATTATACAATCAAACGCTTGCAGAAGGAATACGGCAGGAACAACTATGAGGACCTTCTCTTCCATGCATATCGATGTTGTAACCATCATCAGGTCAAGGCGTTAGTTGAAGGTGCGAAGGCGACGCTCGCGTTTAGTAACGATAAGTTTGACAAACATCCAAATCTATTGAATGTTCTTAACGGAACAATCGATTTAAGGGATGGAACTTTGCGAAAGCACAATCGCAGGAATTATTTAACTAAAATGATTCCGATTATGTACGATGCATCTGCTAAGTGTCAGCAATTTAAAGCCTTTCTCAAAGACACCTTTGAGGAAGAAGAGTTAATAAGGTATATTCAGCGCTTGTTCGGCTACTGTATAACAGGGGAGACGAAGGAGCAAGTGGTACACTTTTTCTTAGGAAACGGTGCTAACGGCAAGAGTACATTAATATCTCTTGTGCAATATATAATGCATGACTATGCGGCGGTGATACCTGCCAAAGTGCTGACCAGCTCCGAAAAGGCAGGGGCAGCTACATCAGAAATTGCGCAGCTCCCTCACAAGAGGCTGGTATGTTGCAGTGAGCTTAATTGTACGGATGCATTGAACGAAGGGAAAATCAAGATTATGTCGAGCGGAGAAACCTTGGCTGCGCGCCAACTTTACTCGCAGGCATTTACTTACGAACCCGAGTTCAAATGTATAATTGATACGAACTACCTTCCTCAAATAAGCGGAACCGACCACGGAATTTGGAGAAGAATTCGGGTTGTTCCCTTTGAACACACTGTTACAAAGGACAAGTTGAATAAAAATCTATTGAATGAACTCAAACAGTCCAGGAAAGCAGTACTTGCGTGGTTGGTTAAAGGTGCCGTTAAGTATTATTCTGAGGGACTTGGTACTTGCGAGGCAGTAAATAAAGCTACTAAAAGGTATCGTAAGTCTCAGGATACTCTGGGCGGCTTCATAGATGCATGCATCAGGAAGGCTGAAGGTGCCGAAGTTCGAGCAAGGATGTTGTATGAAGCGTATCTTCTGTATTGTGCGGATAACTTCTTGACTCCTATGAGCGAAACCAAATTTGGCAAAGATTTTGCCGTTCGTGGCTTTACTCGTGCTAAAGATAAGATATCAAGAAAGTATCTTGATATTGAGTTGAAATAATATGCTTCTGACTACGATGGTGGGGATTTTCCACCATCGTAGCCCTGAGCTAATATTGTTTGGTAGGTGTGTTTTATGAGTTCAAGAGAAATAAATGTTGAAATGGTATTTAGGGAATGTAACGAGGCAAGTATTACCACGTTGCTGGAAGCGGTATACGAGGCTGTTGCTACGGAAGAAGCGGTTATTTCTGATGTAGCCGCGTAAATAAACTAAAATTTTAGAAGGAAGGGGGTGGTGAGGTGCTAAGAGCAGTAGGCTATTGCCGGTTTTCCAGCGACATGCAGAGAGAGGAATCTATTGATGCCCAGGAACGTGCAATTCGTCAGTTCGTTGAAAAGAACAATTACTCTTTAATCAGAACCTACGTTGACAGGGCTATGAGTGCTACCACAGATAAGCGTGTTGAGTTTCAACGCATGATAGACGATGCAAGGTTGGGTGTGTTCGATGTGATCCTTGTGCACAAATTAGACCGTTTTGCGAGAAACCGGGCAGACAGTGCAATTTACAGAAAAGAGCTCGAAAAATATGGCGTGAGGCTGATTTCGGTCACGGAAAATTTCGATGATAGCCCGGAGTCGATTATCTTACAAAGCGTTATTGAAGGGTATAATGAGTACTATTCTAAAAATTTGCGTCGAGAAGTAATGAAAGGATTACGCGAAAATGCTCTGACCTGCAGACATACCGGGGGCACGCCTCCGTTGGGATATGATGTAGATAAAACGACGATGAAGCTGGTTATTAATGAACACGAAGCAGAATCAGTGAAAATGATATTCAAGATGGTGATTGACGGAGAGGGCTATGAGGCTATTATTAATGAACTGAACCGTAGAGGGTACAGAACTAAACGAGGAACGCCTTTTAAAAGGAATTCTTTGTACGAAATTTTACGTAACGAGAAGTACACGGGCGTTTTTGTCTACAACAAGTCAGCCTCAAAAAATGCCGAGGGTAAGTTCAACAGACATAAAAACAAGAGCGATGAAGATATTATAAGGATTCCCGGAGGGGTGCCGCAGATAATATCGGAAGAAGATTTTCAAAAAGTGCAACAGAAAATGGCAGCCAGACGATTAAAAACGGCGACCTTTAAGGCAAAACAAGAATATTTATTGTCAGGTAAAATTGTGTGTGGGGAATGTGGCTGTGCCTACTGCGGAAATTCTCGTAAGGCTTACAGTAATCATACGATGTACATATCTTATAGATGTACTCGCCGAAACAATGAGGTGAAGTGTAAAAATCCGGAAATTCAAAGAGACGCAATCGAAAACATTGTTTTAGAGAAGCTGGCGGACTCTCTGTTTTGTGACAGTATGTTTTCGGCTGTAATGGCACAATATAATACATATGCAATGAGTCAAAACACTGATTTGGCAAGAGCAAGAGAGGCGACTGAGAGGGAATTAGCGGATATCAACAAAGGCATCAATAATATTGTTAACGTAATGATGAAGACGGGTTCGGCAGCTCTTAGCGAAAAGTTGCAGGAATTAGAAACACGTAAAGAGCAATTACAAGCTTCATTGAGCGAGATTGAAAGTAAGATTTCTGATATGAATATAGATGAAGTGCAACTAAGGCAGGCTTTTTACAAAGCGAAGGATATGCTGAGAAACGGCACTGTCAAGAATAAAAAGGCGATAATTGCCCAGTATATTAATAAGGTAATTATTTATAGAGATAAAATTAGTATAGAATTTAATATATCGCCGACAAATCACAATGATTTTAGGATTAAGAAGGATATATTGAGATAAGAGAGGCCCTGTACCGAAGCGGTACAGGGCTATTGTGTTTTGTTTTTTTATTATAAATAAGAAAATGCCGATGTCGGCACAAATGCAAAATAATGCTGTTGAAATTATTGATTTTGTTCCGATAATGTGGTATAATATATACAATATTAGGAGGTACTGTATGAATTATTTATCTGTTTCTCAAGTTGCGAAAAAATGGAATATGTCTGAGCGTGGTGTTAGAAAATACTGTGCTGAAAATAAAATCCCCGGAGCATTTTTAACGGGTAAAACGTGGAACATCCCTGAAAATGCCAAGAAGCCTCAGCGAATAAATAAAAGAAGCAATGAACCTAAAAACCTTCTTGAAAGATTACGTGAAGAGAAGAAATCTTCCTTAAAAGGCGGAATTTATCACAAAATACAAATAGAGCTTACTTATAATTCAAATCATATCGAGGGTAGTAAACTGACACATGACCAAACGAGATATATTTTTGAAACAAATACTATCGGCACAGAAAAGGACAGCTTGAATGTGGACGACATTATAGAAACAGCAAATCATTTTAAGTGCATTGATATGATAATTGATAATGCCACGTATAAGCTTACAGAAAAATTCATAAAAGAACTGCATTTTACTTTAAAATCAGGCACGAGTGATTCAAGAAAAGATTGGTTCAATGTAGGGGAATATAAAAAGCTTCCTAATGAGGTTGGGGGAAAAGAAACGGTAAGCCCTACAGATGTTGCGTGGGAAATTAAGGAATTACTGAAATCTTATAATAAAAAGAACGAACATTCATTGGAAGAAATAATAGATTTTCATTACCGGTTTGAAACAATACATCCATTCCAAGACGGCAATGGAAGAGTCGGCAGACTGATAATGTTTAAGGAGTGCTTAAAAAACAATATTGTTCCATTTATCATAGATGACAACCTTAAAATGTTCTACTATCGAGGTCTGTCCGAATGGAATAATGAAAAAGGGTATTTGACTGATACTTGCCTGTCTGCACAGGATAAATTTAAAAGGTATTTAGAGTATTTTAAAGTGCCGTATATTGGGTGATAGTATATTAAAATAATGAAAGGGAGAAATATTTTGAATTCAAAAGTAATTGAACAAACATTATCAGAACTTCTTGCATCAATTATAGTAAAAGACACAATTGATGCAAAAATCAAAGACGCAGTAAGAATTGTGACTTATAAAAATGGCGAGATTTATATTATGACACAAGAGAATGCTATTAAATATAAAGAATGCATGACGAAATTATATGACCACATAATCGTTTCGGAAAAGGAAATATCATATAAGTTTTTTGAAAAAAAGCTACACCAATTACTGATAAAAAAAGAAAATAACATTATTGAAAAAATATTAGAAGAGTTTTCTAATATCGAATTACAAAAATTTTTTTATATAAGACCTCTATATGGTGGATATCTTAAAAATAACAAAATAATAGATTTTTATGGATATAAATTTATATCAAGCTATTATGTCAAAGAATATCTTAAGAAATATACTGATGAGCAACATGTGAAGTTTTTTCTGGACCATCAGAGCAAAACACATTTTATTTGCTATGTTGAAATCGCTGTTGTTGCAAAAGATGTTGATTTTGCGAAAGAAACTGCTGATGAAAAATTACATCAATTGGATAATGTTTTGCGTTTTATGTCAGGAAATATGGATAAAAATTGTGGTTTGGGGATGTTTGATTTTAATACGAATTTATTGGGTGGATATATGTGCATAAAACCTAATGAAGGTGTGAAGTTTTCATATGCAAATGTTCAAAATCCTCCAAGAGGTATTCAGCTTGATGATACTTGGTTTTTTCCAGGCGAAAGCGGAAATGACAAACTATGGCAAATTGTTCAATTAGAAAGTAAAAATGAAATTCAAAAAAGAATACTGAAATCAGTAGAATGGATAGGTAGATCAATTAACGAAATAGATTTCTGCTTGTCATTTTTGCAAAGCATATTTGCAATAGAGTGCTTGTTGCAAGATCAAAGCGATTTTATTACTAAAAGTATAACAGCACAAATTGCAGAATATGCGGCCTTTATTGTTGGTTCAGATTTAAAAACACGAAAAGAAATCGAAACACTGTTTAGAAAATTATATTCAATTAGATCAAAAGTAGCACATGGTGTTTTTTCAAAAGATATTGAAACCGAACGATGTGAGGCTATTTGGCTAGCAAAACAGATAGTAATTAATTTATTAATAAAACCCGAATTTTCTGATATAAAAAACAACAACGATTTAAGGGATAAAATTACCGAACTTAGATATGGTAATTGATATAACTGAACATTATATACAAATGCTTTAATACAAAGTTGTTGCATTATAAATAAAAATAAGATACTTCAAGTAGGTTTATTTCTAATATTGCCGTATGAGGAATTACAATCAAACTAAATCGTGCATTTTGCAAAGATTGGGTGATTAGGATATTGGGAGAAGTCTTAACTTCTCCGCCAGGACAGCACACTTACGGGTGTGCTGTTTGTATCTTGGTGTAAACGAAGTAAAACTAAGGAAAACGAAGGCTTGTCTTTTTAAGTTGAGGTAATGCTCAAAAAAAATGAAAGTTTTTGGGGACGTTTCACAATTAAACGATAAAACAGAATAAGTTCATCAGGTTGTTTTGTAGAAAAATAAATTGTGTATATAACCGGCAGAACTCTTTCTCCGCCCTTGACAGCACACTTTAGGGTGTGCTGCTTTTTGCGTAAAGGAAGTAAAACCAAGGAAAACGAAGATTTGTCTTTTTAAGTTGCGGTAATGCTCAAAAATGAATAATTTATATAATGCGCCAACCATTAAAAAACAATAATTGAAGTATATTTACAAAAAAATTGCAAATAATTATAAATATACTTTAAATTATTGTTGACAAAAATGAAAGTTTTGGATATTATATAAATAAAGAGGTGGTTTTTGTGGCAATTACAACAAAGGAAAATATACTGAAGGTACTTTCAGCTTATAACCCGTGGTGGAAAAACGGTACCATGAGTACAGCTTTTTCCAAAACGTATAAACGCTTTGCTTTTTATGAAGCCATGAAAAAAATTAGCAATGAGCAAATAAGAAGAATTGTTGTGCTTACAGGCACAAGAAGAGTTGGCAAAACTACAATACAGTACCAGATGATTGAATCTCTTTTAAAAAGAGGCGTAAGTCCTCAAAAGATTGTTTTTATATCAATGGATCATCCCATGTTAAAATTGAGTGCATTTAATGATATTTTAGAGTGTTATCATGAAAACATCTGTGCAGATAAAGATGTATATTATTTTTTTGATGAAATACAATACGCATCCGAATGGGATAAATGGTTAAAAATAATCTACGATATGCAGCCGGAAACTAAGGTTGTTGCAACAGGCTCTGCAAGTCCGGCCCTTATTAAAGGCGACAGGGAAAGCGGTGCAGGAAGATGGTCTGTTATACAGGTTCCTACAATGTCATTCTATGAATATTGTGAACTTTTAAACATTGAGCGACCGGTGTTACCAAAGGATTTAAGACCAACAAATCTTGTAAAAATGGAATATCGCGAATTTTCGGAGATTATGATAAAGCTCTCTGATATACAAAAACACTTTAACCGATATTTAAGGGTGGGTGGATTCCCTGAATTAGCACTTGCTAATGATGATATTTTTGCCGAACAGGTAATGAGAGAAGATGTAGTTGACAAGGTTTTAAAAAGAGATTTGCCGTCCTTGTACAATATACGCAATTCAACGGAATTAGAAAGGATATTTCTCTATTTGTGCAATGTTTCCTCTGAAATAGTGTCATTGGATGCCATAGCGAAAGAACTTAATGGAGTAAGCCGTCCGACAGTTGAAAATTATATATCATATCTTGAAAGCGCAAATCTCATTTATCAAAGCTGGCCGATAAATATGGCAGACAAAAAAGTGTTAAAGGCAAGACCAAAAATATATATCGCAGATGCCGCTATAAGAAATGCCGTTTTAATGGACGATAATTTGCTCACAGATCCTGTGGAAATGGGCAAAATTGCAGAAACTGCCGTTTATAAGCATATTGCAGCCTTTTACTATCAAAAGGCAACTTCTGTAGGCTATTATAGAGGTGGAAAAAAGAATAAAGAAATTGACATTGTGGTAGAATATCCAAAATTAAAAAATATTCTGATAGAAGTAAAATACCGTGATGGAGCACCGATTGCAGATACTGACGCAATATGTGAATTGTGTGAAGAATCAGCAGCATCAATTGTTGTTACAAAAGCTCCCAATGATTACGGCGTGCATAATGCTAAAAATGGTTTTAAAATGCTTCGTATTCCTGCATATGCATTTTTGTATTTGCTTGGTCATGCAGAAAAGAACGGGTACAGGGGTATTGAATGATTGTGTATATGACAGGCAGAACTCTTTCTCCGCCAGGACAGCACACTTTAAGGTGTGCTGTTTTTTTGCATTATAGGAAATTCCTCTTTTTCTATAATGCAAAAATAAATTTTGATTTTATTGCCGTGCGAGAATTTCCTCGCAAAAGAGGAAAACGCACATGGCGTAACAAAGTGTTTTCTCCTCTGTTCACTTTAGCAAAGCTATTGCCAAAAGTGAGGAGACACTTTGTTCTGTAGAACACATTTTTTACCACTGAACTGTATATAAAATCAAACAGTTTTATTTTCCACCCCGTTATTTTCATGAATTTAGAAGAAATTTAGCTTAAAAAATTCCCTTCTGACAGCAAAAAATGTGTTGACAATTATTGCTTTGGGTGGTATTATATTTCCGTATAATAGGTTGATAGTGGGTTTTTATCGCCCACACCCTATTTATAAGACTTTAATTTGTGGGAATTTAGCCTTACAAACATTCCTGAGGTCGACAGGGATAAAGGCGGTTTTCACGTCCTGCCGAAAGGCAAACATATTAATATTGTAATCCTTTTATATAGGCTTAGAGAGCCGAGTGGTAACGGGTCTGTAAGCGGAAATTATATTGCGGAGTGGTAACCGCAGTATGCGTTTCTTCATATATAATAGGAAATAAATTTATTGGAGGAAATTAAAATGAAACTTAAACGTTTTGTGGCCATTGTAATTTCCCTTGCAATGGTCCTTTCTATTGTTCCGGCGTTTAGCTTGACAGTAGGCGCTGAAGGAACAACAGGCGTTATCGACACTCTTGGCGGTGATGTTCTTTGGGCTTGTCCCGACGGATCCTTCAACGACACAGCTATCGCTGACGCATTTTCCGGCTGGTCATCCAGCATTACAAGCGGTTATGTTAACGTAAAAACATATTCCGGCGTAGGTAACGTTATTCAGTACTATGTAAACGGTACTGCAAACGTTACAACAATCACTTCTCCCGGCTATGGTGACGGTACAGAAGAAAAGCTCATTATCGAATGGGTATTGAAGAGACAGAACCCTTCTGACTTGTACTTCGACTTCTCCTTCACAGATAAGAACGGCACAGAAATTGCGTTCTTAAAGCTCGATAAGAACTACACATCTGTTACAGGCGAGTACTACATGGGTTATCCCGCAGAAGGTACAGACTGTGCTATCGTTGCATACAACAATGAAGACGGCAGCACTCATACAGTTGAATACTATGTAGGCGGCAGCGTTGTTTCCACAGTAGCTGACAAAGCAGGTACAATCACAGGCTTCGGCGGTATCACATCTTCTAACGGTCGTTGGTCCACAGCTTGGAACCATATCGGTTTCGGTAACCTTACAATCGGTGCTGTATACCCTGCAACAGAAACACAGGTTGAAGTAACAGCTACATACACAGCAGGCGGCGAAACAGTTAAAACTGTTACAGGCAAGTACGATAGTACAACAGCAACAGGTCTTGCTTTGGCTGAATACTACTACAGAGCAAGCGGTACAAATGTACTCTACTATGCTCCGGAGCAGGAACTTTCTGCAACAGGTACAATCGAAATGAGTCCTGTTACTAACTGGGGTAACTATACTACAGGCAGTGCAATCACAGTTGACGGCACACCCTATGTTACAACAGGCGGTAACATTGTTCCCAATGGTGACTTTGAACACGGTATGAATGGTTGGTACAGCCGTGCTAACACAACACCTCCCACAAATTACTCAATTTCAACAAGCGATAAGCCCGACAGTGCAACAAGAGCAGCTGTATCTTCCGGTAACGGCGGCGCATCTTCCACAAACTCTATCAAGCAGGCTTGGGATATAACACCCGGCACAACATACTACTACAGCTTGTGGGTTAAGGCAGGCGACCAGTGGCACGGTTTAGGTCAATCCGACAGCGCAACTACAGAAAGCCTTGACATTATTGGAAATGGCGGCTTCGGCACAAGCAGCGCTTGGGTACAGAAGACAGGCGTTTTCACAGCAACAAAAGAATACCTCGTATTCTTCGAAGGCTGGGGTTCTGTAGGTCTTGCAGATGTTGAAGTTTACCCTGTAGAGATTGACTCTTCTAAGATTGCCAACACAACAATCAAGTTTGTTGACTCTTCTGACGGAACTACTGAAATTGCAACATCAACTACAGTAACAGGCGTTGTAGGCGATGTTATTGACCTTACAAATACGACCCTTGTTCCCTCAACAATTACATACAACGGCAACCCCTATTCTTTAGATAGCACAAACCCCACAAGCTACACAGTTGTAGGTAACACAGATACTGTTACACTTACATATACAACCGACGCTTTTGTTAGCTTTACAGCAGATGCTATCACGGTAATTGAAGGTAACGACCCCATTATGCCCACAACCGTAACAGCAGTTACAGGTGCCGGCGCAACAACAACTGTTTCCGGTGCTACATGGTCCGGCTACACAGGTCTTAGTGTAGGTACACACACAATTAACGGTACAGTTACTATCGAAGGTAATGAAGTATCCGGCAGCACAACTGTTACAGTTCTTTCCGAAACATTCGCACCCGGCGACCTTGCAGCAAACGGTACAATTACTTTCCCCGTAAACGTAACAGGCGATTTCTATATTGAATACGACCTTACAGCGTCTGACTACGACAACTTGTGGATATATCATTCTGCCGACAGCAACCTTTGGGGCGCAGGTCAGATTGGTCTCGGTTGGGACGCTGACGGCAACGGTTACTTCCGTGCACAGCCTGTTGCTCAGACAGATATTCAGTTTGAAAAGAACAAGACATACCGTTTCTTTATCCACGGTAATGTAGACACAGATAAATACTCTCTCACAGTTTACGACACAGTAACAACCGGTGTTGTATTTACATGTACAGACTATGCTTTCCGTGCTGCAGCTGATTACATCAATACTATCGTTATGACAAATAACGGCGGCGGTAACACAGGTTCGGCTGCACTTTCCAACGTAAAGGTATACGCACCCGACCAGGCAAGCCAGTTTGTAACAGTTACATTTACTGCAACAGGTTCTGTTTCTGACACATACACTGTAAAATGCACAGGTGCTGAAACATTACCCATTCCTCATTATGACGGTCACATCATGAAGTCAAGAACAGTAAGCGGTAACACAGTTACAGCTACATACGAAGCTACAACAGCTTCTATCGGTTCTTGGTACATGAGAAACAACTTCACAGACGATAACTGGCTCTCTCAGTCCAAGTATATCGGTGCTCATAACGCTTTTGCGGATAAATCAAGCGTATTTACAAACGAAGGTGGTGCCCTTTTCGGCGATAGCGGTGCATCAAGTTCATCTTCCACAGTAATAGGCAACTCCCGTACACAGACTGCAGACGCTCTTACCCAGCTTAATTCAGGTGTAAGATACTTCGATATTCGTCTTTCCCGTCAGGAGAACGGCACATTTGCAACAGTACATGGTCCTGCATTTGAAAACTTCCGTGACGTTGCAATCACAATTGCACAGTGGTGTAAAGAAAACCCCGGTGAAGTTATCATCCTTGACTTCCAGACAACTCGTGACGCCCTCTACGGTGGTAGCGCAGACGGTCATTACGAGGTAATTACAGATAACGACTCACAGTACGGTGCCTCTAAAGGTGACGACAACGCATACGTATACGCTGCACTTGTTGAGCTCCTTAAGGACACAGGCCTTACCGAGTACATGACAACTTCTTGGGACAAAAAGTACGGCGAAATTACATCAAGCGGTACAAAAGCAGTTATCCTTCCCTTTGCTAAGGGTAGAGCTGTTAACTGTCAGGGCAGCTACTTTATAAACCGTTCTGCTTTAAATGGTGGTACTACATATACAGAAGAAAGTAGCTATAGCAGCATCGTAAGCTACCTTGACAGCACATATTCCTCTCTTACAGACGGTGCAACAATTTCTCAGATTCATGCTTATACAACACCTACAAGCCTCTTTGGCACAGGAAACACCCTTGTTAGTGCTGCACAGAGCAACAACCCCAACTGGATTAACGAAACTAACTTCTACAACTGGATGGCTTACGGCAAGGGCGACATCTTTATGATGAATGATGTTGTAAGTAACATTGATACGTACTATACTGCACTTAATAAGTTCAACCGTACAGGTTCTGCTTACTCTTACACAGCAGATTTCACAAGAACAGACAACAATGTTACAATCACAGGTGCACAGACAAACGTTCCCTTCTCCACAAAGTGGACAGTTGGAGCTACAAGTTCAACAAATGCATACACAATCAGCGATGTAACATACACCGCTAAAACAGCTTATGAACTTGACCTTATGCAGTTCAATACTGATTCTGTACAGCCCACAGGCGATGTAACACTTACATTCCCCAAGGCAAGCACAGACAACACAACAGTTGACGTACTTCTCTCCTCTGACGGAACAACAGTTCTTGCAGAAGCAGCAGTAGGCGAAGCTATCAGCTACACTACATCAAGCCTTTCTGATGTTATCCTTGCTACAAAGGTAGCTCCCGGCGTTAACATGACAGTTAACTACGTAACAACAGACGGCGAAACACTCTATACCGACGCAAGAGAATTTATCATCGGTACAGAAGCATACAATGTTGCTGCAAGCGCACGTCAGTACCTTGTACTTGGCGGCAAGGCATATATTGTAGGTGCAGAAGCACAGAGCTACACAGTTACAGATGCAGACGAAGGTGCAGTTAAGACTGTAACACTTACACTTATCGAAAGATATGCAGTTTTGGAAGATATGCTTGTTGATAACGACAACAACGTTTGGGGTATAAATGCTACAAACTCTAACAGCATATTCGTTGCATCTGCAGGTAATGCAGACCGTAACGACCCTGCTACTGATGATGACGGAGTATCCGTAACAGATGCAGGTAAGACACCTGCAACACTCGGCGGCAACCGTAACGGTTACCTTCAGTTCCCCGTAGTTTCACTTGCTGACGGCGAAGCTGCAATTGCTAACTTCTATGTTCGTACATGGCATGGCAACGGCTTTGCTAACGGTAATACAACACTTCGTATTTCCGGTACAGCTATTAATGACGACAGCTGGACAACGCTTACAGACGGTGCAACATACACAGATACAGCTGCTCCTCGTTTCACAGGCTATACAAAATATATGTTCACCAATGCTTCCACAAACACAGCTCAGTATATCCAGATGGATGTAACTGAAATGATGAAGGCAGCAGCTAACGCAGGTCTTTCCACAATTACAATCCGTCTTGGTGCGGCTTACGGTGCTGCATACATTGCAGAACGTGAAGCGTGCGTAGCAGGCGGCACATACGAAGGTAACGCATCCTATATCGATGTTGTTTCTGCTAACACAGTTACAGTTACAGGCGCAACAAAGGTTACAAAGATGGGTACATTATTAGACACAGCAGACAGCTATGTTGTTCCCACAGGCGAAACAATCAAGGTTTACACAACAGCAGCTTATGTAACAGACGATACAAACGTTTACACAGTTACAGACGGTGTAGTAACAATTGCACCTGATACAGATGCTGACTATCGTCCGGCAAGCGTAGGCGTTGCAATGGTTGACGGTGCTCAGGTACGTATTGGTGACGGCGTTGATAAAGACGGCAAGGTTTCCACAGGAAGCGGTCTCAGATTTATCACAACAGTAAATGCTACTGACTCTCTTGCAACAGTAACAGGTGCAACCTTCGGTGTTGAAATCACAGCAGAAGGCAACACAACAACTACTGTTGACATTCCTGCAGAAAAGTGGCAGGTAGCTGACTCTGTATACACTTCTGCACTTACAAACCTTGAAGTAACAAACTACAACCGTAACTTCACAGCTACACCTTATGTATCAATTGGCGGTACAAAGTACTACGGTACTCCTGTTACAAGAAGTATCTATAAGGTAGCGGCAGGTCTCCTTGCAAACGGTTACACAACAGATAACGGTACAGCAAGTGACCCCGAAGACCATACAGGTGAAATGCCCGAAGTACTTGTAAATGTGCTTAACGCATATGTAAACCAGACAGGTATCCGTCTTGCTTTTGCAGACAGCACACTTACAGCACGTACAACAGGTACAGGTGCTTACACAGGCGATGCATTCTTTAATGTAAGCGAAACAACAGTAGATGGTACAACATATACTGTAACACTTACACCCGTAGGCAATGCAAAGCTTAACACAAATTACTGGAGCGAATATGTAAGAATTAACAACAATAACTCAAAGGTTAAGGTTGCAACACAGCTTACAGACAACGGTGACGGTACATACACACTCACATTTGATACCGCTCAGATTCAGTAATCCAATACAAATGCAAAAAAGAAGCTCCCAAATCGGGAGCTTCTTTTTAACCCTTTAACCCTTGGCCCCCTCTGACGAGGGGGCTGTCAGCTTTGCTGACAGGGGGAGAGAAAAGAAATTGTTCCTTTTTCATCGGGGATATGAGAAACTTAACATTTTCTTTCCCTCCGTCACGGCTTTGCCGTGCCACCTCCCTCGTCAGAGGGAGGCTTTTTGCATCTCTTTCTGCGGTAAAAGATTATTATGATTGTCATTGGTGTTGACAAATTTATAACCACTGGGGACGGGTTCATTTTGGCAAATTTTTTATCAAAATGAACCCGTCCCCAGTGGTAAAT
>JBJDXJ010000033.1:0-38446 GCA_051866635.1 Clostridia bacterium | reverse complement strand
GAGGATCTGGCACCCTTTTTGCCACGGGAAGAGCTTAAAAAGAATATGTTTATACCATTAATAGACGAGGTTTGATTGATGAAAAGAGCTATAATTACAGGTGCTACTGGTGCTGTAGGCACTGCACTTATAAATGAGCTGATAAAACGAAATACAGAAGTGCTTGTAATTTTAAGAGAAGGTTCTGCACGAAACGAGCATATTCCAAACCATCCCCTCGTAACTAAAAGATATTGTGATTTGGCAAATTTATTTACAATACAAAATGACGGGAATGTTAAGTACGACGTTTTTTATCATTTGGCATGGATGGGCACAACAGGACAAGCGAGAAATGATATGTATCTGCAAAATCTGAATGTTAAATACGCACTGGATGCTGTAGGTATGGCAAAAAGATTTGGTTGCAAAACCTTTATAGGGACAGGCAGCCAGGCTGAATATGGCAGGGTGGAAGGTTTACTAAAGCCGAATACGCCCACAAATCCCGAAACGGGATATGGCATGGCAAAATTGTGTGCCGGGCAAATGACACGGGCATATGCAAAAGAGCTCGGCATAGGACATATATGGGTTAGGATTTTAAGCGTTTACGGCCCTTTCGATAATAAAAACAGCATGGTAATGTCAACGATAAATAAGCTGAAAAATAACATTGTTCCCCTTCTTACAAAGGGCGAGCAAATGTGGGATTATCTTTATTCAGCCGACGCCGCAAGAGCTTTTTATCTTTTGGGCGAAAAAGGAATTTATGGTAAAACCTATGTGCTTGGTAGCGGAAAAGCACGACCTTTAAAGGAATATATTAAAGACATACACAGTGTTGTAAACCCTGATTGTGATATTTCTTTGGGAGCAGTGCCGTATGCCGAAAAACAGGTTATGCACCTTCAGGCTGATATAACAGAGCTTATAAATGATACAGGATTTGAGCCTGAAGTTGAGTTTACAGAGGGTATAAAAACTTTATTATGATGTGGTGAAAATATGAAAATAGCTGTAATTGGACATAAAAGAATACCTTCAAGAGATGGCGGGGTTGAAATAGTTGTTGAAGAACTCTGCACACGCTTTGTAAAAAGGGGACACGAAGTTACGTGTTACAGTCGAAGCAGAAAAGAATATGAAAAAATAAAAGAATATAAAGGCATAAAAATAAAGCCTGTATTGACTATTGATATCCGTGGCATTGCCGCAATGACTTCCTCTTTATTTGCTTCTATAAGAGCGGCTTTTGGATGCTATGATGTTGTTCATTTTCATGCAGAAGGTCCCTCGGCTATGTGCTGGCTTCCCAAGCTTTTCGGAAAGAAAATTGTTGTTACAATACACGGCTTGGACTGGCAACGCAGCAAATGGGGAGGTTTTGCTACAAAATATCTGCTATTTGGTGAAAAAATGGCAGTTAAGTTTGCAGATGAAATTATTGTGCTGTCTAAAAATGTGAAGGAGTATTTTAAAAATACGTACAATAGGGATACCGTTTTTATTTCTAACGGCATTGAAAAACCTGTATGTGCTGAGGCAAAAACGATAACTGAGAAATGGAATCTTACAAAAGACAGCTATATCTTGTATTTGGGAAGAATAGTTCCCGAGAAAGGGATTACATATCTCATAGATGCCTATTTAAAACTTAATACGGACAAAAAACTTGTTATTGCCGGTGGCTCAAGTGATACCGATGTATTTTTGGAAGAAATAAAAGATATTTGTAAACATAATGACAATATTGTTTTTACTGATTTTGTTGTAGGACAAGAGCTTGATGAATTGTACAGTAATGCTTATGTATATGTATTGCCATCAGATTTGGAAGGTATGCCCATGAGCTTGCTGGAGGCCATGAGTTACGGCAATTGCTGTGTAGTGTCGGATATTCCCGAATGTGCAGAAGTAGTTGAGGATAAAGCCGTGGTGTTCAAAAAGGGCAATGTTGGTGAGTTGGCAAAAAAACTGCAACAGTTATGTGATGATGAAGAATTAGTATCGAACTATAAGAAAGATGCATCTGATTATATTTGTAAAAAGTATAATTGGGACGATGTTGTAGACAAAACTTTGGAACTTTATACAGTAAAATAATGAGGGGGAAATATTCATGGCTAAACACAGTGTTGATTTAAAGAATAAAACCGTACTTGTTACCGGTGCAGCAGGATTTATAGGTTCAAACTTAGTAAAAAGACTTTATTCCGATGTTGAGGGCATTAAAGTTGTTGGCATTGACAACGTAAATGATTACTATGACACAAGACTGAAAAAAGAAAGGCTTAAGGATCTTTCAAAATATGACTCTTTCATGTTTTTACAGGAAAATATTGCTGACAAATCGGTTATTACAAAGGTTTTTGAGCAATATAAGCCTTCAGTTGTTGTTAACCTTGCCGCACAGGCAGGTGTAAGATACTCAATAACAAATCCTGATGCATACATTGAAGCAAATTTGATAGGCTTTTATAATATCCTTGAAGCATGCAGGAATTATCCCGTTGAACATCTTGTATATGCAAGTTCTTCGAGTGTATATGGTTCCAACAAAAAAGTACCATATTCTACAGACGATAAGGTAGATAATCCTGTGTCTTTGTATGCGGCAACAAAAAAATCAAACGAACTTATGGCACATGCTTATTCCAAGCTTTACAATATTCCTTCTACAGGACTAAGATTTTTTACTGTTTACGGGCCTGCCGGAAGACCTGATATGGCATACTTTGGTTTTACGGATAAACTGGTTAAGGGTGAAACTATTAAAATATTCAATTACGGAAACTGTAAAAGAGACTTTACATATATTGATGATATTGTTGAAGGCGTTATTCGGGTAATGCAAAAGGCACCTGAAAAAATAACAGGGGAAGATGGTCTTCCATTGCCCCCTTATGCAATTTATAATATTGGCAACAATCAGCCTGAAAATCTTCTTGATTTTGTAACAATTTTGCAGGAGGAATTAGTCAGGGCAGGTGTACTGCCTAAGGATTATGACTTTGAAGCACATAAGGAGCTTGTAGCTATGCAACCGGGAGATGTGCCTATTACTTATGCAGACACAAAGGCACTTGAGGAAGATTTTGGATTTAAGCCTTCAACGAGCTTAAGAGAAGGCTTAAGACGCTTTGCGATCTGGTATAGGGAATTTTACTATTGAATTTCAGGATAGGATATCGCGGCAGAAAAGAAGCTTAACGAAACGGTAATTGTTACATATCACTGCAATGTAAAAGTTACATATGCAACCGCTACAAAGCCCTTTCGCTCCCCGAAGAGAAAATCACAATTGATGGATAATAGGGTATGTTTTCCAGTATATGCATAAATACATTTTTATCCTTGCGCTTTGAGTTGTATGGTATAAATTTAAGGCTATTTTCACTAAAAAGCCTTATTCTATGTTTGAAAAGGGATTACCGTGACGGAAAGGTCACAAAAGAAGATCTTGATAAATGCTCTACCTACGAAATTTGCAAATAGAGGTGTTGTTATGATAGTTGGAAGAATTAATACAAAGGCAGATTTGAAGGATTGGCTGAGTTATGAGCTTCCCAGATACGGAAAAGGAGGACTCAAGGCATTTATTGGGGGAGACGAGTGCTGGATTTTACGGCACCATCAGATATTGCTGAGAAAGACGGAATATTATATCAACAGCAAAAATAAAGTTATGTATTTGATTTATAAGGCGAGACTTAATCGAATACAGAATAAATATACTCTTCATATACCGCCGAACTGTTGCGGAAGAGGGCTTAAAATCATGCACGTCGGACCCATACTGATAAATCAGAATGCACATTTAGGCGAGGACTGTGCACTGCATATCAATACTGCTATTGTTGCCAGCGGGCTTGACAGCAGTGTACCTGTCTTGGAGGATAGAGTAGTTGTTGGTGTAGGTGCTGTCATTCTTGGTGGTGTTCGTATTGCAAAAAATGTTGCAATTGGTGCAAATGCAGTTGTTAACAAAGACGTTTCTGAAGAAAACATCGCAGTTGCGGGAGTCCCTGCAAAAAAAATCAGCAACAATGGAAGGTTAGCGTGGAATAAAAAATAATTAACGTTTACATTTAAAGGAACGTGAATGTATGAATATAGATTTTTATATTAGCAGTTTATCAGGTGGTGGGGCAGAAAATGTTCTTACCACTTTAGCGAAATATTTTTCACTAAAAGAAAATAATGTCAGCATTACGTCTTTAGAAAAAAGACCTCAGTTTTATGATGTTGACAAGACTGTTGAGCTTATTAAGTACAATAACAAAGGCAAAGGAAAGATTGGCGAGATTTTTTCAGACTTTAAGTGTACAAGAAAGCAACTTAGAGAAAGAAAGAATACTGATATTTGCATTTCATTTTTGTTAAGATGTAATCTTCAGGTGCTTTTGGGCTCTCTTTTTTTACATAAAAAGGTTGTGGTATGCGACCGTAATAATCCACTGATGGAACATTCTAAGCTTGTTTTTTTGTTAAGTTGTCAAGTGTACCGCTTAGCATCTGCTATTTTTGTTCAAACAGAGCAAATTAAGACATTTTATCCTAAATGGTTGCAGAAAAAAATGTTTGTGATAGAAAACCCTTTGGATACAAAAAAGCTTGATGCTCAGTGTGAGGGTGAAATTGTAAAAGAGAATACTATTATAAGCATGGGAAGGTTGGAACCTCAAAAGGATTTTAAAACCCTTATTAAAGCGTTTAAATCTCTTTCTGATAAATATCCTGATTGGAAAGTTAAAATCTTTGGTAAAGGTGATATGCACGACGAGCTACAATCATATCTTGATAAGTTGGAGTTAACTGACAGAGTGTTATTGTGCGGAAGAACAGAGGCTCCGTTTAAAGAACTGAAAAAAGCAAAGATTTTAGTTCTTTCATCGCACTATGAAGGCTTTCCAAATGTTTTGTGCGAGGGTATGTATGCAGGGCTGGGATGCATTTCTTCAGATTGTGTAAGTGGACCGAGGGAACTGATAAATGACGGTGAAAACGGATTTCTGTTTCCCGTTGGTGATGATAGAATTCTTTCGGAAAAATTAGAAAAACTGCTTTCAAATAGTGACATTTGTGATATAATGGGAGAAAAGGCAAAAACAACCGTTGAAAGGCTTGAATTGCCTGTGATTTGCGAAAAATGGTACGATAGATTAAGGAGTGTAGTAGATGAAGCATAAAAAGCTTGTGGAACTATATGTTTTATTAAGAAGCAGAAGCAATCCCAAAAAGAGAGCAGATATCTACAGAAAAATGAAAGTGTTTCATCATATGGGGGAAGGCTGTTTATTTCAACCCATTAGCCTACCGAGTGAACCTAATCTTATTGCAATGGGAAAGAATGTAAAAATTGCTAAAGGCGTTTCGTTTATAACACACGATGTCATACATGGCATGCTCAAATGGAAGAATGATTCTGAATACCCCACAAGTGACAATGGATATTACATGGGTAAAATTATTATCGGCGACCACGTAATGATTGGACAAAATTCAATTATTATGTATAATGTAACAATTGGAAGTAATGTGATTGTTGCCGCAGGTAGCGTTGTTACAAAGGATGTTCATGATGACGCAATTGTTGGAGGCAATCCGGCCAAGATTATAGGTTCTGTTAAAGAATTGGCGAAAAAGAGGGCGATAACTACAATGGGTATGCCAGATAATTATGCGACAGATGCAGAAATTGAAAAATATTTTTGGGGTAGTGACGATTAATGAAAAGGATAGCGGTTTTAGGCTTCGGTCTTTCCGGAGGCGGAGCAGAAAGAGTTTCGGCAATTGTGTCGAACTATTTCGCCGAAAATGGTTACAAGGTTCTCTTTGTAGCAGCTTATTCTAAGGAAAGGGAGTATGAGCTTCATCCTAATGTGGAGTACGTTGCAGTTGAAACAAATTTAAAAAATGGATTATTAAGACTTGTTGCAAGAAGTTTAAAGGTGAAAAAAGTAGTTAAGAAATTTAAAGCAGATGTGGCATATTCATTTATTACAGATGAACTTGTACCGATTTCTCTTACAAATATCCCGATTATTCCGTCACTAAGAATTGATCCTAAATATATTGAATTTGACCGTGTGAGATGGAATATTCGTAATTTTGTTTATAAAAGAGCTAAAAATGTGATATTTCAGACGGAGGATGCACGGGATTATTTTGAAGAAAAAATTCGCAGAAAGGGCGTTGTTATAGGTAACCCTTTAAAGGACGATTTGCCCGTGTGGGACGAGGAATATCACAGAAAAGTATTTATGACAGCGTGCCGTATTACAAAGCAGAAAAATATTCCAATGCTTATAAATGCTTTTATCCGCTTTCATGAAAAGTTTCCAGAGTATACTTTGGAGGTTTACGGTGATGGTGAGCCCAGGGCATATAAAGATGAAATGGAATCATATGCAAAAGAGAAGGGTGCAGAAAAATATATTTTCTTTAAAGGTCATTCAAAAGAAATACATAATGTTATGACAAAATCCGAAGCTTTTGTTCTTGCATCTGATTTTGAAGGATTATCAAATTCCATGCTTGAGGCTATGGCAATAGGATTGCCATGTATTTGTACTGATTGTCCCCCCGGAGGAGCAAGGGCATATATTGAAAATGAAAAATCAGGTATGCTTATTCCCGTCGGGGGTGAAAATGAACTTTTTGAGGCAATGTGTAAAATTGCAGAATGTAAGGATTTTAGACATATTCTTTCCGAAAATGCGAAATATGTACGAAAAAAATTAAGTCGTGATGAAATTTGTCGCCAATGGGAAGAATTGATATAAGTCGATTTGAGGTGTTCAAAATGGTTAAAAGAAAACTTATAAAAAAGTTATTAGATACAGGATTTAGACTTCACTTGTTCGACAAAATGAGTGATGAAAAATATCTGAAAATGATATACAAAGCACGTATGGGCAAAGAATTGAATCTTGAAAATCCACAATCATATAATGAAAAACTTCAGTGGTTAAAGCTTTATGACAGAAAAGATATTTATACCACCATGGTTGATAAATACGCCGTTAAGGAATATGTTGCAGAACTGATAGGTGAGGAATACATCATTCCTACATTGGGCCTCTGGGATAACTTCGACGAAATTGGCTTTGATGATCTTCCTGAACAGTTTGTTTTGAAGTGTACCCATGATTCAGGCGGTTTAGTTATTTGTACGGATAAGAGCAAACTTGATAAAGATGCTGCAAAAAAGAAGATTAACAAATGTCTTAAGACTAATTTTTATTCTTACGGAAGAGAGTGGCCGTATAAAAATGTTCCGAGAAAAATTATTGCCGAAAAATATATGGTTGATGAATCGGGAACAGAATTGAAGGACTACAAGTTTTTCTGTTTTGATGGGGAAGTTAAGGCTATGTTTATAGCTTCGGACCGTGCTAATCCGAACGAGGAAACAAAGTTTGACTTTTTTGACCGTGATTTTAACCATCTGCCTTTTACAAATGGTCATCCGAATTCTGATAGAGAAGTTCAAAAACCGCAAGGATTTGACAAAATGGTTGAGCTCGCGGAAGTATTGTCAAAAGGACTTCCTCATGTGAGAATAGACTTTTATGATATTTATGGAAAAGTATATTTTGGTGAAATTACATTTTTCCACTGGAGTGGTATGACTCCGTTTGAACCTGAAGAATGGGATAATACTTTTGGTAGTTGGATAAAATTGCCTAAATAAATTTACCCGGAGGAGATGCAAATGGGAAAACTTAAAGAATATATTTCAAACCCTTGGAAAATGGTACTTTTTCTTGGAAGAAGAGGTCTTTTTAATTGGATGAGCGATGAAAAATATATCAAGATTGCCTATAAGGCAATGACACATAAAAAGCTTGATTTAAAAAATCCTACTACTTTTAACGAAAAACTTCAGTGGTTAAAGCTGAATGATAGAAAAGATATTTATACTACAATGGTCGATAAGTATCTTGTAAAGGAATATGTGAAAAATATAATTGGTGAAGAACATATCATCCCTACAATCGGTGTTTGGGACAGTTTTGACAAAATTGATTTTGACAGTCTTCCTGACAAATTTGTATTAAAATGTACACATGATTCAGGAGGCTTGGTTATTTGTAACGATAAGTCAAAACTTAATAAAGAAGCCGCAAAAGCAAAGATTAACACATGTCTTACAAAAAATTATTTTTGGCAGTGTCGTGAATGGCCATATAAAAATGTGAAGCCGAGGATTATTGCAGAAAGTTATATGGAAGATAACAGTGGTGCAGATGAATTGTCAGATTATAAGATATTCACATTTAACGGTGAGCCTAAAACCATCCTTACAATCCGTGGCGGTCATCTTGATGAGAGTAAGACTGATAGACGAATGTATGATACAGATTGGAATCTTTTAGATGTTGGTTTTAGAGGAAAGCCGATTGTAAAAGAATCTGAACCAAAACCGAAAGAACTTGATGAAATGCTTGAATATGCAAAAATACTTTCAAAAGACACAAAACATTTGAGATGCGATTTTTATATTTGTAACGGTAAAGTTTATTTTGGAGAGTTAACATTCTACCATATGTCTGGCTTTGAACAATTTGAGCCTGAGGAGTTTAATACAACGCTTGGAAATTACATACAATTATAATTTAGGAGGAAAAATATGCAACATGAAGTAAAACTTGAAAAAAAGTTATCTCAAATGAATGTGTGGGCATTGGCTTTTGGGTGCATTATAGGCTGGGGTGCATTTGTAATGCCGGGTAATACCTTTTTGGTTAAAGCAGGTCCTTTAGGTACTGCAATTGCTATGGGTATTGCTTCACTTGTAATGATTATTATTGCATTTAACTATAACTATATGATTAATAAGTACCCTGTAGCAGGTGGCGAGTTTGCATATACCCAAAAAGCTTTTGGAAATAACCACGCATTTTTGTGTTCTTGGTTTTTAGGGCTTTCGTATCTTGCTATTGTTCCTTTAAATGGTACAGCACTTTCCCTTATTGGTCGTAACCTTATGGGTGATGTTTTCAAATTTGGATTTCATTATACAGTTGCTGGTTATGACATATATTTTGGTGAAATTTTGCTTGCAGTGGTTGCTCTTGTTATCTTTGCGGTGTTAAGTATAAAAGGTGTTAAGTTTGCCGGTATATTCCAAACGGGATTGGCTATTGCACTTGTCGGTGGTGTTGCAATTGTTACAATCGCAGCAATTATAAGCCCTAATGCAAGTTTTGCAAACCTTAAACCCGTATATCATCCTGGAACAAGTGAGCTTTCCGGAATACTTTCGGTTGTAGCGGTTGCACCTTGGGCGTTTGTAGGATTTGACACAATACCTCAGGCGGCAGAAGAATTTAAGTTTTCGCCTAAGAAAACAAAATTTATAATGGTGATGAGTATTCTTTTTGGCGGACTTGTTTATATTGTTCTTAATACGGTTACAGCAATGGTTGTACCGGACGGATACGCAAACTGGGCGGAGTACATTGATGATTTAGGAAATTTATCCGGACTTATTTCGTTACCTACTTTCAATGCAGCAAACGAACTTTTAGGCACAGCAGGTCTCGTATTTTTAGGCGTTGCAGTATTGGCAGCAATACTTTCCGGTATAATAGGATTTTATATGGCAACAAGCAGACTTTTGTATTCTATGAGTATTGAAGGAGTACTCCCTAAGTGGTTTGGTAAGCTACATGAAAAGTATAAAACGCCGGCAAATGCTATTATATTTGTAATGGTAATTTCTCTTGTGGCTCCTTTCTTTGGAAGGACAGCACTCGGGTGGATTGTTGATATGTCATCTTTAGGAGCGGCTATTGGATATGGGTATACCTCGGCAGCGGCATTGAAGCTGTCGTTAAAGGAAAAGAATGCGGGAATTATCATAACCTCCATTATAGGAACAATTATGGCGATTATTTTTATGGTGTTACTCCTTATCCCCATTCCTTTGTTTAATTGCTCACTTGGTAAAGAATCTTACATATGCCTGCTTATATGGATAGTTCTTGGCGTTGTATTCTATGTTACATCAAGAAAGAAATAGTTTATAGGAGTTAATTATGATAGCTGTGAGCAATTTGAGTTATAAAAACAAAAAGACAGATATTGCCTTTTTTATATATTTTACTATAATGGCTTTGTTTTTCACAAAGACGTATATTCAGCTTGCCGCACAGTTGGGTATCGTGGCATATGTTTGTTATGATGTCTTTATAACAAGAGACATACGTTCAAAAAAGGAAGGGTATAAAAATGTAAAATTTTTGTTACTTTGGTTTGGTTTGTTTGTAATATTTGCGGCTCTGTCTGCCAAATGGGCATACAGCACTATGGCAGACAGTAATACTGTTCTTACCTTATTTAGAATTCTTGTAATAGGCATTTCGCTATTTTTATATGTGAGTGATTATGATAAGGCAGTTTCTGTAATAAAAGCATTTATTTACAGTAATGTTATAATGGCATTGACAGTTCTTTTAACAACTCCTTTATCACAGTACGGCAAGGCGGGAGAAGAAGGCTTTGGTAATATAATCGGTCAACAACGGAATACTTTTGGTGCTGTAATGACATTTCTTGTTTTGATTTGTGTAATTTTTTACAGATATGAATATTTACGTTATGGCAGACAGATGGCAGCTTTTTTTGTTATTGCCCTTTTGTGCTCAGGTTCAAGAGGTGCTATGCTACAACTTGTTATCATTGCCTGTTTATATGTTATAACACAGCCCGGAATGGTAAAAAAAATCAAAAATGTTACTATAGCGCTTCTTGTGGCAATATGTGTTATCTTTTTGCTGCAAAATGTTCCGTATTTATATGAAACTGTATGGGTGAGATTTGCAAACATGATTTCAACGGTTACAGGAACAGAAGAAATAGCCGATTCGAGTGCATATGGGCGTGAACTGTACAAGGTGCTTGCATATGATATGTTCCAAGATAGACCTTTGTTAGGACACGGTGTGGACGGTTTTTATTGTATGCTTCGAGATATTAAATTTGTTGAAGGATGTTATCTTCCTCCGAGATACAGTCATTGTAATTATGCGGAAATTGCGGCTGACTTTGGGTTGATAGGACTTTTGTTATGGTATATTCCTATAGTATTTATTTGGTGGAAGAGCTACAAAATGAGAAAAATATCACCTCAAATAAACATGGTTTTTATAGTGTTGACATCGATGATTGTGTTGGATTATGCACGTATTCCTTGGTCAAATCATATTGGTATGTACACTTATTTTTGTATAATTCTTTTGTATTTAACTCTAACAAAAAAGTTGAACAGTAAAAAAGTTTATCAATCAGAATTTGGAACTCTATATAATACGGAGGATAGGTATGAAAGTTTGTATTATAACCGTTTATAACACTGAAAATTGCGGAAGTTTTTGGCAGGCGTATGCGTTGGCGGATGTTATTGAAAAAATGGGACATTCTGTTTCGTTTTTATATCGTTCAAAAAGCGATACATCACAGTCCTTTAAATCACATTTACACGAATCGTTGACAAAAGCTTCAAAACTTAATTTCCTTGCATCAGCTCTTGTGTGGAAAAGAAGTAGCAACTATAAAAAAGCACAGAACTGCTTTAATGTTATTAAAGAAGGTAGTGCTGAATTTAATAGCATTGACCTTTTTGTAATTGGCAGTGATACTGTGTGGAACTTTGCGTCGGGTTATTTTATGCGACATAAGGATACATACACAGGAAAACGCTTAGGTGAAGATAAGTGTATTACTTATGCAGCAACTGCTGCAAATACTCCTTATGAAACTTTTGAAAAGAATTGCGAAATTAAAGATGCGATAAAAAAACTTAAGGCGATAAGCGTACGCGATGAAGAAACTTATTTCATTATAAAGAAGCTTACAGGCAAAGAGCCTACTGTTGTTTGCGACCCTACAATGCTCACGGAAAGAACATTATTTGATAACAATGCAAAAGAAATCAGCGATAAGAATTATATACTTTTATACCATTTTGCACCGATCCCAGAGTGCGTGAAGAATGAAATTCTTGATTTGAAAAAAAAGCATAACTTAAAAGTTATTTCTTTTGGGGAACATCGTTTTTGGTGTGACAAAACTATTTGTTATGATCCATATAGTTTTGTTTCTTATTTAAAAAACGCATCCTTTGTTGTGACAGATACATTCCACGGAACGATTTTTTCGATTCTTTACGAAAAGAATTTTGCAGAGTTCGGAAATGTAAAGAAAAAAATTTCTGACCTTTTGTCCATTTTAAAACTTACAAATTCTGTGGTTGGAAACGAAAATACAATTGAGTTTATATATGAAAATGGTCTTGATTATACATCGGCAAACGAAAAAATCAACGCATTAAGACAAGCGTCACTGCTTTATTTAAAAGAGAATCTTTTGGAGAGATAATATGAGATCAAAAAAAGCTATATTTAATACTACAACAGCACTAATCTATGAGATCGTTGCTGTAATATGCGGCTTAATTCTACCGAGATTGATTTTAAGCCGTTTCGGTTCAAGCTATAACGGAATTACATCATCTATAACACAGTTCTTGTCATGTGTTGTGCTTTTAAGGGCAGGTGTAGGGGCAGTAACAAAGGTTGCCCTCTATAAGCCCTTGGCAGAAAAAAACACAGAGGCAATTAGTTCCATTGTAAATGCTACACAGACATTTATGCGCAAGGTAGCATATATCTTTTTGGGATTAATTTTTGTTTTGGCGATTTTTTATCCATTTATTGTAAGTGACGAATTTGAATGGATGTTCTCGTTTACCCTTGTTTTAATTTTGGGTATAAGTACCTTTATGCAATATTACTTTGGTATTACATATCAGATGCTACTGCAGGCAGATCAGAGCGAGTACATTTTTTCGGCATTGCAAATTGTTACAACAATAATGAATACCGTTGTTGCTTCTATTCTAATTTTGAACGGGGCGTCTATACATGTTGTAAAGCTTGGTAGTGCTTTTGTATTCTCTTTAAATCCCTTGATATTGAATTTAGTTTGCCATAAGAAGTATAATCTTAACAAAAACGCAAAGCCAAATAATACCGCACTGAAGCAAAGATGGGATGCATTTGCACAATCCTTGGCATTTTTCATTCATACAAACTCTTCTGTTATTGTGTTAACTTGTTTTACAAATACAAAGGAAGTTTCTGTTTATTCTGTATATAACTATGTTATTGCTAATATACGCAATGTTATGAGCACATTTGTTAATGGTTTCGGTGCAGCTTTCGGAAATATGATGGCGAAAGATGAGAAAAGCTTAATTCGAGAGAATCTTAAGATTTACGAGCTCATAGTGTTTTTCCTGTCATCCGTTATATATACAACAGCTGGATTATTAATAGTACCATTTGCCCTTATATATACAGACGGTGTTACTGACGTTGAGTATGCAAGATGGTCATTTGCCATAATGATTACTATTGCGGGGGCTTTCAGTTGTTTTAGAATTCCGTACCAGATCATTGTAGAGGCTGCGGGTCATTTTAAGCAAACAAGAAACGGTGCGATTGTTGAAGCAGGATTAAATATTACCATTTCGATTGTTTGTGTATTCAAATTCGGCTTAGTCGGGGTAGCAATAGGTTCTTTGGTAGCTACGGTTTTCCGTTCTTTTCAGTATGCAATTTATTTGTCAAGGAATGTTGTAAAACGTAGTGTAGGTATATTTGTGGGTCACCTTTTAATAAATGCTATAGTTGCCATATTAACCGCATTGATAACACATTTTTGCTTTACTTTTGTAATTGATGGTTGGTTGCAGTGGTTTGCAAAGGCTATTTTAGTTTGCCTTGTTGCAACAGTTATATCATTTATTTTACACTTTTTATTATATAAACAAGATATGATTAATCTAATTAAGAAATTAAAAGCTTTATTATTAAAAAGGTTTAAATAAATAGTTAGGAAGAATGAAGTATGAAGAATAATAATAGAGTATTAAATATTTTAATTGTGTCACTTATTATTATTTTAGCTTGTGTTTTTGCTTTTGAATATTATCAGAGCGTGCAACGCGAAAGGCTCATGGAATTATCAGAACAGGAAGAAAGCAAAAGACGAACTGCTACTGATGAAAATTCAATTAATATTGTAACGGATATTGATTTTGGGGATGTTGATGAGGGTGCCATCCTACTTTCATATGATAGTTTTTTGAAAACCTATTCCAGAACCAGCCATTACATCGGAGAAACAAGTGCTACCTACAAGTTTTCCAGGACACTTGTTTCAGGAAACAATGATATATATTTGTTGAATTTTAAAATGCGTGCCGATACACAGGCAGCTGTAGTCAATGTAAAGTTTGGAATTGAGCATAATTACTATATTACTACCCAGTGGCGAAATTATTATATGTATTGCACAAAAGGTGAAATTGACATCATTAAGTGGAAGTTGTTAACACCTTTTCAAAAGATATATCTCTCCGACGTACATGTTGTTAGATACGATCCCCTTGCTGTTGATTTGTCCAAAATGAAAAACGGATCATACAGTGTTGAGAAAGTTACAGAATACAGTTTTTCGGAATTTGACGGTATTGGTGTAGGCAAAACCATGGATGTTGCAGGTGATGGTGAATATTTGTATTCAGCAGGGGATGAACTGCTTAAAATTTCACGTATTAAGCCCGATGGTACTGAGCTTGTTTCCACTCTTGAGGGCATAGGTAATATCCGTCATATTGAACAACGTGATACAAACATCCTTGCTCTTGCATCACGTGAAACAGGTGTTTATTTGGTAAATATTCAAGATAAAACTAATCCCTATATTGAAAGCTATTATGACCCTTTTGAGATTGCAAACGATGTTTGCTTTTCAGGAAATTATATGTTTGTTGCGGGGCGATATTTCGGTGTTGAAATTGTTGACATCTCAGATACTGAAAAGCCCCGTTATATTACAAGGATTGTGAATAACAAAGAGTGCTATAGGTGTATTGTTGGGGGAAATTATCTTTTTGTAAGCTGTTGGGCTACCCATGAAGTTGAAATTTATGATATTTCTTTAATAGATAGTCCTATATTGGTAAACTCCATCACAGTTGACGGTAGATGTGCGGAGGCTTTTGTTGAAAACTCTGTACTGTATGTTGTAAGTGGTTATAATAGCCCTGACAATGCTGATAAAGTGGGAGACCCAGGCTACGGTACAGGCAACGGTTTGACGATATATGACATTTCAGATATAAAACGACCAGTGTGGTGTTCCACAATAAAAACCGAAGGTAATTTGTACGGAAACGGATATGACGACTGGTCTGTTAAAGTTTCTGACGGTTACGTATATTTTACAAATTCCTTCGGAGGTATGTATATATATGATGTAAATAACATAAAAGCACCGTTATTAATTTCGCATATTGCAGTTGAGATACATTCAGACAGCACTAACTTTGTTGATTTTACTAAAAATTCTATCAACGTGTATCCTTATGATACGTCTAAATCTATATATTCTCCGGCCATGGGGATTTATGTTGATAATGGAAGCATTTTTATTGCATGTGCATATAACGATGTTTATAGATACACCTTTGAAAAAGCAAAGGTGATTGAAAATAGGGCTGAAACTTCTCAATTATTGAGAGGTAGCGACAAGGACAGTTCATATTCTCAGGACTACAATGTATTTTTTGAAAATTACGATATATACGCCATAGTAAAGTATAGTGATTTCTATATTGCGGCTACAGGAGAAGGAGTGTTGCTTCTTGGTCCTGATTTTTCCATAGTAAACCAATATAAAACAGATGATCCTGTCAAAGACGTCAAGGTTACACAAGATGGTTATGCTGTTACAGCTGAAAAATATGGCGTAGCTGTTTATGAAATAAAGAATAATACTCTTAGCCGTATCAGCTTTGTCAAATCTAATACAAATAACACTAATGTGTCATCTGTTGGTTTAACGGGGGATGGAAAATACGCAATCGTACAGTCTTCGTGGACAAAGTTTGAAGCAATAGACCTGCATAATAAATATAATCCTGTCCTTGTGAAGGATGTAGTGTCTAAAAACGGTGCAGTTATTAGTATTGACTCCATCCAAATCACAGGCAATATGTATTACAGGAATATAGTATCAGGAACTGTAGATGGAACTGTTGGCATAGGCGGCGGTAAGTCTACGCTTTGGTTTGAATCACTGGGGGACAGACTTAAGGTAAAAAATACGTATTCTAACAAATTTGCTTCCGAAGTTAACGGCAGTGCAGTTGTAAAAGAAGGACAGGAGGTATTATCAATTTATAATAACGGATATGTAGTTTATAATCCGTTGACAGTTAATGAAACACCACCTAATAAAGAGAAATTTTATGTTAATAAAGTCCGCCTAAAGGGTAAAGTCAGTATTAATAACGACATTTTAGTAATATGCAATGAGCCAAGCGGTATAATTCATGTGGTAAATATAGCTGATATAGAATCACCCTATCTTGAAGCATACTATGAGCTTGAAGAAAGCCCCGGAATAGCATTAATTGAAGATGATTTTATTCTTGTACCGGTAAGGCATGGAGGTATTATTAAAATAATCCTTTAAAAGAAAGGGAGATGACAATGACACAGGAAGAAGTCTTATTCTTAAAAAGTGTTTCTGGTAAGGTTAACGATAGCGTTAGATATATTAATGTGGAAGCTGTTTTTAAAATAGCGTCAAATCACAATGTTTTGCCGCTATGCTACGAAAATATCAGCTCTGCTCCCGGATTTGACGCCGAAGCCTTTAAAGGTTTTCAGAAAAAGATTTTTTCAATTGTTTTCTCCCAGACAAAGCGAACGGAAAATTTCAGAAAAATATATAAAACTCTCCTCAATAATAACCTTAAGCCCATTGTTTTAAAGGGGATTATATGCCGTCAATTATACGGTGAATTGTGCGACCATCGCCCAAGCGGGGACGAAGATATTTTAATAAAAAAGGAAGAATATTTTGCTCTTTCAAATATTTTAAAAGAAAACGGATATATCCCTGAAGAAGAAATTACTTCAAAGGCTCTTAACGGGATTGAGGAAATTACATTTAAAAGCCCTAACGGTCTTAATATCGAAGTCCATCTTAATATTATAGGGACGGAAAATAAAATCCGCAGAAAGATGAACAAATATTTTGAAAATGCTTTCCGTAACGCTGTTATTATGGAAATTGACGGGCAAGAGTATTACACCCTAGATTATACAGAAAACTACATTTATCTTTTTTACCATATGTTAAAGCATTTTTCCACAACGGGTATTGGCATAAGGCAGATTGTGGATATGTTTAAATTCGGGCAAGCATACAGAAACAGTATTGATTGGGAGAAAGTTTATGATGCTGTTGAAAGTTTAAATGCCCATAAATTATACGGTGATATGGTTGAAATAGGGAACAGGTATTTGGGCTTTTCAATGGAAAACAAATACGGTATAACACAACCTGACAGGCTTATTGACGATATGTTTTCATCAGGTGCTTACGGTAACGGAACATTGGAACAGATGGGCAGTAAGGTAAAGGTAATGGCAGCCATAGAAAATGACGGCAAAAATAGCAGATTAAGGATGGTTTTTCCAACAATTAAATCAATGCGGGAACATTACAAGGTTTTGTATGACCATCCCTATTTACTGCCTGTTATGTGGATTGTCAGAATAGTAAGGTATGTATTTCGCTTAAATACAGGAAAAACATATAATGTTTTAAAAAGTGAAGAAATTGCAGATAATAAAATTCAGCTTTTAAAGGATTACAATATTATCTAAAAGTTGACATTTATGAAAAAAAGTTGTATAATCATATACAACTTTTTTAATTAGAAGGTGTAGAAATGGTTACATTGGACGAAGTTTATCATGCATCACATGTTTTAAAGAGCGTTATCAGAAGTACAGATTTGATAAAAGCTCCTAAGATAAATCCTGAAAGTGACATTTATCTTAAAACAGAAAACTTGCAGATAACAGGTTCTTTCAAGGTGAGAGGTGCGTATTATAAAATTTCTCAGCTTACGGAAGAAGAAAAGGAAAGAGGCGTTATTGCTTGCTCTGCGGGCAACCACGCACAGGGTGTAGCGTTAGCGGCACAGAAAGCAGGGATAAAATCCCTCATTTGTTTGCCTGATGGTGCTCCTATATCTAAAGTAGAAGCTACAAAGAGCTACGGTGCTGAAATTTGCCTTGTAAAAGGCGTGTATGATGATGCTTACAAGAAAGCATTGGAACTTAAGGATGAAATGGGTTACACATTTATCCATCCCTTCGACGATGAACAGGTTATTGCAGGACAGGGAACAATCGGATTGGAAATTCTTGACCAGCTTCGTGATGTTGATGCGGTTATCGTACCTGTTGGCGGCGGCGGACTTATTTCGGGTGTTGCTTTTGCAATAAAGAGCCTTAACCCCGACATTAAGGTTTACGGCGTACAGGCTGAAGGTGCACCAAGCATGGTTAATTCCGTTCACGACCATAAAATTGAAAAACTTGGTTCTGTTGCAACTATTGCCGATGGTATCGCTGTTAAGGAACCCGGCAAGCTCACATTTGAAATGTGCGAAAAGTATGTTGACGAACTTGTTACTGTTTCAGAAGATGAAATTTCAACAGCTATCCTTACTCTTATAGAACAGCACAAGATGATTGCGGAAGGTGCAGGTGCAGTAAGTGTTGCCGCCGCAATGTTTAATAAGGTTCCCGTTAAAGGCAAGAAGGTTGTTTGCGTTGTTTCGGGCGGTAATATTGACGTTACAATCCTTTCAAGGGTTATTAAGAGAGGTCTGTTTAAGAGCGGAAGAAGCTGTCAATTAGTTGTTGAGCTTGTTGACAAGCCCGGTCAGCTTGTGGGCGTGTCTAAGATTATTGCCGACCACGGTGGCAACGTTACAAGCGTTCACCACGAAAGAGCAAACGAAAACAGCGATATTAACGGTTGCTTCCTCAGAATTATCATGGAAACCAGAAACCAAGAACATATTAACGAAATTAAAAAAGCACTTGTTGACGGCGGTTATAAATTAGTTTAAAAAGATAGGAGATAATTACAATGAATGAAAAAGTATATACAAAGAATGCACCCGATGCAATAGGCCCTTATTCACAGGCTGTAAAGGTGAACGGACTTGTTTTTACATCAGGTCAGATTGCCATTAATCCTGCAACAGGCTCTGTTGAAGCTACTACTATTGAAGAACAGACCGAGCAGGTTATGAAAAACCTGGGAGCTGTGTTGGAAGAAGCAGGCTCCTCTTTTGAAAAGGCTGTTAAAACAACTTGTTTTTTAAAGAATATGAGCGATTTTGCCGCATTTAACGAAATTTACGGCAAGTATTTTGCATCA
Source organism: Clostridia bacterium (assembly GCA_051866635.1). GTDB lineage: Bacteria > Bacillota > Clostridia > UMGS1883 > UMGS1883 > RGIG1927. Next base: position 19,135 of record JBJDXJ010000033.1, on the reverse strand, counting down.
AAGCCTGCAAGAAGCTGCGTTGCAGCTGCCCAGCTTCCAAAAGACGTTTTGGTTGAAGTTGAAGTAATTGCAGAATTGTAATAAAGCTTTAATAACGGTTGGTTATAGCGTATTTTATGCAAGAGACCGCAAATAATGCCGAAGGTGCTATAAAATGTGCATTCCTAAATGACCCATACACAAAGCTGAATATCTATAAGTCTACCGAAAGGATAATAGCTGAGATTTAATAGAGGAAGAATTATGCTTAAAGAAAAAGAATTGGAGTTATTTGCACGCTGGATAAAAGAACGGGAGTATCAATATTTTATTTCAGACGGTATTTTTGATGAAGCCGAGTGGAACAAACAGCAAATCAAAATTCTGTTTGTATTGAAAGAGGCTAATTGGGAAAATGGAAATGTTGATTTATGTGAATTTCTTCTTTCCGAAACCAGCCCTACATACTGGAAAACGTGGAATAATATTGCAAGATGGATAAAGGCTATACTAATATCGGGTGAGTATCCCCGAAGTGTTAGTAAATCCGATAAGAGTTTCTGGCTACGCAAGGTTGCTGCTATGAATCTGAAAAAGGTAGGTGGCAACGCAGTTGCCGAAAACGAAACGATATATAATTACGCTTTAGCAGACAAGCAATATCTTAAAGAACAGATTTGTTTATATAACCCCGACATAATTATCTGCTGTGGTCGTGGCGAAGGCAAAAATGCTGACATTTTGCACGATGTTGTATTTTGTGACGATGAAGTATCAGAATGGCAACCACCGCTTACCGATACAGCGTATAACTATTTCTTTTTGCATATAGACGGCAAGGATATACCTGTGGTTTCTTTCTATCATCCGCAAATGAGAGGCGGTCACGAGCTTTTCGAGAAGCGGTATAATGAAATGTTACAGATTGGCGAATATTTCAAAACAATTTTATGGAGGTAAAATATGAACCTTGGAAGAACAGACGTACCTACAAACAGCATAAAGCAAGACCTTTTTCACATAGAAACATACATAAGTGGATTAAGCACCTTTATTACTCAATGTGATACCCCTATGACAGTATCCATTCAAGGCGATTGGGGCAGTGGAAAAACAAGTATGATGAATATGATTAAGGAGAATATCAATAATTCCGTATTCGCGATATGGTTTAACACTTGGCAGTTCTCCCAGTTTGATATGGGAAATAGTCTGATACTCTCTATGATGGAAGTGCTACTCAACAAACTGGGTTGTGAGCAATCCGTTATAAACAAGGTGATGAGCGGAATAGGTGGATTTGTAAGAAAAGCTGTAAAGGTGGCAACGGACAATGTAGCGGGCGGTGCTGCGGCAGATATAGTTGATGAAATGATAACTTTCGACAATTCGTCTAATTATGCAAACGAGATATTACAGTTAAAAGATAAATTCCAAGAGGCTGTAAACAAGAAAATTTCAGAAACAAAAAAGGAACGAGTTGTTGTATTTGTTGATGATTTAGATCGCCTACAACCCGAAAAAGCAGTTGAACTTCTTGAAGTGCTGAAGTTGTTTCTTGATTGTGAAAACTGCGTATTTGTAATAGCTGTTGATTATGATGTTGTAACAAGAGGTATCAGAAACAAGTATGGCCTTGATATTTCCGAAGAAAAAGGCAAGAGTTTCTTCGATAAGATTATTCAGCTCCCATTTAAAGTGCCTGTGGCACAGTATGATATAAAGAACTATGTCAGCGATATGCTGAAGAACATGAATGTTTCCACTACTGCTAACGAGGTTGATTTGTATGTGAATTTAATCCGTACATCAATAGGTCTTAATCCCCGTAGCGTAAAACGACTTTTTAATACATATCAACTCTTGAATATTATAACAAAATCAAGCGTGACAAGCATTAATGAAGCGGCTCTGCACAAGAATTTATTTGCGGTTATTTGTATGCAGATGGGACATGAGAAGATGTATCAATATCTTTCTACAGCACCGATTGAAGCAGAGCTTATTGAAAATCTCGCAAACGATGAAACTCTTGACAGTTTCCTTCAAGAGATTTTTGCTGAAGAGCGTGAGATTATTGAGAATGCGAAATATTATGCAAAGCTAAAGAAATTTATCGGATATTTCTATAAGGCTTTGCAATCAGATGATGATATGGCAATATCTGAAACAGAATTAAACAATTTACAAAGCGTTCTTGTGTGTTCATCTATCGTATCCGTCAATGACAATGATGAAACCTCTGATAATGATGAGATGTCGTTAAGACACTCGAACAAGCGTATTGTGGAACAGGTTAATTCTTATCTTTCTGATTTGTGTCAAATGAAAGTATGGTTGCCGAGAAAAGCCCGTGAGGGTGTAAAAATATCCGATGTAAGCAGTTATACTGTGTTGAAAACAAAAGAAAATCTTGATTTCCAACTTGAATATTACTTATCACGAAAAGATAAGAACAGTATAGGTGTATATATCATTATGTATAATAAATCACCAAAATGTGAACAGAAATTTTTGGAATATTTCAGCGATAATCCTCTCAATTTAGACCGGACTCCCGAAAAGGAAAGTTGGGGACGAATAATGTATCCAGATGTAATCATTGTAACTGAAGACGAAGCTGTTCAAAAAATTTCCGAATTATTCCGAAAGGCTTACTCAGAAGCACAGAAATTCTGATAAAGCTAATCTTGCCTTTGTTACTTTCTGCAAAGGTAAACGCAAAGATACTTCTGACAGCGTGGCTATCATAAGTCTTTGTGCTCTAGAGGGTATTCGGCAATATTGCCTCAAAAAACGGGCTCTTTGTCAATAGTTGTGGTCAAATCCATAAAAAAGACTTTTTTCATAGGTGGTAGCAGTTACGCTACCACCTTTTTGTAATAAAAAAATATGTAAAATTCGGTTTCTAAATCTTTCAAAGGTTCTATAACCATATAGAACCTTTTTTTGCATAAAAAACAATTTGTCCAATATACATATATCAGTAACTATTGGAGGAAAACATATGAATTTTGAAAAATATCTTCCTGACAGCTTGCATGAGTGGTTAAGCGAAAACGCAAAAAAAGCAGGAGACATAACTTTAATTGCCAACAAAAACATGTTTATATCGGAAAACGGAAAAATAATAGAGTCTCCGTTCTTTGTTGACAGTAATATGCTGAAAAACATTGTAGAAAATATGTGCCGAGGCAGTTTATACGCAAATCAGTCCACCTTAAAAAGAGGATATCTTTCGTTAAAAAATGGTGTAAGAGTCGGCGTGACGGGAGAGGCGGTAAAAGATGAAAACGATGTAATTACCCACATGAGAAATATAAATGCCTTAAATATCAGAATTCCCAGGAATGTATACGGTGCGGCAAAGGGTATTATACCATTTATTATTGAAGGTGAGAGAATATACAACACAATTATTGTAGGACCGCCATCATCGGGAAAGACGACTGTGCTTCGTGATATTGCCATCTACTGCGGAAACAAATTCAGGACAGGTATTGCAGATGACAGAATGGAAATTACCCCGGGTTTTGACATGGGAAGATATACTTTTGTAATTTCCGGCGGAAATAAACACGATTCAATGAACATGATGCTTCGGAGTATGTCGCCTCAGGTTATATTTACCGACGAAATCGGCACGGAAGATGATGCCAGGAGCATAGAGGGTATTATAAATGCAGGGGTAAAAATAATTTGCAGTGCCCACGGATATGACGAGAGGGATATACAAAGGCGTAAAATAATAAAAAACCTTATAACAGATAATGTTTTTGAAAGGATTGTTGTTATATCTCAAAGAAAAGGGGCAGGAACTGTTGAAAAAATTCTGACGACAGGAGGATAATAATGATTAAAATTTTAGGTTCCGTAGCAGTACTCATTTCATCTGTGTTGATGGGAATGACTATGAGTCAAAATCTCAAGAACAGGGTGAATGTTTTAAAGGAAATAAGAGATGGTGCCGTACATATAAAAAATGAACTGCAATACCGCTGTGCACCACTGGAGGATTGTTTTCGTGGCAGAGGAAAGTTTTTTTCAAAGGTTTATAAGCATATGCAAAGCAGTGGGCTTTCACCAAAAGAGTCTGTACAAAAAACTGCCGATGAAACAGAATATTTAACCTCCGCGGATATTGAAGTTATGAATAGATATGCTGAAAATATTATGTGTGAAGATTTAAAAAGTCAAATTGTAAATATAGATTTTTTAATAGCTTCATTAAATGAAAACATCAAAGACTCCGAAACTGAATTTTTAAATAAAGGAAAACTGTACAGCTACGGCGGTGTTTTGATGGGATTGGGATTTATTATTATTTTACTGTAGAATGAAAGGCTTGAAATTATGAATGTGGATTTGATTTTCCAAATAGCGGGCATAGGCATTATTGTGGCTGTATTAAATCAGCTTTTGGTGCGTTCAGGCAGAGAGGAACAAGCATTGATGACAACTTTGGCAGGTTTACTGGTGGTACTTATTATAATCGTTGAAAAAATAGGTGAATTATTTTCTACAGTTAAAGCAGTGTTTGGATTATGAATGTTTCCATTTATTTTATATGTGCGATTGTCACAGCGTTCTTTTCTTTATACCTGAAACAGATAAAACCTGAATATGCCCTTTGCGTTACTTTAGCGGGGATAGTTTTTATTCTGTCGGGTGTTATACCGAGAATGGTTGTTATTGTGTCTGAAATTCAGCATTTATCATCCCTTGGGGATATATCACCAGATTACATCACACCTGTTTTAAAAATAATAGGTATATCATATCTTACAGAACTGACGGCTGACATTTGCATTGATGCAGGGGAAAAGGCATTATCAAACCATGTACAGACTGTAGGAAAAACAGCAGTCTTATTTATAGCACTTCCTATTGTGGAAAACGTGTTCAGATTAATAATGAGCTTGTTGGAGAGTTAAAATGGAATCTTACGTAACATTACCTGACTTGTCGTGTGTGAGCAATACAGGGGCAGAAAACATTGAAAGAATAATACCTTCTTTCAGTTTTGAAAAGTTGATTCATGATATAACCACCTCAAAAAACATATTCAAAGCAGATAAAATATTTGAAACTTTGCTTAAGATATTTGCCGAGGAAGTATATTCTGCCGGAAGAATACTTCTTGTAATTATAGCCATTATTTTAATTGGTGCCATACTTGAAAATTTGTGGTCATCATTCGGAAAAAGCAACAATATATCTGCATTAGCCGGCATTTCTATCGTAATTGGACTTGCCGTGGGAATTTTCAGAGAGGTGTGTACATATGCAACCTTAGTTGCAACTGATATGGGAAATATTATGGCATCGCTACTGCCTGTGATGATGACACTTTTTGCAGGGTCGGGACTGACCTTTACGGGAACGGTAGTGCAGCCTGTTTTATATTTTATGTGCAATATATTCGCTAATTTATTTAGAAATGTCCTTATACCTTTGTCAACGGCATATCTTGCCGTATCCTTATCAGATGAGCTTTCTTATTCGGTTACGCTTGGAAAATTCCGTGAGCTTATAAGGAAAATATATAATTTTATATTGGGTATTGTTATGACTGTATTTACAGGGCTTTTAAGTATAAGCAGTTTCGTTACGGTAGCGTTGGATTCTGTTGGGGCAAAAGGTGCAAGATTTGCACTTTCAAGCATGGTGCCTTTTGTGGGAAGTTCTATCTCCGATGCAATGGGGGCGGTGGTTACAGCATCGATAGTATTAAAAAATGCGGTAGGAGTAACAGGCATTATATGTATGGCAGCAGTATGTATAATTCCGATTGTGAAAACAGGAGTGGTAGTCTTAATGATAAGAATTGCTGTTGCCATAACAGAGCCGGTGGCAGACAAACGCACAGTCAATGCACTTACAAGTGTAGGTGACAGTTTAAGCATGATAAATGCGGCAGTTATATCAACAGCGGTAATGATGATTATTTCTATAGGCATAATTGTGGGGATTAAAGGATGAGCGGCTTTTTAAAATCTGTTATCAGTGTTTCATTTTTAAGTGTGATTTGTGACCTTGTTTTGCCTAAAAGCGGTATGGAAAAATATATTAAGCTTGTTTTGGGATTTATTATGATGAGCGTGCTTATAAGTCCCATAAATAGTGACATAAGTTTAAATTTTAGTGATTATGAATTTTTTGATATGCCAGAGGAGGAACTGTATGCACAAAGCGATGCTTATATATTGGAGCTTCACAAAAATAATATTGAAAACAAAGTTAAAGAAATTTGCGGCAGTGACACTGATGTTTTTATTGACCTGTACAGTGATGGGCTTATTAAATCCGTAACAATAAGCGGAAATGATAAAGAAAAGTATATTTCTAGGTTAAAAGAGGAACTTGGGTGTGAAAATATAAAAGTCATTGAGGGATAGCATGAAATTTAATTTAAAAGAGATTAAAAGTGATATTTCAAGTAAAAAAAACATATATATATTGGGAGCAATAGGTATATTACTGCTTTTATTTTCATCAATGGGAACAAAGGAAAATAAAGAGGTTCTCACAGAGGATTTGCCCGTGGATTATTGCAGAGAACTGGAAGAAAAGCTGGAAGATATACTTCCTAAAATCACAAATGTAGGAAAAACAGATGTTATGATAACTGCAAAAAATTACGGCAGGGTAACCTTAGCAAAAGATAGTGGTAACAGCGGAGAACAGACTGTCATATTAAGCCAAAAGGGCGGTGGTCAAGAAACACAAATAGTAAGTGAAGCATATCCTGAAATACAAGGAATTATTATTGTTGCCGAAGGAGGCGCAAATGTAAAAGTAAAGGAAAGTCTTACGGAAGCTGTAATGGCGCTTTTGAATGTAGACGCCCATAAAATAAAAGTGTTTGAAAGGACGATAAATTGATGATTTTCAAAAGGAAACAACTTTCTCTTATCATGCTTGCGATGCTCATTTGTGTTGCGGGATATTTGAATTTTACTTCTTCCGATACCACTACCTCGGAGGAATATATGGGTCAGGCACAGCTTGTGGGGAATATGGAAGATGGTAAAGTAGAAGAAAACGAGGATTTTTTCGCATCGGCAAGATTGGAACGAGAAATTGGAAGAAGTAAGTCCATAGAAACCTTTAATTCGGTGATTAATAACGAAAACAGCGACACGGCACTTAAAACAGAGGCACAAAATGGTATAATGCAGTTGGCAGATAACACAGAAACAGAAACTGCTATCGAAAATTTAATAAAAGCAAGAGGGTTTGAAGACGCTGTTTGTTATATAAACAACTCTCAGGCAAATGTTGTAGTGAAATGCCAAAGCCTGGACGAAGCACAGGTGGCAATAATTACGGAAATAGTAACAGAACAAAGCTCAATTCCCGCTGAAAAAATCAAAGTGGTGGAAATTGAATAAAACACTTGATTATTTATGATAAAATTGATATACTATAGAAAGAAACAATATGCGGTTTAATAAAATCGCAAATTTAATTAACGGAGGAAAAATCATGGGTGAAAATTATATCTCCACCGAAGGTGGCAACATCAGAATTTCTGAGGAAGTAATTTCCACTATTGCCGCTCTTGCCGCAAAAGAAGTTGATGGTATCGCATCAATGGGCGGCTCACTTTTAGGCGGTATTGGTGACTTGATTACTAAAAAGTCTCAGGGCAAGGGTGTAAAGGTTGAGTTCTTAGAAGACGGAATCATGATAGAACTTCATATCACCGTGAAGTTTGGTGCAAAAATCCGTGAAGTGTCCGCTTCTATTCAGGAGCAGGTTAAAAATGCAGTTGAAACGATGGCAAGTCTTAACGTAAAATCTGTTAACGTATATGTTGACGGTATTGAATTGGAGAAGACAAGTGCCCCTGCAGAAGTAGCAGAATAATATAATTTTATATACAAAGGAGATAATGAAGATGAACAATATTCCTAAGGTTAAAACAGGCGTTGTATCAGTAAGCCGTAACTGTTTCCCCATCAGCCTTAGCTCAAAGCGTAAAGAGGTTGTTAAGGCAGAATGTGCAAAGTTAGGTCTTGAAAACGTATATGTTGCTGATACGATTATTGAAAATGAAATTGATGCAATGAATGCTCTCGAAGAACTTAAGGGTGTAGGTGCTAATGCACTTGTTCTCTACCTTGGTAACTTCGGTCCCGAAATTCCCGAAACTATGCTTGCTCAGAAGTTTGACGGCCCCGTTATGGTTGTGGCTGCCGCTGAAGAAAGCCAGAGCGACCTTTTTGACGGCAGAGGCGATGCATACTGCGGTATGCTTAATGCATCCTACAACCTTAACCTTCGTGGTGTAAAGGCTTACATCCCTGAATACCCCGTTGGTACGGCTGATGAAATCGCAAAGATGATTGCTGACTTTGAAGATATTGCAAGGGTTATTATTGGTCTTCACGGTCTTAAAGTTTTCTCTTTCGGTCCCCGTCCTTACGACTTTATGGCTTGTAATGCACCGATTTCTCCTCTTTATAAGGACCTTGGTGTTGAAATTCAGGAAAACAGTGAACTTGACCTTTATGCGGCATACCATGCACATAAGGACGACCCCAGAATTCCTGCTCTTGTTGAAGAAATGGCGGCAGAGCTTGGTAATAAGAATCCTTATGCAGGTATTCTTCCTCGTCTTGCACAGTATGAAATCACTCTTCTTGACTGGGCTGAAGAAAATAAGGGTGCAAGCCGTTATTTTGTATTTGCAAACAAGTGCTGGCCCGCATTCCAGACACAGTTTGGTTTTGTACCTTGCTATGTAAACGGCCGCCTTGCATCCCGTGGTATTCCCGTAGCTTGCGAAACAGATATTTACGGTGCAGTTTCCGAATACATAATTACTTGTGCTACACAGAAAACAGCTACTCTTCTTGATATTAACAACTCTGTTCCGAAGGATATGTTTGAAGCTAATCCCGATGCTTTTGCAGGATATAAGCTTACAGATACATTCATGGGCTTCCACTGCGGTAACACAGCTAAAGAATGTCTCACATGTGCTTCCATGAGCTATCAGAGAATTATGAAGAGAGACCTTGAACCCGATACAGAACCCGATATTACACGCGGTACACTTGAAGGTAATCTTGTTCCAGGTGAATGTACAATCTTCCGCCTCCAGTCCACAAAGGATTCCGTTCTTCGCAGCTATGTAGCCGAAGGTGAAATTGCAAATGTTGACTGCAAGAGCTTTGGCGGCATCGGTATCTTCAAGATTAAGGATATGGGCAGATTTTACCGTCACGTTCTTATTGCTAAATGTTATCCTCACCATGCAGGTATTGCATTTAAGCATGCAGGTAAGGCACTCTTTGCGGCAATGAAGCTTCTCGGCGTTGAAGATGTTGCATACAATCAGCCCGCTTCCGTTCCTTATAAAGATGAAAACCCCTTTGGTTAATTTAGTGCAAAGGATGTGTGATAAATGTTAGAAGCATTAAAAGAAGCCGTATTACAGGCAAATTTGGAACTTCCCAAAAAGAATCTTGTTACATACACATGGGGCAATGTCAGCGGTATTGACCGTGAAAAGGGTCTTGTTGTTATTAAGCCAAGCGGTGTAAGCTACGATGAAATGAAAGCATCCGATATGGTTGTTCTTGACCTTAAGGGAAATAAGGTTGAAGGTGATATGCGTCCTTCATCCGATACTCCCACACATATTGCACTTTATAATCAGTACCCTGAATTGGGTGGCGTTGTTCATACACATTCCAGATGGGCAACTGTCTGGGCTCAGGCAGGTATGAGTATTCCACCTCTCGGTACAACACATGCTGACTATTTCTACGGTGCAATACCTTGCACACGTCGTTTGACAAAGGAAGAAATAGAAGGGGAATACGAACTTAACACAGGTAAGGTTATCATTGAAACATTTACCAATCTTGGCGTTAATCCTGTTCATGTTCCCGGTGTTGTATGTTATAGCCACGGACCTTTTGCTTGGGGTAAAAATCCTGATGAAGCAGTGCATAATGCAGTAGTTATGGAAGAAGTTGCCATGATGGCACTTAATACTAAACTTCTTAACCCTTCAATCGGTGATGTTGACAGCTACCTCTTAGATAAGCATTTCCTCCGTAAGCACGGTGCAAACGCTTATTACGGACAGGGCAAGTAAAACAAAAAATCAAGGATGAACAGTTAACAGGGTTAGCAGGTCTGCTATCCCTGTTTTTGACTTATACGGGAGGAAAATGAATGAGGAAGTTATTTTGCGAAATCTCGCCACTTACATATAAAATTTCAGTTTTTAAATGCAGATTGAAAAGGCACATCGAAAATATAATAAGTAAAGAGTCTTTTTCAAAAGAAAAAAGCAGCGATTATTTACCGATTGTTATTTACAGTCAAAAATCACTGATCAGAAGAAAGCTTGGAAATGTGGACTTGCAATTACAGGAAAATAAGGCTGTAAATTTGTCACTTTCAGCACCAAAGGTAAATGGAGTTATTATTAAACCGGGAGAAACCTTTTCATTTTGGAAACTTGTAGGCAGTTGTACTGCGAGAAAAGGGTATAAAACAGGACTTATGATATCAAAGGGTACGACAAGTGCAGGCGTAGGTGGCGGCATGTGTCAATTTACCAATCTTATACATTGGCTTGTGCTTCACACCCCTCTTGAAATCGTTGAACATCATCACCACGATGGAATGGACTTGTTTCCCGATTACGGCAGGCAAATTCCTTTTGGTACAGGCACATCGATAATGTATAACTATCTCGATTATCGCTTTAAGAATAATACGGATATGAATTTTCAGATTATCGTTCATACTGATGATAAATACCTGATTGGTGAAATTCGAGCCGAAAAGCCGCTTGATGTATCATATCATATCGGTGTTGAAAATGAAGCGTTTGTCAAACGAGACGACGGATTTTACAGGGTTGGCAAGGTGTACCGTGAGATCATTGATAAAAAAACCGGTAATGTTTTATCTCGTGATTTAATCAGGGAAAACAACGCAAAGGTTATGTATGAATTAACGCAGTAAAATAACTTTTCAAATTTTATTTCATCTCCTTTCATGGGCAAACTTTGGTGTATTGAAGTGGGTATGTTTTCCTCCGTACCAAAAGCCTGTCCCGTCAAGGGAGCCACCACAAACTCAAGTCGAACTAAAAAAACGAAACCCTCCCAAGGAATAAACATCGGGAGGGTTAACTATTTTACAAATACCCGCTTAAATTCCGCGATTTTTTGTGTGAGTTTTTTGAAAATTTTGACTTTTTCAGCGTATTTTTTCAGGTATTTTACCTTATCTTTTGTGCATACTTAATATTGTATTGGGGGCAAGGAAATGGACGAAAGCTTTTGCAGACTGAAAGGGAAGAAAGTTTGCGACGAAAAAATAGGTAAATGTTATGGAAGGCTTTCGGACATACTCGTCAACAAAGGAACAAACGAAATTTTAGGTATCATTTCAACAAACGACTCCTTTGTGTACAAAAATAGACTGTTTAATAGAGAAGATATAATTTCTTCTGATGAAACCAGTATATACGTTAAAGGATTCGGAGAAAAATTTGTTAAGGTAATCCCAATTGAGGATTACCAAAGCTGTGAAAATGATATTTATAAAAGGAAGGCTGTTTTAACAGACGGTCGCAATGTAGGCAAAATTCAGAATATGAATTTTGACCTCGAAACAGGTATTATGACCGAATTTGAAATAGGTTCTTCCATAGCAGAGGACCTTTTGAAAGGACGAAAGATATGCCGAACCCGAGATACAATAAGTTTTTCTGACGGGAAAATTATTCTCGAAGAAAAGCTGACAGACAGCGTTGAACGCAAGAAAATTCTCTTTTAGCGAGGTGACGGAATGTTTTGTTCTAAAGGCTTTACAACAGGACTTTTTACAGGTGCTGTCATTGGCTCAGTTGTGGGTGCCCTGATGGACCCAATGAAAGACAAGGATTCCAAAAAGCTCAAAAAAGGTGCAGGAACAATTATACACTCTGTAGGGAATATTGTTGATTCTGTAGCTGAAATGAGACATTAGTAAAGGGGCAATTGCCCCTTACATAAAAAGGGGATTGGAGAATTGAAGGATAGAAATCTATTTATTTCAACACTTATATTTTTTACTTGCTTTATTATTTTTATTGTTGGAATTTTCAGTTCTTTGAATGTGGTTTTTTCCCCTTTTATAACAGCACTTATTTTAGTTTATTTATTAAATCCCATTATCAGCTTTTTAAAAAACAAGGGGTTAAACTCTAAAATTGCAACTGTTGTTGTAAGTGCTTTAATCATTTTACTTGTCGCTTCTATTATTATTTTTGCCTTTCCTAAGGTTTACTCTGCTGTTGAAAGCATCGGAAAAATACTTTCGGGATTTTTAAATTACGTTAATATAGACTTATTTTCAAATCTTGGCATTGTATATTCAACAACGGTTAATATAATAAAATCCGTCACTGTATTCTTAGTAGGTGCAGTGGCTGCTTTTTACATTTTAAACGATGTTGAAAGCATAAAACTATCCTTTTTGGAATTTATACCGGATAAATTGAAGCCTTCCTTTAAGGTGCTTTGGGACGATGTGAAAATGATTTTGGATTCATTTTTCAAAGGCCAGATTTTAGTTGCTGTTATATTGTGCGTTATGGACAGCTTATTTCTCTATACCATGGGCGTACCATATGCATTAGGACTTGGTGCAATTGCAGGACTATTGGACATTATACCTTATGCAGGAGCGTTTATAGGAATAGGTATAATCCTTGTTGTCACAGTCATAAGTGTACCGAAAAATATTATAAAGGTATTAATAGGTCTTTTGATAATTCAGCAGATTGAAAATAACATAATCACACCTAAAATTTCAAAAAACACCTTAAAACTTCATCCGGCGGCTGTTGTCCTTGTGCTTTATGTAGGTGCATTCGGTGGTTTTTGGGGAATTTTACTGTCAGTTCCCGTCTCTTGTATCATTAAAAAATTTTTTCAAAGATTTCTTCAATCAATTATATAGAAAAACCTTGATTAACGGCGAAACTTGGTGTATAATTAATCTGTTATGTCTTGACTTTTTCCAAAGGAGATGAATAGATGAATTACACTTATAGAACAAAAGGTACTTGTGCCGTTCAGATTAGTTTCGATATTGATGGCGATGTGATTACAAATGTAAGCTTTTTGGGCGGATGCAACGGCAATCTTAAAGCGTTGAGTCGAGTTGTTGACGGAATGACTGTTTCGCAGATTGAAGGTTACTTCAAAGGGATTACCTGTGGCATGAAGCCAACAAGTTGTTCGGACCAGCTTGCAAATGCTGTAAGGTGTGCCTATAACGAAACACATACTGCCTGACAAAGTCGGGTTTTAGGTATAATGTATTGATTACAAAGGAGTGACTAAATATGGAAAAACTCGGATTAAATGAAATAAGAGAGAGGTACCTTAGCTTTTTTGAGTCTAAGGGTCATCTCAGACTGCCTTCATTTCCCCTTATTCCTCAGAATGATGACAGTTTATTGCTTATAAATGCAGGTATGGCACCTTTGAAGCCCTACTTTTTAGGCAAGGAAATCCCACCAAGAAACCGTGTTACAACATGTCAGAAGTGTATCCGTACACCTGATATTGAACGTGTAGGTAAAACTGCAAGACACGGCACATTCTTCGAGATGCTTGGTAATTTCTCCTTCGGCGACTATTTCAAGCACGAAGCGACTCGTTGGGCGTGGGAATTTATCACAGAAGATTTAAAGCTTCCCAAAGATAAGCTTTGGGTTACAGTTTACGAAGATGACGATGAAGCTATCGACATCTGGGTAAATGAAGTCGGCGTTGACCGTAGCAGAATTAAAAAGATGGGTAAGGAAGATAATTTCTGGGAAATCGGTACAGGTCCTTGCGGTCCCTGTAGTGAAATTTACTTTGACCGTGGCGAAAATGCCGGTTGCGGTAAACCCGACTGTGCAGTTGGTTGTGACTGTGACAGATTTGTTGAATTCTGGAACCTTGTTTTCACACAGTTTGACAAGGATGAAAACGGTAACTACAACCGTTTGGCAAAGCCCAACATTGATACAGGTATGGGATTAGAGCGTATCGCCGCAATTATGCAGGGCGTGCAGAACCTTTTTGAGGTTGATACTGTTCGCAACATCATGCTTGAAATTTCCCGTATTGCAGGTGTTAATTACGGCGAAGACGAAAAGAGCGACGTTTCTCTTCGGGTTATCACAGACCATATAAGAAGTACAACTTTCCTTGTTTGTGACGGCGTTGGTCCTTCCAACGAAGGCAGAGGATATGTTCTCAGACGACTTCTCCGCCGTGCGGCACGTCACGGTAGACTTCTTGGTATTGAAGGCAATTTCCTTTACAAGATTGCCGATACTGTTATTAACGAATCAAAAGACGCTTATCCTCAGCTTGAAACAAAGCGTGACTATATCAAAAAGGTTATACAGATTGAAGAAGCTCGTTTCTCTGAAACAATTGACAGCGGTTTGTCTATTTTGGAGGAATATATTGCTCAGCTTGAAGCAAAGAATGAAAAGCTCCTTTCAGGTGAAGATGCATTCCGTTTGTATGATACATACGGTTTCCCCATTGATTTGACAGCTGAAATCCTTACAGAAAAGGGTCTTGACGTTGACATGGATGCTTTTACAGCGTGCATGAATGAACAGAAGAACCGTTCACGTGAAGGCAGAAATGTAGGTGATGAAGCCGCTTGGAGCGAAGATGTTTATATGCAGATAGGCAAAGAAGTATCTTCTGAATTCCTCGGCTATGATAACGAATCTGTAGAAGGTAAGATAATTGCAATTGTTAAGGACAATATGATTGCCTCATCCCTTTCAGACGGCGAAAACGGTATTGTTATACTTGACAAGACAGCTATTTACGGTGAAAGCGGCGGTCAGAAGGGCGATAGAGGTGTAATTACAGCTGACGGCGTGAAAATGGTTGTGGAGGACGCTAAGAAGCTTGGTGACGGCAAAATTCTCAATTTTGTATACGTTGAAGAAGGCAGTGTACGCCTTGGCGACAGCGTTGTAAGTACTTACGATAAAGAAAAGCGTATGAACACTGCAAGAAACCATTCTGCAACACATCTTTTGCAGAAGGCTCTTCAGGAAGTTTTAGGCAGCCATATTGAACAGGCAGGTAGCTATGTTGATGATACAAGACTTCGTTTTGACTTTACTCATTACGAAAGTATTTCAACGGAAGACCTTAAGAAGGTTGAAGATAAGGTTAACGAGGCTATTATGGCATCTTACGACATTGATGTAAAGGTAATGGCTATAGACGAAGCTAAAAAGCTTGGTGCAATGGCTCTCTTTGGTGAAAAATACGGTGAAACTGTCCGTGTTGTAAACATGGGCGGATATTCTGTTGAATTCTGTGGCGGTACACATCTTAAGAACACTTCCCAGGCGGGACTCTTCAAAATTCTTTCTGAAGGCGGTGTTGCCGCAGGCGTAAGAAGAATTGAAGCTACAACAGGTAAGGGTGTATTGGCATATATTGCCGAAAAAGACTCTATTATAGCCGATACAGCAAATGTCCTTAAAACAAACGCAGCAGAAATAGTAAACAAGGCGGAAACGCTTACAGCCGAATACAGAACTCTTGTAAAAGAACTTGAAGAAGTAAAGGCAAAGATTGCTTCTGCAACTGCAAACGACCTTTTGACAGCAATCAAGCATGTTGGAGATATAGATATTCTTACTGCACAGCTTTCAGGCGTGAGTGCTGATGAATTAAAGATGCTTACAGACAAGATGAAGGAAAAGTGCGAATGTGGAGTTGCTGTATTGGCTTCTGTTGATGGTGACAAGATTACTTTTGTTGCCGCAGCCACAAAGAAGGCTGTAAGCATGGGCGTTCATGCCGGTAATATCATCAAGGAAATCACAAAGGTTACTGACGGCCGTGGCGGCGGTAAGCCCGATATGGCTCAGGGCGGCGGCAAGCTTGTAACAAAGGTTGACGATGCTCTTGCTATGGTAGACGATATTGTAATTGCACAGACAGGGGGCAACAAATAATGTGTGACTGCTTGTTCTGTAAAATTATTTCCGGGGAAATACCCTCGTCAAAGGTTTATGAGGATGACAATGTTTATGCCTTTAATGATATTTCTCCCGAGGCACCTGTTCATGTGCTTATTGTGCCAAAGGAACATATTTCATCTGCCAATGACTTGACAGATGAAAATTCCGACATTGTTTCAAAAATTTTTATTGCGGCAAAAAAGATTGCTAAAGAAAAGAATATAGCAGAAAACGGCTATAGAATTGTCAACAATTGTGGTGAAGATGGCGGTCAGACTGTAAAGCATTTGCACTTTCATCTTTTAGGTGGACGTTCTCTTGCATGGCCTCCCGGTTGATTTAAAAAATATGCAAAAAAGTTTCAATTTGATGAAATTTACTCTTGACATATTGATATGTTAAAAGTATAATTTATTTGTCACTATATGCGGTTCGAACCTCTGATGTACTTTAAGGGTAGAGTCGCGAGGGGAGGTACGAGAATGTCTGAAATAAGAGTTAAGGATAATGAATCTTTAGATAGCGCTCTTAGGAGATTTAAGCGCTCCTGTGCGAAAGCCGGTGTTTTGTCCGAGGTTAGAAAGAGAGAACACTATGAAAAGCCCAGCGTAAAGCGTAAGAAGAAATCCGAAGCAGCAAGAAAAAGAAAGTTTAAGTAATTAGATTTATTTTCCCTGCAAACAACGATGAGCCATACCCTGCTTGGGGTATGGCTCAATTTATACTCATAGGGAGAGATTTTTACATGGGTGATTTTACAATACGCAGTATGCGGATAACTGAATTTAATACTGTTGCAAAGCTTATATATGACAGCGTGCATGCTTTGTGTAAAAATGATTATTCTCCCGAAGAGCTTGACGCCTGGGTGCCAAAAAGTATGTATATGCCTGCCTTTAAACGCTCCCTTGTACGCTGTTATGCCATCGTTGCCGTAAATAGTGATAAAAAGATTATTGGGTTTATGAGTACAGAGCCTGACGGTTATGTAAACAGGCTTTATACACATCCTGAATATGTGAATTGCGGCGTTGCATCGGCACTTTTGGAAAATACTGAATTATGGGCTAAAAAGCGTAAAATTTTCCGTTTGGTATTGGAGTCAAGCAAAAGTGCAGAAGCTTTCTATTTAAAGCATGGCTTTGAAAAAGCAGGGGAGATAGTAAGCATAAAAAATAACTTGAAATTTGTCAGTGCAAAAATGAAAAAGGAGCTGTAAAAATGGTTAAACTGGGAAATGACTGGGATAACGTAATAGGGAAAGAATTTGAAAAAGAATATTACCTTAAGCTTCGTGCCTTTTTAAAGGCTGAATATGCCAATTACACAGTGCATCCTGATATGTACGAGCTTTTTTCTGCACTGAAGGTTACTTCATTTTCGGATACAAAGGTTGTTATATTGGGGCAGGACCCTTATCATGAACCTAATCAGGCACACGGCATGTGCTTTTCTGTAAAACCGGGGGTATCAATTCCTCCCTCACTACTAAATATGTATAAGGAAATCAGGGATGAATACGGTTATGAAATCCCAAACAACGGTTACCTTATGCCTTGGGCACAGCAGGGTGTTCTTCTTTTAAATGCCGTTTTAACCGTCCGTGAAGGCCTTGCAGGCTCTCATGCCAATAAGGGGTGGGAAATATTCACCGACAGCATTATAAGTGCTTTAAACAGCCGTGAGGACCCTGTTATTTTTCTTCTGTGGGGTAATTACGCACGAAAGAAGCGAGAGCTTATAAATACAAAGCGTCATTTTGTTTTAGAGGCGGCACATCCAAGTCCTTTGTCAGCCTCCCGTGGTTTTATGGGGTGCGGTCACTTTAAGGAGGCAAATGATATACTTGAAAGGCTTATAAAGACTCCCATTGATTGGAAAATACCAAATATTTAACTTGAGAACGCTTTTTTTCTAAATACTACTTGATTTGTTTGGACAAGTTGTGATAAAATAATATCATGGATTATTGAAAGGAGAAGAGACTATGAATTATTCACATGAAGTTGAGAATATGTGCGTGGTAAATAAAGGCGTAAGTCATGGCCCTGCACCTATTCCTCAGGAAGGCGCTTGGACAGAGTCTAAGCAGATTACAGACATTTACGGTCTTACACACGGTGTGGGCTGGTGTGCACCTCAGCAGGGCGCATGTAAGCTTACTTTGAACGTTAAGGGCGGTGTTATCGAGGAAGCACTTGTTGAAACACTTGGTTGCTCCGGTATGACACACTCTGCAGCTATGGCGGCAGAAGTTCTTCCCGGTAAGACAATTCTTGAAGCATTGAATACTGACCTTGTTTGTGATGCTATTAACACAGCTATGCGTGAACTTTTCCTTCAGATTGTTTACGGCAGAACACAGACAGCTTTCTCCGAAGGTGGTCTCCCCATCGGTGCAGGTCTCGAAGACTTAGGTAAGGGTCTTCGTAGCCAGGTTGGTACACTTTACTCCACAAAGGCTAAGGGCCCCAGATATCTTGAACTTGCTGAAGGTTACATCACAAGAATCGGTCTCGATGCTGACGGTCTTACTTGTGGTTATGAATTCGTTCACCTTGGAAAAATGATGGAAAACATCAGAAAAGGTATGGACGCTAATGAAGCTCTTGCAAAGGCTAAGGGCACATACGGCAGATTTAATGAAGCGGCTAAGTATATTGATCCGCGTGTAGAATAAGAAAGGAGGAAATTAAAATGGCATTATTTGAAAGTTATGAAAGAAGAATAAATCAGATTATACCTGTTCTTGAAAAGTACGGTATTTCCTCCCTTGAGGAAGCAGAACAGATTTGTAAGGACAAGGGTATCGATGTATACAACCTTGTTAAGGGTATTCAGCCCATCTGTTTCGAAAACGCATGTTGGGCATATATCACAGGTACAGCTATCGCAATTAAGAAGGGTTGTACAAAGGCTGCTGACGCTGCTGAAGCTATCGGTGAAGGCCTTCAGGCTTTCTGTATTCCGGGCTCTGTTGCTGACGACAGAAAAGTAGGTCTTGGTCACGGTAACCTTGCTGCAATGCTCCTTCGTGATGAAACAAAGTGTTTCGCATTCCTTGCAGGTCACGAATCCTTCGCAGCAGCTGAAGGTGCTATCGGTATCGCTAAGAGTGCAAACAAGGTAAGA
>JBJDXJ010000032.1:0-8489 GCA_051866635.1 Clostridia bacterium | reverse complement strand
CCTAAAAGTTCAGCAAACTTTGCAGCGTGTTCAGCTTCTTCATAAGCAGCCTTTTCCCAGTAAAGACCTGCTTCGGGATAGCCTTCACGATGTGCAATACGAGCCATACACAAATACATACCTACTTCACTACATTCGCCCTGGAAGTTTGCCATAAGCTGGTCAAAAATATACTTCTTATCTTCGTCGGGGATATCAGGATTATTCTTTACAGTCTGGCCGTAAACACCGTAAACATGTTCTGCCGCCAAAGCCGCACCTGATTCCATTACAGTGAACTTAGAACCGGGAACACCGCAAAGAGGGCACTTTTCAGGGGGTTCGTTGCCTTCGTGAACATAACCGCAAACGGGACATACATACTTTTTCATAACATCAATCTCCTTATTCATATAAATTTTTAAAACGATAATGATTATCACTTTTGAATACATTATACATTTTATTTAGCAGATTGTCAATACTTTTTAGGAATAATCATTTAATTCAGGCATGTAATTTTTACTAGTCGGTTTCTTGTTTTCTCAAATATTCTTTTGTTTTTAGTATACCGATAATGCTCTTCCCGTCTTTAATTTCGCCACTCATAACTTTTTCAACCAAAGTATCAAGGGGAACCTTTTCAATCACCAAAACCTCATCTGCATCACGATGTATTTTGCCCTGATACAAATCTCTTGCAAGGTAAACATGCAACACTTCTGTACAAAAGCCCGGGGTTGCAAGGCTTGGTCCTAAATAAACCCAGTTTTTTGCCTTTAATCCCACTTCCTCCTCAAGCTCACGGATTGCACTTTCCTTTGGGTCCTCTCCTTTTTCGAGCTTGCCTGCCGGAATTTCGTAAATAACATCATCAAAGGGCCGTCTATACTGCCATTCCATATATACGTTGTTTTCTTCATCCAAGGCAACTATACCAACGCCACCGGGATGCTCCACAATTTCCCGAAGTGCAGTATTTCCCTCGGGAGTTTTTACAGTATCAACCCTTAAATTTACTATTTTTCCTCTGAACTTATATTCTTGGCTAATACCTATTTCTTTTATATTTTCCATCACTTTCTCCTGACAACTACATCTACCTTACCATCTCTTAAAAGATAAAAGGCATCCTCTTCCTTCACAATCGTAAATTCCGTTTCATAAGGTCTTACAAGTTTTGTGCTTCCGTCTGTTGTTGCGTTATGCTCCTTATTCCAGTCAGATGTTGAAAGGGGATTTGAACTTACAGCATCGCAAAATGTTACTAAGGTGCCTTCAACCTTTAATGTAACTGATTCATCGGAATATATTACACCCTCGTCCTCACTTTTGCATATAACCTTTATTCCGTCCTTAAATCTATCTTCACCCGCATCGCCTTCAATAACTATACGGGTGGGGAAACCATCAGGATATGTGGAATTCACAATCCAATAATAATAATCGCCGTTCATCCATACAAGAGGTCCATTTGCTATTTTATAAGGACGGATATTATTCAGCTCGCTGTATTTTGTCACAAATTCTCTTGACACATTCTTTCTGTCAATGGTGTACTTCACAATTTCAAATGCCGTACCCATAGGCATAGAAACATAGACAACACCCTCACGGTCCCTGTCAAGGCTCATGCCGCCACCATAGCAGAATTCAACATCGGATTTATGGAACTTATGTGCATTTCCTATAAAAATTTTCTCCCATGCACCGTCATTATAATACGTGTAATAATAATGCTGAGTGACTTTATCCTCGCTTATATTAACTATAGCGGCACTTACCCCGTTTTCACCAACGGCAACATCCCATACCCAGCCTCGTTTTGATGAATAATAAGGGTCAATAACAAACTTTGAATCTGTTTCATAACCTGTCACTTTAAAGGGTTCTTCACGGACATTTTCCTTCAAAACATCACCTTCAATATCATGAAGTGAAAAATCACTTATATCAAGGCAAGAATAGTATATGCACACAGGGTACACATTATCAGGATGTGTTGCCGAATACACCATATGTATTTTATTTTTACCGTCTGATACATACTTTGCGTAAGGACGGCATCCTGACCCCTGAACGGTGGAATGTACAATCTGGAAGGGTTTTACATCAAAAAATACATCGTCATTTTCGTCAGGCATTGTAAGACGGGCACAGGTGGGGTGCCAGTTAACACCACGATAGCAAAGATAAATATGGTCCTTGTCCTCTTCCATAATAAAAAGTGAAGGATATGTTGTGTTGTGATTTGTCTTAAGGCATTTTTCTTCACCTAAATCAGTAATATCGCACTTATTCTTTGAAATTCTGTAATAAAAGCAGGCTTCGTCTGTATGACGGGAATATATAATCATAATTCTTTCATCAGGAAGCACCAAAAAAGTAGGGTTATCATGGTCATCAGGTTGGAAGTTTGAACGCACCAACACTTCCGTCTTTTTACCTTCATAAAGCATAATCGCTTTAATATTACCGTGAACGTCAATACAGCCGATAAATGTTCTTCCCTTGTAGGAAATGGCTCTGGGGTCTGCGAACCAGCACCATGCACCTTCTTTTTCTGTAATATTCATTTTCATCCGTTCCTTTCTTAACATAAGTTAATTATACCACCTGTATTTTTTTCAGTCAACAAAAACCAAAGATAAAAAACGCAAAAAAAAGACAGACAAATCGCTCTTGTCTGTCACTAAAAGGAGGGAAAATGAAAAAAGTTTCGTACCTTTTCGGTACAACTGAAGTATAGCAAAATTCATCGACTTTTGCAATATGCTAATAGTTAGAAATATTCAAATATTTTTTTTATTTTTTATGCATTTTTCACAAAAAGACAAATTATCACTTATTTGAGTATGCGGTTTTCACGCTTATTCCCTGTAAAGCACCGATTTTTCCCGATATAGCGCTGATTATATTCAAAGGTGCATCCACCACAATGCTTAAAACACTTATATTTTTCGCCCTGTACGGTATCCCCATACGACCGATAATATATTTTGAATAATCGTGTAAAATACCGTTCAGTCTTTCAATACTACCTGTGTTTTCAACAATTATACCTATTACGGCAACTCGTGTTTCCATAAAACTTCTCCTCAAAAACAGCAAGGGGAGAAAAACTCTCCCCTCAGACTGTCATAAACTAAATTTTGAAAATTGAATAATTAATAATTAATGCGAATCTTCGCCTTATGCGAAAATTTACCGAAATTATTCATCATTCATCATTAATTACCTAAAGAGCTCCGCCCGTCTTTTGCTCGGTGCCCTTTTTTCTCTGTTATACTTACTTCTTCTTTTTGATGTCAATATCGCTTGTGTCGCTAAATTCGTAATCCTTACCGGGAAGAACTGCGTTAACAACAATACCAACGATAGCAGCTACTGCAAGACCGGACAATCTGATTGTAACATCGCCGATAGTAAAGGCAATAGCACCTGCATTGCTGAATGCAATACCTATTGCAAGAACAAGAATAAGTGCCGCAATAATAACATTTCTGCTCTTTGCAAGGTCAACCTTATTTTCAACAAGGTTTCTTACACCAACGGCTGAAATCATACCGTAAAGGATAAGAGAAACGCCACCTACTGTAGCAGTGGGCATAGAAGATATAACTGCCGCAAACTTGGGACAGAAGGAAAGTACAGCTGCAAAAATTGCCGCAATGCGGATAACTCTGGGGTCGTAAACACGGCTGAGAGCTAAAACGCCTGTGTTTTCGCCGTATGTTGTGTTTGCAGGAGCACCGAAAAGTGATGCAAGGATTGTTGCAAGACCGTCACCTAACATTGTGCGGTGCAAGCCGGGATCCTGAATATAGTTACGCTTTGTTGTAGAACCTATAGCACATATATCGCCTATATGTTCAACCATTGTTGCAATGGCAATGGGCATAATTGTTATAATAGATGTTATTATAAGGTTTGTGTCAGGGTTCTTAAATATGGAGAATACTGTATCTTCCATTTTAAAGGGAAGACCAATCCATGCCGCATCCATAATGGGCTGTATATCAACTCTGCCCATAGCAAATGCCACAATATAGGATGCTATAACGCCAAGCATAATGGGGATAATCTTAACCATTCCCTTACCCCAGATATTACAGATAATAACAACAAGTATTGCAATAAAGGCAATAAGCCAGTCAGTTGAACAGTTGTTAATAGCTGAATTTGAAAGAGTAAGACCGATTGCGATAACGATAGGACCTGTTACAACAGGCGGGAAAAACCGCATAACTTTTTTCGCACCGAAAAGTTTGATAAGTGCACTTACCACAAGGTACAAAAGTCCTGCACATGCCACACCGAGACAAGCGTAAGGAAGAAGAGCCTTATCACCGTCAGGTGCAATTGTCATATAACCTGCCAAAAATGCAAAGGATGAGCCTAAGAAAGCCGGAACCTTGCCCTTTGAAAGGAAGTGGAACAAAAGTGTACCTAAACCTGCAAAAAGAAGTGTTGCAGAAACACTAAGTCCTGTTAAGAGAGGCACAAGAACAGTTGCACCGAACATTGCGAAAAGATGCTGTGCACCTAACACCAACATTCTTCCACTGCCAAGCTCACGGGCATCGTAGATGGCACTCTCGCCGATAGATTTGACGTTTTTCATGTCAATCATCTCCTTTTTAAATTTTCAACAAGATTATAACATTTTCTTTCATATTTTTCAATATAATTTGTCAAAAATTATCACAAATAAGTTTTCACATTTTCAAAGTTCTCATGGTATTCATAACAGCAATCACCATAACACCCACATCTGCGAAAACTGCTTGCCACATATTTGAATAGCCTAAAGCCGTAAGTAAAAGCACCAAGACTTTTACGCTTATGGAGAAAATTATGTTTTCTTTCACAATGCTTATTGTTTTCCGTGCTATTTTTATACTTTCGGGAAGTAAATTCAAATCGTCATTCATAAACACGATATCACTTGATTCAATTGCCGCATCACTGCCAAGCTCGCCCATGGCAATACCTGCATCGGCACGCTTCAAAACAGGTGCGTCATTAATGCCGTCGCCTAGGTAAATGGTTGTGCCTAAAGTATTACTTTCCATAAATTCTTCAAGCTTTTTAACCTTTTCATCGGGAAGAAGGGAACAGTACATTTCGTCAAGTCCTGCCTTGGAAAATACAGCTTCTGCCCCTTTCTTGTTATCCCCTGTAAGCATGACAGTTTTCTTAATACCCATATCCTTCAGCGTTTTTATTGCAATAGGCGTTGTGTCCTTTATTTTATCCGACACAATTATTCTGCCCATATAAACTTTGTCACATGCCACGAAAATACCGTCTTTTTCGCCTAAAACATCAATGCCCATTTCCTTTAGGAGGTCATATTTTCCCGCAATAACTGTTTTTCCGTCTATTGAACCGATTATACCTTTACCGGGAATTTCACGTATATCCTCCGCGTTGTAAAACTTTTCTGTGCTTTTAACTATTGCCTTTGCCACAGGATGGTTTGAATACTTCTCAAGGCTTCCGCAAAGGGAAAGAAGTTCATCTTTGTTTTCAGCCTCCACCTTTTCAACATAAAGTTTTCCTTCGGTTAAAGTACCGGTCTTGTCTGTTACAACATACGCACATTTTGATAAAATTTCAAGGTATACACTGCCCTTTACCAAAACACCACGCTTACTTGCCGCACCGATGCCTCCAAAAAAGCTAAGCGGCACACTGATAACCAAAGCACAAGGGCAGGACACAACAAGAAACGATAAGGCACGTATAACCCATGTTGTCACATCACCTGTAAATATGGGCGGTACAAATGCCACCAAAAGAGCAAGAACTACAACAACAGGGGTATAAACCCTTGAAAAACGTGTAATAAAGTTTTCATATCTGCCTTTGTTCATGGCACTATGCTCTACAAGCTCCAGAATTTTCGCAACGGTAGATTCACCGTATTCTTTTTCGGCACTAATTTCAATAGGGGCACTCATATTTACGCAACCGCTTATAACCCTATCTCCTGCCTTCACAAAACTGGGGATGCTTTCTCCTGTCATATTTGATGTATCAATATCACTTTCGCCCTTTATAATAACGCCGTCAACGGGGATTTTTTCACCGGGCTTAATAAGAAGGGTATCGCCTGCAGAAACTTCTTCCGGAAGCATTTCCACAAATTCGCCCTCTTTAAAAACAGTGGCCTTTTCAGGTGCAATATCCATCAAAGCCGAGATTGATTTTCTGCTCTTTCCCACTGCAATGCTTTGGAAGAGCTCACCTGTCTGGAAAAACACCATTACAAAAACAGCCTCCGGATAATCGCCCACACAAATAGCCCCTACAGTTGCAATAGCCATCAGAAAATCTTCATCAAACACATGACCGTGAATAATATTATTCACCGCACCCCACAAAACGTCATACCCTGCTGTAAGATAGGCTGCCATATATAAAACCATTTTTACATTTTTTACAGGAATAATAAGTGCCACAATAAAAATTATTGCGGAGGTTATTATTCTTATAAGATTTTCTTTCTGTCTTCTACTCATAATCTACCTCACAATTCTGCAACGAGGGTCAACCTTTTTAATCACCTTACCGGCTTCCTCTAAAATTCTCTCCAGGTCCCCTTCTTCACATTCTATAAGTAGCTTCTGTGTAACATAACTTATACATGCATTTTGCACACCTTCAATTTTCTTAACACCTTTTTCCATGTTTGATGCACATACCGCACAGTCAACCTCATCCAGTTTAAATACCTTTTTCATTAATAAAATCTCCTTCCGCTTATTCAGATATATGTTCCATTCCTTGGGCAAGAATACTCTTAACATGGTCATCCGAAAGGGCATAATAAACTGTTTTGCCCTCTTTTCTGTATTTTACAAGCCTTGCCTGTTTCAAAACCCTTAACTGATGGCTTATGGCACTCATTGTCATATTAAGGGTTTCGGCGATATCACACACACACATTTCGCTTTCAAAAAGCACATACAGTATTTTAATACGTGTGGAATCTCCGAACACCTTGTAAAGCTCTGCCAAATCGTAGAGCATTTCCTCCTCCGGCATACTGTCTTTTGCCTTTTCAATGCTTTCCGGATGCAAACATTCATCGCTATGCATATGAGTTAATTCCTCCATATTTCCCCCTCCTTTATTTTAATATTTGAATAATTGTTCAATCATCACCTTAAATATAACACCTATCAACCGATTTGTCAATAGGTGTTTTTATTAAATACACAAATCAATTTGAACAGCGTTTACATATTTGGTTAATTTTTCAGGGTCCAGTATCATCTGACATCCTCTCACTCCGGCTGAAACGGCGATTTTATCAAAAAGCACCGCAGTTTCATCAATAAATGTGGGATAAGCCTTTTTCATACCTACAGGACTGCATCCTCCCCGAATATAACCTGTCAATCCAAGCAACTCCTTAACGGCAACCATCTCGATTTTCTTGTTACCTGTAGCCTTTGCCGCCTTTTTCAAATCAAGCTCCCCTGTTACAGGTATACAGAAAACAGCTATACCGTTCTTATCTCCCTTTGTGACAAGGGTTTTAAAAACGCTGTCGGGGTCCATATTAACCTTTTTTGCAACAGTTTCACCTGAAAGATCGTTTTCGTCAACTTCGTATTCTTTTGTTTCAAATTCAATACCTGCCTGCTCAAGGAGCCTCATAGCATTAGTTTTTGTCATGTTATCACCTACCTGTGAGTTTTATGTAAATGCAGAAAGATGCAAGATGGCATAAAATTTCTTCAAATCGTTCAATTTGAAGAGAGATTGTGCCAGATTGTGGTTTTTCTCGATTGCAGCGTAATTCTTTTACGTAAATGAGAGAAAAACTGCAAGATGGCATAAGATTTCTTCAAATTAGTTTGTTATCATGGTACCGATACCTGTATCAGTAAATATTTCAAGCAAAATGCAGTGGGGTACTCTGCCGTCAATGATATGCACCCTTGAAACGCCTGCCTTTATTGCTTCTGCACAGCCTGTAACCTTAGGTATCATACCGCCTGAGATTGTACCGTCCTGAATATACTTTTTTACCTGATCCTTATTCATTTCAAATATAACATTGCCGTCCTTGTCCTTAACGCCTTCAATATCTGTTAAAAAGATAAGCTTTTCAGCACCTGCCGCCGCCGCAACAGCACTTGCAACATCATCTGCATTAATATTGTAAGAATTGCCTTCATCATCAATACCCACAGGAGCTATAACAGGGATATATTTATCCTGGCATATCAGGTTTACAACTCTGTCATCTACCTCTTTGATTTTACCTACAAAACCAAGGTCAACTTCATTTCCGTCAACTTGGGTTGTTTTCTTTTCGCACTTGATGAAGGCACCGTCAATACCCGAAATACCTATGGCGTTTCCACCGTGCTTTTCAATTAAGGACACGATTTCCTTGTTTGTTTTACCAACCAGAACCATCTGTGCTATACGCATTGTTTCTATATCCGTATAGCGAAGTCCGTTAATAAATTTTGTTTCAATATTTGCAT
>JBJDXJ010000031.1:0-39508 GCA_051866635.1 Clostridia bacterium | reverse complement strand
GCCCATGCCGCCAAAGAAGCCGGAAGAGCTTGACTGTGATGAGTCTGTAACATTAACTATCTGACCTACAGATATACCTTCTTTAATTTCAATATAATCGTCATCGGAAACACCTGTTGTAACTTCAACACGCCGTGCTTCTTCGTACATAGTCTGATTTGCTGTTATATCACCGTTAGCCTCTTCACCCTTTGTGCCTTTCTGTCCCTTGCCGCCGTGCTGACTTTGTGAACCTTGGAGCATATCGCCCATTGTTCCTCCCATTTCACCCTGTGGCATACCGCCGCCCATGCCGCCTTCAGGCATAGAGGACATTTCAAAGGGTGGCTGTTCGCCTCCTTCAGGCATAGAAGACATTTCAAAGGGTGCCTGTTCGCCTACATCTGCCATATCCTTACCCATATTGGTACCAAGGTCCACTTCACCTACAACAGTAACATAATACTTACCGTCATAATATGTTACGGCACCTGTGGGAACGGCTACAACATTGTCTGCTCTTTCGGCAATAATTTCAGCACTTACGTTCATGCCGGGCATAAGGTCACCGGGCTCATCAATTCTTACAACTACGGGGTAATATGTTACACCGGAGGAAGATGTGCCGAGCATTGAAACATTTTCAATAATACCTTCAAAATTTACACCCTCGATAGCATCTGCTGTTATTTCAACGCTCTGTCCTACAGCAATTTTTGCTACGTCAAGTTCGTCTACATTGATTGTAAATTTCATTTTTGTAGTATCGGCAACTACCATTAATGTTGTGGAGTTACTGCCTGCAACGGTGTCGCCCTTTTTATATGTCTTTTCCAGCACTTTGCCTGCAATAGGGGAAGTAACGGTATAGTCTTCCGCTTCCTTTTTTCTGTCGCTGAGGTTTGAAACAGCATTGTCATAACTCATAGTGGCATTTGTAAGCTGGTTTTCAACGGAGGAATTTTCCAGAACGGCAATTACCTGACCCTTGTTTACCCAGTCACCGTTCTTAACGGTAAGTTTTACCAGTGTACCGGACTGTTCAGCCGTTACCTTACTGCTTGAAGGGTAATGAAGCTCTGCCGCCTGTGCACCTTCAATGTCACCCTGCGAAGTATGGAAAGTTGCATAAGCCATTGTACCTTCTTCGATTGAGCCGGGGTTTGTAATTTTAACGTCCACAGTTTTAACCATGGCACCTTTTTCACCTGCAAAGGAAGCACCTGAAATTCTGTCAACAGTAGCTGTAACTGTTGTCATGTACTTTTCAAGGCTTACACTTACTTCTTCGCCCACATGAATATTTCCCACCATGCCTACAGCTACGGGGATTTCGGCAATCATGTATGTATTATCTGTAAGAGTGCATATATTTCCG
The DNA here is from genome assembly GCA_051866635.1 of Clostridia bacterium. Taxonomy (GTDB): domain Bacteria; phylum Bacillota; class Clostridia; order UMGS1883; family UMGS1883; genus RGIG1927. The sequence goes on along the minus strand of JBJDXJ010000031.1, from coordinate 38,151 downwards.
CTGACATTTTCGCCCACAAGAACTGTAAGATTGCTTACAATTCCCTGTTCCTTTGCAGTTACAGTAAGCTTTTCTACATTTTCCTTTGCTGTATCAAGGGAAAGCTTGGCAGATTCCACACTGTTTGTAGCTGTTTTGATGGCGTTGTCACTTTTTTCAGAGTCAAATCTGTACAAGACCTGATCTTCCTCAACCCAGTCCCCTTCTTCCACATTACAGTAAATTATATCGCCTGTAACCTTGGGAACAATGTTGTAGGTTTCATAGGCTTCGACAGTGCCTGAGCCTGTAACGGTGTTAACGATTGTCCGTCTTGTTGCCACAGCAGTTGGAATTGCTTCTTCCGTTTCTTCTGTTTTGCGGTTTTTAAAAATAAAAATACCGCCTGCCGCCAATGCCGCCACAACCAGAACTGCTACAACACATTTTACAATTTTTGCTGCCTTTTTGTTCTTCATGATAATCCACATAGCCTTTCTGCCACAAGTAGAAATAAAACTTACTACAGCCTTGCGGTGGCGGGCAAGGTTGTATAATGAATTATATTCATGTTGCCATTTGCATTATAATTCACTCTTACAGCATATGATAAAGCCTATTCATGTTTAAACCATTTTTATTCTATGAACATTTTATTAATAAAAAAACAAAGTGTCTCCATTACTCTTTTGCAATAGCTTAGCTAAGGTAAAGAGAGGCAAAACACTTTGTTATATGTGTGCATTTATAATTGCGAGAAAATTGATTTTAGAAAGCATATAAATCTGTTTTAACTTCTTTTTTTGCCATTTAACAGCACCTCCATCAGCTCCATAATCTTTTTATATCTAATACAATTAAAGCCGCAACAATAATCAAAGCTATTTTTTATAGTTATTTCGTTCCTTTACACATTTTCATTATAAAACTTTTTATACAGTCCATTCTTTTTTACCAATTCATCGTGATTTCCGCTTTCAACAATAATTCCTCTATTCATAACATAAATCTTATCACAGTTTTTTATTGTACTTAATCGGTGAGCTATAATTATACAAGTGATATCCCCGCTTAGATTATTGATAGTTTCTTTAATACTTTTTTCTGTTACAGTATCAAGGTTACTTGTAGCTTCGTCCATAATAAGTATCTTTGGTTTTTTTAATAAGGCTCTTGCTATTGCAAGTCGCTGTTTTTGACCTCCGGATAAATCGTGTCCGTTTTCACCAATGAGCGTGTTATAACCCATAGGCATTTTCTTAATAAATTCATCTGCCATACTTAATTTACAAGCCTTTTCAATTTCTTCCATAGCGATGTCCTTGTTGCCAAGAGTAAGATTATTTTTTATGGAATCAGAGAAAAGAAATACATCTTGTGAAATATATGCAATATTTTCTCTAACACTTCGGGAATTTAATTCAGCTATGTTTTTTCCACCGATATAAACCTGTCCTTCTTCCGGCTCATAAAATGCCATAATCAGCTTAGCAAGCGTTGTTTTTCCCGAACCGCTTTCACCGACTAATGCTACCGTTTCGCCTTGTGCAATCGTCATATCAATATTCTGTAATACAAGCTCTCTATTCCCATATCTAAAACTAACATTTTTTATGTCAATATTATTATCAAGTTCTAATTTGTCTGTTGTTTCACTTTCTGTTTCCAAATCAAGAATATCATTTAATCTGTCAGCTGCAACAACCGCAGTTTGAATTTCAGGCTGTAAATTTATCAAACTCTGAATTGGGTCTAAAAAATATCCAAGCAACGAATAAAATGTTATCAAAGTTCCAAGCGAAATAATATCTTTCATTACAAGCATTGTTCCACACCAAAGAAGAATAATAACTCCAACAGAAGCTACTAATCCCGATAAGCTGTCCTGTATGGTGTAAATAATAGAGCCTTTCATAGATTTTTGGACAAACTTTGTAAATTTGCTTGCAGTCTTTTCTTTTATTATATTTTCAGCTCCAAAAGCCTTTACGGTTTCAATTCCGTCAACCGATTCTTTTAAGTACGATGTTACCTCAGCATTTTCTTCCATAAGTTTTTCGTTAATATTCTTTATGGGATTGAGAAAGCAAATAACAACTACTGCATACGCTATAACGGTAAATAATGTAATAAAAAACAAGATAGGATTAAGTGCATATAATATAAATACACATAGAACAACCATAAGTGTGTCAAGCATAAGGGATAGTGTCGCACTTGAAATAGCATCTTTAATGCTTGATGCATCATTGAAGCGTGACATCAGTTCTCCTGTTTTTCTTCCGCTTAATTGTTTAATTGGCAAATCTGCAATGTGATTATAATAGTTTAACATAAGTGGTAAATCCACATTTTTTGATAGAACAGACAGAAAATATCCCCTTAGAATATTTATAATCATTTGGAATAAATACAATACCATTATTCCAATGCAAATCTGACCTAAAGTTAAACCTAAAAAGCCGTCTGTTTGCCCGGTTTCAATGCCATCAATTATTATCTGAAAAATAAAAGCACCCAACACACTAATTAAGGAAATTATGAGCGAAATAAAGAAAACCGCAACAAGTAATTTCTTTTGATTGGTTACTAATTTAACAAATCGTGTGAGTGTGCCTTTACATTCATTTGCTTCTTTGAAATTCGCTGTTTTTTCAAATGTTACAATGTGTCCTGTCCAAATATTAAAAAATTCATCATATTTATACTTTTTCTTTCCTCTGCCGGGGTCAGCAACATATATGTATCTGGTTGTCATTTTATATACAACTACATAATGCTCCAACACTTCATCAATTATAACCCTTGCAATGACAGGAAAAGAAAACTCCTTTTTTTGAACACTATCTATAAATTCATCAGCATTACCTTGTAACGCTGTTGCTTTCAAACCTAATTTTTTTGCACCATCAACGATGCCATATATGTTTGCTCCGTTGTTGTCAACCTTAATAAGCTCTCTAAATCTTGCCATAGGCAGTTTTAATTTATAATATCTGCATATCATTGAAAGACAAGCGGCACCACAATCTTTTATATCGTGTTGTTTTACATATTTAAACATTTACAATTGTCCTTTATTTCAATTTTATATAATAAAGCAATAACTATTCTATTGCTTTATTATTGTTATTAAAATATCCTATAGTATCTTATAATATTTAATTATGGACAGATTTGCTTTTGTTAGTAGCTTTTCCTATTTTCTGGTGCTGGACACTAAGGCTAAACTCTGCTCTTTTAATACCGGCTTTTTTACCTAAAATTGATTCAGTCCAATAAAGTTTACGTGAATATCCACAAACAGGACAAGTTGCATATGTGGCTCCAGCATTTACTAATTGCATTTCTACAGTATTCATTGTTTTCATATTTCATTTCACCTCCCCTTTAAAAGAAATAAATAATATATAAAGCGGAATAGTCGCTTTATAACAAAAAATTATATATTACTACATAATTGTGATTATGTGGAAAAATATAACAAATAAGTGCCTGTATTAGTAATTTTAGACATGAAAACAAGACCGATGTTAGTCAATTAATTTTCATCGGTCGATTTTTGATGTCGTTTTTTATGCATATTAGAGTTTTATTGTGCACCTATAGAGATTTTCTTGTAAATTTTGCTAAAACTATTGACTTTTTGACTATGTATGTTAGAATTAAGTAAATATGTAACAAGTTTATTTATATAAGCGTTCCACATAATCACAATTATGTGGCTTTTTTATTTTAACACCTTAAAAGCCCAAGCTTTTGTATTTGCTTGCGGTGTACCTCGCTCGTGCTCATTGTATAAATCCTTGTAGTGTTTACGGAAGAATGTCCTAATATATCGGCAAGTCTTACCACGTCTTTCTGCAAGCTGTAATAAGTTCTTGCAAAAAGATGACGAAAATTGTGCGGAAACACCTTGTCCTTTGACACTCCGGCAGTGTCGCATAATGCTTTTAACATCTTCCATATATAACTTCTGTCCAAGGGTTTGCCGTTTCTGCTTACGAATACGGAACCGTTTTTAATATTATTTTCTTTAATATATACCTTTAACATTTTACATAGCTCTTTTGGAAGTATTACCACACGCATTTTGCCTTTGCAATTTATTGCGGCTTGTCCTGATTTCACGGCTGATATGGTAATGTGGCGTAATTCGCTTACACGGATGCCCGTTGAACAAATTGTCTGTATAAGGTAATATAATCTTTCATTCTTTTTGCTTTTAGCTGCTGTGAGTAGTCTTTCATATTCAGCTTTGGTCAGTTCCTTGTCTTTGCTTGAAAATATCTGCCTTTGTATTTTTAGTGCCTTTATGCGTACATCATGCCATTCCATAAATGCAAAAAAGCTGTTTAGGGAAGATATTACGCTATTTACACTTGCAGGGGCATATTTTTCGCAAAGTTCCTTTTTATACTCCAAAGCCAATATTTTTGTTACTTCTTTGCCGCAAAGCCAAGCCATAAAAAAGGTAATATCACGGATATATTTTTCTACGGTGTTTTCGCTTTTTTCCTCCTCAATTAAATAGTTTTTAAAGCTATGAATTAGCTCATTTGTGATTTTTCTCATTCAAATCAACTTCCTTTCCTCTATGTATTCTACCACTTACAAAAACATACTATTAGAGGATATCAATGAATTTTAACATTTACTGTTAATATTATTATGTATAAGGTTGGATAACAAAAAAATGGAGTAGCTCCAAAATTTTGGAGCTACTCCATTTTTATTATATGGATTTTAAATGCTTTTTACATTATAGGAAATTCCTCATTTCCTATAATGTAAAAAAATAAATTTTGATTTTATTGCCGTGCGAGAATTTCCTCGAAAACTCGGAAAACGCACATGGCATTACAAAGTGTTTTCTCCTCTGTCTACCTTAGCTAAGCTATTGCCAAAAGTGAGGAGACACTTTGTTCTTATTTGCACTTACCGTGACCTTTACTGTGGCCGTTGCCACAATTATCCATAGCGTGCTTAGTGTGTCCCAAGCCTAAACCTTTACCTTCGCCTAATTTACATTCGGCTTTCACATTATCGCACACGCCGTCGCCGTCAGCGTCAACATAGTTGCAGTTATTTTTTCCGCAGTCACAAATGCCGTCAGAGTCCATATCTCCATGGATACAGATGTTTTCGGCATATTCACAAACGCTATCTTGGCATTTGAAATTTCTTATGCAGACTTTATCTGCCGCAAATGCACCTGCTCCCACAGAAAGCACAATCGCCGCCGCAAGAACACCGACTGCTGTTTTTTTCACAGTTATTTTCATAAGTATACCTCCTACTTTACATTCACCTTTTAAACCTCGTTGCCACACCTGGGGCAATAGGCTGATTTTTCGTCTATCTGTTCCTTACAAGTGGGGCAAACCTTTACCTTTTTAATATGTCTTTCTGCCTCGTTAAGCTCCTCCAAGGCATCCATTACAAGGCTTATTTCCGCAATTTTGTCCTCGATTGCGTTGCTGTCTTCCTCCACTTCGCCCTTCGATGCTTTGTAAACCATTTCGCCCAGTTCACGGTACAAAGCACGAATTTTGCTTTTGTTTTCGGATATGTCCATTTTTACCTTTGTAACAGCATAGACATCATTAACCTTTTTGCTTGCCACCTGTGCGGCATCTGTTGCCATATCCTTTAATTCATCTAAAAATGCCATTTATATTTTCCCCTTTCTTATTTTTTATAAAATTCAAAGAAAGCATCTTTTCTTTGAATTACTTCCTTTATACGTTTTGTATAGTCGCTTGCATCTTTGGGGTTGTAAACCCTTTCAATAACATCGCCTTTTACCATTTTTGTGGACCCGCCTGCACCAAGTGCGATAATGGGCTGTACCTCCTCCATTATATACACGTTGTATATACATTCATGACCCTTTTGTGCATAGCTTACATTTTCAAGGTTCCCCAAAGTATTTCTTTGCTTATACATATAATAGGGTTCAAAACCTTCATGTGTCAATATTTTGGAGCTTTCATCAACCATTTTTGCAGTGTTCTTTGCAAACCTTAGTGTAGAAAATTCATCAATCATATAAGAAGCACGCTTCATATACAGTGTATGAATGGTAACAGAGTTAGGTTTCTCCTGTAAAATTTTCTTTAGGCTGTATTCCATCATATATTCATCTTCGCCCGGAAGCCCTGCAATAAGGTCTGCATTTATGCTTTTAATGCCTGCTTCACGGGCAAGGTAAAAGGCTTTGTAAATATCTTCTACGCTGTGTCTCCTACCAACAGTGTCCAGTGTTTTCCGGTGCATTGATTGGGGGTTTATGCTTATGCGGTCAACACCGTTTTTCACAAGCATATCCATCATTTCTTTTGAAAAAGTGTCGGGCCGTCCCGCTTCCACACAAAATTCTTTCACATGGGACAAATCGAAACATTCACCTATTTTTAATATGATTTTCTTGAGCAAGTCCACATCTATGGCGGTGGGGGTTCCTCCGCCGAAATATACGCTTTCAACCCGTCTGTTTATCTCTTTAAGCCTTTTTCCCGTGTATTCAATTTCAGTTAAAAGTGCATCGGTATAGGGCGTTATAAATTTATTATTATGTTCTGTTGCCTGACTTATAAAGGAGCAATATGAACATCTTGAAGGACAAAAGGGAATACCAACATAAAGGCTTACCCCGTCGGAGTACATATTGTCAATAATATGTCTTTCCTTTTCTGCCACAAACATACTAAGAGAAACCTTATTATCCTCCATTAAGTATTCCTCTTTTAAATGGTTTATAATATACTTTTCATCAAAGCCTGCTTCCTTTAGCCTGTTTACATTTTTTGCAGGACGAATACCTGTGGAAATCCCCCACGGGGTAGGCATATCTGAAAGCTGTTTTGCGGCGTAAAAGACAGATTTTTTAATTGCATTTGTAATATAAAGCTTTTCATCACAGCTTGCCACTGCGTAACCGTCATAGGTTTTGCCCGATGAAAATATTGTCGCCTTAGCCTTATTATGTTCAAGGCTGCTTTCCACTTTAATATTATCATCCAAGGAAAAAAACAGTTGCATTATCTGTCTTACCGCATTTTCGGCATCGTGACCTATTGTTACTATTTCCATTTTATCATACCATTCTGCTTTGACTTTTATCTTAAAAAGATGTTGTTTTCCTTCTCCCAAATTGCTGTTGTTTCTTCACCGTGTCCCGGGAAAATTGTAGCGGTGTCACTAAGTTTACTCAAAAGCTTTTCAATTGACTGAATTTCTGTATTATAATCACCGTAGTCGTATCTGCCGATACTTCCTCGGAAAATAAGGTCGCCTGAAAAAACAATGTCTTTTCCCATATAGCTGACAGAACCCTGACTGTGACCGGGTGTGTGAAGGACCTCTAAAACCTCATCCCCCACTTCTATTTTTTCGCCACCTGACAAAACCACATCAATCTCACATTTCTCCGGGGTTACTTTTGCCATAAAGCCAAGGCTTTTCTCCATATCGCCCAGCATACATATATCATCCTTGTGCATATAAACTTTTGCATTAGTTTTTTCACGAAGCTCTTTAAGAGCTGCCACATGGTCAAAATGGCCGTGAGTAACAAGGATTTTTTCAAGAATCATGTTTTCTTTATTAAGATAATTTATTATCCCTTCCGCATTTGCACCGGGGTCAATAAGAGTAACCTTCTTATCCCCTAATATATAGCAGTTTGTTCCGAACTGCCCTATTACAAATTTTCTTATTTGCATAATAATCTCCATTCCGCCGCCCTGCCAAGGCACAAATAGTAATTAAGGTTCTCTTATCATCAGGGCAAGGAATGACAAGAGATTATTACGCCCATGTGCGTTTTTAAGGCGTAGCCTTGGAAAATTTCGCACGGGCAATTAAATCCGCCGGAGGCTAACGTGAAAGAAACTTTCACGTTAACCCCTTAACTTCTGATATCTAAAATATTGGGTACACGGTAGAGCTTTTTAACAAGCAAGTCCACCTGTTCACGGTCGGACACTTCAACCTCCAAGGTTATAATTGCAATTTTAGCCCTGTCTGAACGTGATGTGGCTGAAACTATGTTTATTGAATTTTCCGCAACCACAGATGCAATATCCGCCAGAATACCCTTACGGTCAGCACATTCAATACTAAGCTCTGCGTTATATTTTCCTGATTGAATATCGCTCCACATGCAGCGAATACGCCTTGCCTTTGACTCCTCGTCAAGTTTTTCTTCCCTTACATTTATGCAGGAGGCACGGTGTACACTTACCCCTCTGCCACGAGTGATAAACCCGACAATTTCATCCCCCGGTACAGGGTTACAGCACTTTGAAAGCCTTACAAGACAGTTATCAACGCCTTCCACCTCAATACCGTTACTGCTCTTTGATTTTTTCTTTGTTTCAGAAATGGGGATTTTGTCCTCAACCGCTTCATCAACTGCGGCATATTCACGAAGTCTCTGTGCCACCTTTGATGCGGTAATTCCGCCATAGCCTATTGCCGCATAGGCATCATCCAAGGTTTTAAAGCCGTATCTTCTGAGCATGGGAGTAACATATCCCCCTACAAGAAGGCTGTGAGGAGCAAGGCCCAGCTTTTTAATTTCTCTTTCAACCGCTTCCTTACCTTTTTCAACGTTAAGGTCACGGTTTTCTTTTCTGAACCAGCTGTTAATCTTTGTCCTTGCCTGTGCCGTTTTAACAACATTTAACCAGTCGCGGCTGGGGCCTTTAACAGCAGAGGTTGTAATAATTTCAACAATATCACCGTTCTGGAGCTGATAGTCAAGAGGCACAATTCTGGAATTTGCCTTTGCACCAATCATTTTATAGCCCACAGCGGAATGAATATAAAAAGCAAAGTCGATAGGTGTTGCACCATGGGGAAGGCTGATAACATCGCCACGGGGAGTGAATACGAACACCTCGTCTGCAAAAAGGTCAATTTTAAAGCTCTTCAAAAAGTCTTCCGAATCTGCCGCTTCGCTTTGTACCTCTAACAGCTGGCGAACCCATGCCAGTTTTTCGTCCTGGTCAGTTCTGCCCGAAACGCCCTCTTTATATTTCCAGTGTGCCGCAACACCCTGTTCAGCCACAAGGTGCATTTCCCATGTTCGTATCTGAACCTCAAAGGGCTGACCTGTAGGACCGATAAGGGTTGTATGAAGTGACTGATACATATTTGGCTTAGGCATTGCGATATAATCCTTGAACCTACCGGGGATAGGCTTGTAAAGCTCGTGTACCATGCCTAAAACGTTGTAACATTCACTTACGCTGTCAACAATGATACGCACTGCAAAAATATCGTATATTTCATCTAAGGTTTTACCCTGTGTATACATTTTTCTGTAAATACTGTAAATATGCTTTGCTCTGCCGTCAATATGGGCGTTAATGCCCAATTCCTGAAGCTTATGACCCAAGGTGTTCTTTATAAGAGTTACATATTCATCCCTTTGGGACTTTTTCTGCTTCAATCCCTCAACGATTTCGTAGTAGCCCACACTGTCAAGATACTTGATAGCCAAATCTTCAAGCTCGCCCTTAATTTTTGAAAGACCCAGTCTGTGGGCAAGGGGTGCATAAACCTCCAGTGTTTCGTGGGATTTTTCCCTTTGCTTTTCCTCACTCATGAACTTCATGGTACGCATATTATGAAGTCTGTCCGCAAGCTTTACAAGAATAACTCTTATATCCTTTGCCATGGCAAGAATCATTTTTCTTAAGTTTTCAATCTGCTGTTCTTCACGGGAGGTTGACTTGATTTTTTCAAGCTTTGTCACACCTTCAACAAGATATGCAACCTGTTCACCATAGTCATTTTTCAGTTTCTCGTATCCGTAGGGTGTATCTTCAATAACATCGTGCAAAAGACCCACTATAACAGTATCACAGTCGAGCTCCATATCAGCTAATATATATGATACTTCCAAGGGGTGAATATAGTAGGGCTCACCGCTTTTACGCATCTGGTCGCCGTGGGCTTCGACACAAAAATTGTACGCCCTCATAATACGGTCCGTATCCGCAGAAGGGTTATATTCCTTTACCCTCTCAATAACCTGTTCAATTGTAACACTCATATAACCCCCGCCTTTCTTTTAAATTTGTTCCGAAAGAAGCTCCTGATAAACCCTACTTGCATTAATATTTATCTTCGTTCCCTTTTCAGCCGGGAGAAGTGATATTTTTATTCTGTCCCCTGAAACAGAGTATTCAATCATTTTAACATCTTCAAACACTAATATCATATTCTCAAGTTTTTCAACAGTGACAACCTCGCCTGCATATTCACTCAATTCCCTTGCAAGGTGCATAACGGTGTTGTCATAATCCTCCTTTCGGGAACGGAGGTATTTATAAAACAGTACAAAATCCTCCCTTTGGGGCATCACGCTACCTGAAAGCTTCATGTCCTCCAATATAATCTGAACACGGGACTGCCCGTTGTAAATATTAATGTTCATTTCCCCGGCAACATCAACCACATCGCCTTCAGAGTAATCCGATGCAATATAGCTTCTGCCAAAGGCAATAATCTCAATACGCTTTGAATTTTTTTCCACCAGTATACGGCAATGCTTTCCGTCGGATAAGGTTCTTATATCCGAAATAACAGCACCTTCTATTGCAACAATGGGCATTTTGTTGCTTACACCGTAAGGGCCTAAAATTTCTGTTTCCCTGATTGCGGAAAGTGTAATGTCGCTTATTTCAACCTTTGCGTCTATATGTATGTCACGGTTTACACGGGGAGGAAGCACATTTGCCGCATATTCATTAAGACGTCTGTCAAGTTCGGGAATATTTTCTTCTTTTATGGAAAAGCCTGCGGCATAAGCATGTCCGCCAAAGTTTTCCAATATATCGGCACATTTAGACAAGCCTTCAAAAAGGTTTATTCCGCCCATGCTTCTGCCTGAGGATTTGCACTTATCTTCTTCTATTGAAATAAGTATGCAGCTTTTCTGGTACTTATCGCAAATACGTGAGGCAACCACACCGATAATGCCGTGATGCCAACCTTTTTTTGCAAGTATAAGAACCTTTTTATCCGCATAGTATTCATCCTCAATCATGCGGACCGCTTCTTCAAAAATAATGCTTTCCTTGTTCTGTCTTTCTTTATTTTCACGGTCAAGCTCTAAAGCAAGCTCAGATGCTTTTACCGGGTCATCTGTTAAAAGGAGGTTTACTGCAGTCATTGCACTGCTCATTCTGCCGGATGCATTAATTCTAGGTGCTATGGAATAGCTTACAACAGCACTGCTGTTCCACTTGGGATTTGACCCTATTGTCTTTATAACCTCTCCAAGACCAAGATTGGGGTTTTTCTTAAGCTTTTCCAAACCAACCCCTGCAATCACCCTGTTTTCACCTGTAAGGCTGACAACATCGGCAATTGTGCCTACAGCCACAATGTCGGAATATTCATCAAGAATTTTTTCAGCACCGTCTTCTTCATCGGTAAGGGCACAGGCGAGTTTAAAGGCAACGCCTACACCTGCCAATTCCTTAAAGGGATAATCGCAATCTGTTCTTTTGGGGTTTACAACGGCAATTGCATCAGGAACCGTATTTTTACATTCATGATGGTCTGTTACTATAACATCAACGCCTAAACTTTGGGCAAAAACCACTTCATCCCCGGCGGTAATACCCGTATCAACAGTTATGATAAGTTTTGTGCCCTCCTTGGCGATTTTTTCAATGGCATCACAGTTTACACCGTAGCCTTCGTTCTGTCTGTCGGGGATATAGGCATCCACCAATGCACCCTTTTTACTAAGAACAGATACCAGTACCGCGGTGCTGGTAATACCGTCCACGTCATAATCACCGTAGATTGTGATTTTTTCTTTATTTTCAATGGCATTATTAATACGCTTAACAGCCTTGTCCATATCTTTAATCAAAAAGGGCGAATAAAGGGAATTAATATCTCTTTCAATGAACCTTTTCGCTTCACCTGCATCGGTTACACCTCGATTAATAAGAACCTTTGCTATTAACGGAGAAACATTAAGTAGCTTACTGTAGGCAAAAACCATGTTTTCATCTGTGTTTTTATCAAGATAAACCCACTTTTTTGTTGTTATTCCCACAATATATCCTCCCCTTTCTTAAGCTGAAAACAATTTTATACTATATTATATCACTTCTGCTCCGTTTATTCAACACATTTTTCCACTTTAGAGCACAAAAAGAAGACAGAGAATTTTCCCTGTCTTCTTTTTATGTATTATTAATTTCTTTTTATCTGTTTCTGTCCGCAAGAATTTTTGCCACGTTCTGTGCGGGAACTTCTTCGTAGCGTACAAATTCAAAATCAAACTGACCACGGCCCTTTGTCATTGAACGAAGGTCTATTGCATAACGTGTCATTTCGCTCATGGGAACTTCAGCCACAACCTTACCAAGGTTGTTTCCGATTTCGTTCATTTCAAGTATTCTGCCGCGACGCTTGTTCAAGTCGCCGATGACGTCGCCCATTTTCTTTGAAGGAACAGTAACCTCCAGCGTTCCGATAGGTTCCAAAAGGACAGGCTGTGCCTGAGCTGTACCTTCCTTGAAAGCGATGGATGCGGCAATCTTAAATGCCATTTCGGAAGAGTCAACCGGGTGGTAGCTACCATCTGTAAGAACGGCCTTTATTCCTGTTACGGGGAAGCCGCCCAAAACGCCTTCAGCCATACATTCCTGTAAGCCCTTTTCAACTGCCGGGAAGAAGTTCTTGGGAACTGCACCGCCTACAACACGCTGGTCGAATATAAGACCTTCTTCACCGCTGGGTGAAAATTCAATCCATACATCACCGAACTGACCGTGACCGCCTGACTGCTTCTTATGTCTTCCCTGAACGGTAACTGTCTTTTTAATAGTTTCACGGTATGCAACCTTGGGGTTAATAAGGTCAACACCGATACCGAACTTACTCTTAAGCTTACTACAGATAATGTCAAGATGCTGTTCGCCCTTACCTGACAAAATCATCTGACCTGTAAGAGTATTCTGTTCAACTGTAAATGTGGGGTCTTCTTCCATAAGACGTGCCAAGGAGGCATTAATCTTTTCTTCATCACCCTTTGCCATTGGGCGGATAGCCATTGAAAGCATGGGCTTTGCAAACTTAATGCCTTCAAGCTCAATATCACTGCCCTTTTCGCAAAGTGTATCGCCTGTTTTAAGCTCGTTAACCTTTGTGACGGCACCGATATCACCGGCGTGAAGCTCGCTGACCTCCTCCTGCTTTTTACCGCACATTACGTAAATTTTGCCCAGCTTTTCCATTTCACCTGTTCTGGGGTTATAAAGGCTTGAATCGCTCTTTAAAATGCCTGATGCAACCTTGAACATTGAAATTTTACCAACGTACTGGTCGGCAATTGTCTTAAATGTGATTAAAGATACGGGAGCTGCACTGTCACAGTCAACCGCTTCGTTGTTTGCTTCAACGGGAGAGGGAAGATACTTTAAAATTGCATCCATAACGGAACGGATAGCAAAGCCGCTTGTTGCACTGCCGCCGTAAACGGGAACAATATCGCCTGACTTAACACCCTTCTTAAGTGCGCCACGCATTTCCTCGTCTGTTATTTGTTCACCGCCAAGGTACTTTTCCATAAGGTCGTCGTCACTCATTGCGGCGGCTTCTACCAATATATCATGATATCCTTCATAACTTGCAAGATACTTATGCGGGATGGGAACTTCCATTTCAGTTTCACCCTTAACGGAATAAGCCTTACCGGAAACGATGTTTACATAGCCTGTAAGAGAGCCGTCCTCACGTGTGGGAACACGGAAGGGTGCGATACTTGTACCGAATTTATCTCTTAAAAGTGTAAGAGTCTGTCTGAATGACACATCAGTATCATCCATGTTATTTACGAAAATCATCTTTGGTTTATTCTGTTCTGTTGCATACTGCCATGCAAATTCAGCACCGACTTCAACGCCTTCTTTGCCGTTCACAACTATCAAAACACTGTCTGCTACTCTTACTGCACTCTTAACATCGCCCACAAAGTCGAAATATCCGGGAGTATCAATTAAATTAACCTTTGTGTCAGCAATTTTTGCAGTGCTCCATGAGAAAGGTGCAACAGTACAGTTTACAGACATCTGACGCTTAATTTCTTCCGCATCATAGTCGCACACGGTGTTGCCTTCACTAATTTTGCCCCATCTGTCAGTCACTCCGGCTTTAAACAAAGCTGCTTCTATAAACTCTGTTTTGCCGGAGCCCGAATGGCCTGCCACGGCAACGTTTCTGATGTCTTTTCCTTCATACACTTTCATTTTTCTGTCCTCCATTTATGTAATTTTTTTAAGAATATTGTCGGATACCTCTGCCAACATTCACTTATTTGTATATTTTCGACAAAAACAATATGAAATCCTTTTGATTTTTTGTACAAAATTCGCAAATAAAAATATACAATTTGCACAAAAGTTTTGAAATTACCGATTATTACGGAAAAAACGCACATTTTTTCTGAAAAAGATATTGACAAGATGAGGTGTTTTGCTTTATAATAACTAATTGCGGAAACTAAATCCCTTCCGCAATTCCTTGCTCCGTAATCTTGCGGGGCCAGAGACCATAAGGAGGTGTAAAAAAATGGCAGAAATCATGACAAACAAGTATGAAACCATTTTTGTTCTTGACGCAGCACTTGACGAAGAAAAGATTACAGCTCTTTCCGAAAAGTTTACACAGCTTATCGAAAAGAACGGTACTGTTGAAAGTGTTGACGTATGGGGTAAGAGGAGACTTGCTTATCCTATCGATTACAAGAGCGAAGGTCACTACACACTTGTAAAGTTCACAGCTAATCCCGAATTCCCCAAGGAACTTGAGAGAATTTACGGAATTACTGAAGGCGTTCTCAGAACAATAGTTATCAGAGTGGAAGAATAATCGGAGGATAATATGTTAAACAAGGTTATTTTGATTGGCAGATTTACTCGCGATCCCGAACTCCGTTCAACTCCCCAGGGTATAAGCACTTGTTCTTTTTCTCTGGCTGTTGACCGTAACTATCAGAGTGCCGGCGGCGAAAGACAGACAGATTTCATAAACTGTGTTGCCTGGAGACAGACCGCCGAATTTATTTCCAAATACTTTCAGAAGGGCAATTTGATTTGCGTTGAAGGAAGTATTCAGACACGTTCCTGGAAGGATAATGACGGTAACAACCGTTATGCAACAGATGTTGTTGTGGACAGAAGTTATTTCGTGGAAAGTAAGAAGAGTGCACAAGCATCTTCCGAGGCGGCTTCTTTCGATGCCCCCGTTTTCAACGATTCGCCCTTCGGCAATCTTCCCGATCCTATCTCACCTTTGGGAACTGATGATGATTTACCATTTTAAAAAGGGAGGTTACAAGCTATGACAGAAAAGTCCGAAAAGACATTCAGAAACCGTAAGGCTAAGAAAAAGGTTTGCCAGTTCTGTGCTGATAAGGTTGAATATATCGATTACAAAGACGTTGCAAAGCTTCGTCGTTTCGTATCCGAAAGAGCAAAGATTCTTCCCAGAAGAATCACAGGCACATGTGCAAAGCACCAGCGTCAGCTCACAACAGCTATAAAGAGAGCAAGACATATCGCTCTTATTCCTTATAGTGCTGACTAATTAAATAAGACAAAAAAAGCGTGTCGAACCGGCACGCTTTTTTTATCTTATTTTAATTGTACTTACCACTCCGCCAAAGGCTTCCACCGCACCTCTTGCACCGCGAAGGAAACCGTAAAGCGGCAATGCAAAGGGTTTTTGCACAATAACCTCCTCCATTGACCCGACTCTTACACAAAGATAGTCAAAATCACCTTCAAATTCAAGGCATTTTCCTGCAAGATTTTCTTCAGGAAGATAGAAAGTACAGATATTGTCACGCTTTTCAAATTCCTGTATTTTTGCATCTCCTGTTTCACCAATTCTTACACCGCCTATAATAGCAGGCAAATCCGAGGTGTACATATCGCTCTTTTTCTTCACAATATATAAATAGCTGTATGGGTGGAAGGTATATGTTGTCTTTTCGATGGGGTATGCCTCCTTTGCCTTTAAGTCATATATATAAGCATCCTTAAACAAAAGACACACGCTTCTTACATTATCGGTCATATTTGTAATAAGTAGTCTGTTTTCAAAGCCGTCAATTTCGTTAAGGTCCTTAACGGGGCAATTTGTGGGCACCAGCTCTAAAAACTCACGTATGGACTCCATCTTTTTCATGGCGGGGCTTATGGGCATTACAACGCCCATTTTGTAAAGGCCTGCATTTATAACCTTTTTCAAGCTGTCTGCCCACATTAAATATCCGTTGCCCTTCTTGTCTGTGAAAGAATATGCACTTTGCTTCAACGAAGCATCACTTAAGGAATTTTCACCACCGCAGACAATATATTCCAGATTATTGTCACGGCAAAAGTTTTTCAATTTCCAAACGAAATTTTGCTCAACGCATTTTTCCGCCAAAGACATATATTTTGAATATTCCTCCCCCTTTTTCAAAAGGGTGGAAAGGGAGATTTCTCCGTATTTTTCTTTATATAAATTTAAAGCCTCCTCCGAATAGATAACGTCACCCTTCAGGCTGTCAACCATTGGCTTTACAGAGATAAATCCTTTAAATTCATAGCCTGTAAATTTTGAAAACTCCTTCACAAGAGGCTTATACACATCTTGGATAATCATATCTGCCACAAGGGGGTTTGTAAGGTCGGGATAATGATAATAAGGATAGTTTTCGTCAGATAAGCCATAGGTTACTAAGGCGCCGTCACGTTCTGTTATAATATCGCTTTTATCTATCGAATCTGTGGCAGATAAAATCCGCTTTTGCCACAAATCCTTTACCGAGCATAGACCGCCGAAGGCAGTACCGGAGGATGTAAAGCAGTCATCTGAAATATAAAGTGACATTTTGTGCCGATAAGCCCCACGAAGAAAGGCTAGGATTTTTTCCTTATACTTCACGTTTCTGATATCAGCATCTTTATGGTGGAGCAGTATTACATTGTCAAAGCCTTCTTCCTTTGCCTGAAGAAGGCTGTCCGAAGCCCCTTTTGGGTCAACAGTATCAGTAATATATAAATATGCAAACTTTTTCATAGTCAATTCTCCAAAATTTGATATATTTATTTTATCTTAAACTATCTTTTCCGTCAACTATATATTGTTGACTAAGCTCTATTTTTTAGATATAATACAGTTAGGAAAGGAATGATTTTATGCCTATTAAAATACCTAACGATTTACCTGCAACAAAAACGCTTCAAAGCGAAAATATATTTGTTATGACGGAAAAAAGGGCACTCAGTCAGGATATACGTCCCTTAAAAATCGTTATTGCAAACATCATGCCTACGAAAATCGCTACTGAAACACAACTCCTTCGTGCCCTGTCAAATACACCATTGCAGATTGAGCCTATTTTCATCCGCATGGATTCACATGAGTCGAAAAATACTTCTCAGAAGCATCTGGACACATTTTATACCACCTTTTCCGAAATAAAGCATAACCGCTACGACGCTCTTATTATTACAGGTGCACCTGTTGAAATGATTCCTTTTGAGGAGGTTGACTACTGGCAAGAATTGACCGAGATTTTGGATTGGTCAAAAACAAATGTTACAAGCAGTTTGTTCATATGCTGGGCGGCACAGGCGGCTCTTTACTATTTTTACGGTATTAATAAGGTTATTCTGCCTCAAAAGGTTTTCGGTGTTTTTGAGCATAAAAATCTTTACAAATCCTCACGGCTTATGCGTGGTTTTGATGAGGTTTTCATGGCACCTCACTCCCGTCATACAACGGTTTTGCAGTCTGATATTGAAAAGCATAAGGAGTTAAATATTCTGGCGGTAAGCGATGAAGCCGGTGTGTATCTTGTAAAAAGCGAGGACGACTCCCAGGTGTTTGTAACAGGTCACAGTGAATATGAATTTGACACTTTGGATAAGGAATATAAACGTGACATGGCAAAGGGGCTTGACAATGTTCCTCTTCCCAAAAATTACTATCCCGACAACGACCCTGAGAAAAGGCCTGTTGTCACATGGCGTAGTCACAATGACCTTTTGTTTTCCAACTGGCTTAATTATTTTGTATACCAGACCACACCATACAATCTTCAATAACTTTGACAAGGGCAGTTTCTTTGAGAATTTGCCCTTTATATTTTAGATAAAAGGGTTATCATTTTTATCTTTGAATTTACCATGTCTAAATTGGAAAATAAACTCTTATAATTATGCTTTACGGATAGGACACTTTAAATTTATGCCATGCAAAACAGAAAGGAGATTATCATGGAATATATTGGGTTTTATAATAAAATTTACTCTATCATTGCCAATTACACACCTCTTAAAGGCGACTGCGGAAGGGCGTGCAACAAAGCCTGTTGTGTGGGCGATAAGGATGGAGATGGAATGTATCTTTTCCCCGGTGAGGAGGAAGTTTACAAGCCAATCCCATCATGGGCGGCAATAAGCGAAACTGATTTTGAATATGCACAGGGCTCCTTTGCACCGCTTTTTTCCTGTGACGGCATTTGTGACAGAAAATTAAGACCCCTTGCCTGTAGGATTTTCCCACTGACGCCTTACATAGATAAAGATGGGGATTTAACCGTTATTGTTGACCCGAGGGCAAAGGGCATGTGCCCTTTGAGTGCGTTGTACCTGACAGACTTTGACCCTGATTTTGTTTCTGCTGTGGAAAAGGTAGGGACAGAGCTTATTAAAGATTTACATGGCAAACAGTTTTTAGAGTCCTTTTCACGTATGATAGACGAAATAGATTTCCTTTAAAATTATTTACCATTTACCACTGGGGACGGGTTAGTGTGAATACTAACCCGTCCCCAGTGGTAAATGGTATATTCTTATGTGTGAAAAAAAAGGCGACACAAATGTGTCGCCTTTTTTAGTGGATTTCATCCAATTCTGCCTCTTAAACAGAGTTATAAGCTTAAATTGCGAAGTCTTCTTCTGCGTCAAAGCCGCCTTCGGGATCGCCGTCACCGAAGTCGTCATCGCCGCCTTCGTTATCGAGTGTGCTGTCAAACAAAACATCTTCAAGCTCAAGTTCAAGTTCTGCAAAAAGAGGTGAAATATATTTCTTCTTCATCGGGTATCATCCTCTCTATTCTATATATTTCACGCTTACTGATTATTCAGAAGCGGGAACTGTGAATGTAAATGTAAGAACGCCGTTTTCATCTACAGCACCTTCAATGTAATTAACTGCTGTAGAATGGTTGTTGTTAACTCTTACATAGTCCTTCCACCAAGAAGCGATCTTAACAGGGTTAGCCCATGTATCATCGGGAGTTACTGTAACTGTTGTTACGTCACCGTCTGTTACGGAAGAAACTGTGAAGAATACATCACCTGTGTAAACATCGTCTGCTGTCCATGTTTCACCACGGTCAACACGTACACCAACACTGTTGATGTAAGCGTTAAGAACGTCTATTATTGTACTGTTGACAGCGTTTGCATATTCGCCACCGTCCAATACGTTGTTCTTCATAATACCTGCTGATACCTGGTAAATACTTCTTGTTACGGAGGAAGCGGAATTGAATTCTACTTCTGAATCGTCTGCCATTGTAACCTTTGCGTAAGCTGTAGCTGTGTAAGGACGGTTGTAGTTACCTGCACTAAGGTTTGTGATAGCTACGGAGAATACAGATCCTGCTTCATCCTGGAAGTTTGTAGCCTTGACGTATGCAGGAGAGCTTGAACCGTCTGCTGTTAACTTAATACCGAATTCAACACCATCGCCAACAACTGTATCGGTCTTATCTGCTGTTGCAAGGAAACGGAGACCGGAATCGGCAAGAAGCTTACCGTCTTCATCTGTACCCTCACCAATTCTTACCTGAGCACCATCAACCATTGCAAGACCAAGACCCTTAGGTTCTGTATTTGCAAAGTCTGTAGCTGTGTCAATTGACATTGCCTTGTTAGCATAGTAGTAACCTGCGTCTGTGCTAACTACGATTGCACCTGTTGCATTAAGACGAACATCGTCTGTTGCCGCAACGTATGCAACACCGTTCATGGAAGAACCGTTCTTTGTAAGTTCAGCCGCACCGTCTGCAGTTACCTTAACAAGACCTGCGTCGGAAACTTCAATGTATGCAGCCTTGCCTTCGTATGCACCGCCTAATACAGCGGCTTCACGTTCTGCAATGTATGCAGCACCCCAACCTGTGTTAAGACGAAGTGTGATTGTTGTAAGACCTGCAGACTTTGCTGCCATCATAGCTTCTGTAATATCAAATGTGATATAGTCGTTATAATTACCGTGTGCATTTGAGAAGATGGGTGATGTCCAACCTTCAAACACGGGAGCGTTTGCACTGTCGTAATCGCCACCGTCAGTAAGTGTTGTCCAGCTGTCGTCATTTATAACTGTAGCTGCAAGACGAAGTGATGTGTTTCCGTTAGAGAAACCGTTACCATGCCATGTACGAACGTAGAAGTTAGCTGTTACTTTAGCTCCTTCTGTTACGTCAACAACAGGGAACTGGAAGAAGCCTACACGAGACTTACCAAGTAATGAAGGTGTATGGCTACCGTCTGTAACTGAAGCGCCGTTAGCATCATATTCGGGACCGCGGTTAGCATCTGCACCGGCAGCAACGAATACGCTGTTACTGTTAGTAGCCTTCATACCCCAAACTTCGTTATCGGAAACAAGCATATCTTCCATTGCGGCATACTTGTTAGCTGTTTCGGAAACTACAACTACCATGTTTGCTACGTCAACTACTGTTTCGGGGATCTGGTAGAATGCACCGTTATAGGAAGCATCAAGAGCAAAGATTTCCATTGCAGAAACTGTAAAGCTACCGTCCTTTGATACTACCTGAGAATCAGAGTAGATAACGTCATCATTTGCATTTACAAACTTAACGTCAACAGTCTTTGTGGAAACATAAGTAAATGTTACTGTGTTGCCTTCAACTGTCTTTGTGAGAACGTAGCCTTCACGTTCAGCTGCTGTAATCGCATCTGCGGAAATAAATGTGCCTGTTGTTCTTGATTCTTCAACGCCGTCAACAATTGTTACAACTGTGTATTCAGCCTTGCTTGCTTCAAGTGTTGCATTGTAAACCTTAATGCTTGTTGCTGTGATAGCGCCTGCACCGTTATTTGTAAGCATAGCAAGGTAGCCGATAGAATCAGCGTTTGTTCTGTAACCAAAGTTTTCAGCTACAGCAGAATTGCCGTTATCGTCAAAAATTGTTGCTGTGTACTTATGCTGTGCAGGATCGGAAACTACCTGAAGGTGGTATGTAGTACCTGCGGTGATTGCAAACAAGTCAGCATCTGCTGTTGTTCTGCCGCCGGAACCGTTACCGTTTACAGGGCGGAATGCGCCGGAATTCTTTTCAAAACCAAGAGCTATCTGTTCAGGACCGAAGAAGCCTGTGTCAGCTGCTGTCTTTAATGTGATGAACAGGTCGCCGTAAGATTCAACAACAATGTCCATTTCCATTACGAAGCTGTCTGTAATAGAAGCAGGGAATGCTGTTACATTGTTGTTTGCTTCTGTCTGACCGTTAACAGTTGTCTTGTCAGCAAGTGCAAATGTTTCGGGAAGAACAGTTACTGTAGCTTCTGCCTTAAGTTCAAGACCTTCAACTGTACCGTAAACAGTGTTAGAACCCACTGTAAGAGAAGATGTATCCCAAGAAGTTACATTAACAGTAGTTTCAGCACCTGTACCTGTTGTAGCGGCAAGTGTTGTGGGAAGAAGGGGTGTGTGACCGTCGATAACTGTTGCGGAAGCTGTAGAAATGCTTGTTACAGCGTCGGTAGAATATGTAACTGTAACTTCATCTGCTGCTGTAGCAACTGTATGGCTTGCAGGGTTGGAAGCATCTTTAGAATAAAGATTGCCGTTATATGTGATTGTTTCGGGAACAACTGCTGTATCTGTAAGGTCAATAACATCGCCGATAAAGCCTGCTACTGTCTTAGCAGTCTGAAGTTCTGTACCTTCAGCATCAACAAACTTAATTGTTGTGGAAGCTACCTTAGCGGAAGCGTCAGCCAATTCATAAAGACCGAAGTTACCGAACTTGTCGCCGGAACCGAGCCAGCGGAAGTTAACCTGGATATAGCTGTTTGCAGCTGTAAATATAATCTGGTTTGTGCCTGCTTTGCCGCCGTCAAGAATAACTGTACCGTCTGCTGTTGCAGAGATGTCGTCCTTTACAGAAACTTTATCATATCCGTTTGTAGCACTTGCGTCAAATGTGAAGAGGTATGTCTTACCTGTTTCAATTGCCCATGCTCTGTAAAGAGAGTTGTCGCCGCCTGCACCTGTACCGCCTGCTGTAAGGGTCATAGTGCCGTCACCGTTAGAGGCGAAGAAGCCTGCCTGACCGCCTGCACCATTGTACCAGCCTGCTGTGCCGTAAGCAAAGTCACCGTTGGGAACAAGGTTGCCGGAAGCAACTTCATAAGCAGAACTATCATACATAAAGCACTCGCCCAAAGCGTATGTACCGTTGTTTGTAACAACATCCATTACAATGTCGCCGCTTTCGGAAAGAGTTGCGCCATCTGTGTGGTACATAACATTGCTGCCGTTTGCGGAATAGCTGTATGCGTCAAATGTTTTGCCTGTTTCACCCTTTTCGGTATCGTAGCTGCCTGTAGCTGTTTTAACTGTTTCGCCGTTTGCAGTGTATGTAGCTGTAACGTCAACCTTTGTTGCGGAGAAAGAAACAGCACCGATTGTAAGGTTAGCAAAACCGATATGGTTCCAAGCTGTGGACCAACGGCCGTTAGAAGATGTGATACCGCCGAAGCCGGAGATTTCACCCTCTTTACTTGCAATTGTAGATACAACGGAACCTGCTACATAGTATTCAACCTTATGAGTACCGTCGCCATTGTTTGTTGCAACGATAGCACAGTCTGTACCTTCTGCGGGATAACCCATGTAGTACTCGCCTGTAACAGATGTGTAGTTCTTATCGAGCTTTAAGAAAGCAATTTCTGTGCCGTTCTTATCTGTAAAGGAGAAGTCGAAGTACAAATCGGAAGGATTCTGTCTCTTCATTATCCATTCAATAACAAGGGCATCTTCACCTTCACCGCCGTAGCCGGGAGAAGTGATTGTTGTTACGTTAGCTGTACCGTTTACATAGTACTGAATAACGTTACCTACGGAATATGTTTTAACATTTACATAACCGCTTGTAATGCTGGATGACCAGCCGGAAAAAGCTGTTCCGATAGCTGTGTCGTTGAAGCTGCCGTCGGGGCAAGCCCAAAGAACACTGCCGCCAAGAGCGTCAATAACGCCTGTAGTCCCTGCAGCATTTGCAACAAGGCTGAAAGCCGGTACCATTGTAAGTACCATTGCAAGGGAAACTGCAAGAGCTAAAATCTTTTTAAGTTTCATTTTTAATTCCTCCAAATTTTTTATTTCAGTCATCCGACTGTTCTGATATTGGGATAAAAACATCATCCCGGATGCGGAACGGAGGAATATCCACCCTGTCGACCTCAAAGTTTCCTGACATTCCTTGCTCCAAAATTAAAGTCATTTAAGATATGAACCCAATTTAACGATTCTACACCATTATCAGGGTATCACACATAATAATATTACACCTGTTTAATCCAAAAGTCAACTATAAAGTTGAATTTTATGGTATTTTTTTTACGTTTCTATATATTGTAGTTTGCCCTTACAGGGGACACAATTTAGCAATTTTTAAGGGGAAAATGTAGGGGACATCGAGGACACCGTCATATAGGATAAAGGCAGTTGCATCGTAATATTTACGGGACGTCGAGGACGCCGTCCCCTACATTTGAGGGAAAGAGAAGAGCGAAGAGGGCTTGCTCTTGAAAAAAAATAAGGTGTTGCGTTTGCAACACCTGTATTTTTTAATTAGTCAACAAGGGCAATTATTGCTGTGGGAGCATTGTCACCACGGCGAGCGCCTGTTTTAACTATTCTTGTGTAGCCACCGTTACGGTCAGCATACTTAGGAGCGAGTTCTTCAAAAACCTTTGTTACAACAGACTCTTTTGTGATGAATGAGAGAGCCTGACGACGGGAATGAAGTGTGTTTGTCTTACCGAGAGTAATCATCTTTTCAGCAAGAGAACGAACTTCCTTAGCACGTGTAACTGTAGTTTCAATTTTACCGTTTTCAAGCAAAGAAGTAACTAAGTTACGAAGCATAGCTATTCTTTGGTCGGTAGGACGGCCTAATTTTCTTGTACCCATTGTTTCGTACCTCCTTATAAACTATTAGTCCTCATCGGGAGCAAAGGAAAGACCAAGAGCCTGAAGCTTGTTAAATACTTCGTCAAGACTCTTTCTGCCAAGGTTTCTAACCTTCATCATTTCTTCTTCCTTGCGGAGAGTAAGGTCTTCAACGGTGTTGATGCCTGCTCTCTTCAAGCAGTTGTAAGAACGAACGGAAAGGTCAAGTTCTTCGATAGTCATTTCGAATACTTTTTCTTTCTTGGTTTCTTCCTTTTCGACCATAGTTTCAGTGCTCATAGCTTCATCTGTAAGCTGAATGAAGAGCATCATGTGGTCGTTTATAATCTTTGCAGCAAGGCTGATTGCCTCATCTGCAGTCTTTGTGCCGTTTGTCCAAACTTCAATTGTGAGTTTGTCATAGTCAACATCCTGTCCTACACGGGTATTTTCTACAGTGTAGTTTACCTTGGGAACAGGAGTGTAGATAGAATCCACAGGAATAAGACCGATAAGAGGCTGGCCCATAGCCTTATTCTTTTCAGCGGATGCATAACCTCTGCCGCGGTCAATGGTAAGCTCCATATACAATGATGCATCTTCGTTTAAAGTTGCAAGATGGAGATCGGGGTTAAGGATTTCAACATCAGCATCGCGGATAATATCACCTGCAGTA
This sequence comes from Clostridia bacterium, assembly GCA_051866635.1. Classification (GTDB taxonomy): domain Bacteria; phylum Bacillota; class Clostridia; order UMGS1883; family UMGS1883; genus RGIG1927. The sequence continues at coordinate 13,247 of JBJDXJ010000031.1, read as the reverse complement.
AGGTCCATTGTACCGTTAGCTTCGATGCGTACAGTCTTTGGACCATCGCTGTGGAGCTTGATTATAATCTGCTTTATGTTAAGCACGATTTCGGATACATCTTCCTTAACGCCGGGAATTGTGGAAAACTCATGCTGAACACCGTTAATCTTAATAGAAGTAACAGCAGCACCTTCAAGGCTTGAAAGCATCATTCTCCTCAGTGAGTTTCCGAGGGTTGTACCATAGCCGCGCTGAAGCGGAGCCACGGTATATTTACCGTAAGAGCAGTCCTCGGACTGTTCAACCTTCTCAATACGGGGTTTTTCAAATCTTAAATCGTTCAACTAATACACCCTCCTATATATTTATTTGTTACATAGTGTCGGGATAGGTCAAAGTGAGTTGAACCCAATGTGTTCAATGCACCCGGACCTTGCTATTACTTGGAGTAGAGTTCGACGATAAGTGTTTCGTTGATTTCGTAGTCGATATCTTCTCTCTTAGCAGTAGCTGTAACTGTACCGGAAAGAGTGTTCTTATCCAAGCTGAGCCACTGGGGAACGCTTCTTGAAGAATTGCGTTCAACAATGTCCTTCATCCAGTCGCCTGTTGCTACGGATTCCTTAAGGGAAACAACCTCACCTACAGAAACAAGGTAGGAGGGAATGTCCACACGCTTGCCGTTTACAAGCACGTGACCGTGTGTAACAATCTGACGAGCCTGACGACGTGTATCAGCAAGACCAAGTCTGAAAATTACATTATCAAGTCTGCTTTCAAGAATAGCGAGAAGGTTTTCACCGGCAATGCCTTCCTTCTTTTCAGCCATAGTGAAGTACTTTCTGAACTGCTTTTCAAGAACGCCATAGATAAACTTTGCCTTCTGCTTTTCGTTAAGCTGAATAGCGTATTCGCTCTTCTTCTTTCTCTGGTTGCCACCGGGATTACGGTTGCTCTTCTTATCAACGCCCATAACTGTGGGTTCAATGCCCAAAGTTCTGCAACGCTTTAAAATGGGTTGCGTATTCTTAGCCATATCAGTAAACCTCCTTCTAAATCAAACTCTTCTTCTCTTGGGGGGACGGCAACCATTGTGAGGAATGGGTGTTACGTCCTTAATGAGGCTTACATCAAGACCTGCTGCCTGAAGTGCACGAATTGCAGCTTCACGACCGGCACCGGGGCCCTTAACATAAACTTCAACTGTCTTTAAGCCATGTTCCATTGCAGCTTTTGCTGCTGTTTCTGCTGCCATCTGTGCAGCAAAGGGAGTGCTCTTTCTGGAGCCTCTGAAACCAAGTCCGCCTGCGGATGCCCAGGAAAGAGCATTACCGTTAACGTCTGTAATTGTAACGATTGTGTTGTTAAATGTGCTTCTGATATGTGCTGCACCACGTTCAATGTTCTTACGTTCGCGTCTCTTACGAACGGCTGTCTTCTTAACTGCTTTAGCCATCTATGCTCTCCTCCTTACTTCTTCTTATTAGCGATTGTACGCTTGGGACCCTTTCTTGTGCGGGCATTGTTCTTTGTGTTCTGACCTCTTACGGGAAGGCCTTTTCTGTGGCGAACGCCACGGTAGCAACCTACTTCGATAAGTCTCTTAATGTTAAGAGCTACTTCTCTGCGAAGGTCACCTTCAACTGTGTAATTGTTATCAATAACATCCCTGAGTTTTGCAACTTCATCTTCTGTAAGGTCCTTTACTCTTGTATCAGGATTGATACCTGTTGCTTCAAGGATCTTGTTTGCGCTTGTTCTACCAATACCGTATACGTATGTGAGACCAATTTCAACGCGCTTTTCTCTGGGCAAATCCACGCCAGATATTCTTGCCATGTTTTCTCATCCTTTCATAATATGATTGTTGACCCGCATCTATTGACGGATCCGACACCGAAAATTTTGATCAGCTTACAATTATACCAAAATGAGGGATAAAATTTTTCCCGACAACACTTTTAGTGTTCAGCCGCGCCGAAAAAATTAATCAGCCCTGCTTCTGCTTGTGCTTGGGGTTTTCGCAGATTACCATGATTTTACCTTTTCTCTTGATAATCTTGCACTTTTCGCAAATCGGTTTAACTGAGGGTCTAATCTTCATAGTGAATTCCTCCTCAAATGTTTTTAATTACGAATATTTATCAATACGCTCATTTAGAACGCCATGTTATTCTGCCTCTTGTGAGGTCATAAGGCGAGAGCTCTACTTTTACTTTATCTCCCGGTAAAATTCTGATGAAGTTCATTCTTAACTTACCGGAAACGTGTCCCAATATTTTATGACCGTTACTTAATTCAATCTGAAACATTGCGTTGGGCAGTGCTTCAAGCACGGTACCTTCCATTTCAAGAACATCTTCTTTAGCCACGGTATTACCTCCTAATCTGAAACTTTCGACTCTAACATGAATTTTAATCTTTTAAGTTCTGCTCGCATCAGTGCGTCTACGGTGTTTTCACCACTTTGAAGCCTTTCGGCAACAATAGGAGAAGAAAGATTTGTTTTTTCCAGATGAAGAATGTTTTTCTTCTTGGGATTTGAAACCTTCCGTTTCTTTCCGTCACACAAATACGCAAAACCGTCTTTTACGTCTATTACGAAAAATACTTCGCCGTCATATTTACCCTTTTTGGAAATAACAACATCTGATATTTTCATATTTGTTACCTCAGGGTCAGTATTTTGGGCCCGTCTTCCGTAATGGCAACCGTGTTTTCATAATGGGCTGAAAGAGAGCCGTCCTTTGTAGTTACGGTCCAACCGTCTATCTTGGAGAAGCTTACTTCTTTAGCACCCATGTTTATCATCGGCTCGATTGCTATTACCATGCCTTTCGTCAGTCTCACTCCTTTACCCGGCATGCCGAAGTTCGGCACATCAGGTGACTCATGGAGCTCATGCCCCACGCCGTGACCGACAAGCTCTCTGACAACACTGTAACCTGCATTTTCCGCATGGGTCTGGACTGCATGACCGATGTCACCGATACGGTTGGAATCGACAGCCTGTTCCATTCCCTTGAAAAATGCTTCCTTTGTTGTCTCGATGAGCCTTCTGGCTTCATCTGATATTTTGCCCACGGCAAGCGTTCTCGCAGCATCGCCGTGGAAGCCTCCGATAAAGGCACCCACATCTATGCTTACGATATCACCTTCCTGAAGAACAACCTTGTCAGAAGGTATTCCGTGAACGACAACGTTATTGGGAGAGATACAACAGCAGGCAGGGAAGCCTCTGTAGTTTTTGAAAGAGGGTCTCGCACCTTCGCCTACTATAACCTTCTCCACAATTTCGTTAAGCCGTGCCGTTGTCATTCCGGGTTTCACTGCCTCTTCGGCAGCTTCCAAGGCTTTGGCAACGATTAAACCGCTTTTCGCCATAGCCTGTAAATCTTTGCTTGTTTTGAGAACTATCATATTCTACCTCGACTTAGTCAAGGCCAAGTGCCTTGCGAACATCTCGTGTTGTGTCCTCGATTTTCTTTCTGCCTTCAACAACAGTAAGAATACCGCGTTCTTTATAAAAGTTCTCAAGAGGCTCAGTTTCCTTATGGTAAACTTCAAGTCTCTTTCGGATGGTTTCCGGTTCGTCGTCTGCACGGCGGATTAATTCGCCGCCACACTTGTCACAAATTCCGTCAACATGAGGAGCGTTGTAAACAGTGTGGAAAGGAGTTCTGCAAACTTTACATTCACGTCTGCCTGAAAGGCGGTCAACGATTGCTTCGTCCGAAACATAAAGGTCCAAAACTCTTTCGATACCAAAACCAAGTCTTTCGGCTTCTTCTGCCTGAGGAATGGTTCTGGGGAAACCATCAAGGATGAAGCCATTCTTACAATCATCCTTACTAAGACGGTCCTTCACAATATCAAGGACTAATTCGTCGGGAACAAGTTTACCGTCTTGGATATAGCTTGTTGCCTTAAGGCCCAGTTCGGTCTTGCCGTTGATATGTGCTCTGATAATTGCGCCTGTAGATATTGTCGGTATTCCTAAAAGAGCAGAGAGCTTTTCAGCCTGTGTGCCCTTACCGGAACCGGGAGCGCCTAATAAAACTAACTTCATGATATCTCCCTTTCAAAGGCAAAGTCTTATTCTAAGAATCCCTTATAATGTCTCATTACCATCTGTGCTTCAATCTGCTGTACTGTTTCAAGAGCAACACCAACTACGATAAGGAGTGATGTACCTGTAAGAGCAAGAGAAGCAACCTGCATACCTATTACTGCTGTAACAACGATGGGAAGAACAGCAATAACTGCAAGTGCGATAGCGCCGATAAGAGTAATCTTGGAAACAACCTTAGCGATATAATCGCTTGTGGGTTTGCCGGGACGGATACCCATGATAGCACCACCGTTACTCTTAATATTGTTTGCAATTTCAATAGGATTGAAAGTAATTGAAGCATAGAAATATGCAAATGCAATAATAAGAATAAAGTAGAATGTGGGATAGAACCAGCCGCTTGTTACAAAGTTTGCAATCGTGTAAAGCACGCTGTTGTAGTCATTCTGTGCAATAATCTGAGCTAATGTTGCAGGGAATGTCATAATGCTCATAGCGAAGATAATGGGAATTACACCGCCCTGAGTAACCTTGATGGGAATGTTGGAGGACTGGCCGCCATACATTTTGTTACCTACAACTCTCTTTGCATACTGTACGGGAATCTTTCTTTCAGCATCGTTGATAAGAACAACGAATGTGATGGAAAGAAGTACGTATACCAACAGGAGAACCCAGTTCCACCAAGCACCGAAGTTTTCAGCCGCTGTACGAATCATGTTGGGAACGCTTGCTACGATACCTGCAAAGATTATCATGGAGATACCGTTACCGATACCCTTACCTGTAATCTGCTCACCAAGCCACATAAGGAATGCTGTACCTGCTGTGAAAGCAAATATAATGGAAAGAGCTATGAAAATTTCGGGCATAGCACCAAGCATAATAGCATTCTGGCTCCTTAATGTGAGGTAAAGGCCAAGAGCCTGAACCGCAGCAAGAACAACTGTTACATATCTTGTAATCTTTGTGATTTTCTTTCTGCCTTCTGCACCCTCTTTTGCCATTCTCTCTAAAGCGGGAATAGCAACAGTCAAAAGCTGCATAATAATGGAGCTGTTGATGTAGGGAGAGATACTCATTGCAAAAATTGTTGCATTTGACAATGAACCACCGGAGAAAGAGTCCATAAGATTGAAGAGTGTGTTGCCTGTTTCATTGTTAAGCCAGGAAGCAACTGCACTTGCGTCAATCCAGGGAACGGGAATATAACTACCGAAACGGAAAACAACAATAAGAAGTACTGTGTAAAGAATTTTCTTTCTTAAATCCGGTATCTTCCATGCATTTCTGAGTGTCTGAAGCACGTTAGATCACCTCAGCCTTTCCGCCTGCTTTTTCGATTTTTTCTTTTGCGCTTTCAGTAAAGCGAACTGCCTTTACTGTGAGACTCTTTGTGATTTCGCCTCTGCCCATGATAACTACGCCATTCTGAATTTTAGAGATAACGCCGGCATCCTTAAGAGCCTGGGCATCAACTACTGCACCGTTTTCAAACTTTTCAAGCTTTTCAACGTTGATTGCTACATAATCCTTAGCAAAAATATTTGTAAAGCCACGCTTGGGAAGACGACGATATAAGGGCATCTGACCGCCTTCAAAGCCCGGTCTAACGCCACCGCCGGAACGAGCGTTCTGACCCTTGTGACCTCTGCCTGCTGTCTTACCGTTACCGCTACCGGCACCGCGACCTTTTCTAAAGCCTTCCTTCTTGGAACCGGGAGCAGGTGTAAGTTCATATAATTTCATTGCAGTGCACCTCCTTAAAGTTAGATTTCTTCGTACTTAACCAAATGGCTGACAACATTGATCATACCTCTTATCTGAGGTGTGTCGTTCTGTTCAACCACGTCTCTGATTTTCTTAAGGCCGAGAGCTTTAACAGTTGCAATCTGATTAGCTTTTCTGCCTGCTGTACTCTTTACGAGAGTAATTCTAAGTTTAGCCATTGTATTACTCCTCCTTACAGTTCGTTAACGTCCTTGCCACGGAGACGAGCAACTTCTTCAGCGCTCTTCAAGGAAGCAAGGCCTTCGATTGTTGCCTTAACAACATTTGTGGGGTTGTTGCTGCGGAGGCACTTTGTTCTTACGTTCTGGATACCGGCAAGTTCAAGTACGGCTCTTACACCGCCACCTGCGATAACACCTGTACCTTCAGCTGCAGGCTTGATGAGAACTCTGCCTGCACCGTATTCGCCAATAACTTCGTGGGGGATAGTAGTATTAAGAAGAGGAACAGTGATTAAGTTCTTCTTTGCAGCTTCAATACCCTTTCTGATAGCATCGGGGATTTCAGCAGCCTTACCCATACCGCAACCTACGTGACCGTTACCGTCACCTACAACGATAAGTGCGGAGAAACGCATTGTTCTACCACCCTTAACAGTTTTAGAAACACGGTTAACGTGTACTAATTTTTCTTTAAGATCCAATGTGGATGCATCTATACGCTCGTTCATACTTCTACCTCCTCACCTTAGAATTCTAATCCACCTTCACGGGCACCTGCTGCAAGGGATGCAACTCTGCCGTGATAGAGATAACCGCTACGGTCGAAAACGACCTCTTTAATACCTGCTTTTAATGCCTTTTCTGCAACCAATTTACCAACTTCTGTTGCAGCATCCTTATTTCCGCCATAAGTGTCCTTAAGTTCGAGACTGGAAGCAGAAACAAGAGTTACACCGTTAACATCATCGATAACCTGTGCGTAAATGTTCTTAAGAGAACGGAACACGCAAAGACGGGGACAGCTTGCTGTGCCGCTGATCTTGTTACGAATTCTTGCATGTCTCTTAAGTCTTGCCTTATTACTATTGGGCTTACTTATCATAATGCCTATCTCCTCTCTTACTTCTTAGCCTTGCCGACTTTACCTTCCTTGCGGATGATTCTTTCGTCGACATACTTAATACCCTTGCCCTTATAGGGTTCCGGCGGTCTCTTTTCTCTGATCTTAGCAGCAAGCTGACCAACTGCCTGCTTATCTGCACCTGAAACAACAATCTTGTTGGGAGCAGGTACTTCAACTGTCAATCCGGGAATATCTTCCATTTCAACGGGGTGGGAGTAACCAAGGCTTAATACGAGCTTATTGCCCTGCTTCTGAGCACGGTAACCAACACCGTTGATTTCAAGTTCCTTTGAGAAGCCTGTAGATACGCCTGTTACCATGTTAGCAACAAGTGTTCTTGTAAGACCGTGAAGGGACTTGTGAAGCTTCTGTTCAGAAGGACGTTCAACAATAACTTCTGATGCTTCTACTTTAATTATCATATCGCCATGCATTGTCTGTGTAAGTTCGCCCTTAGGACCCTTAACAGTAACAACATTACCTTCGCCTACAGTAACTGTAACGCCTGCAGGGATGGCGATAGGTTTTCTACCTATTCTTGACATTTATTTCACCTCTAATCTATATTACCAAACAAATGCGAGAACTTCGCCGCCTGTGTGGAGCTTTCTTGCATTTTTGTCTGTCATGATACCCTGGGAAGTGGAAACGATTGCGATACCGAGGCCCTTAAGAACTCTGGGGAGTTCATCTGCACCTGCGTATACACGAAGACCGGGCTTGGAAACTCTTTCGATACCGGAAATAACCTTTTCCTTATTTGCGCCGTACTTGAGAGTAATGTGAATCATACCCTGCTTTCCGTCGTCAACTATTTCATAACCTTTGATGTAACCTTCCTCCTTGAGGATTTCAGCGATAGCTGTCTTCATCTTGGATACGGGAACGTCAACTGTCTGATGCTTTGCAGAATTAGCATTTCTAATTCTTGTAAGCATATCAGCGATAGGATCTGTAATCTGCATAGATAATAACCTCCTTTTCTGACTGTATATTACCAGCTTGCCTTCTTAACACCGGGGATTTCACCCTTATACGCAAGTTCTCTGAAGCAGATACGGCAAACGCCATACTTTCTGAGATAAGCGTGGGGTCTTCCGCAGATTTTACATCTGTTGTAAGCTCTTGTTGCGAACTTAGGTGTCTTCTGCTGCTTTAAAACCATAGATTTCTTTGCCATAATTATTCTCCTCCCCTGCTTACTTTGTGAAGGGGGCACCCATGAGCTTAAGGAGCTCTCTGCCCTCTTCGTCTGTATTAGCTGTGGTAACGAAAATGATGTCCATACCTCTGATTTTATCGATCTTATCATAATCGATTTCAGGGAAAATAAGCTGTTCCTTGATACCTAAGGAATAGTTACCTCTTCCGTCAAAAGCATTGGGGTTAATGCCTCTGAAGTCTCTAACTCTGGGAAGAGCGATGTTGAAGAGTTTGTCGATGAATTCGTACATCTTTTCGCCACGAAGTGTTACCTTTACACCAAGGCTCATTCCTTCTCTGATCTTGAAGTTAGCAACGGACTTTCTTGCCTTTGTTACTACAGGCTTCTGACCTGTGATTAACATAAGATCAGCGGCAGCGGAGTCAATAACCTTAGCATTGTCTTTAGCTTCGCCAAGACCAATGTTGATTACAACCTTTTCAATCTTGGGAATCTGCATAGCACTCTTGTATTCAAACTTCTTCATAAGAGCGCCTGCTACTTCTTCTTTATAAAGTGTCTTAAGTGTTGACATTGCTTAGTCCTCCTCTCTTAGTTTTCAAATGTTTCGCCGCACTTCTTACATACGCGAACCTTTGCACCGTCTTCAAGCATCTTGTAACCGATTCTTGTAGGCTGCTTGCACTTGTCGCAAATATGCATTACCTTGCATGCGTCAATAGCTGCTTCCTGATGAACGATGCCACCAAGGTCAGCCTGACTGCGAGGCTTACGGTGCTTTGTAACCATGTTGATACCTTCAACTATAACACGGGAGGAGGCGGGGTCAACGCTTATTACCTTGCCCTTTTTGTTCTTTTCCTCACCGGAAATGACGATAACCTGATCGCCCTTTTTGATATTAATTCTCTTACTCATAATGTTGCCTCCCTTACAGAACTTCGGGTGCGAGAGAAAGAATCTTCATGTAGTCGTTGTCACGAAGTTCTCTTGCAACAGGTCCGAATATACGAGTACCTCTGGGGTTCTTATCTTCCTTGATGATAACTGCTGCGTTTTCATCAAACTTGATATAACTGCCATCAGCTCTTCTTACGCCCTTAACGCTGCGTACGATAACTGCCTTTACAACATCACCCTTCTTAACAACGCCGCCGGGTGCTGCTTTCTTTACGGAAGCAACAATAACATCACCGATGTTACCATATCTTCTGAAGGAGCCGCCAAGCACTCTGATGCACATAAGTTCCTTAGCACCTGTGTTGTCAGCAACCTTTAACAGAGTCTGCTGTTGAATCACGTTAGTTCACTCCTTTTCCAATTAGCGAGCCTTTTCCACAATGCGGACAAGTCTCCATCTCTTATCGCGGCTGAGCGGTCTTGTTTCCATGATTTCTACGCGATCGCCGATACCGCACTGATTTTCTTCATCATGAGCCTTAAACTTTACGGTTCTTTTAATAACCTTGCCGTAAAGAGGATGCTTTACACTGTCTTCGATAGCAACTACGATAGTCTTATCCATCTTATCGCTTACTACCTTGCCGATTCTTGTCTTACGATAATTTCTTTCAGTCATTTATAATATCCTCCTTTCGCTCATTAAACAGTCTTTTCAAGTTCTCTTTCGCGGATAACAGTCTTAACACGTGCAATTGCCTTCTTAACGTTAGCAATTTCAAGCGGGTTTTCGAGCTGGTTAGTTGCGTTACGGAATCTTAAATTGAAAAGTTCTTTCTTAAGGTCAAAGAGTTTTACTTCTAATTCTTCTGTGCTCATTGCACGGATATCTTTTACCTTCATTAGTTGTCACCCTCCGTTTCCTGTTCCGCACGTGCAAGAATCTTACACTTTACGGGGAGCTTGTGCATAGCAAGACGAAGTGCTTCTCTTGCTGTTTCTTCTGCAACGCCGCCGATTTCGAACATTACTCTACCGGGCTTAACAACTGCTACCCAGTATTCGGGAGAACCCTTACCGGAACCCATTCGTGTTTCAGCAGGCTTTTCTGTTATAGGCTTATCGGGGAAAATCTTGATCCATACCTTACCGCCACGCTTGATGTAACGTGTCATAGCGATACGGGCAGCTTCAATCTGGTTGCTTGTGATCCAAGCAGGTTCCAAAGAAACGAGACCAAATTCACCGTTTGTTACTTTATTGCCACGAAGAGCAGTACCTGTCATTCTGCCACGAAACTGCTTTCTGTGCTTTACTCTTTTAGGCATTAACATTTTTGCGTCCCCCTTCCTTCTTAGGAGCCTTGGGAGCCTTGGGAGCTCTCTTAGCAGCATTTACATTGAGGACTTCGCCCTTGTAAATCCATACCTTACAACCAATCTTGCCGTAAGTTGTGTTAGCTTCTGCAAAACCGTAGTCAATATCTGCACGAAGAGTCTGAAGAGGAATAGTACCTTCATGGTATGTTTCCTTTCTTGCGATTTCAGCACCGCCGAGACGGCCGCCGCAAGTTGTCTTAATACCCTTAGCGCCTGCCTTCATAGCGAAGCTCATAGCACCCTTCATAGCTCTTCTGAAGCTTACTCTCTTTTCAAGCTGTGCTGCAATGTTTTCAGCAACAAGCTGAGCAGAAAGGTTAGCCTGCTTAACTTCAACGATTTCGATAGATACCTGCTTGCCTGTAAGGCGAGAAATTTCTGCCTTGAGCTTTTCGATATCTTCACCCTTCTTACCAATTACGATGCCGGGCTTAGCTGTGTGAACATAAAGCTTAATAGCGTTTGCTGTCTTTTCGATTTCAATCTTAGGAACACCTGCGCCATAGAGCTTCTTCTTTACATATTCTCTAATCTTGTAGTCTTCTACAAGGTTATCACCGAATTCATGATCTTCAGCGTACCATCTGGAATCCCAGTCCTTAATAACGCCTACTCTAAGACCATGGGGATTAACTTTCTGACCCATAAGAGCGCCTCCTTATTCTTTTTCTTTTACAACGATTGTAATATGACTTGTTCTCTTCAAGATGCGGAATGCTCTACCCTGTGCACGAGGCATTACTCTCTTAAGAGTGGGGCCTGCATTAGCATATACTTCCGCAACATAGAGTTTATCTACATCCATCTGGTAGTTGTGTTCTGCATTTGCGACTGCACTGTTCAAAAGCTTGATGAGGAGTGCACTTGCAGCTTTGGGTGTGTTGTTAAGGATACCCATTGCAACTCCGACGGGCTTATTTCTTATAAGGTCGTTTACAATGTTGACTTTTCTGGGCGAAATTCTTGCATATTTAAGAACTGCCTTAGCTTCTCTTTTAGCCTCCATTTGTCTTGTCCTCCTTTTCTTACTTCTTTGCGCCTACGTGACCCTTGAATGTTCTTGTAGGAGCAAATTCACCCAATTTATGACCAACCATATCTTCTGTTACGTATACGGGAACATGTGTTTTACCGTTGTGAACAGCGATTGTGTGTCCTACGAAATCAGGGAAAATTGTAGAGCTGCGAGACCAAGTTTTTAAAACTCTCTTCTCGCCTGCTTCGTTCATTGCCTGAACTCTGGATAAAAGCTTAGGATCGATAAAAGGACCCTTTTTAATAGATCTGCTCATTTACTCTTCCTCCTTATCTCGCATTACGATGCTTTACGATAAACTTTTCGCTCTGCTTCTTCTTAGAACGAGTCTTATAACCAAGAGCAGGCTTGCCCCAGGGAGTAACAGGAGAAGGCATACCAACGGGGGACTTACCTTCACCACCACCATGAGGATGGTCGCAGGGGTTCATTACAACACCACGTACTGTAGGTCTCCAACCCATATGTCTCTTTCTACCCGCCTTACCGATGGAAACGTTTTCATGATCGATGTTGCCAACCTGGCCAACTGTTGCCTTACATTCAAGGCTGATCATTCTAACTTCACCGGAAGGAAGTCTTACCTGTGCATAACCGTTTTCCTTAGCCATAAGCTGTGCAGCGTTACCTGCAGCTCTTACGAGCTGACCGCCCTTACCGGGCTGAAGTTCAATATTGTGGATAACTGTACCAACGGGAATGGACTTAAGAGGAAGTGCATTACCGGGACGGATATCTGCTGTTTCGGAAGAAACGATAACGTCGCCAACCATAAGACCTACGGGAGCGATGATATATTTCTTTTCGCCGTCTTCGTACTGAACGAGAGCGATGTTTGCGCTTCTGTTAGGATCGTATTCGATAGCAATTACATTTGCTGTCATATCCATCTTGTTACGCTTGAAGTCAATAATTCTGTACTTTCTCTTTGCGCCGCCGCCACGATGACGAACTGTAACTCTACCGTAGGAGTTTCTACCGCCGGAAGACTTAAGTGTTACCACGAGAGAACGCTCGGGAGTCTTCTTTGTGATTTCTTCAAATGTAGATACTGTCATCTGTCTGCGAGCAGGAGTAGTAGGTTTATACTTTTTAATAGGCATTACTATTCACTCCTTCTCTTACATTAAGCCGTCAAAGAATTCGATGGTCTTGCTCTTTTCGGTAAGCTTAACAACTGCCTTTTTCCAGTCAGCACGCTTGCCGATGTTCATGCCCATTCTCTTTCTTTTGCCGTCCATGTTGATAGTTGTTACTTTTTCTACTTCAACGCCGAAGATTTCTTCGACTGCCTTTTTGATTTCGATCTTGTTAGCTGAAACTGCTACTTCAAATGTATACTTTCTGTCAGCCATCTGATCCATAGACTGTTCTGTTACGATAGGTCTTTTAATGATTTCGTAAGCTGTCATTATGCATACACCTCCTCAAGTTTAGCTACAGCATCCTTACCTGCAACCAAGATGTCGCTGTTAAGGATATCGTATACGTTAAGCATACCAACGAATGCTGTCTTAGCACCCTTGATGTTTCTTGTGCTAAGGTAAACATTTTCGTTCATTTCGCCTGTGATAACAAGGGCCTTCTTAGCACCTACAGCACTAAGGAGATTTGCCATTGTCTTTGTCTTGATTTCGTCCATTGCAAGGCTTTCAACCACTGCAACTTCGCCTTCTGCCGCCTTTGCGGAAAGTGCGCTTACCATAGCAAGCTTCTTAACCTTCTTGTTAAGGCTGTAGGAGTAATCTCTGGGCTTAGGACCGAGAGCTACACCACCCTTTGTCCACTGGGGAGCACGAGTGGAACCCTGTCTTGCACGGCCTGTACCCTTCTGTCTGAAAGGCTTCTTGCCGCCGC